>JAITGM010000028.1 GCA_031280685.1 Christensenellaceae bacterium
GCGCAGAAATACAATATTGCGCTGATCACGCACATGTGCGAAACGCCGATCGCGGCGCTGGCGACGGCGCACATGGGCGTGGCGACCGAGAGCTTCGTGGCCACCGAGTTCAACGCGCCCGACGTGCCCTGGTGGGATGATATCGTGACGGGCTTTGGCGGGCCGATCATCCAAAACGGCTTCATCACGCCGACCGAAAAACCAGGCCTTGGCATTGACGACTTAAACGACGAAGTGCTGGCTGAGCATCTTATGCCGGGCTTCGGCGGTGTCTGGGACGACACCTCCTTTTTCGACACCTTCTACTCCAACGATAAAAAGTTCAGCTAAGGCCTCGTTTTCCGCGTAAAAAATACCCGCCCGCCGCCCTTTATAAAAGGCGACCGGCGGGCATTTTTATCCCCTCGGCGGCGTATTGTTTTGGTAGGAATGGGGAGGGGATACGCCATGTTTTCGATCGAGTGGGACGTCGTCATTTTCTTTGCCTTGGGCATCTTGATCCTGTACGGAGTCGGCTGGCTGCTGCTGGTGCCGCTGCGCCGCGTGCTTTGGTTCTTGTTTAACTCCATCGCGGGCATCCTCTCGTTGCTGCTGCTGGGCAGTTTGGGCTCCGAGATCGGCATCGTGGCGGTGGCCAATCCATTTTCGGCGCTGATTACGGGCTTTTTAGGCCTGCCCGGCCTAGTGCTTGTGCTGCTGATCCAAAACCTGCTCTAAAAGCCCCTCCGCATTAAAGAAGGGTGCCGAACCGCATCGATTCCCTTCGCAATGACGAAAAAAGCCGCCTTACTCCGCCAAAGCCCACGCTGACCTTCATCGCCATTGCGAGGAGCGAGGCGACGCGGCAACCGCAGTGGCGAAAAGGGCCGCGTTGGCAACACTGAAGGCCTGCTGGCCGCTTCGGCCGCGTTGATGAATCCTCGCCAGGGGGCGGTGCGAAAAACCTCAGGACTGGGCGAGATCTGCTCTTCAGCCGGGCGGGCGCCCTTTTAAACGGGCCGCGGGCTCCTTAAAAACGGCGCGGCAATTCAAAGGGCCGCCCCTCGCGAAGCAAGACCGCCGCCCTGCTTCGCCGTCACCTACGGGAACCCGTGAGCAACCGCAGCGGCGGGGTAGCGATTTACTTTTCGGCCAGGCAGCCGGCCTTTAAACGAGCCGCGAGCGCCTCGAAATAGGGCACGCGCTCCGGCGGCAAGAAGTCGCCGCCTTCGATCATCGCGCGAATTTCCTCCGTGGAAGCAAGCTTCGCGCCGATGGTTTCGCCAGCCTGCAAAACGACGTCTTCCAGCGCGATTTCCTGCCTAAAGAGCCAAACATCAAAGAGCGTGCGCTCCCCGTCGCGGCGGAAGCGGCAAAAGAGGCGGCCATTTTCGGGTGCCGGCGCAAGGCCGGTCTCTTCCTTCATTTCGCGCAGCGCGGCCTGCAGGCTGCTTTCGCCAGCCAATGCGGCGCCGCCGGGGCATTCCCAAGACAGGCCGAAGGATTTTTCGGGCGCGCGCTGGGTGATGAGCAGGCTGCCATCCGACGTGCGGGCCCAGACGATGGCCACCAAGTGGTAGCGCCCCTCGGGCACGCCCTCGCAAGCGGCGGTGCCTTCGAGACCGCGCTGAACGACTTCGCCCGTTCTTTTGCCGTAAACGTCGTAAAGATCCCAGAGTTCGGCCATGTCGATCCCCCTCCCCCGCTTTAAGCCGGATCCCTTTCGATAAGCAGCGCCTGCATGTAGGCCGAATCGCTCAAAAAAGCCTGCGCCCGGGCCATTTCCTCGCGGCTGCAGCCTAGGAGCAGCTTGATTTCGCTATCTTGCTTCAACAAATCGACCGTGACGAGGAGGCCGACCAAATCCCTTTTGGGCCCGCCGCCGCAAAAGAGGTCGATACCGCCGCCATCCTGCGCGCGCGTGCCGCTCAAATAGCCATAGTCGAGGGGGTAAACCATTTGCGGGTAGCGCGGGTGCGCACCGCCCTTCGACCTGTCGATCACCGGCTCGTTTCGCACGATCAACTCATCGAGCACCAGCCAGAATTCTTTATTTGCGCGCATGCATCCTCCTTTAAAGGCGGCGAAACGCGACCTTTCGCCGCCCATCGCTGTAAAGCAAGAAAAAACCGCTCTTTTGGGCCAAAACGCACAGGGTTTCTTCTGTGAAGAAGGAAAGATGCGTGGGGTCGCGCATGTAGAACCAGTTCAGGAACCGCTCATCGTCCGCCCCGTGCAAGAGCGTCATCAGGCCCAGCACCCCGCCGGGCCGCAGGAGCGAATGAAAGAGCGCAAACGCGGCGAGCGGATCCTCGATGTGCTCAAGGACCTCCACGCAGCAGATGCCGCCGTAGCTCTTGCCTTCGTAAACCCGCTCCGGGGCGAAAAACTTATCGAAAACATCAGCTTCCAAGCCAAACTCGCGCCGCAGAAGCTCCCGCAGCGCGGGAGTAGGGCCGCTTCCAAAATCGAGCAGGCCCTCACCCGAAAAAAAGGGCAGCAGCGCGGTTTTGATGAAATCGCGCAGGTAATCGGCATAACCCGGCGCAGCGAGGGAATTGTTGTGGTTCAGGTAGGTTTGCAGCTCAAGCTCGCGGCTTGGCTTGTTCCGCTTTTGGATGAAGCCGCAGTCATCGCAGACATCAAAGCGCCAGCCAAACCTTGGGTAAACGAGCGCGCGGCGAGGCGCCGCGCAAATCGGGCAGGGCGTCAAAGCGCGGCAAGGGAAAGCCGCAGCCTGCGCAGGGCTTCCTCCTTGCCCAGCAGCGCGGCGATTTCGACGGCCCCGCCCGGCGTCACCGCCTTGCCCGAAAGCGCGACGCGCAGCGGCCACATCACCTGGCCGTTTTTAAGGCCGCCTTCCTCGGCATGGGCGATGAGCAAAGCGTGCAGGCTCTCTTCGCCGAAGGGCGTTAGGGCGCTGAGCTTGGGCTCCAGCGCGAGCAAGACCGTTTTGGCGAGGGCCGCGTCGGTCTTCATCTTCTTGTGGAAATACAGCTCGCTTGTAAACTCGGGCATTTCCGTGAGGAAATCGACCATTTCGGGCAGTTCCGAGAAGATCTCGACCCGCGGCTGCAGGATGCGCCGCAGGATTTCGGCATCCATACCCGCGACCCCAGCCTTTTCATACCAGGGCAAGGCTTCTTTTAAAAAGCCCTCGGGGCTCAGCCTGCGGATATACTCCGCGTTGAACCAGCGCAGCTTCTGCCCATCGAAGATGGCCGGGGATTTCGACAGTCCACTCGCGTCAAAGGCCCGCACCAGCTCTTCGATCGTGAAAAACTCTTCTTCCGTGCCCGGATTCCAGCCCAGCAGCACCAAATAGTTGACGATTGCCTCCTTAAGGTAGCCTTTTTCGATAAAATCCGAAAAGTAGGCGTCGCCATCGCGCTTTGAAAGCTTGTGGTTCTGGTCGCGCATGATCAGCGTTAGATGAATATACTGCGGAATTTCCCAGCCGAAGGCCTCATAAATCAGGTTGTATTTGGGCGTGGACGAGAGGTATTCCATGCCGCGCATGACGTGGCTGATGCCCATCAAATGGTCGTCGATCACATTGGCGAAGTTGTAGGTCGGCATGCCATCCGCCTTGATTAGGATGATGTCGTCCAGCGTGTCGTTCGGGGTGACGATGCGGCCGAAAACCAAGTCGTCAAAGGCGGTTTCGCCGGAAGTGGGCATGTCGAAGCGAACGACATGCTCCTCTCCGCGCGCGAGCCGCTCCGCGACTTCCTCGCCCGAAAGATGCTTGCAGCGCTTATCGTATTTGAAGGTTTCGCCCCGTTGCTGGGCCTGAAGGCGCTGCGTTTCAAGCTCGTCCTTGCCGCAAAAGCAGCGGTAGGCGTGCCCGCTTTCAATGAGCCGCAACGCCAGCGGCGCATAGCTCGCCTTGCGTTCTGACTGGATGTAGGGGCCGCAGGGGCCGCCGATGTCGGGCCCTTCATCCCAAAGGATGCCGCAGCTTTTGAGGGTTTCGTAAATGACCTCGGTCGCGCCGTCCACGAAGCGGGCCAGGTCGGTATCCTCGATGCGCAGGAGGAACTTCCCCCCGTGCTTTTTGGCGAAAAGGTAGGCATACAGCGCGGTGCGCAGCCCCCCTAAATGCATATAGCCCGTGGGGCTCGGGGCAAAGCGCGTGCGAACGGTCATAAACACAGCTCCTTTTGCAAAATCGCGGCGGAATCAGGGCCTATACGAGTCCTTGAGGGAAACCGTGCGGTTAAAGACCAGCGCGCCCGGCTTCGAATCCGGATCGACGTAGAAATAACCCTGCCGCATGAACTGAAAGCTCTGCCCGGGCGATAGTTCCCCCAAGGAAGGCTCTAAAAAGCCCTTGATGAGCTGGATCGAATCGTGGTTGAAGCGGGTGAGGAAGTCCGGCTTGGCGCCGGGCGCGCTTTCTTCGCCTTCGTCGGCGCTCTCTTCGGGCTCGCCCGCGGGTTCGGCATCGCCAAACATATAGTCGTACAGCCTGCCCTCGAAGGGGATGGCGCTCTGCGCTTCCACCCAGTGCAACGTGCCCTTGACCTTGCGGTTGGCGCCCTCGCCGCCGCTGAGCGAACTTAGATCCACCGAGCAGATCAGCTCGATGACCTCGCCGTCCTCATTTTTGACGACCTCGTCGCAGCGGATGATGTAGGCCGACTTCAGCCGCACCTCGCGGCCCGGCGCCAGGCGGAAGAATTTGGGCGGCGGGTTCTCGGCAAAATCCTCGCGCTCGATATAAAGGGTTTTGCCAAAGGGGATCTCGCGCGCGCCCCATTCGGGGTGGTCAGGGTGGTTTTCTGCCGAAACGAAGGTGGTTTTGCCTTCGGGCCAGTTGCTTAAGGTGACCTTCAGCGGCTCAAGCACGGCCATGGCGCGCCTTGCCGAGGCGTTCAAGTCCTCGCGCACGCAGTGCTCAAGCAGGCGGATATCCACGATGGAATCGGCCTTTGAGATGCCCACACGGGCGAGGAAATCGTGAATTGAGGCCGCTGAGTAGCCGCGCCTGCGCAGCGCGGCGAGGGTGGGCATGCGGGGGTCATCCCAGCCAGAAACATAGCCGTTTTCGACCAGCGCGCGCAGGTAGCGCTTCGAGAGAACGGTGTGGCTCATGTGCAGGCGGGCGAATTCGATCTGGCGCGGGTGCGCTTCGAGCAGGCTGCAATGATCCCGCACCCAGTCATAAAGCGGCCTGTGAATCTCGTACTCAAGCGAGCAGAGCGAGTGCGTGATCCCTTCGATCATATCTTGAATGGGGTGGGCGAAGTCATACATTGGGTAAATGCACCATTTATCGCCGGTGTTGTGGTGGCGCGCGTGGAGGATGCGATAGAGCGCCGGGTCGCGCAGCAGCACGTTGGGCGAGGCCATGTCTATCTTGGCGCGCAGCACCATGCGGCCGTTCGCAAACTCGCCTGCGCGCATCCTGCGGAAGAGGTCCAGGCTTTCTTCCGCGGACCTGTCGCGGTAGGGCGAATTCCTGCCGGGCGCGGTGAGCGTGCCCCGATATTCCCGCATTTGCGCCTGCGTCAGCTCATCGACATAGGCCAGGCCTTTATTGATGAAATCCTCAGCGATCTCGTAGGTCTTTTCGAAGTAGTCGGAGCCGTAGACCAGCTTATCCCACTTAAAGCCGAGCCAGCGAATATCGTCCTTGATGGCCTCGACATACTCCGTATCTTCCTTGGTGGGGTTTGTATCGTCAAAGCGGAGATTGCACTTGCCCGCAAAGCGCCCGGCCATGGTGAAGTTGATATACAGGGCCTTGACGTGGCCGATGTGCAGGTAGCCGTTAGGCTCCGGCGGGAAACGGGTTTGAATCGCACCCTTCACCTTGCCTTGGGTCAAATCCTGCTCGATGAATTCCTCAATGAAGCTGCGGCTCTTGGGGGCTTCCTGCATGGGGGGCCATCTCCTTTCGGCGTTTCAAGGGCGCGCCCACTTTGGGGGGCCTGCGAATAACGCCTAGTATACCACAGTTTTTCGCTTTTTCACAAGGTTTTGGTTCTATTTAGGGCCTTTAGCCCCATTTTTTTACGCTTTCCGGTGGCCGCGTATGGTATACTGGCCAAGAATCTAATTTTGAAGGGGACTTTTTCATTGGCTCTCTCTTTCGCGGCAGACTTTAGCGCGCGCTATGGTTATTGCGACCGCTTCGGCGCCATGGGCCTTAGCAACCTGCTGAAGGAATGCCAGCAGATTTCCATGGAGCATTCGGATGCGCTCGGCATCGGCTACCACGGCTACCTAAGGCCCAAAAAGCTGGGCTTTTTGCTGGCCAAGCAAAGGGTAACGGCGCGGGAGATGCCCCTGGGCGGTGAACAGCTTACCCTAACGACCTCGGCCAGCCGCGCCGGGGCCTTTTACCTGCGAGAAAACCGCCTTTTGGGCTTGAAGGGCGGCGAAAAGACGGAACTTGCCCGGGTCGAGGCGCGCTGGGTGCTGGTCGATCTGGCCGCGGTGCGCATCCTTCGCAGGCCGCCGCCCGAGATCGCTGAGCTTTTCCCAAACGAAGCCGAAGCTTTTGGTGATTTCCGCGTAAAACGGCCAGAAAACCCGCAAAAAACGCTCCTTTTGCGGGCGCTGCCCTCGCTGTGTGACGTCAACGGCCACATCAACAACGCAAGCTACGCCGACCTGCTCCTCGACGCGCTCGATGAGCAGATCGGCCCTGGAAGGAAGCTTCGCGAGCTTGAGATCGTCTACAGCAGGCAGATCCTCCACGGCGCGGAATTCGAGCTGCTTTGCCAGGGGCAGGACGATGAGTTCCTCTTTTTGGGGCAGGACGGGGCCGGCGCGCTCTTCCAGGCGCGGGCGCGCCTTGGTTGAACGAAAAAAAGCCCGCACGATCAGGCTTTTTTATGCGCTTTTTAAAGAAGGGGCATCTTGCGGTAGTAGGCCACGCGCTCGTCGATCTCCGCGTAGTCGATCACGCCGGTTTCGAGGAATTTCTGCACGGTTTCCAGGCTGGGCAGGCCGGCCCTCCCGCCGAGCCGCGTGCACTTGATGGCCGAAACCCCGCTGGCCAGCCTGCAAATGGCCTGGACGGGCAGGCCCATCGTGAGCCCTGAGGCGTAAGCCCCGTGGAAGACATCCCCGGCGCCGGTCGTATCCTTAACCTCGACCTTAAAGGCGGGAAGCTGGAAGAACGCGCCCCGATCATCCACGCCGACCAGGCCCTTTTCGCCCAGCGTCACCACGACCACGCCCTTGTCGCTCCGCAAGCGCTCCCGCAGGGCGCGCAGGTTGGCTTCGAAGGCCGCGCTCTTGCCGAAGAGCTTTTCGTAAAAGAACTCGGAAGCGATGAAGTGATCGACCAAGGGCATGTTGTTGTAGGTATCGTCCGAGTACCAGTCCGCGTCGATGACCACGGGCTTGCCGGCCGCCTTATACCATTTGGCAGCCTGCCGGGTCACTTCGTCGAAGTTCGAAATCAGCAGCACCTTGCCGTTTTGAACGTACTCGGGATCAAGCTCCTGAAGGGAGGGCGGCTCCGGCCTGGCCATGCCGCTGGGCATGCCCATCAGGCTGCGCCCGCCGGTGGACTGATCCGCCATCGCAAGGACGATCCCAGTCTGGGTATCCGGCCTGTCTAAGAGGTAGCTGCAGTCGATCCCGTGGCGCTCAAAGTCCTTGCGCACCAGCGCGCCTACGTTGCCGCCCACCGCGCCGACCATGGCGCCCTTGCAGCCAAGCCGCGCCACCGCGATCATCCCGCCCGGCACCTTGCCGCCATATTGCCAGCTGGTTTCGAGCACCTTGGCGCCCTGGTTGTATGTGGGCAGCCCATCCACCAGAACGAGCTGATCCATGACCGACATGCCGATGCCCATTACGTCAAACATTGCGCGTTCCTCCTCGATCAAGTTTACGGGATGATAACATAAACGCCAGAAAACGTCAAGGTATGCGCGGGCGGGCTTGCGGCCTTCGGGGGTCAGCCGGCGGCGAAGCCGACGCAGCGCAGCAGCGGGCCGCGCGAAGCGCGGCGCTGGCCCCCTGGCGCGCGAGCGGAGGGAGCGCGCCTCGCCGTTGCCCCTGTGACGGCAAAGGGGCGCGCCTGGTTCGAAAAACCGACCCGGCGCGCCCTTTTTGCTACGTTTGGGATGAAGTATGGCCTAAATCAGGCTTTCGCCGCTCATGGAGGAGGGCTTTGGCAGGCCCATGAGTTTGAGCATAGTGGGGGCCAGGTCGGCCAGGCGGCCGCCGGCCCGCAGCTTCGCCCCGTGCTTAGCCTCATCGGCCAGGATGAGGGGCACCTTCGAGGTGGTGTGCGCGGTGAATGCTTCGCCGCTTTCGGGATCCGTCATGAGATCCGCGTTGCCGTGATCCGCGGTGATCAGCGCGCGGCCGCCGGCCCTAAGAATCGCTTCCACCACGCGGCCAACGCACTCATCCACGACGCGAACCGCAGCCTTCGCGGCGCTCATCACGCCGGTGTGGCCAACCATGTCGCAGTTTGCGTAATTGAGCACCATCACATCGTATTTCCCCGACTGGACGGCCTCCAGAACGGCGTCCGTAACCTCGTAGGCGCTCATTTCGGGTTTTAGGTCGTAAGTGGCGACCTTGGGTGAGGGGATCAGCGTGCGATCCTCGCCCGCGTTGGGCTCCTCGACGCCGCCGTTGAAGAAGAAGGTTACGTGGGCGTACTTTTCGGTTTCGGCGATGCGAAGCTGGCTGAGCTTGAGCGCGCTTAGGTATTCGCCCAGGGTATCGTCCAGCGTGGCCGGCTTAAAGGCCGTTTCGATGTTATGGAAGGAGTCGTCATAGCGCGTCATGCCGACGAAAAAGACCGGCTTATAGCCCCCCTCGCGGGGGAAGTCCGCGAAGCCTTCTTCGATAAAAGCCCGCGTCAGCTCCCGAGTGCGATCGGGCCTGAAATTGAAGAAGATCATGGAGTCGCCCTCTTCGACCGTGGCGACGGGGGCTCCGTCCTTGATCAGCGCCGTGGGGACGAGGAACTCATCGTTCACACCCGCCGCGTAGGAATCGCGCATGAGCCGCGCCGCGCCGTTTTCGGCCCGCTGGCCTAGGCCGCGGGCGATGGTCTCGTAGGCCTTCCGCACGCGATCCCAGCGCTTATCGCGATCCATGGCGTAATAGCGGCCCGAAACCGAAGCGATCGCCCCGAAGTTTTGCCGCTCAATCTCCGCTTCAAGCTGCGTAACGTAATCCAGCCCGGAGCTTGGCGGGGTATCGCGGCCATCCATGATGCAGTGGATGTAGACGTTTTGCAGGCCTTGCCGCTTGGCCAGGGCGATCAGGGCGTAAAGGTGGGTGTTGTGGCTGTGCACGCCGCCGTCTGAAAGCAGGCCCATCAGGTGCAGCTTGCCGCCCTTTCGCTTGGCCGATGAGATGGCGGCGAGCAGGGTTTCGTTCTCAAAGAAGTCGCCGTCGGAAATGGATTTGGTGATGCGGGTCAATTCCTGGTAGACGATGCGGCCGGCGCCGATGTTGAGGTGACCGACCTCGGAATTGCCCATCTGGCCGTCGGGCAGGCCCACGTCCATGCCCGAGGCGCCAAGCTCGGTGTGCGGAAATTCTGCCGTGAGGGAATCGAGCGCCGGGGTACCCTGCTGGAGGATGGCGTTGCCCTCCTTTTCCGCGCGCAGACCGAAGCCATCCATGATGATGAGGGCCGTTAGCTTTTTATTCATGCCTTTTTCTTATGCTCTCTTTCCATCTTGTGCGTATTCTGGGCTCAGCGCGAGGCAGCCCGGACGATCACGGCAAAATCCTCGGCCTTCAGGGCAGCGCCGCCGATCAGGCCGCCGTCGATCTGGGGCATGGCCATTAAACCCTCGGCATTTTGGGCGTTCATGCTGCCACCGTACTGGATGGTGACGCTTTGGGCCGCTTCCTGGCCGTAAAGCGCGGCCAGGGTTTGGCGGATGACGCCGATGGTTTCGTCCGCTTGCTCGTTGCTGGCCACCTTGCCCGTGCCGATGGCCCAGATAGGCTCATAGGCCAGGACGACGCCCTTCGCAGCCTCGGCGGAAACGCCCTTAAGCGCGGCGCGAACCTGGCCGGCCACGAAAGCGTCGGTTTGGCCGCCCTCGCGCTGGGCCAAGCTCTCGCCCACGCAAACGATGGGGATCAAGCCGTTTTCAAGGGCGAAAAGGGTCTTTAAATTTACGGTTTCATCGCTCTCGGCAAAGTACTGCCGCCTCTCGGAATGGCCGATGATGACGTATTCGACCCCCAACTCCTTGAGCATGGCCGCGCTGATCTCGCCCGTGTAGGCACCGGATGCCTTAAAGTGCAGGTTTTGCGCGCCCAGCCGGATTTTTGAACCTTTGATGGCCTGCGCGACCGCGGCAAGATCCACATACGGAACGCAGAGCACGATCTCGCAGCCCGCGTTTTCGAGCTTTGGCAGCAGTTCCTCGGCAAGCGCCGCGCCCTGCGACGGCGTTAAGTTCATTTTCCAGTTCCCGGCAATGATGGTTCTTCCCATATGCGCCCTCCTCATTCGTTAATGCGCCTTTTATGCTTAGAGGGCGGAAGCTTGCGCCCCGCCCTCGGCAATGGATCGGCTTATTTATTGTTGAGCGCGGCCACACCGGGCAGCTCAATGCCCTCGAGGAACTCCAGCGAGGCGCCGCCGCCGGTAGAGATGTGGCTCATCTTATCGGCGAAGCCGAGCTGCTCCACCGCCGCTGCGGAATCCCCACCGCCGATGATGGTCACCGCGCCCGAATTTTCGGCCATGGCCTTTGCCACGCCCACGGTGCCGACGGCGAACTTGGGCATTTCAAACACGCCCATCGGGCCGTTCCAGATGATGGTCTTGGCCTTGGCGATCTCGGCGGCGAAGAGCTCGATGGTCTCCGGGCCGATGTCGAGACCCTCGAGATCGTCGGGGATCTGCCCGGCCGCGTGCACGGAGATGTTCGCATCGTTCGAGAAGGCGTCGGCGCAGACGGTATCGACGGGCAGGAGGAGCTTCACGCCCTTTTCTTGCGCCTTTTTGATGAGCGAGGCCGCGAGTTCGACCTTATCGGCCTCCAAAAGGGATTTGCCGATCTTGCCGCCCTGCGCGGCCGAGAAGGTGTAGCTCATCGCACCGCCGATCAGGATGGAATCGACCTTTTCGAGCAGGTTATTGATCACGCCGATCTTATCTGAAACCTTTTTGCCGCCGAGGATGGCCACGAAGGGGCGAATCGGATCCTCGAGCGCCTTGCCCATGACCGAAAGCTCCTTGCCGATGAGGTAGCCTGCCACGGCCGGCAGGAACTTGGCCACGCCCTCGGTGGAGGCATGCGCGCGGTGGGCGGTGCCGAATGCGTCGTTGACATAGACATCGGCCAGGGAGGCGAGCGCCTTTGAGAAAGCCTCGTCGTTCTTTTCTTCTTCCTTATGGAAGCGGACATTTTCGAGCAGCATCACTTCGCCGTCTTTCAGCGAAGCGGAGAGCTTCTGCGCGCTCTGGCCGATGACGTCGGCCGCGAGCGCAACCTCTTGCCCAAGGAGCGCGGTAAGCCGCCTCGCCACGGGCGCAAGCGAGAATTCGGCCTTGAACTCGCCCTTGGGACGGCCCAAGTGCGAGCAGAGGATGACCCTTGCCTTGTTCTTCAGCAGATATTGGATGGTGGGCAGGGCTGCGGTGATCCGGGTCTCGTCGGTGATCGTTCCGCCGTCCAGCGGCACGTTGAAATCGCAGCGAACCAGAACTCTTTTGCCGGATACGGCGATATCCTCGATGGTTTTCTTGCTCATCTCTTGCACGCTCCTTCATTCCTTGGGTTTTTGCGGGGTTTAGCTTGGAACTTCTCGCCATTAATTATACCCAGAACGCCAAGGCAATGCAAGCCGTCGCGAGGAGCTTTGACAATAGTTTAACGAAAAGCCGTGGCTAGAGTGTTTTGCCGTAAAAGAGCTTGAACCCGGCCTTGACGAGCAGGGCGAAGAGCATCGCCGCGTTGAGGGCGAAGAAGGCGATTTCGCTGAAGAGGCCGGCGGCGGCGGCGCCCAGCGCAAGCCCAAAAATCACGACGCTTAGGGCCGTGCCGCCAGCCTTATCCAGAATGAGGGCCGTGCGCTCGTCCTTCTGGGCGATATAGAGCTTCTTTAGGCGCGTCTCATCGCGCAGGGCAAGCCAGCAGCGCAGGATATAGGCGAGCATCACCAACCCGACGCCCGTGATCTCGCCCAGTATGAACGACGGGATGTGTTGGTTAGCCGCCAGGCCGGCAAAATAGACAATGGTGGCCCCTCCGCCGTTTCGCAGCTCCGTGCTTCTCATGACCGTGGGGTTCACGCACAGCGCGAGCAGCAGGCAGGCGCAGGAGCAGTAAATCGCGCCCAAAACGATGCGGCGGCGCAGGGTGCTTTTAAAGGTTTCCATCATGGTTCGCATCCTCCAATTCAGAAAAGTCGAAGACCTCCTCGATGTGAAGGCCAAAGTAGCGGGCGATCTTGAAGGCCAGCCCCAAGGAAGCGATGTATTTGCCCGACTCCAGCGAGCTGATGGTCTGCCGCGTTACGCTGACCGCCAGGGCCAGCTCCTCCTGCGAGAGCTTTTGCTGCTTGCGCAGCTCTGGGATTCTCGTTTTCAACGGATCACCTCCACGCAAAGTCTGCTTTGCAAATTCAGTATAGTTTGCTTTGCATTTTGTGTCAAGCTCGATTTGCAAAAGCTTTTGCAAGTCAAAAACGTCCTCATGGCCCTCCCTGAGCGAGGGCGGAGGGGGTTACAAGCGAAGCCGCGCGATTTGCCGTACCTTCTTGTTTGCGTTGGAGGAGGCAGTTTCGAAAAAAAGCCGCCGCAGGCTGCAACGCAGTCCGCGGCGACTTGGCTGGGGTGGCAGGACTCGAACCTACGATACGGGAGTCAAAGTCCCGGGCCTTACCACTTGGCGACACCCCAATAACAGAGCGCCCAGCGCAAGGCCGGGGGGTGCTTCGTAATATCCTATGCAAAAAAGAAAATGGGGTGAATAGTGGGGCTCGAACCCACGACCTCCAGGGCCACAACCTGGCACTCTAACCAACTGAGCTATATCCACCATATTCGCTTCGTCGCTACGGGCAAAGAAAGCAATTTGGCGCGCCTGTAGGGACTCGAACCCCAGACCCACGGCTTAGAAGGCCGTTGCTCTATCCACCTGAGCTACAAGCGCAAGAACCGAAAGCGGCTTCCCGTTGACAGGAACGTAGTATATTCCTTTTGGGTGCAGCTGTCAAGTCCGAAGAGCGAGCTTTCGCAAAGCAACCCTTCCGGGCACGGCTTGACAAGGGCAGCACCGCCGCTATCTTTTGTGCACAAGGCAAGCACAGCGTGCCAGAATCCGAAATAGAATGGAACAGCCAAAAAGCCAGGGAAATTCGGTATGCGACCGGAAACCGACAGGTTGATTCTGCGCGGCTTTTTGCCCGAAGATTGGCCTGATTTGCGCGAAGCCCTTTCGCAGCCGGAACCCGTGAAATTCGAGCCTTACAGGCCTTTTCACCCGAGGAAGCAGGGTGCGTCGGCCCTGGCAAGGTCGGCGGCGGGCGCTTTTCCGCCGTGTGCCTCGCGCTCTTAAACAGCTCCATATCACTCATTGTTTTCCAAGGATGGTCTTTGAAGCGGTTAACGGCAAGCTGGCGGATGCGAGCAAACATATCCAGGCATAGATGCTCGTCCTTGACATACGGGTATACTTTCTTCTCGGTGAAAATCCTCTGCTTGCGAATATACATCTGAGCAATCTGCCCGGTCGCCGTGACTTTCACATCCGCGTCGTCCACTCTGTCGAATATAACTTTCTTAAAGCTGTGCACCTCCGAACTGGGCGGGACATGGATATGCACGATTTTCTTGCCCTCGTACTCTAGCGTTTCCGACGAAAGGTATACCGTAGGCGAGATGACGTCCAGGTTGTTCACCATTGCAATGAAGTTTTTGATGATATCAGGCGCCGCTTTCTCCGGGACGCCGGCAACGGTTCCGTCGTCCATGATTCCAAGATAGATATGTCATATGTATATGACTTTGGCGGCATTATCAACTGGCCATATGAGACAGTTGGTGAATAGGAGGATATGCAAATGCTTAAAATTGAACATCTAACGAAAACTTATGGCGACAAACGTGCCGTTGATGACTTGACGATTCACATTGCGCCGGGTGAAACCTGCGGGTTCATCGGGCATAACGGCGCGGGTAAAACGACCACAATCAAAGCTGTCTGCGGCATACTTCAATTTGAAAGCGGTGAGATTACGGTCGAAGGGCATTCGATCAAGACAGAGCCGTTGCTGTGCAAACAGCAGATTGCCTATCTCCCCGACAACCCCGACCTCTACGAGTTTATGAGCGGGATAAAATACCTGAACTTCATCGCAGACGTGTACCGTGCAATTCCTCTTTGTGTCGAATGTTCCTTGCCTTATAGCTTCACTCATTGCGGTCGGACTCTTTGGCGAAGGATTTACGGACTGCCTGATGATTGTCCTCGTTCCGCAGATTTTCCTTGTGTTTATGGCTTTTATCGGGGTTGTTATCAATCTGCCTTTTCCGCGCCTTGACTGGCTGAACGAAGTGCAGGTAGCCAAGCAGAGCGCATCCGCTATGCTTTCATTGTTCGGCGCAATGGCAGGAATCGCCGGACTTGGTCTACTGTAATTATTACCTGCTGAAAGGCGCAGTCTCCCTCAGCGTGTATGTATGGCTCTGTGCGGCAGTATTTGCTATTGGCGCAGGTGTAGCGTCCACATATCTTGTAAAAAAGGGCGATGAAAAGTTCGCCGCATTGTCAGTGTCACGCTAAAAGCTGTTGCGGTAGAAAACGAGCCGAATCCGGCGAAGATTAATTGGAGATGCTAAGAATATGTAAACCCGATATATTGCCCTGCTACGTGGCGTAAACGTTGGCGGGAAAAGTATCATATCCATGCCGGTGCTTCGAGAAGCTTTCAAAGAGGCGGGGTTTGAAAATGTGACCACATAAAAGTCCTGGTTCAAGACATTGGCGTATTTCAGGTTCTCGTTTGGGACGTATTTATGCAACCACGGCGCCGCACAACCAAACGCAGATTGTACCTATCCACCGGCGATGCGGGTATCAACGCGCCGTCGCCCTCGCAGAACGAGGTAACCTCGGCGGTAATTGTCCAGCAGTCATTGCCGGGGAGTCCGTCGAGAAATTCTTGAAAATCAATTAAACCCTCGGCATCTTCGATGTCGTCATATCCCTGCGGGTCGCCGCTGACCCAAAACTCGCTGTCCTCGCCGTCGTCCGACAAGAGCCGGACGCGGGAGAAGAGGATGGCTTGCCGGTTTTGATTCATCGTGATTTGCTCCCTTCAATGCAAAAAGCCCGCCGGATTTTGAATTTTTCCAACGAGCGTAGGCGGGTTTTATTTGGTTTTG
>JAITGM010000047.1 GCA_031280685.1 Christensenellaceae bacterium
AGGCGATATTGCCTGAAGCGTCACTCAAGGCGGTGGAGATGAGGTTGCCGTTTTGGTCGAAAAGACCAAAATTGAAGTGCCCTGCGGGAAGAGGAGCGCCTTGTGCGTATTTTTGGCCGCTGAGCTTTACTTCGGCGGGTAGTTGGGGGGCTCGCCAAACCGCGGTGTAGGTGCTATCCCCAATGATCGGAGGCAAGGGGGTGCCGGCGGGGTAAAAGACCCCGTTCTGGCCCTCCCAGCCAAGGAAGGTATAGCCCGGCAAGTGCTCGCTGCTGGGGTCGCCGCTGAAGGGCGGCGGATACTCGCCAAAGCGTGCCGTGTTGCATTCGGTGCTCCAGGTGCCGGCCGTGCCTGGCTCATAACAGATGGTGAACTGGGCTGGAATCCAAAGCGCCGTGTACACCGCGTCCCCGCTGACCGGCGGCATAGCGCCTGGGTAGTAAATGCTGCCGTTTTGATCCTGCCAACCGGCAAAGGTATAGCCGTGGCAGGAAGGAATATCGCGCCCGGAGCCGTCATTATATGGCGGCGTCGGGGTGCCGTACGGCAGGTTGGTATATTCGATAGGGGGAAGGCCGCAGGGGGAGTTCGGCTCATAGCGGACGGTATGGAGGGGAGCGGCCGAGCCTTGGTAGGCGATATCGTAGTTGTTGTAACCCTGCCCGAGCGAGGAGCTCCATTGGGTGCCGAAGATGTGGGAAAAATAGAGCGCGTCATCCCACGGCTCGCGGTTATAGCTTTGGGCGGCGGTGTTCCCCGAAAAGACCGCACCCATTTCAACGGTTAGGCCAGGCAGACTGCTGTAAAGCAGCCGGATGCCGCCGCCGTCCTGCCCGGCGCTGTTGTTTATGATCCTCGCCCCGCTCGGAATCACTAACCCTGTGCCGTCTGCGAAGGAACTAAGGAAGATCGCGCCGCCGCTTTGGGTGGCGCTGTTGCCATCTAAGAGTGGCGTGCCCTGCAGCTCAAGGGTGCCGCTGGGGTCTTTGAAGATGCCCCCGCCGTTCATCGCGGTGTTATAGGAGACCGTTCCGTTTGACAGGACGAACACGCCACTGAGCCGAATACATACACCCCCACCGTATGATGAGGCGGTGTTTTTCACGATCTCGCCGCCCGTCATGAAGAAATTACTCTTGACATTGTAAGTGTAGTATCCACCAACGTAAACTCCGCCGCCGTCTGCGGCGTCGTTCCCCTCAATTCGGCCGGAGCTCATGGTAAAAACGCTTGACGAAAAGGAAGTGATGGTGGTGTAAATGCCACCGCCATAGCTTTGCCCACCGCTGGCCGAATTGCCTGAAATCACGGTTCCTGCCAGGTTGAGGGAGCCGGTATTGAATACGCCGCCGCCATAGGACCCATCGCCACTGCTTAAGGCACTATAAGTGGCCGTGTTTTTAGAGATTGTTCCGCCTAACAGCTCCACGTTGCCGCCTGAAGCGTTGTATATGCCGCCGCCGTGCCCGCCGCTTCCGCCGCGGTCGGGATTGTAGAGCGTGCTGTTTAACGTGATGACGCCTCCCAGCATCGTGAAGGTGCCACCTGAAGCGTTGTACACCCCGCCCCCCCGCGCCCCATCGCCGACGCCGACGCCGCCATAGGTCGCGCTGTTTGACGTGATCGTCCCGCTTTCCATGGTGAAAGTGCCAGCGTTATATACACCGCCGCCGAAGGATCTCTGCGAGCCCTCTTGAAGTACAGCGCCGGTTTGGTTGTTTGAAATGGTCGCGCCGCTCTGCATCACGACCGTACCCAGGTTATAGATCCCGGCGCCGTTCTCCGTGGTGAGCTTACCGCCGGTGATGGTGATATTTTGCAGGTATAGGGTGGCGCCTGAGGCTACCGAGAGGACGCGCGAGGCCTGGTTTGCGTTGAGCGTGTAGGCGCCGCTTGTGCTCGTCAGCTTGATTTGTCGGCCTGACGGAATGTTGATCGGACTGCCGTTGAGCGTGATGTTGCCTGAGAGCCGGATCATGGTGGTCGCGCCGCCTGCCGCGTTGATGATGGTGGTCAGGGACGCCAATGAGGTCGCCGTTATGGTGTTTTGCCAAACGGGTTCGGCCAGTGGGCGCGCCGCACGCTCGGAAGGGATGTTGGAGGCTGTGGATTTATGCAAAGGGGGTCACTCCTTGTCTTGATCGTTGTTTATGCGCCTTTTTTGCCTTTATGCCGCGCACCCTATTCTATGCCCAAAGGGAAAAAAGAGTGAGAATGCAGCAAAAAGCCCCTCCTCGGGAACTTCCCGGGGAGGGGCTTGGTGGACGGCCTTGGTTTGCGGCCCTACTCGATCACCGCGTATTTGTTGGGGCCTGCTTGGGTCTTTTCCTTGGTGACGGAGCCATAGCCCACCGCCACGGCTACCTTGAACTCGTAGCCTTCTGGGAAGCCGAGCCTTTTTTCGAACTCGGCTCCGCGCGCGCTGTTAAAGGCCTCGCGCGGCATCCCCAGGAGGATGTTGCCCAGGCCCAGGCCCTGCGCCGCGATGACGATGTTTTCGGCCGCGATTCCGGCATCGAGCAGGGCGCCGCGCACCTTGTCTTCCGCGGGCGCGGCGATGAAGACCACCGTGGGCGCGTGGAAGTGCACGCTATAGTCCTCGCCGACCTTCGCGCTGGGCTTTTTGAGGATGGAATTCTTGACCTCAAGGCTGATCTCATCCAGCAGGGCCTTGTTTTGGCAGACGGCAAAGAACCAAGCCTGGCGGTTGCCGCCCGTGGGCGCTGCGAGGGCGGCTTCGATGAGGGCCTGGCGCTCCTCGGGACTGATTTGGCGGCTTTCGTAGCCGCGGATGCTCCGGCGCGCTTGAATGGCCTGAATGACTGGGTTCTGGTTCATGGAACGATCCCTCCCCAAACGAATTGAACGGTTTTTTATAGCATAGCGCAAGCAGGCCTGGAAGTAAAGCCCCCGCAAGCCCGCGTATGGAATAAAAACCCTTGAAACCGACCATGCTTTGGCGGGGAAGCTTTTGGCGTTGCACTTCATTAAAAAAGGGGGACTTTGGCTTGATTACGATGTTTTTGCGCGCGATGATCCTCTATGTGGCGGTGATGGCGGTCATCCGCGTGATGGGCAAGCGGCAGGCTGGTCAGCTACAGCCCTATGAGCTGGTCTTCGCGCTGGTCATCGCCAATATCGTCGCCGCGCCCATGGCGGATGTGGGCGTGCCGCTGGTCTATTCCATCATGCCTGTGGGCGCATTGATGCTTTGCTACGCGCTGTTTTCTATTCTCTCTCTCAAAAGCCAAAGAATCCGGGCCGTCATCACCGGCAGACCGACGATTTTGGTGCGCAATGGCGTGATCGATGAAACCGCGATGAAGAGGCAGAGCTTTTCGCTGACAGAGCTGATGGAGCGCGTGCGCGAATCCGGGATGGTGAACTTGCATGAGGTGGGCTGCGCGATTTTGGAGGTTAACGGCCAGGTCAGCGTTTTTGCGGTCTCGCAAAAAAGGACGGTCACGCCTGAGGATTTGGGGATCGCGACCGGCTATGAAGGCCTGCCGCTCAACCTGGTGCTGGATGGCGTGGTGCAGGTGCAGTCCCTGAAGCTGGCCGGCCTGAATGAAGCCTGGTTGAACGAAAAGCTGAAAAAGATGGGTGCGGAGCCCAAGGATCTGTATTTTTGCGCGCTGGATACCTCGGGGCTTTTAAGCCTGCAAAGGCGGGGAGAAGGGCGGCTTTTGCTGCTTGAGGCGCTCGAAGCCTCGAAGGTGCGCTGGTAATGCGCGGGAACTGGGCCATGCTGGCGATGGCGCTGCTGATCCTGCTGGGCGCCGTCCTCCTCTTGCTGCTTTTGCAGGGGCAGACGGGCGAGATGCTTCTGCTTTGCGAAAAAATAGACCAAAACCTGGATGAAAACCCCGACGCGGCCATTGAGGCGGCGAAGGAGTTGGAGAGGCTTTGGCCGGCCTACCACAATAGCTGGCAGTTCTTTACCATGCACTCTGATCTGGACGAGATCGAGCGCGGGCTGATCGAACTGCAGGCCGCCCTTTCGCGGCGGGAGTTTGAAGAGGCGCAGCGCTGCTGCACCCTGCTCCGCGCGGCCGTGGAAGCGGTGCTCGAAAAGGAAAACCCCAGCCTTCGCAACGTGCTGTAGGCACGGCCGCGCTGCCGCGCGGGTTTTGGGATGGCGGAAGCGCCGCCATAGGCGGCGCTTGAACAAATCGCCTCGATGCCCTTGCGGCATCTCGGCGGGAACGGCCCTCGCCACCTGCGGCGGCGAGGGGGACTGGCGCGCTCTCTTCGCTCGCGCGCCGGGCGGCCAACGCGCCTGCCGCGCAGGCGTAAAACGTCCCGCCGTTTTTCGCCTATGGCTCAAAAAGGGCTTGGCGCTTTGCTCGCCGACGCTCGCCGTTGGCCACGCCCCGCGCTGGTTCCAGGGCAGTTCGTTGTTTCGCGTTTTGGGAAGGAGGGGGCCTCGGATAACTTGAGCCTGCTCGCAGGCGGCGCATCCGCGAAAACAAAAAGGCGGGGCGGCCAGGAAGGCCGCCCCGCTTGGTTTGAGGTTTGTGGGGTTTAGTCGCCGGTATTCGCCAGCCTCTTATAGCTGTCGAGCCTGTGCTTGGCGTCCGCTTCGGCCTTTTTGAAGAGCTCCTCGGCGATTTCGGGGAACTGGCGCGAAAGCGCGGTGTAGCGCGTTTCGGACTTGATGAATTCCTGGTAATCGGCCGTGGGCTCCTTTGAATCGAGGGTGAAGGGATTTTTACCCTCCTCAGCCAGATCGGGGTTGAAGCGGTAGAGCTGCCAGTAGCCTGCGTCAACCGCGCGCTTTTCCTCGATTTGGGTCTTGCCCATGTTGATGCCGTGGTTGATGCACGGGGCGTAGGCGATGACCAGCGAGGGGCCCTTGTAGGCCTCGGCCTCGGCGAGCGCCTTGAGCAGCTGGGCCTGGCTTGCGCCCATGGCGACCTGCGCCACATAGACGTAGCCATAGCTCATGGCCATCATGCCCAGATCCTTCTTGCGGGTACGCTTGCCGGCCGCGGCGAACTTGGCCGTGGAGCCGGTGGGGGTGGACTTTGACGACTGACCACCGGTGTTGGAATACACCTCGGTGTCGAGCACGAGAACGTTCACGTCCTCGTCCATGGCCAAAACATGGTCGAGTCCGCCGTAGCCAATGTCGTAGGCCCAGCCGTCGCCGCCGAAGACCCAGACGGACTTTTTGACGAAGAGATCCTTCATCGAGAGCAGCTCGCGCCCAAGCTTGCAGGCATCGCAGCCGCAATCCGGCTCAACGCCGTCTTCCAGGGCGGCGATCAAGGCGGGAGCCGCCTTTTTCGAGCCTTCGGCATCGTCGATGTTCCCGAGCCAATCCTTGACGGCTGCCTTGATCTCGGCGCGCGTCCAGTCAACGGCCACGAGGGCTTCGGCCACGGCCGCGGCCTTGGCGCGGCGCTGCTTGGTGGCCAAATTCATGCCAAAGCCGAACTCCGCATTGTCTTCAAACAAGGAATTTGCCCAAGCGGGGCCCTGGCCCTTGGCATTGACGGTGTAGGGGCAGGTCGGCGCGGAGCCGCCATAGATGGAGGAGCAGCCGGTGGCATTGGCGATGAGCATCCTATCGCCAAAGAGCTGCGTGATAAGCTTGATATAGGGCGTTTCGCCGCAGCCTGCGCAGGCGCCCGAGAACTCGAACAGCGGCTGGAGGAACTGGCTGTTTTTGATGGTGGTCGGCGCGATGCCCTCGGCCACGGGCACGCTGACCGCGTAATCCCAGTTGGCTTCCTGCGCGCTTTGGGTGGCCAGTGGCTTCATGATTAGAGCCTTTTCCTTGGCAGGGCAGGTTTCTGCGCAGTTGCCGCAGCCCGTGCAGTCCAAGGGGCTGACCTGGATGCGATATTGGTAGCCCTTGGGCATGAGCGAAGCCTTGGTTTCAAAGCCGGCAGGGGTTTGCTCGCCATCCTTGACCAAGATGGGGCGGACGGCCGCGTGCGGGCAGACCAGCGAGCACTGATTGCACTGGATGCACTTTTCGCTTTGCCATTCGGGCACGTTCACCGCGATGCCGCGCTTTTCGAACTTGGTGGTGCCGGTGGGGACGACGCCCGCGGGGTCAAAAGCCGAAACCGGCAGCTTATCACCCTCCTGGCGCAAGATCGGGGTGATGACCGAATCGAAGTACTCGGTCGCGGGGATCTTGACCGGCTGGGCGCCGGTTGTGGCGTTTGCCCAGGAGGCCGGGATCTGGATTTCGTTAAGGCCGGCCACCGCGGAATCGATGGCGTCGTAGTTCATCTGCACGATGGCGTCGCCGCGCCTGCCGTAGGAGTACTTGGCGGCAGCCTTCATGTATTGGTTGGCCTCTTCGTAGGGGATGATGTTCGCAAGCTTGAAGAAGACCGACTGCATGACCGTGTTGATGCGGTTGCCCATGCCAACCTTGGCCGCGATGCCGATGCCGTCCACATTGTAGAACTTGGCCTTTTTCTGGGCCAGGATGCGTTTCATTTCGGCGGGGAGCTGCTCTTCCATCTCGGCTGCCGACCAGGGGGAGTTGAGTAGGAAGGTGCCGCCGTCTTTCAGGGCCGAAACCATGTCGTAGCGCGTTACGTACGAGGGGTTGTGGCAGGCGATGAAGTCCGCGGCATCGATGAGGTAAGTGGACTGAATCGGGCTGTCGCCAAAGCGGAGATGGGAAATCGTGATGCCGCCCGACTTTTTAGAGTCGTAGCTGAAGTAGCCCTGGGCGTATTTATCGGTATGGTCGCCGATGATCTTGATCGAGTTCTTGTTCGCGCCGACCGTGCCGTCGGAACCCAGGCCATAGAACATTGCGGCCACGGTGCCTTCAGGCGCGGCGTTCACCTGCGCGCCAAGGGGCAGCGACAGGCCCGAAACATCGTCGGTGATGCCGACGGTGAAGTGGTTCTTGGGCGAAGGCAGCTCAAGGTTTGCATAAACCGCCGCCACCATGGTGGGGTTGAACTCCTTGGAACCAAGGCCGTAACGCCCGCCGAAGATCGCGATGTCGCCGCGGCCGGCCTCCTTAAGCGCCGAGGTCACGTCGAGATAGAGCGGCTCGCCGAGGGTGCCGGGTTCCTTGGTGCGGTCTAAAACGGCGATGCGCTTGACCGACTTTGGAATCGCGGCGGCGAACTGGGCCACGGCGAAGGGGCGATAGAGCCTGACCTTCAAAAGGCCGAGCTTCTTGCCCTGCTTGTTGAGGAAGTTAATGGCTTCCTCGGCGGCTTCGGCGCCGGAACCCATCATGATGACGATGTTTTCGGCATCCGGGGCGCCCACATAATCATACAGGCCGTATTTGCGGCCGGTCAGGGCAGAAACCTTGGCCATTTCCTCTTCGACGATGGCGGGAACCGCGGCATAGTAGCCGTTGGCCGCCTCGCGGTTCTGGAAGTAAATATCGGGGTTTTGGGCCGTGCCCCTCTGGTGGGGATGTTCGGGGTTCATGGCGCGGGCGCGGAACTCGTCGATCTTGTTAAAGTCCACGAGCTTGGCCATGTCTTCATAGTCGATCGCGTCGATCTTCTGCACTTCGTGCGAGGTACGGAAGCCATCGAAGAAGTGGAGGAAGGGCACGGAGGCACGCAGGGTCGAAAGGTGCGAAACCAGGGCCATATCCATCGCTTCCTGCACGGAGTTGGAGGCGAGCATCGCAAAGCCCGTCTGGCGGCAGGCCATGACGTCGGCATGGTCGCCAAAGATCGAGAGGGCGTGCGCGGCCAGCGCCCTGGCCGAAACATGAAAGACGCAGGGCAAAAGCTCGCCCGAGATCTTGTACATGTTGGGGATCATCAGCAAAAGCCCCTGCGAGGCGGTGAAGGTGCTGGTCAAAGCGCCGGCCACCAACGAGCCGTGCACCGCGCCCGCGGCGCCCGCTTCAGATTGCATCTCGGTGACTTGCACCGTCTGCCCAAACAGGTTCTTTTGGCCTTTTGCGGCCCATTCGTCGGCGGATTCCGCCATCGGGGAGGAGGGGGTGATGGGGTAGATGGCGGCTACGTCGCTGAAAGCATACGCTACGTGACTGGCAGCCGTGTTCCCATCAATGGTCATTTTCTTGCCCATGATAAGAAGCCTCCTTAAAATAAGGGTTGTTCGAATGATGGAAGACACCGCCCCGCCCAAAGGGGCGGAAACCCTGCTTTCCCGTAGGCAAAGGCCCACAAATGCCATTATATAAACGCGGATTGCCAATGTCAACCGCGCGGAAGAAAGCTTGCGCAAAAAATAACGAAGCGACCGAGCAAAATCCGAAAAGGCGGGCTTTGAGAAGCGCTGCTTTCGTGCTATACTTTGCGCGAAGTTAACCCAATGGGAAGGGGAGGGGAAGAACCGTGTTGCTGTTTGACAGGCCGGGGAAGGAAAATACCCAAAAGACGCTGGAAATCGCCTTTGCGAAGGCAAAAGAGCTCGAAACGAAGCTGATCGTTTCCACAACAGGGGGCGATAACGCCCGCGAGGCGCTGACCATGGCCGAAAGTTTGGGGCAGACCGCGAGCCTGGTCGTCGTCGGCCACGCCTGGGATTTTAAGGTGAGCGAAACCGGAAACAAGATGGCGCCAGATATTTACGCGGCCCTGCGTGAAAGGCAGGTGCCCGTCGTGTTCGCCTCGCACCTGCTCTCGGGCGCTGAACGCGCCTTTTCGACCAAGTTCTCGGGTGCGTACCCGGCCGAAATCATGGCGCACACTCTGCGGCTCTTCGGCCAGGGCATGAAGGTCTGCGTCGAGTGCTCCGTGATGGCCTTCGACGCGGGCTGCATCGAAAAGCCGGGCCCGGTGGTGGCCGTCGGCGGCACCGGCAGGGGGGCAGACACGGCCAGCGTGCTCACCCCCGCCCACGCGAACGATATTCTTTCGACTAAAATCCATGAGATCCTTTGCAAACCCTCTCTCTATTAGGCGGGGGGAAAAGCGCCGCGGCGAGGGGCTGGGTTCGCGGAAGCGCGCTCCCCATGGGTCGCGCGCCTGAACAAAACGCCTAGCCGCCTTGCGGCGGCTAGGCGGGAATGGACGCGCTCGCTCACGCTCGCGCGCGGGGGCCAACGCCGCGCCGCGCGCGGCCTGCCGCTTCGCTTTGCGCTCGCGGCTGCTGCGGCTGCGCCGCAGCTTGGCCCGCGGGGCCGGGCGGGCCTCCCAAAGCGGAGCGCTGAGCCGGAGCCGTTTTGGCATTCGGTAGTGTTGAAGTTCAATTAAGGAGGGTTTCATCATGCTAAAGGTTGGGATTTTGAGCGGCTGGCACGTGCACGCAAGGGGCTACGCGAAAGAGCTGGCCGAGAGCGGCCTGGTCCAAATCGCGGCGATTTGGGACGAGGACGCGGCTCGCGGCAGGGCCTGGGCGACGGAATTGGGCGCCGAGTTCATCGCGGACGTGGACGCGCTCCTGGCTAGGGAGGACATCCCCGCCGTCGTCTGCAACGCGCCGACGACCGACCACCCCGCGCTGATTTTAAAGGCGGCCGCCGCCGGCAAGCACGTTTTTACCGAAAAGCTCCTGGCCGTGAGCGCGGAAGAGTGCGAAAGGCTTTGCAAGGCGATTGACACGGCGGGGAAGGTTTTTTGCATCTCGCTTCCGCTGCGCGCGACGAAGCGCGTGCTGTACGTCAAGAAGCTCATTGAGGACGGAACCCTGGGCCGCGTCACCGGAGCGCGCTTCCGAAGAAGCCACAGCGGCGTCAGCGACCATTGGCTGCCAGAATATTGGTTTGACGTGGCAAAGACCGGCGGCGGCGCGATGATGGATCTGGGCGCGCATCCGGCCTACATCCTGCCCTTCCTCTTTGGCGCGCCCAAGCGCCTTGCGGGCTTCACAGCCAATCTCTTCGGCACGGCCGCAGACGAAAGCGCCATCGCCCTGGCCGAGTTTGAAGGCGGCATTTTGGCCACGGGGGAAACCTCCTTCGTTACCAACGGCGTGCCCGATCTTCTGGAGGTTTATGGCACTGCGGGTTCCGTTTTCATGCGCGGGGAGGCGCTTTGGCTGAACCTCAAGGAGGGCGGCGGCAGGCCCGTTTTGGCCGATGAGCTGCCGGAAGAAAAGCCATCGCCCGTGATTCAATTCGTAAAAGCCTGCATCGAAGGCGGCGGCAGCCCCGAGCACCTCGGCACGAAGGATGCGCTCGTCATGACGCGCTTCATCGAGGCCGTCTACGCATCCGACGCCTCTGGCAAGGCCGTGTTTTTTTGACATGCCGCCCGCTTGCGCCCAAAGGCCGGTTTTTGAGGCTTGACAGCAAGGCGATTCCCTGCTATGATGAAAAAAGTTTGAGCGAATCGCTCTGCGTGCGCCATAGACAGCGGGTGCGTCCGGGTTTCCCGGCGCGTAAGTTCCCGCCGAGGTCACGGATGGGAAGGGTTTCGTAAAAAGGGGCTTGGCCCCGGGATTGCGATTGCCAGCCCTCGTGCCCTATGCGGCGCGAGGGCTGTTTTGTTTGGATGAATATGATCGCGAGCGAGGTGAACAACGAAGAGATGAACAAGCAGCAGGAAGCGAAGGCCGAGGTCGTGCAAGGCATTCGCGAGAGCCTTGAAAAGTCGCAGGCCGTCGTGCTGGTGGACTACCGCGGTCTCAACGCCGAGGAAGAAACTGAGCTGCGCAAGCAGATGCGCGAGGCCGGCGTGGAGTACCGCGTGCTCAAAAACACGCTGATTAAGCGCGCCAGCGACGAGCTGAGCATCGCGGGGCTTGACGGCTACCTAAACGGCCCCACGGCCGTGGCCTTTGGCCTGAACGACCCCACGGCCCCGGCGAAGATCCTTGGCGACTACATCGACAAGACCAAAAAGATGGAGATCAAGTGCGGCCTGATCGGCACCAGCGTCATCGATGCCAAGGGCGTGACCGCCCTTGCGCAGCTGCCCGGCAGGGAGGTGCTCATCGCCAGGGCCCTGGGCAGCATGAACGCGCCCATCACCGGCCTGGTCACCGTGCTGGGCGGCACGCTGCGCAAGCTCCTTTACGCGCTGAACGCGGTGAAGGACGCTAAGGGCGCGGCCTAAGCCCAAAAGCAATAAAGCAATGAAGAGCCAAAATCAAGACGACAAAAACGATTAAATGGAGGAACGAGCAAAATGGCATACGAAGACATCATCTCCGCGATTGAGAGCATGACCGTTCTGGAACTGGCCGACCTGGTGAAGGCCCTGGAAGAAAAGTTCGGCGTTTCCGCCGCCGCCCCCGTCGCCGTGGCCGCCGGCCCCGCTGCCGCCGCCCCCGCCGCCGCCGAGGAAGAAAAGACCGAGTTTGACGTCATCCTGACCGATGCTGGCGAAAAGAAGATCAACGTCATCAAGGTCGTGCGCGAGGTCATCTCCGGCCTTGGCCTGAAGGAAGCGAAGGATCTGGTTGACGGCGCGCCCAAGCCCATCAAGGAAGGCGTGACCAAGGAAGAGGCCGAGGCCATCAAGGCCAAGTTCGTCGAGGTCGGCGCGACGGTTTCCATCAAGTAATCTAGCGAAAAACACAAAAAAGAGCCGGAAACGGCTCTTTTTTGTGCGAATTGGCCCTTTGGTTAGTGCGAGAGGATGTCGGCCAGGGAGATGAGGTGCTTGCTGACCTTTTTCTTCATGCTCACGGCCTTGGTGATGTCTACAGTGATGATCTTATTGTTGCGGATGCCGACGCAGAGGTTGGATTTGCCTTCGCGAAGCGCGTCCACGGCGCATTCGCCCATGCGGGCGGCCAGAATGCGATCCGCCGAGGAAGGCGAACCGCCGCGCTGCACGTGGCCGATTACGGAGCCGCGCGCGTCCACCTTGTGGCCGACGCTCCCTTGATTATGGTTGAGCCAGGAGGCGATATAGTCCACGGTGAAGTGCCCCATTCCGGGCTGCATGTGGATGCCCTCGGCCATGACGATGATGCCGTATTTTTTGCCCCGTCCGAAGGACTGGCTGAGCTTTGTGACGATATAGCGCAGCCACTTTTGGTCGTTCCAGCGCATCTCGGGCAGCAGGATCGCGTCTGAGCCCGCCGCGATGCCCGCATAGACCGCGAGGTCGCCGCAGTCCCTGCCCATGACCTCCACCA
Organism: Christensenellaceae bacterium; assembly: GCA_031280685.1. GTDB lineage: Bacteria > Bacillota > Clostridia > Christensenellales > UBA1750 > JAITGM01. The sequence continues at coordinate 12,004 of JAITGM010000047.1, forward strand.
CGGAAACCCGGCCGTGCGATGCCATGGTATCCCGTAGTTTGTTGATGTTTTCCATGCAGGTATTGATCGCAGTATCAAAGCCGATGGTGTAATCGGTGTAGGCGAGGTCGTTGTCGATGGTTCCCGGCAAGCCGATGGCGTTGACGCCGCTTTCGTGCTGCAAAACGTTGGCGCCGCGGAAGGAGCCGTCCCCGCCGCAGACGACAAGCCCGTCGATCCGGTGCTTTTTTAGGGTGGCATAGCATTCCTGGCGCACGTTTTCGTCGGTGGCGAACTCGGGCAGCCTTGCCGTGCCCAAAATGGTGCCGCCGCGGTGAATGATATCGCCGACGCTGCCTGCGTCTAGAGGGGAAACATCATCGCTCTTCAGCCCAACGAAACCGTCCCGTATGCCATAGACCTCCATGCCGTGGTATAGCGCCGAACGCACCACGGCGCGCACCGCCGCGTTCATGCCGGGCGCGTCGCCGCCGCTGGTCAGGATTCCGATGCGCTTCTTCGCTTTTTCCAAAAGAAGGCCCCCCTTTTGCCATTTTGCCTATGCGAGGCATTATAGCACAGCGTGCTTTGGGGGCACAAGGGCTCTCCGTTGCGGGGATACGCTCCGCTCTAACTTGCCTAGTCGGTTGCGTTGGCGCTTAGGGCCTCGCTCTGCGCGGCCCTAAGCGGGAGAGCAACTCTCCCGCACCCTCTCAGGGGCAGGTTACCAGGTTCCTATTGCCTTGCGAAATGCTGTAAAGCCGGTCAAAACTCGATGAGCCCGTCGCCAGCGGGCGGGATTTAAGCACAAGCGGCGCTTGACGAACGAAAACGGGAAGGCGGCGAGTGGCGTCAATCGAAGCAAAGGCGCGGCCTAAAAGGGCTGCGTAGCCAAGGCAAGCGGCGCGCGGGCAGTGAAGGGGCTCGAGTTACGGCTTGGGGGGCGAGCCCGGAGGCTTTGGCCTCCGGGCCAGGCAAGCGGGCGAATGCCCGCTTGCCTGGTGGCCGCGCGCAGCGCGGCGGCCCGCCCCCGGCGCGCGAGCGGCGCGAGCGCGCCCGTTCCCGTTCTCGTTACATCTCGTAGTGACGAATTGGCTGCGTCAAACTCCGTATTGCTAGGCCTTCGTTTTTGAAATCCGAACCGAAGCACTATTTCCTTCGGCCTCGTCTTTAGGCTCCTCGCTGCTGTCTAACATCTCAATGAATGAAATCTGCTTTCCGTCCTTCATATTGTAGTAGATCACAATCTTATCATCGTACACATAGACGGAATTCACAAAAGTATTGATGATGTGCTGCTGAAACTCTGGATCTAACGCATCTCCGGCGCAGAACAGCTTCATCCACGCGAGAATCTGCTCTTTCGAATAACGGATGCCGTTCGCGATTCTCAGCCGGGCAAGATCCGCCTCGAGATCGGCCTTCTGCGCATCCAGGGCCTCGGCTTTCTCCTCGATCCGCCTCTTTACGATTTTTGAAGGCGTGGCGAGAAGCTCATCGACCGCGGTGCTTATCTCTCGGTCGAGGGAAGAGATGCGGCGCTCGAGAGATCTAAGTTGCTTGTCCGAAAACTCGTTTTCATACTCTTCAACGACGCACCTGGCGATGTAGTCCATGCGCTCTGGAACGAGAACATATTCAACTGTCTGCTCAACCACATACCATTCAAGAAAAGCTTTCTTTTCGCTCTTCTTTTGGCACGAATGAAACTTTTTTCGAGCTCCGCATGAGTAATAATGATGGGTATCGCCGGTTCTGCTCGTGCCGGAGTCACCGACGAGCCTCGCTCCGCACATGCCGCAATAGGCTTTGCCTTGAAGGAAATAGATCTCGCGGGCCTTGGAGGCGGCTGGAGCGCGGCGAACAGCATCTAGCCGCGCCTGCACCCGTCGAAATGTTTCTTCATCGATGAGCGCTTCGCAGCCGCCTGCTACCTCCTGGCCGTTAAAGATATATCGCCCGATATATTTCTCATTGCGCAGGGCGTCCTGAAAGGAAGAGAAAGAAAGTGGCTTGCCGAAATAACTTCGGATGCCTTTGGCGTTCAGCTCATCGATGATTTTCTTTTTGGGGACACCGGCGGCATACTGCTCGAACACGAAGCGGATGGTCGGCGCCGTTCTCTCGTCGGCGACGAGCTTTTTATCAACCACTTTGAAGCCCATTGGTGGAATGGCGCCCAAATAGGTGCCTTTTATGATACTTTCGCGCTGCCCGCGCTTCACGTGCTTTGAGAGGTTGGCCGAGTAGTATTCGGCCATGCTTTCGAGCAATCCTTCGAGAATGATACCCTCGGGCGAGTCTGTGATGGGCTCGGTAACGGATATAACCTTTACGCCGTATTTCTTCAGACGTGCCTTATAAGTCGCGCTGTCAAAACGATTTCGGGCAAATCGATCAAACTTCCAAACGATCACGATTTGGAATTGCTTCTTGGCGGCGTCTGCGATCATGCGCTGGAAGTCCGGGCGGCCGTCATAACGCCCGGTTAAAGCGCGATCGATATATTCGCCTACAATTTGATAACCGTCACGTTCGGCAAGGGCGTAGCAGTCGCGAAGCTGCCCTTCGATGCTTTGCTCCGTCTGCCCATGGCTGGAATAGCGGGCATAGATTACGGCATTGATCTTATTGGTGGCCATTTCGCACCCCTTTTGTTTGACACGAAAGCTTTGCTAATCAATAAAATTTACAATTTTGATCATCTGATCAATAGTATCTTTCTTATAACCCAAGTTTTGCAAGATTAGTTTTTGTGCGTGCCTTCATGGCGACTTGCACGTTTAAAACACTGTTCTTAAAATCAACGTGACGCCAATCGAGCGCGATGGTCTCATTCGGTCGAGGCCCGCAATAAAGCATGACCTTAACCCAGGGCTCAGCACGATGCAGAGGGCAGAATTCAAGAAAGGCCGCTCTTTCGTCGGGGGTCAAACTGCGATGCAGGAGTTTCCGGGCCTTCTTATCGTAGGCTTCGGCAGGCGTCTTTCCCACAACTTCATAGCGCCTTTCGTTGAAATAGAAAGTTACGCGCTTGTAGTCGTACTTCTTTTGACCCGACATGAAGAACCTCCTAGTTGACGGGGTTTATAATGAAAAACGGGACAACGGCAATTGATTCAAAGTTACTTTCAGCCGACTTTCCTCGCCGCTCTGGTTAGTTTGAAAGCGGAGGATTGGAATCCCGATTCGCTGGAAAAGCATATTCTTCATGGCATCGCGATCAGCCTGGACCGTTCCTTTTTTGTGAAAGGCGTACCCGTCGACTTCGATCGCGAGCGCAGGCTCTTTATTCATCTTAAAAAAAATGAGAAAATCAACGTGTGCCCAAGGGTGCGAAACGTAAGCGGACTCTTCTTGAGAAAGGTTGTCAAGCTCCTGAAATATGTTGCTTAGCGAAACGTGATGCGCCACACCGAGGGAGGTATATGCTTCGGAAGACAAAATGTTTTCGAGGATCGTGCTCATTAGATTTTCTGAGTCATACTCGGAAATGCGTTTGTATTTTTTGAGATAATCCTTTCGCTGCTGAGTGTTCGCTTTATATAAAAGGTCAAAAACGGAATGAACGTGGCTATGAGAAAAAGAGAGGTTGTTATAATTGATGTACTTTACAAGATCGCCGTAATTAGTACGTTCGTTCCGAGGATCTTGCGAAATAACCACAACGAGACTGCGGATCGCACGGGAAACAGCCACATTCAGAAATTTATAGTTATCAACAAACGGAGAAATCACATTATCCACAGTAGAGAGAATGATTGCCGGCTTCTCTCGTCCCTGAAACTTATGTACGGTAGAAATATCGCAAAGGGTTCCGAGCTGGCGCTCTATTTCGTGCACCTGTTTTCTGTAAGGCGCAATAATTCCGATGTCGAAAATGCCGGACTGGTGCAGGTGTGGCAAAGCTTCGGCTAGTATGACGTCGATTTGGCGCTGGTTGTAACGGTCGCGTGCATGGTTGCCGACGGAAGTTTGAATGACACTTAACACATCGCTTTCGCCTGAGTCTTTAGTGAGAGGAATTAGCTGCCCGTTATAAAATTTTTCATTGAAAAAGCCAACGATTTTCGGATGGGAACGATAATGCTCTCGCAACAGTACCGATGGAGCGGATGGCCAAATCAAAAGAGAGGAAGACAAAACGCTGTGCAGCGAATAACTGTAAGTGTCATTCACCGAATGCTCTTTTAAAATTGCGGTTGATTCTTTTTTGTTCTTGGCTGTTACCACGTTCGGAAGTTGCTGCTGATCTCCGACGATGACCACATTTTTGGCGCGTGAGAAGGCTAAGACGGCGGTAGCTAAGTCTACCTGAGATGCCTCGTCGATGATCAAGTAGTCATATAGAACACTGTCATCGAAGACGTTCGATAAAGAGTAGGTGGAACTTAAAATCAGAGGGTATTCCTTGAGAAACATCGGAGAATTGATTTTACCAAACCGCTTTCTTTCGTTGTGCCAGGGGAAGCGTCTGGCGAGAATAGCCTTTAATAGCCTCATAGATTTTTTGGAAAGATCCGAAAGCTTATCGGAAAACATATTCTCGGAGACATAGCTTTCCAAAGCATCTTTTTCGTTCCTGAGATTTGATTCCGTAGCAATATAATATTGGCGTTGAAGTATTAAAACCGCCTGATCTGCAGGTAATTTACACAATGAATAGACGGAAGCACCATACTTGAGCCAAATAGATATTTCGTAAAACCAAGCACGAACACGAACCAAAATTCCTATAGAATCGCGCATTTCATCCAAGCGTTCCATTTCGATTTTCGCCCAGAGAAGCTTCTTGGGCGAAAGAAATTGCAACCCATCAGGCGGTTGATTGCCGCGCACTTTTTGGGCGTATAACCGATCAAAGTGTTTGCGCTCCGTATCAAGGTTGAGTAACTCAACGTCGATTTTTGCAATGCTATTTTTGATTTCTAACATGTGGGTTAAATCGTCCTCGAGCATAGAGACTGCGCTCGTTTCATTCTCAATAGACTGCTTATCGAGCACCCATGACTGCATATCTGGATACTTTCCAGTCTGATCCCTCAAAAATTGCCGCTTATTAGCGTTGTTACCTAGGAATGCGCCCAAAAAGTCCAAATCGTATTTGGAGAGTTTTTCAATAACATTTGAGGTTGCAAGGTTGTTGGCAGAAACAACCGCAACCGTTTTGTTTTGCAAAACAATGTTGGCTATGATGTTTAGAATCGTCTGCGTTTTGCCGGTTCCGGGAGGGCCTTGAATGATACTAACCTGTGACCGAAATGCATTCTCTACTGCGGTTTTTTGGCTCAAGTTTATGCCAAAAGGATAGATGAGTCGTGAAGAACAGGAGCGAGGAAGGAGGGGGATGTCTGGGCATAAGTAACTTGGGAGCACGGTATCGCTGTGCACCCTTAATCTGTCGTACTGAACCTCAAGAAGGTTTACCTTTTCGTCCGGAGGTGGCGGGTCCAAAGAAACCGGGGAATGCGGGGGATCGGTTATGGGTGAGGGATCCTGCTCATCATCGCCAGTTGTTAAACCAACTGCGGAGGCGAGTTCGCGAAAATATGAAATCATTGTTTGCATAGTATACTTCTGTGTTTCATTAATCGGCATATATAAACTCTTTTCTGTAGGATGTTGTATTTGATCGTTAAAAGCGGCGCTTATTCCTGGGCCATCTCAAGCTTATGATTTTTCTCGTAACGACCGGTGATGCGAAGATCGCTCACGTAAACCACGACCCTTTCTTGCCCATCGGCGTTCAGCGCTCGGAAGTTTTGGAGCAGTTCTGTCTCGACCGCACTCTCCCGTGAAGGAGATTCTTCTTTGCTGTCCAGATTAAAGGCTTCGACAATGGAAGACCCAAAGAATTTGAACAATTTAACGAGGGCGTTCACATCGGGTTGCGATTGTCCCCTTTCCCAAGAAGCGATTGTAGGCTGTTTGACACCCATATACTCGGCAACTTGTTGCTGGGTAAATCCGGCGCGCATGCGATGCACCCTAATTGTGGCTGAAATTTCGGATTTTGTCAACATATTTAAAACACCTCAACCGAATTATAGACACTTAAAGAGTAAAATGCAATAAAAATACCAGGAAGTTTGATGAACGGGTATTGACTATTGAAAATCGTGATGTTAGACTAGCGAATATAAAGAATCTTGATATAGAGGTGTTAGACATGGAAGACATCAGGACGAAAATCAAAAAAGCTGTGAAAGAACGAGGCTTAATCCAGGCGGCTATAGCAAGGAGGGCCGGAATTTCTCCAGCGAAACTTTCGCAGATCGTGAACTTGCGTAGTGGGCTTTCGCTGGACGATTACTTGCGCATATGCGGAGCGATTGGCGTAAAACCCAGCGAGATGCTCGACGACATCGCCTAACCTGTCCCTCCCTTCTCCCATCCAACGAAAGGAATTAACGCAAATGCTGAAATGGACACGGCACCTCGTATCGAGCTTGACCGTATACAGGCCGGACTTCATGCGCTGGAAATCCGACGCAGTGCGCACAAATAGCCACCACTTAGATGCGCCGCTCTATGCGCCGCTCTATTTTATCGATGAAGGGGTGCATGGAGGCTACATTCTCTTTAAGTCGAACCTCGAAGAAAACTCCCGCGTAAGATTAGGGAAGTATCAGAAACTACACCTCGCCAAAATAGCCGCCGAAGAAGACATCGCTCCGCGCATTATCATCACGGACCGATAAGACCAGAAGAGAGGGAGCAAACAGTGCTCAAGAAAATGAAAGAGTTACTCGCGCGCATCCGCGTCTCGTGTTGGCAAATGCGCTTCGGCCGCGAACCATCCCCAGAGGATCTTCTGATCAGGCGGGTGATGAAGCGAATCCACTACGGCCGCGAGCTGAGCCCGGAGGATCTAGAGCGTCTCCTTGATCGACAACCCATGTGCTTTAGATGCGCCAATGCCGTAAATGGGCTCAACCCTTGTTTCGTGATCTGCTTGCCGCGTGGCAAATCAATTGAGGTCTATCGCTGGTGCGACGACTATAAACCATCCCAAAAGTGACAAGAATGCCGAGCGGACGGTGCGAAGGCGCTTGGAAAGACGTGAAGAAGGGGGCTTGAGGACGATGGCCATGGAGGAATCTTTATCTGCGGAACTGCGACGCTTGGCGAACTCACTGATCGCAGGCGACCGATGGGGTAGTGGCATACTCATTGACGCCGCTGACGAACTCGAGAAAATGGATGGCTTTAAGAGTAGACTGGCCTACGCGCTGGAGCAAGATTCTAAAGCCACACACGAAGAAACTATCAAGACAACTGAGCGCTTAACACGGATCATATTGGCTAAGTACACGGACAAAAGCATCGCGCAGATGCTCGAAGCCTGTACCGCGCCTGAAAATCATTTTTGGAACACCTGCGAGCACTGTCCGCTGGCGGACGACGGAATCCCGGTTTCGTGCTGTTCGGACGCTCTTGGAAGGGCAGCGGCGGAAACGATTTTCGGCCTATTGAGCACAACGCAGGACACGAAATCGGAGGACGTTGAATGACCACGTTGGAACTGTACACCTCGGAATTCAAAATCGCCTGGGCGATCGCGCGCTACCATGGAACCGTTGCGCGGTTGGTTAGTGTCGAAAAATCGCACTTTGATCAGGCCGCCGGCCAGGTGCACGCGCTGGGCAAAATCTATAGATCTCGCAAGCTGAAGGACGCAGGCAAAACGCCAATGCTGGAAGCGTGGTTTAAGCTCGCACGGCGTGGGAAAGGCGATAGCCTGGAGGTTGTGGAGGTGCGAAATGTCTGATCTTTCTGTGCTTTTTGGGATTGCAGTTTACATCATTGGCCTAGTGACCTTGGGAATCTGGGCAATCAAGCTCATGATCGCAGCCATGAACTCAGTTGCAACGGCTATCGAAGACGCGAGAGTCCGTGCAGGGGCCATGCGCGACATTAAGAAAGCCTTATACGGAACGGGGAGGAAATGAAGACGCCAAGACCACTTCAGAGAATCACGATTGAAAGCGAAGGAGATGAAACACTGATGATCGAAACGCGCTGCTTCGGACTGGCGTGGGATTAGAAAGGAGGGCCTGGCATGTCGCGGATCCTGCAACCGAATGAAAAACTTGTCATGGCCGGCGTCCTTGGCGTCCGGGCGCCCGGCGGGGAGGTCATCGAGAACGTGGAGCTTTACGAGATCGTGAGGGACGGCGCCACGACTGACCCCTGCGCCGAGCTCACCGCTGGCGAGAGAGCGGCATGCAAGGAAACGGTGCGGTTCATGGCGGCGGAGTTTGGCAAGTACGTAAGGGGCACGGATGCGCTGAAGCGGCGCGAGAAGCGGCAGAAGGAGGCTTGATTATCATGAAACCCATTGCAACGGAGATAGAAGACGCAAGAGTCCGTGCAGGGGCCATGCGCGACATTAAGAAAGCCTTAGAAGGAGTGAAGGTGCTATGATGGTATTGAAGTCCGAGCGGACAAGACCATGCCCGAGGTGCGGCTCTATGCCGATTATAGGCAAGTACAAAAATCCCACCATGACCAGCTCGCTCTTTTATATTGAGTGCTCGGGGTGTCGCTGGGGACACAACACGCTCTTTGCCTATCCAATCAAGTCCAAAATCATTGCCGTCTGGAACGACTGCGTGGAACGATGCGATGAGCACCCGAGGGATCTTGTGGGAGGTGGTGATTGATGTCATCGACCCCGGAATCGAAAATCAATTTGGTAGACACGAACTATCTAAACGAAAATGTGATTTCCGGCAGAAAACCCATCGGACTCTTTATGGCCTGGGACGGCGAAAGCTGGATCGCAGTAGATAATTCCACTGGAGACGCCTTTACAGAGGAGTTCGAAACGGCGAACGACGCAAAGGCGTGGCTTTTGGAAGCGGGGGAGTTTTGATGAGTGTAAAGCAAAAACGCTTTCTGACGGTGGAGGACATGACGCCCGAACAGATCGTACAAGCGCTTGAAAACGATTGTCTCTGCATAACGCACTGTTTTCGCTGTCCGCTCGAAGGTCACACGAAGCCGAGATACGCATGCAAGCACGAGGTTATGCAAAGGGCGGCCAAGATGCTCAGATCGCCCCTCGAGGAGGAGCGCGTCCCGCCGGATCGGTTTGACCAGCCCTAGGGGGCCGGTTCGATCGGCCAGGAAGGAGTGCTAAATGGCGAAGCTTAAAACAGCGCGGGAACTGGGCGAGGAGTACAAGGCCCTGCGTCAGCAAAAGGGGTTTACGCAAGCTGGAATAATGCACTTTTTGCGGCGCGGGAAGAAAACCATCGTTGAAATGGAAAATGGCAAGTTGGAGATCGGAAAGGCTTTACGGCTACTACGCGAACTCGAGGAGGCCGCGAACTACTTGCCGGATAAAGCTGTTCGTAGAGGCTTTCATCACGAAAAAAAGAAGGCAAACAAACCAAAAATCAAAGCCACTCTGCCGCTCGATCCTGGTCATTGCTGCGAGCTTCCCAACGAGTGGACTACTCGGAAAATGACGCCTCAAGAGATCGAAGAATTCGATCGCCGCCGTGATCAGCGGCGCAACGAGAAGTTCTGGAGGGGCGAGATGAAAGAAGGATGACCATGAGTCAAACAGAGGAAATTCTGGAGCTTGAGAGCAATCACCTTTTTGTGCAGGACAGCGCCGGGAATGCGGGAGAATATGCGGAGTATTTTCTGGTGTGCGGAAACGGGGAAAGAGAAGACGGAAAAACGGAGCTCATCATCCAATCATGCATGGGAGTAACGCAAATCCCGCTTTTTTTGCAGGCGTTTGCGAGGTACTGCGAAGACCGATATGGCGTTACGCGCGGAGTGCTTGCCATGATTCTGATGGACGGGAACGGACCCGAAAAAGTGAGAGAAATCTTCAGTGCGCGCGTGCGTAACGGCAAATGAGAGCGGAGCGCTGCGTGTACTGCGGGCGGGAATGGAACGTCAGCCTATTGGCGAGCATCCCGCCCATAGGCTATGTGTGCCCGGGCTGCGAAGGAAAAGAGCGCGCCAGGGCGCGCCGTTACGGTCAAAAAAAGCCTAGATTAAAGGCGAAGGTAACGGGCACCTAGCGCAATGGTGAGAGCATCCGCCTCATAAGCGGACGGTTGCGGATTCGAGCCCAGCGGTGCCCACCAAATAAAAAAGCGCGCGGATCCAATGAGGGTTCGCGCAGCACCGGGGAGGAAGAGCATGATCAAAGAGCTTCAGGCGATCGCGAAGGATGGCGTCTTCGTGGCAACGGACGCGGATGATCCAGTTCCGGGGCAGTGGCTGCAAACCTACGGCGGAGGCCTATATAAGCTAGTCGGCTTCCCGCACATGGACGAGAACCAGATCCGCGCCCTTTTGGAAGGCGGGCCGGATTTTCAGGTTAATGAGATGGAGCTTTCGAGCCATGAGAGGGAACTCATCGCGCACACTTTCTACGATGAAACCCAGATTTCCTGCGAGGCCTTTTGCTTTAAGGTAGGCAGGACTGAATACTCCGTGCTGCTGGACGTAGACAAAAAAACAATTGTCGTGCCGAAGAAGATGCTGAAACCGATCCATGATACCGCAGAGCTCTTTATGCGGACGACCAAGAGCGGAAGCGCTCGGCGCCACTCTTTCGTCGTGGCGAAAATGGGCTTGATCGTAGAAGCAGCGGTCATGGAAGCGCGGCTTGACGCCTTTACCGACGATGCCGCGCTGGCGATGGATCGGACGGCCAGGGAGATGGAGAGTGCCCTGCGGCGCAGACACCTGGAAGAGATGCAGAGCACGCAAGAAGCGCAGGAGCGGATGGAGTTGACCGATCAGGGGGACGAAGAAGAGAACGGGGACGCCGCCGATGAACTCCTCGAGGAGTAGAATGAGAGGATGAATATGAGTAAATGTAAGTATTGCGGTAGGGAAATCGTGTGGATCACAAGTAGGGCCGAGAGGCCACTCCCTTGCGATCCGCACCCGCGCTATTTTGTCAGGCGCTCTAAGGGCGCGCAAAAGCTTGTCATCCTAAGCGGCGAAGTCGTCACGGGTGAATTCTTGGAGGATGTTTTTATGGCGGACGGCGATCGCGAAGAGATCGGGCGCGTAGCGCATTTTGCGAGCTGTCCTGGCTTTAAGGCGGGGCGGTCAAACCCGGACAGGCCGCGCGCCGTGTGAGTCTCTTCTACTGATAGTGGGTGTCTGCAACGCGCGGTCGGAGCGCGAACTCGTCCTAGTAACAATATTAACGTTTAGCCGTTTCCTTCTCGCACCCCGCGAGGGGGGCCGGGGGAAACCTCCCCCGGCGGGGTGGGGGTATGCCCTAGGGGGCGGGGCTGGTTCCGCACCCTGGGCAAGCAAGAAATAGATTTAGGGAGACGGCTGAGATGCGGAAGCACTACACCGAAGAGTACGAAGCCCTTTTTGATCATCAGGTAGAGCCGGGCTCAGATCCTGCCCATCAGGTATCAATGGACGAGTACTTGGAAGAGAAGCGGGCAAGTCACCTGATCGGCTACCGTGCAAAGACCATCGTCTGCGGAGAGATGACGGAGGTCGAGATCTTCCCGATCCTGTCTGTCCCAGGCGGTAAAAGGCAGTCGAAAGCAAGGGCTACCTCGGCGGCCCAGGAACGGGTAAACCGGCGACACGCAGAAAAGAAATTCATTCGAATTGTGAATTGCAATTTCACCAAAAAAGATTTAGCGATAACCCTGACCTACGCTGGGGATGCGCCAACGCTGGAGCAGGCGCAAAAGGATGTGCAAAAGTACGTCCGCAGAATCAACGCCTGGCGCAAGCGGCGCGGGTGGCCGTCCGCGAAATATGTTTATGTAATTGAGTATGAAGACGAAACCGGAGGCGATGGGAATCGGATCCACGTGCACATCATCATGTCGGCGATGGATCGCGATGCGGCGGAAGGACTCTGGGGCGCGGGGCGCGTGAATGTCAGGCGTTTGCAGCCGGACGAGTACGGACTCGAGGCGATCGGGAAGTACATGCTTAAGGCGCCAAAAGGGAAAAAGCGCTGGGGCTACTCGAAGGGTCTGAAAAAGCCGAAGGTCACGGTGGCGGAAAAGAAGTTCACGCGCAGAGCCGTGGAGCAGATGGTGATGGACTTCGAGCGCGCGCCGAAAGAAGTTCTGACGCGCCTATACAAGGGGCATGATTTTCTAGACTGTGTGATTTACACCTCGGACTGGATTCCGGGGGCCTTTATTTACGCAAAGCTTAGGAGGCGGGGGAAGGATGAACGGGATCGAAGGCCGAGGCGCACTGAATGAGCCAGCGCTGGTGAAGCGCGTGGATCTCCCGCCGGCGAAGGAAGCGGACGAGCAGGAGGCTTATTTTGCGTGGATCAGAACACGCCTCGGGAAATGGCCGGAACTCGTCCTCGCCCATGCGGTGCCCAATGGCGGGAGCAGGCACAAGGTCGAGGCTGCGCGGCTCAAGGCCCAGGGCGTCCGTGCGGGGATCCCGGATATTTTCATCCCGGTTCCGCGCGGGATCTATCACGGAGCCTATATTGAGCTCAAGCGCACGAAGGGCGGCCGACTTTCAAAGGCGCAAAAGGAGATCATCCCTAGGCTGAGGGAACAGGGCTACTTCGTGGCCGTGTGCGAAGGCTGGTTTGACGCGGCCGGTGCGACGCTGGCCTACATGATGCTCGCGGCCGGACAGAAACTGTAATTTCGATTGGGGGGGGGCTTTGTGCGGGAGTGCTACGGGATTTATGCGATAGAAGCCTACAGATTTCACGCGCGGACGGTGGCGATGGGATCCGCGGCGATCTCGGCTCTGACGCGCGCGGAGCGCAAGGACTTTATGGCGGCGTCGGAAGCGATCGGGCAAATGGAACGGATGGCGAACGCGGGCGAGATGCTGAAGTGCTTGCGAATGGTGTACTGCGAGGACGCGGGGCGAGAGCTCCGACGGGGTGAGATCTCGGAGAGAGTAACCCGGGCATCGCTGATCATCCCGATGAGCGAGAGGCAGATTTATCAAAACCTAAAAAAAGCCCGGAGCATCTTCGTGGAGCTCCGGGACTTACGAAAATAAAAAACGGAGGAGCGTTCACTTCTCCGTTTTTTATTTATTGCGCTGTGCGCACCCTGCCCCTTGCGTCCTCGAGGACCAAAAGCCGGACATATTCGCTCATGGTCATTCCGAGTTCCTGAGCTTTCGCGGCCAGCACGGCCTTGGTTTCGGGGGAGATTCGGATGATGAGGGACTCGCTTTTTTTGGGCATGGTCATCCCTCCCAAGGGTGGCTTTCCAGGTAAAAGGTATCCGGGCAAATGTCTATCTCCTGGCCTTGCGGCCCGATCCACGTGGGCGCGCCGTAGACGAGCCTAACGGTTTTGAAAAACCCAGGATTCTGCAACGGTGCAAAAACCTTTCCCGCGGTGATCAAGTCGGACATGTCACGGATGCGCTTCTCTGCGCCGTCAAAGGTCGCCAGAAGCGTGTGCTCGTCAATCGCTCGAATTTCGGTCATCGTGTGCATGGAAACACCTCCTGATTTGTGAAGAGAATTGCCTTACCTGAGCGGTTCGATTCTGAAAAGCTCTTCGCGATCCTTGGCGAGCTCCCAGTTCGCTTCGAGCTCGGCCTTGTGGAGATCTACCCAGGCCTGGACCAGATGGCGCTGCACCGGCGGAAGCTTGCCCTCGATCTCTTTGCCGCTGAAATCATAGACGACTTTTTGACCGCTATACTCGGCGTGGAAGTGAGGCGGAAGATGGTCGTTGTAGAACATCCGGATGATGATCCCGTAGAACATAGAAACGGTCGGCATTGCGCTCCCTCCTTGTTGTACCTATTGTATCAAAAGTATATACGAATGTAAATACCTCGAAAGATAATTCTGGCTAAATCGAGCTAAGGCTCACGGGCGCACGCGCACCCATGGCTACGCGCGCACGCGCGCGATTAATTGGAAGTCGTTCAAATGAAAGACTGCAGTAGTGCGACCTGGTTTTCTGCTATGCTTATAGCAACGGCAGGAAAGGGGGCGGTAAAAGTGACGCAGGACAAGAAAAAACGAAAGCCGAGGGCGCGCAGGGGTGGAGACGCGCGTCCTGACGCTTCGGCGAATGTCGGCACCTCGGCTTCGGGCGCCTTGCCCGCCTCTCAAAGCCGCTATGCCAGAGAGGAGCAAGAAGAAACCTTTTGCCGGGCCTATGCGGCGTGGAACAACGCCACACGGGCGGCCGTCTACGCCGGATATGCCGAGGGCTCCGCCCATGTGACGGGCTCACGCCTCCTGCGACGAGATAAAATCCGCGACCGGGTGCGTGAGATCGCGGAGGAGCGCCGGGCGCGGCTAGATGTGGAGGGCGACGAGATTGCCGGCATCCTGATGGGGATGCTCCGCACGAACATCGATGACGTGATGGATCTGCAAACCGGGATCGTCCGGGCGGATGCCGGCCGGGAAGCGATGGCGACGGTTGTGAGCGTGAAGATCAAGCAAATTCCCACGTCTGCGGGGATCGGGGAAGAGCGCACAGTGGAGATCGCGGACAAGACGAGCGTGGCCAAGCTCCTGATGCAAAAGCTCGGGCTGCTCTCGCCGGAGCGCATCGCGCTGGAGGGCGTGGACGGCGCGCCGGTAGCCCTGTCGCTCTCGGTGATGCGCGATGTAGAGATCCCACCCGGGACGATGCCTGACGGGATGGCGGGAAGCGCCGCTCGCCCGGCGGGAGACTAGCGATTATGGCGACCAATCAACTTGGCTTAATGATCACGAAAAAGCAGGACGCCTTTAGAACTTCGTCGGCCTTTGAAACGCTCTACGGCGGGGCAGCCGGAGGCGGGAAAAGTCATGGCCAGCTCGTGGACGCGCTACTTTATGCCCTGGTGTACCCGAAAAGCTCGCAGATCATATTCCGGCGCAGCTTCGGGGAGCTGGAAAGATCATTGATCAAGAAGCATTTGGAATTTTACCCGGCGGGACTGTACAAGTACAATGCGAGCAAACACGAGGGGAGGTTCATGAACGGCTCGACGATCACATTCGCGCACATGGAACGCGAAAACTCGGTTTACGGCCATCAGTCGGCGGAATACGATGTTGTGCGCTTTGACGAGCTGACGCACTTTTCAAAAGACCAGTATATTTACATGATTTCGCGCGTTCGCGGGACGCGGCCGTACCCAAGGGCGATTAAGAGCTCGACAAATCCTGGTGGAGTGGGCCATTCGTGGGTGAAAGCGCGGTTCATCGATCCATCGCCCCCGGGGCAGCTCTTTGAGGCGCCGGTGAACGAGGATGAGCCCGGCGGGATAAAGACGAGCCGGATCTTCATTCCGGCGTCGGTCTACGATAACCCCTGGATCATCCGAAACGACCCCAAGTATATTACAAACTTGCTCATGCAGGACGAGGAAACGCGCCGGGCCCTGCTCTATGGGGACTGGAACCTCACCAAAGGGCGGTATTTTACGGAGTTCAAGGAGGCCATCCACGTCATCAGGCCTTTCGAGATCCCGCCCGACTGGAGGATCTACCGCGCGATCGACTACGGCCTCGATATGCTGGCCTGCTACTGGATCGCGACGGACTTCCAGGGCCGTGCCTATGTGATCCGCGAGCTTTATAAGTCCGGGCTCATCGTGTCCGACGCCGCCGCGGCGATCAAGGCGATGACGCCGCCGGGAGAACAGGTCCGCGCGACGATGGCCCCGGGAGATATGTGGAACCGGCACTCGGATACCGGCCGCAGCACGGCGGAGATCTTCGGCAAGGCTGGCATCCCGCTGACGAGGGCAAAAAACGAGCGCGTCCAGGGCTGGTATGACCTGAAGGAATGGCTGCGGCCGTTCGAGGACGAGCAGGGCCAAAAGATCGCGGGCTTGCGGATCTTTGAGAGCTGCCGGGAATTGATCCGCACGCTGCCGGCGCTGCAGACGGACGATAGGGATCCAAACGACGCGGCGAGAGAACCGCACGAGCTGACGCACGCACCGGACGCGATCCGCTACTTCGTGGCCGGGCGGCCGACGCCTGCAAAGGCCGCGCCGAAACGGCCGGACAGAAGCGAAAGCGCGATGCGCGCTCTGCTCGACTATTGACACGGTATCACATCGGAATACAAAAAGACGCATTGGAGGGAAAGAAGTATGTTTGACAAGCACCCGACAAAGAAAGAGGTCGCCGCGAAGCTGGAAGGCTGGACACGCGGGCTGGAGGCGGCGGAGCGGGAGAAAAAGATGCTCGAGAGCAAGGTCTGTGAGCTACAATCTGCCTTGAACACAGAAAACCGCGCGATCAAGGCGCTTGAGGCGCGCACGGAGGCGCTTCGGGACTGGATCGACTCCTTCCTGCGCGAGGCCGCCGCTCGTGACAGGGGCGTAGCCGCGCAGGCGTCAAAGACGCAGCGGGCCCTTTATAACCTGCTCTCTTACGACGGCGCGCCGCAAAGGCCGATTGACGAACACGAGGAGGTCGAACACGTCGAGATCAAAATTTCATGGCCGGAGTCCGCTCAGCGCGTGGAAGGTCTCGCGCGTGAGCTGGGCGAACCTGAAGGCGGCGACGCGCCGGGCGGCGCACAGAGCCTCATCCGGCGCTCCGCCGGAAATGAGGAAGAGGTAAACGATGCCTAAGGAAATCAACGCGCGAAAGGTCTGGATGGAGTACGACCGCCTGCGGGCCGCGTGCGTGAGCTTCGGTAACGACTTTTTCGAGGTCGTGAAGCAGAACGAGGACTTTTTTGTGGGCAACCAGTGGAAGGGTGCGGAAACGGGCGAGCTGGATAAGCCGGTAATCAACATCCTGAAGCGCGTGGTGCTCTACGCGATCTCCCAGGTCGTGTCCGACAGGATAACGGCGTCGGTGAAGGACTTTGGCGAGCTGGATCAAAACAAGGAAGCCATCAAGATGATCAACGCCGAGATCGAGCGGGTGATGGAAAATTCCAAGCTTGCGTCGCTCTCGCGGGACATCGTCGAAAGCGCGGCCGTGGACGGCGATGCCTGTCTGCATGTGTACTTTGACACGCGGGCGGGGACGGCGGACGCGCCCGGCGAGATCAAGGTGGAGCGTCTTGAGAACGTCGATGTCTTTTTCGGGAACGCCGAGCGCTGGGAAGTGGAGAAGCAGCCCTTCATCATCATCCGGCATCGCGAGATGCTGGAGGACGCCCGCGAGGAAGCGATTACGGAGGGGATGCCCGAGGCAAAGGCCAAGGAACTGATCACGTCTGACGACGACAAGCTCAACGCCGTGGAAGACGATAACCCGGACGATGGCGGCAAGCGCGTGACGGTGCTGCTCAGGTACTGGCGCGAAAGGGAGACGGGAACAATCTGGTACTCCAAGAGCACGCAAAACGCCGTGCTCAAGGAGCCGACGGATACGGGCTACCGCCTTTACCCGCTGGCCTGGATGTCATGGGAGCACATCAAGGGCAACTACCACGGCCAAGCGATGGTAACGGGCGCGATCGCCAACCAGAAATTCGTGAATAAGCTTTTTGCCTTGGCGATGCACCACGTAAAAACGATGGCATTTCCGAAGATTTTCTACAACGAGAGCAGCTTCCCGGGCGGCTGGACAAATCGCGTCGGCGCGGCAATCGCGATCACAGGAAACCCAAGTGAGGCCATCTCGACGGGCTTCCGGGCGCCGGAGATGAGCCCGCAGGTGATCCAACTCATTGATCGGATCATCGACATCACCCGTGACACGCTCGGGGCTTCGGATGCCGCTTTAGGTAATGTGCGGGCGGACAACACGAGCGCGATCATCGCGGTGCAAAAGGCGTCGGCGGCCCCGCTGGAGCTTCAACGCCAGGGATACTACGCGCTCATCGAGGAGATTGCGAGAATTATCGTGGACATCATGCGCACGGATTACGGCGTCCGAATGGTGCCGGGAGAGAAACAAGTTCAGGCCATGGATCCCGCGACGGGGATGCCGACCACAAGCTCGGTTAATGCTTTAGTGCCCTTCGACTTCGCGGCCCTCGAGGAGCTGGACTTCTCTATGAACGTGGATGTAGGCCCGGCGACCTATTGGAGCGAGCTCACGCAAACGGCCACGCTGGAAAATCTCTTGAAATCGGGCGTTATTACTCCGAAACAGTTCTTGGAGAACTTGCCTGCCGGCTACGTGCCGGGCAGGGATGAGATCCTCCGCGAGATGGAGGAGCAGATGGCGGCGCAGGCGCAGATGCAAGTCGCGCCCTCGATGCCGCCGGCGCAGCCGGAAATGCCGACATACCCAGGAGCGGAAACTATGCCTAGGATGCCGCCGGAAAGGATGGGCCTTCAGGGTCTGATGGAGGGAATGCAAAATGCAGAACTGCCCGCAATGTAAGATCGAGCTGCGGATCGGAAGCAGTCATTATGAGGTGGCTGGTGACAAGAGCGCTTCGACGCCCACGCAGCTCTACCGCATCACAAAAAAAGTTTGCAGAAACCCACAGTGCGCGAGCTTCGAGCAGGTCGTGGAGACCGTCAAAACGCCGATAGAAATCGGAGAATTTTAAAGTCTAGCCCTCGCCATGGGCTTGATGATACGCCGGCTCCTCGCCATGGGGCCGAGCAAAGGAAGAAGAGAGGCCCTCGCCATGGGCCTTGAGGAGGAACTATGTCAGAACTAAGCACTGGGATCCCCGCGGGGGGAGAGATCCAAACCGAAGAATTCGACCTTGACGCCATCTTTGACGCGGACGACGCGGACCCGGACGCAGGCGGCGATCCGATCGGCGAAGTGGGCGCGGAGGACGAAGCGCAAAGCGCGGAGCCTGCGGAGCCGAGCCTAGGGCTTGAGCAGGGCGCCGGCCAAACGCCAGCGGAAGAGTTATACACCCTGAGGCACAACCACGAGGACATACAGCTCACGCGCCAGCAGCTCATGGACTACGCCCAGCAGGGGCTTGCCTTCCCGGACCTGCGGGAGCGCTTTCTTGCGACGCAAAACGACCCTTTATTGGCAGGCGTCCGCGAGATCGCCCAGCGCTACGGCATGGAACCGGAGCGGCTTCTGGAGGGCCTGCGCGCGCAGGCGGAGCAAACCGCGATTCAGCAGCAGATGAGTAGAGGCGTGCCGGAGGACGTAGCGCGAGAACTGTACCAGCAAAGGCAGCAGCTCGAGCGCCTGGTGCAAGCACAGGAACAGGGGCGCCAGCAAGCGGCGCAGCTCAATGAAATTCAGTATATCAGGGCCAATTATCCCGAAATCCTCGCCGAAAACGGCGGGTTGATGCCGCCAGGGGCGGTGCAGATGATCCGGGAGGGCAAGAGTCCGTCGGACGCGATGGACAGGTATGCAGCGAGCTACTTTAAATCGCGCGCGGCGATCGGGCAGCAGACGGAGAGAAACAAGAGAAAGTCGCCCGGCAGTGCTCTGGGCGTTGGAAGCGGCGGCAAGGATGCGTTCGATGCCGCCTGGGACGAAGCAAGGAGTGACTAAAAATGCCTGAACCCATTAATTTGCATGAAAGATGGTCAAAGAGGATCGAGAAGGAGTACAGGGAGAACGGGCTCGTTTTCCCGCATCTGAACCAGGGCGCGGTGGCGTCGGAGTTGCAGGGCGTGAAAACCGTGATGGTTTCGCAGCTCATCACGGTGCCCTACTCGGACTATAGCTTGAGTGCGACGCCGGGAACTCGCTATGGTGAGGTTTCCGAAGTTGGCGACTATGTCCAGGAATTCACGATGACGCAGCAGAAGAGCTTTAACCGCTTTATTGAGGGCGTCACGAACATGGACCAGCAGGGCCTGAAAAGCGCCGCAAGGGTGATCCAGTCGCAGATCAGGGAACAAGGCGTTCCGTCGCGCGACAAGTACGCGCTCTCGGTGCTGGCGCACAAGGGCGGGATGATCGTGTCAAATGCGACGGCGCTTTCCAAGTCCAACGTGATCGACCGCATCACGGACGCCACGGCGACGTTAAACGACAAGGAGGTGCCCTCTGACGGCCGCACGCTCTACGTGCCCGCGAACGTCTACAAGCTGATCCGCACCTCGGATCAGTTCATGCAGATCGAGCAGATGGGCAATACCGCGCTGCGCAAGGGCCAGGTCGGCAGGCTGGATAACATGGCCGTGGTGGAGATCCCGGCGAGCCGCTGGCCCGCAAGCGTGAACTTCATCATCGTGCACAAAGACGCCGCCATCGCGGGGAAGAAGATTGACCATACCACAGCGCACACCAACCCTTTAGACTACTATGGCACGGTCATTCAGCATCTGGAATACTATGACGTTTTCGTGAACGGCCCGAAAGCTGTGGGCATCTACGTCGAAGTAGGCGCTGGCGGAACCGTGCTGGCGGCACCGACAATCAATGCCACGACCGGCGTGATCACCGGCACGGGTGGAACCGTCTGGCACACCGTCGATGGCAGCGACCCCCGGTACTCTAGGTCTGCGGTTCCGGGCGCCGCGCCGGTGATCCCAATCGGACAGACCGTGACGGTCAGGGCTTATGTGCAGGCCGCGGCGGCTTCTGACACGACGTTCTCAAGCGCCGTAGCCACCGCGCAGGTGACCGCGGCGGCAGGTGGCGGGGGCGACTAAACTTTAACGCACCATACCGGGGAGGGCGATCCTCCCCGGCTAAGCTTATGGAGGGCACATGACGGCGCAAAACGTTGTTTATTCCGCACTGGCGGTCATCTCAGAAGCGCGGGAGGAAGCGGGGAACTACGAGGCGGAGGTGCTGATCGGGCAGATTAACATCTTGCTGGGCGAGTATTTTTCGATCCAGAACGCGCTAATGAAGCGCCGGGGCGCGAACCCGTTCGCGGAGCCGCCCGAGATCGCCGACCTTTCTGACGATATCTCCTATGACTGGCAGCTCACGCGCATGGTGCTACCCTACCGCCTGGCGGGTTACATTGTCCTGGATGACGAAGAGTTTTCCAAGATGAACTGGTTCATGGCGCAAGCAGAGATCAACCTACGCTCGGCGGTGCCGGCGCGCGAAGAACCCATCATTGACGTTTACGGAGGCTGAACATGGCGGCACAGATACAGGTAACGGCACCGGAGCGTAAAATCACGCGGTACGAGAAGTTTCGCGGCGTGGACTTTACCACTGACGAGCTGGCCATCGACCGCTCGCGCTCGCCCTGGGCGCCGAATATGATCGCGGATCAGGGCGGCAACCCAGAAAAGCGCGTGGGCTGGAGGGTGCTTTGGGATCTGGGGGCCAGGATAAACGGGATGCACGCCGGGCTTGTAAACATGGCCTATGTCGTTCTGATTCATGCCGGAACGTCACTTTACTCCTGGAACATGGAGGGCCAGCCCGCCCTGATCGCCTCCGGTCTTAGGGACGATAAGTCAGCCGGCTTCGCGATGGGCGGGAAGATATGGCTACTTGACGGAGAAAGGTTCAGAGCTTACGGAATCTTTGAGGAAGGCAGCGCCGCGGAGCTGAAAGACGTTGCCGAGATCGCCTACGTGCCGACGACCACGATCGCCAGGATGCCCTCGGGCGGCGGGTCCGTGTTCGACGAAGTAAACCTTTTAACGCCAAAGCGCCAAAATTGGTTTACTGGCGACGGCTCCTCGACGGAGTTCCAACTCGACGCTTCGCCCATCGATGACGCATCAGTGGGGATTAGAATAGGCGAAGAAACGGAGCTCACAGAAGGCACAGACTTTACCGTTGACCGGGAGGCGGGAAAGATCACGTTCACGGCCGCGCCAGCGCTGCCGGAGGTCGTTGGGCAGGACAACGTTTTTGTGACGTTTTCGAAGACAAATCCGGAGTATTACGGCAGGATCGGAAAATGTCAGTTTGGGATCTTGTACGGCATCGGAAGTAACGACCGCATCTTTGTGTCCGGGAACCCAGACACGCCGGCCCAGGACTGGCATTCGCAGATCAATGACCCGACCTACTTTCCGGATCTCAATTACGCCTTAGTAGGCAGTGATAGCACGGCGATCGTTGGATATCTGCGCGTCTCGGGCCAAATCGCGATCGTGAAAGAGGATAAGGCTCTGGATTCAACCGTCTTCTTGCGGACGGCGCAACTTTCTTCGGACGGGAAAACGCCGCTTTTTCCGATGCAGCAGGGGATAACTGGCATCGGAGCAATCTCGCGGACCGCATTTGCTTACCTGGGCGACGAACCGCTTTTTCTCTCCCGCCGAGGCGTTTACGGCATCACATCAACGCTGATCATCGCCGAGCGCACGGTGGCAAACCGCTCCTTCTTTGTGGATCCGCGACTAACACGGGAAGCAGGGCAGGCGGAAGCGGTCGCTTGCGAGTGGAACGGAATTTATCTGCTGGTGTATCCGTCGGGTAACGCTTACATTCTGGACGGTAGGCAGAACAAGAGCTATAAGCCGAACTCGAACGGTGAATATGTGTATGAATGCTATCACTGGGACAGTATCCCCGCGCGTGTCTTTCACACCTATAAAAACGACTGCTTTTTCGGTACTGCTGACGGCCGACTTTGCCGCTTTAACAACGACATGCCGGACGTGGATAGATTCAACGATGTGGGGAATGCGATCAAGTGCTCCTGGTCAACGCTGGCCGACGTGGACGGCTTCGCGGGGAAGCTCAAAACCATGACGAAGCGCGGCTCGGTTGTGGTCATAAAGCCCTATCGGAAGTCGTCGGTTGCGATTTACGTGCGCACGGACAAGGACGAAGGCAGGCTGATCAGGCGCGAGAACATGGATATCTTCGATTGGAGCCTGATCGACTTCGAAAGGTTTACGTTCGATTCCACAGATTCTCCAAAAACTGTGGCATTCAACCGAAAGGTGAAGAAGTACATCTGGGCGCAGATCATTTGCGAGAACGTGGAGCTGAACGAGGGATTCGGCATCTTCAGAATCGAGAAGAGTTTCCGGATGGGCGCAAATGTGAAGTAGCGCGGCCGGCAAAGTTGAAACCACTGAAAGTGAGGTGAAACCGAATGCAAAATCCCATTGACGACTTACGGATCAAGGAGCTTGACTATACCGGCAAGGACGTAGGCTCCGCGCCGGATACCCTGCGCGGCACGCCCGCGGAGAATAAATTCATCTTCGACCGTTTCGTCAAGCTAGTGCTCTCGCGGCGCTTTAATGCGCTCTTGGGGCTGCTGGGCGGCGCGGACGCCGCGAAAAATATCAGCATCGATCCGTCCGAGTTTAGTGATATGGGCATTCCCTGGCTGCCGGAGAACGTGGGCGATGCTTTCCGCTGGTCGCGGGAATATATGCAGCAGACGGCGGTTGACCTGACCACCGAAAGCGGGGATATGAAAAAGCCGGTCTACGACCCCCAGCACCGGCAAACCGATATTTTCGGCTACGTGGACATGGTAAAGGCCCTGGCGGCCGGCGCCTTCCATTCGGGGCAGTTTACGAATCAACAGATCGATGCGGCGGTGGCTGCCGTGCTCTCGGGCTACATTCCGAATGAAGCGCTCAATATGACGCTCGCATCCGTTATTCTGCCTGCGGACGGCTGGACGATGGGCGAAGATGCGAACTCAAGCCAAACGGTGGAGCTCGAAGGCGTCCTTTCGGAAGGCCAGACGGTCCTCCCGTCCCCCGCATCGCGGGCGGACTCGGATGCCTGGGCCAAGCGCGGCGTGCGGCTGGAGAGCATCGCGCCCGGGGCCCTGATCTTCACGGCCTTTGACGCGCCGACGGTGGATATCGCCGTCTCGGTCGCGCTGATTACGATCCTTGAAGCGACCGATCCCGGAAACGCGCCGGAGATGCCCGAAATCCATCTGCCCTACATTGGCGAAAGCGGAAACTGGATGGTCTGGGACGCGGCCGCGGTGGACTACGTCGATAGCGGTGTGACCGCCTATGGCAGCGCCGGGGCCTCGGCCTATGACATGGCCGTGGAGGCCGGGTACACGGGCACGGAAGAAGAGTACGCCCAGGCCCTGGCTTCGCTCGGGAACATTGGCGTAGCGATGCAAAACGCCGTCAACCTGCACGACCAAAGCCCACTCTCTCACGGTGACATTCGCGCGCTGGTCAACGCGCTGGACAAGGGGCTTGCCGCGGAAGTGGCCCGGGCGCAGGATGCGGAGCAAGCGACTACTCAAGCGCTTGCGGAGGAAATAACCCGCGCCGAGCAAGCGGAGCAGGGTCTTTCAACGGCCATTGGCGCCGAAGCCACTCGAGCGCAGGCGGCAGAGGGCGCAAACGCCCAGGCGATCACGGCTGAAGCCGCCCGCGCGCAAACTGCCGAAGCGGCGGCGCTGCCCAAGATGAGCGTTTATAACGATGGCAGCTATGAGCAGTGGGCCCAGGCCGAGTTCGGCGGCGGCCATAGCTACTATGACGCGCCAAGCGATACTATCATCACGCAGAAGGCCACGAACGACCCATTGACCCCGGTCGTGCTTGAGGTCTCGGCGGTCAATCAAACATCGGGCGTCGGCGCGCGCATCCTCATTGCCCGAGATGAAAACGACGTTTTAAGGCAGTATTACACCGTTGGCCAGACGGATGAAAGCTTCGCGGCATCTAACGAGCAGGCCACAAAGGGCGATCTAGCGGCGGCCCAGGCCGCGACGCTGGCGGCGGCCAAAGCCTATGCCGACCAGATTGTTTCAGGGATGCAGCCCAGCGAGCCCGGCGAAGGCACGGGCGGAGCAGGCTTGAAAATCCCGGTTTCGCTGGCCGCTGAAAGCGACTTGGATACGGCCTTCCCCTCACCTGCGCCTGGCGACTATGCCTTTATCCAGAACATGGACGTGACGGCGCCAGGCCATACGGGGCGCGCCTGGTACGCGGGGGATGCCTGGAATCGAATCTACGATGAGTATTTCGCGCCGGATGGTACGACCACGGGGATGAACGCGTCCGGCCAGATCGAAACGCGAAAGGTACCCTTTGCGCTAAGCTTCACCGGCGGTGCGACCGGGAGCTATGACGGCTCCGGCGCGCTGGGAGTCGCGATACCCACGACGCTCAAGAATCCGGCTGCGCTAAGCTTCACCGGGGGCGCGACTGGGAGCTATGACGGAAGCGCGACTAAGACCGTGGCCATCCCGAGCCAGCCGAGCGACGTGGGCGCGGCGCCCGCCCTGCACGCAAGCCAGCACGGCCTTGGAGGAAATGATGCGCTTCAGGCAGCACAGGTTCCTTATGCGAACGCGACACTAGCCCCGGGCGTCACCAGTGTCGCAGCCGGAATCGACAAGGCTCTATCGGACGCTAATGCGGCCAGCGAAGCGGTGGCAGGCTTGGCCGGAGCAGGCTTCGCCCTCTCGCGCACGGCGATTTTGACAGCGGCAGGCTGGAGCGACGGCGCGCAAACGGTCTCGGTTGCAGGGGTGGCGGCCACGGGCCAGAACATCGCCGTCGCGCCTGCCGGGAAGGCTGACATGGAGGCCTGGGCCGCGTCGGGCCTTTGGTGCACTGGCGCGGGACAAGGCACGATAACCTTTACATGCGACGAAGCCCCGACGCTGGATGTAAATGTGGCCATAGCGATTACGATTAACGCCAAGTAACAAAGCGAAATTCAGGAGGAGAAAATGGGAACTTCATTAATCATAAACCCGCTGGTAGTGGGTGGAGGAGGCGGAGCAGCATCATCGTGGTTTGGTGACGGATCAGACGGCGATGCGGTGATTAATGGCGTGCAGAACCTGCCTGTCGCGCAAGACACCGGGCATGTTTTTAAGCAATATCAAAGCCTGACTGTAAACCCGGGCGCGATGCTGACCCCCGCAAATCGATGCGCCGGAATGGTGATTCTGGTGCGCGGTGACTGCACCATAGCAGGGACAATTTCCATGGATAAGAAAATGCCACTCAGAAGCGAAGCAACGGAGAACATTATCAGAAACGAAGGTGCAAGCGCAAGGTGGCTGCAGAAGATAGCGGCAGTGACAGGTGGAGCTGGTGGGAACGGTGGCGCAAATAATGCTGGCAACCGGGCGATCGCTGGTAATGGAGAGTGGTGCGGCGGCGGATATGGTGCTGGTGGACAGGGAGCCAACAAAAATGGAAACGCGGCACAAAGCTTTAAAAAAGGAGGCAGCACAAACCCAAGACCTCCGGTTGGGATAAGCTGGCCATACCCATCAAGCATTTCGACTAATGCAGAGTATGGCGCGGGAGGGTCAGGCGAGGTGGCCAACTCTCTTGGAGGGAATGCCCCGGGAGGGAGCGGAGGAGCCTACTGGGCATCATCCGGCGGCAGCACACAGATATACTTGGGAGAAAATGGCGATGCGTATGGCGGAGGGCTGATCTTGCTCGTAGTTGGCGGAGCACTCACAATAAGTGGCTTAATAACCGCAAATGGCGGAAATGGGGGCAATGGAAAAGGAAATAGTTCAGCAGCTTCGGGCGGAGGAGGAGGTGGTGGCGGCGGGATCATTGCGCTGCTTTCGCGCAACCAGATCACATTGAACGGAAATTTAACCGCGAATGGCGGAAATGGAGGGACGAGTGAGTACGGCGGCAATTACGTTGGGCTATCGGGATCCGTTGGAACGATTTATAACGCGCACCTTGACAATGACGGCAATGTAACGCCGTGGGCATAAACGAAGGAGGACAAAGAGATGGAGGGCATACAAGTACTGGTGATTGCTGACTAGAACACACAGACGAGCAGAGAACTGGCTGCTGCATTGCAAGAAGAGGCAGCGCTCAATACACCGCATGAAGTGCTGCACTTGGCGGAGGTAGGCAGAGTGAAGGAAAGCATCCGCGCAATGCCTGCGGTGGCGGTGCTGCTGATCGCAGACACAATGCAAGAAGCGGTTGAGATTGGACAAGTGGCAAAAGCTGCGGCCCTGCTCAGCCACGGCGATGCACTTGTGGAGATTGCGGCCGCGCACGCTACGGAATCGGAGGTAGCAGCGTTGCCGAAAGATCTGATTGATCCGTGGGTTGGAGATGGCAAGTCATATGCACAGGGCGCGGTTGCACGTGTAGGGGATCTGTTCTACAGGTGTCTGCAGGCACACACATCTCAAGCGAGCTGGTCGCCGGATTCAGCGCCATCTTTATGGGCACGGATTGGGAACCCGGCAGATGAATGGCCGGAATGGGTGCGGCCAACGGGCGCAAATCCGTATCCGCAAGGCGCAAAGGTATCGCATGGCGGCAAGCACTGGATTTCAACAGCTGCAAACAACGTGTGGGAGCCGAGCGTGTATGAATGGGAGGAAGCATGATGAAGTTGAAGATAAGCGAGCTACTGAAAGCGTACGACGCACACAGCGTTATGACGAATGGCAAAGCGCCGGAGAACCCGCCTGCGTACCAATACGGATATGTATTTGGCGCGGCAGGAGAAACATGCACAGAAGCTAGCTTGGAGCGCAGAGCGCGTTCCTATGCGGGTGCACAGTGGCAGAGCTATTATACCCGTGCAAGGAAATGGATTGGAAGGCGCGTGTATGACTGCAACAGCCTGATGGAGGTGTTTTACAAGGAGCAAACAGGGCAATCCATAGACACAAAAGCAAAGCTCAATTATGCGTCATGGTGCGGAAAACGATCGGGTGCAAAAGCAGACAAGGCATTGAGCGGTATGCCTCAAATGCCGGGCGTGGCAGTGTTCTCGGGTCCGTCTGCTGCAGGGATTACGCATGTGGGCGTGCTGCTGGCAAAGCACGGAGAGGGTCCGCTTGACTGGTATGTGCTTGAAGCGCGCGGGGCGGATTACGGCGTGGTAAAAACAACGCTGAAATCGCGAGATTTTGCCTGGTGGGGCGTCATGGACAAGTTTTTTGAGTATGATCTGCCTGCGTACGGAAAAAGCACGCAGAAAGGCGATTCTGGGGCAAATGAAGAAAGCGGTAAAAGCGAACTGCTGGAGATCACTGCTGCAAAATCGGTTTATCTACGCTCGGGGCCTGCACCATCGTTCAAGCCATACGGCACACTGCGGCGCGGAACGAGAGTAACATCGGTTGGAAGAACGGGCGATTGGTACGAGGTGCTGGATGCGCGCGGCGAAGACGGGATTGCTTACATCTCGGCGCGCTACGCCAAGGTGGTGAGTTAATGCCGGAGATTACAACCACTGTGATTGGATGGGCGGTTCCGTTTGTGCTGGGGCTCGCCGCCGCCTGGGCTACGCGGATGTGGGACGGCCAAAAGGCATTAAGGCTGGGCATGAGAGCCTTGCTCCGCGACCGCATCACGGAGCTCTACGAACGTTATGAGGCTAAAGGTTGGTGCCCGCTGTGCGCGAGAGAGAATGTGCAATCCCTATCGGATCAATATCGCGCTCTTAAAGGGAACGGGCATGCGGCCGATCTTGTGGAACGCATGATGGATATGCCGACGGACGCGCCGAGGGATCCGAAGAGATCGCGGAGGGGTAGAAGCGATGCGAGCGCCAGTTGAGCGAGCTATTGAGGCGATCCATAAGGCCATAAGGGCCGGGACGATCGTGCCATCCCGCAAGAACAGAAGCGCGCGGATGGTGATGGCGGGCGTCATCATCGGGTTCTGCTGCTTGTGCATCGGGTCGAGCTACATCCTTTCTCTTCTTGAGAAGGATCCGGTGGAGGGCCTATCCTCGCAAATGGTCACGGTCATTTTAGGGACGTTCATCGCCTGGGTGTTCTCGGTCGGGATAGACCACGCCACGGCGAATATCACTGGCAGGATCGTCAAGGAGCGGCCGCCAGAAGAAGTAAATGCCTCGGAAGAGGCGGAAGGGTAGGAAGGCATGAAAAAGATATTCATTTCTCAGCCCATGAAGAGCAAGACCGTCGAGGAGATCAAGGAAGAGCGCGCGGCGCTGGTGGCAGAGATCGAGGCGCGCGGCGACTGCGTCATCGAAAGCGTGATGGACACTCCGCCGGACATGGAAAGTCAGGCTCTTTGGTGCCTGGGGCGCTCGCTGGAGATCCTGGCCGGGTGCGATGAAGCGGTCTTTATGCCGGGGTGGTGGGATGCGCGAGGCTGCAAGATGGAATATCAGGTGTGCCTGGCCTACGGCATCCCGGTCAACTGCTTGGGTGGGGCGCTGCCCAACGACGCCGTATCCGATGGCGAGGAGGTGCAAGCATGATAGATCTAACGCAAATTGCCGTTGCCCTAATCGGGTTGGCGACTGCTGTTTTGACGAGCGTTCTCGTACCATGGCTTCGGGCGAGATACGGCGCCGAGCAAGTAAAAAACGCCGCTGAGTGGGTGGCAGTGGCCATCCGTATGGCCGAGCAGACCATTCGCGCCAAGGGCAGCGGGGAAGCGAAGAAGGACGAAGTCATGGCATTCCTTACGAGTAAGAACTTAAAAGTGGATGAGGCTGCGCTTTCGGCCATGGTGGAAGCGGCGGTTTTTGACCTAAACAAAAGCTTGAAGGGGGCGTAAACGATGGCAAACCAATACGAAGCGGGAAACGGAGGCGGAACTTCGACATACCAGTCGGCTCGACCGACCTACACGGGGCCGGGCAGCCGGGCGGATCGAGCAAATGGAGTGTCCACGACGACCCAAGACAAAAGCCCGGGCGGGAGCTACTACTCGGGCGCCTCGGTTACGGATCCGACGGTCGCGGCGCTGCAGGCCCAGCTTGACAGCATTCGGGGCATGGGCAGCTACGACTACGACGCCGCGATGGCAAAAATGCAGGGAATGTATGACTCGGCGATGGCCGCCGCGATGGCAAGGCAGCGAGCGGCCGGCGAAATGGCGGCGCAAGCCGTCTATGGCCAGAAGCCGATCCTTGAGCAGGGGCTGCAGGACACATCTCGACAGAACTGGATCATGTACAATCAGGGGAAGAAGGCGTTGCCGCAGCAGATGGCCTCGCGTGGCCTTGGTGGCGGGCTGACCGAATCGTCAATGGTTGGTCTGAACACCAATTATGGCGAGAACAACAACCAGGCCAGAATGCAGTTTGACCGCAACATCGCTGAGATGGAGATGGAGGCAGCTCGCCAGCGGGCCCTTGCAGAAGGAAATGCGGCCGCGGACGCCTCAGGCTTCGCCCAGGGGATGATCTCGTCACAGGCCGATATGATGATGGCCCAGGCGGCGGCGGAGCAGGAGCGGCAGAGGCAGATTGCCGACCTAGATCTGCAGATTAGGCTCGCACAATTGAATGGACAGAGCTCGGCGGTGCGCAGGAGCTCGAGTTCGGGCGGATCGGGGGGCAATGCGTTTGATACGGCTTATGGGAACGGCGGTGCGAACGCGACGGTGACACAACCCAGCATGGCGGACGTCATAAAAAGCATGATGAACTCCGCTCTAGGCCCGGTGACGGGGAAGGATGACTACTACAGCAATTACGGAAATTACAGGGGATAGGAGTGAAAGAGAGTGGCCGCGATAAAATACCAAGACCCGCAAAAGGAAGAGGAAGAGCGGCGCAAAAAGGCGGCTAACGCTACTGTGAAGGTACCGAAGCCCGCCGCCGCGTCTTCATCGCTAAAGCCACTTGCAACACCGGTGAAGCCGGTCGTGTCCAAGGTGCAACTCCCGGCCGCGCCGGCGGCGCCCAAGGGGCCCGCGATCCAGAGTTACAAGCCGGCGGCGAAAGCGCCGGCGGCACAAGCAAAGGCGCAGCAGGTGAAAAAGCCTGCTGCGCCCTCGGTGCCTGCGATCGTGCCGGCGCAGTACAGGAGCCCCGCGCCGCTCAAGCCGAGGGCGCAGGCCGCGCCCATTGCGGGCAAGGTGGCTCCTTTTGCGCGCGTTGGCGGGAACGGGCCGGATCTGACGGAGGTCGTGGAGGCGTTTAAAAACGGGCAGGGCCCGAGACAGATGCCGGACTTGATGAAAGCGGTCGAGAGCGCCAGGCAGGCGCAGGCGAAAACACGGCCGATCGATCTGCTCGGCGCGCTTTTGGGAGCGAGCAAACAGGAAGCGCCGCAACTTCCAACTGCGGACATTTTGCCAAAATACCAGGAAACCATCAGGCGCATGCCTGATATCGTAGCGAACGGGTTCACGGGCGCTTCGACGAGTGGATTCGAAGGCGCGGTAAATGGCTTCAGTGGATATTCGAATCTAGCTCTAGCGAGCGCCCTGGAAAGCATGGCGAACCACGGAGCCGAGGGCGTTCCGTGGGCGCAACCTATTCGAGAGAACCTGTTGAGCGTGGCCGCTTCGGCGCGCGAGCAGGCTGAATATGACCTTGAAAGGAAATCGGCGCCCGCGTTGGCCGCTCAAAAGAAGCTCGAAAGTATGGGGCTCAATGATGCGGAACAATTCCTCGCCGATGCGGCCGGCACAACCGGAAGCGTGTTAACGAATGCCTGGATGGGGAATCTTCCGGCATCCGCCGGCGCGCTCGCGCCGCTTTGGGGCGCGAGTGGAGGCAGCGGAGCCATAGGGCAATACTCGGGACTTATGCCTCTATTTTTTGGCGCATCCGGTGGAAAGGCGCAGGAAGCCCTGGCTCAAGGGTATGGTATGGATAAGGCCGCGGCGCGCGGCCTGGCCTCGGGCACGCTCGAGGCGGCGGTGGAGCTGGCATCGGGTGGCGCGATGGGAATGGGTAAAGGCATTGCGTCCGAACCTATCAAGCGCTTTCTCGGCCTGGGTGGTGGCCGAATAGTTGACATGCTCGGCGAAGGCGTCGAAGAAATGGCCAGCGAAGCGATCAATCCGCTGCTGGATCGTCTAATGCTCGACCCGAACGCACATTTGGCATCGCTCGGGCAAGTCCTTCGTGCTGGGGCACTTGGAGCGCTTGGATCGTTCATAACGGGCGGTGGCGCGGATAAATTGACCGGCCTGGATGCGGAGGATGTGAGTGCGGCGCAGGTTGCACCAGCTGAAGCGTCCGCGCAAGGCGCGGGAGTTTCTGAATCGCAGAACGCCCAAGTGCAGGCTGCAGCAGCTGCAGCGCCGATCAACCCGGCCGCAATCGCAACCGTGGATCCAAACCGGACGACCATCGCACAGCAAATATCAGGCGCTGCGAGCGAGCTCGCTGGGATGAAGCCGGTGGCCAGCGTCGATTTCTCGATTGATAGGAATATAGGCATCAGGGAGAATGGGTTAAAGGCCATCTCGCATGTTCTGAAGGATGGAGCGGCTGTAAGCCGCGAGGGGTTCGGAGAAGTCGAGCTGAGCGAGAGGCGTTTGAAGGATGGGTTAAGGTATTTGAAAACTCCGGAGGATGCGGCCGCTATATTGGCTATTCCGAGCGTGATTAAAAACGGGAAACCGATAAGTGAGCATGACGATCACAAGGCGAGAGGCTTTCAGACGTTTACCTTCGCGGCGCCGGTTTCTGTAAATGGGGAAACGGGCAATATGGCTGTAGTTGTCAAGCAAACGAACAAAAACCACTACAAGACGCATCGAATTATTTTCCCGGGCGGCGAGACGATTGAACTGGACGGATCAAACGCAAAAAATGCACGGGATGAAGTACGTGCCAACATCGCTGCACCGCAAGACGCAACTAGTTCGCCCATTCATCCCGTGTCTGGATCCACTCTAGCATATGCAGAACAGGCTGTCAACAATACATCGGAGGAAAACGCCGCGGCGCAGCGCAGATCTACCGTGAAGGCTGACAGAGAGATAAATCGACGTAGGAACGAGTTCTTGGTTCGGGCGGAAAATGCGCTGGATATACCGGAAGCCAAAGCGAGGCAGGCTCGAGAACTTGTAAATGCCTATATCAACACGCTGCTTGAGAATGGAGGGCAGACGAACGCGCAGCAGGATGAGGCGTTGTTTCGTGAAATGTACTCCATGGCTGATTTGGACGGAATCGGACAAAGCGCCGGGCACGAAGCAATTGCGAGGCGAGGGTTCGATGAAGCCCTGGCCGAGTTCCATCGCGAAATTGCCGTGGCGGTTCGATACAATGAGTCGCGTCATGAAAAAGTGAGCGACAAAGCGGCCGTTTTGCGGGAAGACGCGCCCACCAGACAGGAAATTGACGGGGCATGGAAACGGGTGCAAGAGCTGCGGGAGCGCCTGCGCGTCTTGAAAGAAGAATCGCTACTAACGGAATCCGACAGAGAAGAAGCGCGGAATATCGCCCGCGCGATAGATTCATACGAAAAGGGAAATAAACAGGCCTTTGATACGCCCAGGATCCGAGAGCTTGGACTAAACCCGAACATGAAAACGATATGGGAACTCGGGCGTACGATGCACGCCTTGGAAGCCGCTCGGAAGCCGATTTTGGCGCTCCAATCCGCTTTGCAGCAAGAGCGGCAGTTGCGAGCGGATGAAATCATGGAGTTTGCAGACGAATTTAATGATATGTGGCGGCCGGATATGTGGACGGAAGATGTTCGGCGCGTGTTTGAACATATCATGGGCAAGTACTCCCGTGCAAACGACCTGGTGCAGGAAGAACTTGAGACGCAGCATGGCAGGGAACGGCAACGTCTGGGCTTCAAAGACAAGTATATTCGGCGAGTGAATGCCATGAAGCTGTCAAAAGAGGAGTCGTTTGCAGTGCAATTTGTGGGCGAAACGCTGGATAAGATCGGGCGCCGAGAACAACAGCTGATGGAAATTAGCCTTAAAAAGTTGGAAGTAGGGCGTGGGCAGCCAAAGAATGCGGTGCAACTAAACGAGGAAATTTCGGGATTGAAAGCAGAGCTGGAGGAATACAGAGCGCAGAACCAAGGGATGGATTGGGCAAAGATCGGCCGGAGCATCGTGAAGTTCAGGGAGATTTACGATGAACTATTCCGGGCTGTAAACGACTACCTTCTAGACGTCGGCGAAGAACCGATTCCGTACCGACAGGGCTACTTCCCGCATTTCATGGACGCCGAGCCGGACACCGTTCTAAAGGCGTTTGCTGATAAGCTCGGATTGAACGTGCAGGAACTGCCGACGGCCATCGCCGGGCAAACGGCGGGACGCAGGCCGAATCGTCCGTATATGCCAGAACGGATGGCACGGCAGGGCGAGGCGACCGTGTATGATGCCGTGCGCGGATTCGAGACCGCGCTGGAGCATTACGCCAACACGATCTACCGAACGGACGCAATCAAGTTCTTCCGAACGCTCGACGATACCCTGCGGGAAAAATACATGCCGGATGAGAAGATCAAGCGAATTCGCGAGATACGGGATAGTCCCGAACTCTCGCAGCTCGAGAAGGAGTATTACATTGGGGCGATCCGGCAAGAAGGAAACGACAAAACAAAAAACTCGGGCTTAGCAACCTTTTTGACCGAATACACGAACCGGCTCGCGGGGAAGCAGAGCGTGTTTGCCAGATCATCAGAAGGATTCTTCGGGCGAAAACCGCTTGGTGTGTTCGGCAAATGGAATGCTCGATTCGGGGCTTCGGCCGTAGGTGGAAACATCGCGTCCGCGGTGACGAACCTTATCCCGACTCTGCAGGCGATGAACGAAACGAATCCGGTACTTTACGCCCAGTCTATGGCGAAGGCGATCGCGTCATTACGATTGGAGGATGGAGGGGATTTTGCGCGGAGTAACTATTTGCGCGTGCGCGAGGGCGAAACGCAATTGAATGAAGCGCGCGGATCTTCCCGACGTGCCGGACAGGTGGCGGGAAACGTGATGAATTTCATGTTCGAAACGATGGATACGGTCGCGTCGCGCGCCGTGTGGTACATGATGGAGCAACAGGCCTTAAATGACGGATACGACCCGGAAACTGCTGTTGAAATCGCGGACGACAAATCGGGAAAGATTCAGGCACAACGCGACATCGTTTATTTGCCTATCGCGGCTAGCCGCGGCGGCCCGATGTACCGCGCGGCGATGGCCTTCCAGCTGGAGGTTCGAAATCAATGGTCACATATCATCCGAGATATTCCGGATGAGATAAAGGAACGTGGCCTGGCCTGGGCGCTGAAGTGGTTTATCCAAACAATGATAGCCGGCTGGCTATATAATGACGCCTCGGAAAAAGTCATGGGCCGAACCAATGTAATGATCGATCCGATTGGGATGGCCAACCGGATTGCCGGACGGCTGACCGGGACGAGGCTAAATAATGCTTTTGATATCCTTAGCGGAAGCGGCCTGACCAAGCAGGTCAACCAACAAAACGTTCCGGCCGCGCTAATGGCGACCGCGAGAGAAATCGGAGAGCAAATACCATATCTAAGCAATGTATCGGGGCTTTGGGGCGGCGAGGGCAGAATCCCGATCACGGGGATGCTGCCAGACCTGACGAAGCTCGCGGGAACCATTGGCGCGGATGGGAACTATGTACGGCAAGTCTTGCTTGAGGAAGGGACGAAGCCTCTATTTGGGATGATTCCGGGTGGAGGACAGCTCAGAAAAACGGCGTTCGGCGCGCTTGCGGAAGCACAGGGAGGTCGATACCGCTCCGACAAGGAAGGGAAACACACCCTTCAATTCCCGCTCGAGCAAACGCCGAGCGAAATCGCTCAAGGCCTGCTTTTTGGGCAGTGGGCTCCACAACCGGCGCGAGACTATATCGACGGGACACAAGGAGCGCTAAACGCAGCGCAAACAGAGGCCTATGATAGCCTGACGGCCGCGGGCCATGATCGCCTGGGAGCCTTCGACCTGATAAACGGTATCCGAAACATAAAAGGTAAGGGAGAAGACGAGAAAGGACAGGCGGAGCGAAGGCGAAATGCGCTCTTGGAGACGGGAAGCACGGCGCCCAGGGCATCCGAAAATAAGGTTGGAACACTGCTCGCGCGCGCACTAAAGCTTCCGGAGCCTGCCGCATCCGAAGCTGGCAAACAAACCCTCACCTCTGCGGAGAAGACGATGATCGATCGCGCGACGATCAGCCCGACGGCTAAAAGCGACCGTGATTATACGAGTGGGTCCACGCTAGGGATCTCTATGCTGGATGATGGCCAGAGGGCGAGAGCTGCGGAAGCAAAGCGGGCCGGGATCTCAAGTGAAACCTATTGGAAGGCCTATTCCGGGTTCGCTGCCCTGACCAAAACAAAACCAGAGGGCGAAACCGCCACCAATGCCGAAAAGGCGCAATGGCTCTTGAAGTCCGATATCCCGCAGAATCAGAAAGCGCAGCTCTGGAACATCATGAACAAGACAAAGGAAAAGGACGCAAAGCCGCTCGACTTCTCATCGGCGGATAACCTCGCTTGGTCCTTAAAGTGGGATCGCGACGAGGTGGAAACCAGAAATGCGAGTTTCGACTATACCAAGCAGGTCGCGCCTTGGATGACAAAACAAAAATACATCTCGACGTACAATGTCGCGACTGCCGATGGCGCCAAAGATAAAAATACAAGGATGGCAAACCTGATGCGGGTAGGGTACTCCCTGCAGGACGCGAACACGCTCTACAACCGAATGTTCGCTTCGAAGGATCAGATTCCGAACGCGCAAGGCTGGACACGCGCACAGTACAAAAGGGCCGGCGACGCTTTCGGGCCGAAAATGAACGAAGAAACATTCGGAGGGATCTTTGCGGACGTATCCAGATACCAGACGGCGAACGACAAGTATAACCGGCTCAGGCAGATCCTTGGGGATAACAAAAGCGCCAAGACCTTTTATGAGAAGGTGTTTAAGGTCACGACCGCGCCGGCGGGATGGACAGAGAGCATGTACAAGGCCGCCGCGAAGAAGAAAGAGGTGAAGGGAATCACGATGCAGCAGTTCGATCAGATTTTTAGGGCGGTGGCCTATCGAGGGACGCAGGCGCAGCTAAATGCGCTCGCCGACATAGGCCTGAGCTATGATCAGGCCGTCGCGCTGCTGGAGGTCATCAACAACGATAAGTGGCTCGGGGAGAAGCTCGCGCTCGCGTAGTTATTAGTATTTATGGGAACGATTCAGTGATTCCTTGGCAGAGGATTGCTGAATCGTTTGCGTTTTGGATGAGCGTCTTTGCTAAACACAATTAAAGCCAGGCTTGATAACGCGCCCATAACGCTCTCGTTATTAAAAAAATGGCTTGAAATTTTAATAAGGCAGGTGCGCGCAAAGCAAAAAAACCTCGTTCCGCAACGGTGGAACGGGGGCTTTTTTGCTTTGCGCCTTATCGCTTGAAGACGCATCCGAAAACACCATTCACGAAAATAAAGCGCGGCGCGTTCGGATTTGAAAGGGATTGGCAGGGGGAGGGGGAACTCCGCGGCGCGTTCAGCGACTGGTATGACCAAGCCAACAATGAGCAGGATGAAGAGTGCGTCATTTTGGCGGTTCGCATCACGAAGGCCTTTATTTTCGGGGATCACGGAGCGCTGCGCTACGCGATGGACTTTGCGAACAAGGCGGAGGGGCGCAAAGCAGAATAGAAACCAGGAAGCGGCCCGGCGAGCCCTTGTGTGGCCGCTCTTTCATCGCCCATGGGGAAGGAAGGGCGAAGGGTGGTCCGCCGGCAGTAAAAAAAGGAAACCGTTATGCGGTTTCCTTTTTGGCGCATCACAAATGGAGGCGAACTACTTCAAAAAAACGTTCTCTTCGCCCAAGAGCCCCTGCATCCGCTCGAGCAGCATGGGGTTTGGCTCCACGGCCTGCGTGGCAGGCAGCGCGTAGGTCTTGCCATCAAAGTGAACCCTGACCTCGCAGGGGCCGGGGTTTGCCCGGATGGCCAGGCGCACGCTGTCGAGCTGCTGCTTTTCGCGCAGGTGCAGATAGAGCGTCCGCTGTTTTTCGGCGCTTAAGGCGAGTGGGAGTGCGCTTTCGATGATGAGGGAAGGCTCTCGCTCCTCGCGCAGCGAGAGCCGCCCCGTGATCTGCACGGCGGAATCGGCCTGCAGGTAATGGTTCAGCCGCTCATAGACCCTTGGGAAGACCAGCGCCTCCATCGCGCCATAGAGATCCTCTACCTGCAGAAAGCACATCAACGCGTTGTTGCGCGTGGTTTTCAGGCGGCTTTCGAGGATGAAGACGCCGATCGTGAAGGGCTGGCCGTCATAGCGCTGCCAGCCTTCCTCCTCGGAAAGCTCTCGGAGGCGGCGGAGATTTTGCGGGTTCTTTTCGATCGCATTGCGGTATTCGTCCAGAGGGTGGCCGGTGAGATAGACCCCGGTCGTTTCCTTTTCCATCATGAGCAGGGCGCGCTTTGGGTGCTCGGGTAGTTCGGGCAGGCTCGGCTTGACCGAGGGCCCCTCGCCCAGCGCGCCGAACAAGTCCATCTGCCCGGCGACGTTGACCTTGGCGCTCTTGCCCGCGCTGTCGATGCTCCTTTCGTAGACGGCGAGCTTTTGGGCGCGGCTGCCGGGCAGCGAGTCGAGCGCGCCCGCCTTGATGAGCGATTCGACAGTCTTTTTGTTGATGCCGTTTTGGCCGGCGCGCTCGCAAAAGTCGAACACATCGCGGAAGGGGTTTTGCCCGCGCAGAGCGGTCAGGGTTTCGACCGCCGTGTGGCCCACGTTCTTGATGGCCGCCAGGCCATAGAGAATGGCCCCGTTTTCGACCGAAAAGCGCGGGGTAGAGAGGTTCACGTCCGGCGCCTTAACCGGAATGCCGTTTTTGCGGCAGTATTGAATCAGCCCCGCGAGCTTGCCCGGGTCAAAGAGCGCGGAATTCATGCAGGCGGCCAGGAAAGGCCGCGGGTAATGCGCTTTTAAGTAGGCGGTTTGGTAGGCGATGAGCGCGTAGGCAGCCGCGTGGGATTTGTTGAAGGCGTATTGGGCGAAGCTTTCCATCTGGGCGAAGATCGAAAGGGCAAGCTCGCGGCTGGTGCCAAGCCGCACGGCGCCAGGCACGACGATTTCGCCGTTTTCGACCAGCCCATCCACGAAGACCCTCCGCTCGTGATCCATTTCCTCCCTTTTCTTTTTGGACATGGCCCTGCGCACGATGTCGCTCCGGCCCAGGGAGTAGCCCGCCATATCGCGGACGATCTGCATGACCTGTTCCTGATAGACCATGCAGCCATAGCTGACCGCCAGCACATTTTTGAGGATTGGCGACTCGTAGCGAACCTGTTCTGGGCTTTTTTTGCCGCGGATATAGCGCGGAATCGCCTCCATGGGCCCGGGGCGATACAGCGAGATGACCGCGGTCAGATCCTCGATGGATTCGGGCTCCAAATCGGCGATGACGCGGCGCATCCCGTCGGATTCGAGCTGGAAGACCCCGTCGGTATCGGCCTTGGCGAGCATGGCGTAGGTCGCTTCGTCGTGCAGGTCAAGGTGGTCAATGTCGAGCGTTTCGCCGCTTTCGAGTTCGATCATTCGGGTGGCGTCGCGCAGGATCGTCAAGGTCTTCAGACCCAGAAAGTCCATCTTCAGCAGGCCGAGCTTTTCGATGGTGCCCATGGGGAACTGGGTGGTAACGACCTCATCGTTCATCTGCAGGGGGATGAAGTCGGTCAGCGGCTGCGCGCCGATCACCACGCCCGCGGCGTGGGTGGAAGCGTGCCTGGGCATGCCCTCCAGGACCTTGGCATAGTCCATAAGCTCCGCGATAGAAGGGTCGTTTTCGATCATGCCGCGCAGCTCAGCCGAGCTTTCGACGGCCTTTTCGAGCGTCATGCCCAGCTGGTGGAAGGGTTCGAGCTTGCAGATCTGGTCGGCGGTGGCATAAGGCAGCCCGAGGACGCGGGCCACGTCGCGCACGACGGCCCTTGCCGCCATGGTGCCGAAGGTGATGATCTGCGAAACGCGCTCCTTGCCGTAGCGGCGGGTGACGTAGTCGATGACCTCCTGCCGGCGCTCGTAGCAAAAGTCAATGTCGAAATCCGGCGCGGAAACGCGCTCGGGGTTGAGAAAGCGCTCGAAGATGAGGCCGTATTCGAGCGGGTCTATGCCCGTGATCTGCAGGGCGTAGGCGCAAATAGAACCCGCGCCGCTGCCGCGTCCCGGCCCTACGGGGATGCCGCTTTCCTTGGCGAAGCGCACGAAGTCCCACACGATGAGGAAGTAATCGACATAGCCGCAGGTTTCGATCATGTCAAGCTCATAGTCCGTGCGCTGGAGGACGGCTTCGCCCGGGTTTTCGCCGTAGCGGGCGCGGATGCCCTCCTCGCAGCGGGCGCGCAGGTAGGCCGCGTGGTCTTCGCCGCCCGGCACGGGGAAGTTCGGCAGGTGGTAATGGCCAAATTCGAACTCAACCTGGCAGCGATCGGCGATTTCCCCGCTGTTTGTGATGGCTTGTGGCGCCTGGGGGAAGAGCGCGGCCATTTCGGCCTCGCTCTTTAGATAGAACTGATCCGTGCTCAATTCCATGCGGTCGTTGTCGCTCAAGGTTTTGCCGGTTTGTATGCACATGAGCACTTCCTGGGCCTTGGCGTCGCGCCGCTCGATATAGTGCACGTCGTTGGTGGCAACCAGGGGGATGTTCAGCTCCTTCGAGAGGCGAAAGAGCTCTAAATTCACCTGCTTTTGCTCGGGGATGCCGTGATCCTGCAGCTCGAGAAAGTAATTGTTCTCGCCCATGATGGCCTGAAAGCGCCGCGCGAGCTTCGTGGCCTCCGCGATCTGGCCGGAAACGATGAGCCGCGGAAGATCGCCCGATAAGCAGGCCGAAAGGGCGATGAGGCCTTCGTGGTATTGCTCGAGCAGCTCCATATCGATGCGGGGGCGGTAGTAATGCCCTTCGGTGAAGCCCAGCGAGACCATTTTGATGAGGTTTTGGTAACCCTGCTGGTTCTCGCAGAGCAGAACCAGGTGGGCGTATTCGCGGCTGCCCGAAGTCTTTTCGAAGCGGCTGCCGGGGGCTACGTAGACCTCGCAGCCGATGACGGGGTGCAGCCCCGCTTCCTTGCAGGCCGTGTAAAAATCCACCACGCCATACATGACGCCGTGATCCGTGATAGCAAGCGAAGAAAAGCCCAGTTCTTTGGCCTTTTTGACCAGAGGCTTGATGCGTGCGGCCCCGTCGAGCAGGGAATATTCACTGTGCAGGTGCAGATGCGCAAAGGCCATGCGGCGGCGCCCCCTCGCTCTTGTTTCTTGCCTTGATGATAGCACCGGCGCCCCCTTTTTTCAAGGGCGCGGCCGCAGGGAAAACGCTTTAGGCGCCCGGGGCGTCCTTAGGGCAAGCAGGCAGGCCGAAAGGGGAGCGGATAAGGCTAAAGAAGATTTTGTGGGGTGAAAACACCAGGGGGCACAGGAACGTCCTTAGGGCAAGAAAGCAAAAAGCGAGAAAGTGAAAGGGGGGAAATGGAAGATGGAGTGGATGATAGCGAGCGGGCTAGCCGAGTACCTGCTGTGGCGCGAAAAGAAGCGTGCCGCAAGGCGCGGCGGGCGATAAAAGGAGCGAGAAAAGAAAGCTTGAGGGCGTTAAAACATTAAGGGGCGTGAGAACGTCCTCGGGGCAAGAAGGCAAGGGAGCGCGAAAGCGAGGAGGGACTCTAAGGATGGAAACGATGGTGGTCTGCGGGTTGGGGATCTACGCGCAATGGAGCGAGGATTGGCCGAGGGAAAGGGTGAGGCCGGGGAAGGGGGAGAGGATCGCCTGGCATTTTGCGCAAAACCGCGATAAAATGAAAAAAACCAAGGTTTTTTAGGCGAAGGGCGAAGGACTAAGCCAGGAAAGGGGGGCGGGGCGGTGCTTGAAGAGATATACAGGCAGAACGCAGAAGGCTTCGTCAAGGGCCTGACCCGCTTCTCGCGGGATCGCGAGGCCGCGATGGACGCCGTGCAGCAGGCTTTTTTGCAGGGCCTGCGCCACCGCGAAACGCTGGAGGGCCTGGCCGGGGGGCAGGCGCGGGCCTGGCTGTATACGGCGGCCAAAAACGCCCTCACCGACCAAAAGCGCAGGCAAACCCGCCTGCTGAGCGTGGAGGCGGACGCGGAACTGCCCGCCCCTGTTGAGGATATTGAGGATAGGCTCTTGCTGAGCGGCCTAATGGAAGCGTTAAGCGACGAGCAGCGCGAAATCGTTCAGATGCGCTATTTTGCGGGCTTTAACGCAAGCGAGATCGGCAAGGCGCTGGATTTGCCCGCGGCGACGGTGCGCACGAAGCTCCGCGCCGCTCTGGTGAAGATGAGAAACGAGCTGAACAAGGAATAAAACCAATTTGAAGGGAGACAAACACGATGGAAAGCAAGACCTTGATGATCAACTGCGGCAGCGCAATCCTTTTGAGCTATGACGAAAGGGAATTCGCAGGCTATGGGCGCATCGTCATGAACTGCGGCAGCGCCCTCTTCTCAAAGAGCGCCTATGAGGGGCTGCACGCCCACGGAGGCTTCCAGCTCAACTGCGGGCGTTCGAAGATCATCGAGCTTAAGGGCAGGGTTGTGGAGCTTGGCAAGGACGCGGAGCTGAACGGCAGTGTGCCCTTTAAGAGCTGCCACCTGTTTTCGGCGGGTTCGGTCTGGATCACGGGCGGGGACGCGAAGGCCTTTGGCGAGATCGCGGCCTTAAGCGCCGGCAAGCTGTATTACCCGGCGGGCTTCCCCATCGATGAGATTCCGAACCTCGATGCGGATCGGCAGATTCCCTACCCACCCGAGGCGAAGATCTTCCACGGCGACTTAAAGCTGAGCGCGCAGCTGGCGCGCGGACTTGACGAAGGCGCGGCGCTCTGGGTGCAGGGCGAGATCGACGCCTGCGATAAAAAGACCCTGGCCGCCCTGGCCGAAAAGAAGGCAAGGCTTTATTGCTCGGGCGCGCTCATCTACGAAGAGGACGCCATCCGCTACGGCTCGCTCTTTGAGAGCGGCGATCTTGAAGAAGTGCCCGACGGCTATGAGATTCTTCACGAAACCCTGCGGCTCAGCCGCGACAGCGCGGCGCTGTATGGCGAAAAGCTCTATGTGCGGGGCGGTCTGCGCATCGCCTATGGCGAAGAAGAGAGTTTAAACGGCATAAAGAGCCTGATCGTCAGGGGCGAGGCGAAGATTCCCGCGGAGGCCGCGAAGGCTTTCAGGGAAAAGGGGAAGGCGGACGGGCTGAAGGTTTTTAGCGGCGCGCTGTGGGAGATCACCGGCTCGGGCAAGATCAACCACGCCCAGCTGGCGGCGGCCAGGGCGCAGGGCAAGCGCTATACCCTCGACGTGAGCGGCACCCTGGACTTTGACGAGGACGTGCAGGCCGAAGATCTGGACTGCTTCATCGCCGTGAACTATTCCGGCGCGCTGAAGGTGCCGGATGGCGCGCGGGCCGCGCTGCAAGAGAAGGTTGTGCAGGGTTCCGGCGTGATCGCTTCGGCCCGTGATTCCCTGCTCGACCCTGCGGCGACGGATCAGATCAACCTGGGCGAATTCAGGAGAATTTAAGGCCCGATCCTGATCTTCAAGGAAAGGGAAAGTCCGGTTTTAAGCAAAGGCGGGCCTCACCGTTAATGGCGAGGCCCGCTTTTTTGCCGCCCCAAAGGCGGATTAAGGCGTATTTTGTTCGCAGCTGCAGATGGCGTAGGCCGACACCGACGCGGGGATCAAGCCGCTGGTGTTAACGCCCCGGGCTTGCCATGTCGTGGCATCGGCGGGGTTGCTGCCCTGCAGATAGGCGACGTTGCTGCTGGTGCCGCCCCCGCCCCCGAGCAAGAGGGTGCCCGCCGGGCAAGTGGCATGGGCGGTGTTCATGCTGTTTGGCGGAAGATTAGCCGGAGCCCCTTGAACGATCTGGGTGCAGCTGAGAAGTCCAGCCGGGCCTTGGGGACCGGCAGGCCCCGGCGTTCCCTGCGGGCCTTGCGGGCCGGTTGCGCCCTGGTACCTACTTATTGTTACACAAGTGGCTTGTACGCTTGGATTCAAGCCACTTGGAGCTTTTGTGTTTTATGGTTTTTGCTTTTGTTCGTGCTTTTTTCACATTACGGATGTTTCG
>JAITGM010000046.1 GCA_031280685.1 Christensenellaceae bacterium
AGGCTTTCCCCGCTCACGCGGGGGTGATCCTTCAAAGTTTTGGCAAGGTAGTAGTATAAAAGTGCTTTCCCCGCTCACGCGGGGGTGATCCCAAGCGCGAACCTTGGTATTGGTACGACGTTGAGCTTTCCCCGCTCACGCGGGGGTGATCCTGCAAGGGCGACACGCAGGAGGCTTTGATGAGCGCTTTCCCCGCTCACGCGGGGGTGATCCTTGCGTCATCGCCGTTGGTGTGCCGCTACAGCGGCTTTCCCCGCTCAC
This sequence comes from Christensenellaceae bacterium, assembly GCA_031280685.1. GTDB lineage: Bacteria > Bacillota > Clostridia > Christensenellales > UBA1750 > JAITGM01. The sequence continues at coordinate 262 of JAITGM010000046.1, forward strand.
GCGGGGGTGATCCCGTACCCACGCACCAGCCACATGAAGATACCACGCTTTCCCCGCTCACGCGGGGGTGATCCTGCAAACGCCGATATGACGAACCTTACGGAAAAGCTTTCCCCGCTCACGCGGGGGTGATCCCGGGTTTAAGTACCTTTCCATTGATAGTGACCTGCTTTCCCCGCTCACGCGGGGGTGATCCTGCGTCGCAACCGACTCCTCCTTCGACAACTTCGCTTTCCCCGCTCACGCGGGGGTGATCCTCGTCAATTGGATTTTGCATTCGGGTTCACCTCGCTTTCCCCGCTCACGCGGGGGTGATCCCTTCACCCGCTCGGAAAGCGCGGTAATGAGGTTGCTTTCCCCGCTCACGCGGGGGTGATCCCCTGTTTACCGCTTCGATGGGAAAATATGCCGAGCTTTCCCCGCTCACGCGGGGGTGATCCCGTACAAAACGGCGGTTGAGCTTTTCGCGGAGCGCTTTCCCCGCTCACGCGGGGGTGATCCCAGAGTACGGGGAGAATTCAACAGAAGCGGAAAGCTTTCCCCGCTCACGCGGGGGTGATCCCTGATTACACGGACGCTCATTGGAGCGGTCTCAGCTTTCCCCGCTCACGCGGGGGTGATCCCAACGCGACCTTCCGTAAGTCGCAAACTACAGAGCTTTCCCCGCTCACGCGGGGGGTGATCCCAGTAGTGAACACCAAAGCAGAGGACCAGCTCAGCTTTCCCCGCTCACGCGGGGGTGATCCGATAGACCGCAGCGCAGCGTACACGGCTCGATAGCTTTCCCCGCTCACGCGGGGGTGATCCTTTGCGTTGTGGTTTTCGTGCTTCGGGTTGCCGGCTTTCCCCGCTCACGCGGGGGTGATCCACTACTATAACCACGTTGAGCGCATCCAAAAGCTGCTTTCCCCGCTCACGCGGGGGTGATCCCAGACCTTGACGCTATGTTCGGGGCGTGAGCTCGCTTTCCCCGCTCACGCGGGGGTGATCCCGGATGCGAGCGTCATATTGAGCGCTTCATTCGGCTTTCCCCGCTCACGCGGGGGTGATCCCCGCGGCGACGTTATGGCGGGAATTCGCATTGAGCTTTCCCCGCTCACGCGGGGGTGATCCTTCGCCGCTGACGAATTCTTTTACGATTTCGTCGCTTTCCCCGCTCACGCGGGGGTGATCCTCTGTGCCGCCGTGCGGCGGCCTCTGCGCCGGAGCTTTCCCCGCTCACGCGGGGGTGATCCTTCAACAGAATTGCGTACCGTCCGTTGAACGTTGCTTTCCCCGCTCACGCGGGGGTGATCCCGCGCCCTTGCGCCCTACGATGCAGTTGATCCAGCTTTCCCCGCTCACGCGGGGGTGATCCTAGAATATTTCAAGCTCTTCGTTCATGGCGGCCGCTTTCCCCGCTCACGCGGGGGTGATCCCTATACAACATTTGTTGTATAGTGTCAATAGGGGCTTTCCCCGCTCACGCGGGGGTGATCCTAGGCGTAATGTGGCCGCCGCAATAGGCGCATTGCTTTCCCCGCTCACGCGGGGGTGATCCCCCACGTTGCCGTAGGCTTCGCGCTGGAAGTCGGCTTTCCCCGCTCACGCGGGGGTGATCCCCGCGCGCATGACCGAAGAAGAGTGGGAGGCGGGCTTTCCCCGCTCACGCGGGGGTGATCCCGCGCGCACTTCTTTTCCGGCTTGGTTTCCTCCGCTTTCCCCGCTCACGCGGGGGTGATCCTACAAAGTGCGCTATCACGTCAAGCGCAGGACGGCTTTCCCCGCTCACGCGGGGGTGATCCCTCCTTGAGCCTATCCACCACGGCATCGGCATCGCTTTCCCCGCTCACGCGGGGGTGATCCTCCTGCCCTATTCTCTGCAAACATTTCTCCTGCGCTTTCCCCGCTCACGCGGGGGTGATCCTTCCGTGACGGTGACAAAAAGGTTGAGGTCAAGGCTTTCCCCGCTCACGCGGGGGTGATCCTCAAATAAATTCCTTCGTAGCCCTCAATCGGTTGCTTTCCCCGCTCACGCGGGGGTGATCCCAATGCAAATCACCCCCAAATCTCTCTCACAAGGCTTTCCCCGCTCACGCGGGGGTGATCCTAACGCAGATTATGAACTCCACTCGCATCAAGAGCTTTCCCCGCTCACGCGGGGGTGATCCTATTGCAGACTCGCGCCATTGCGTCTCATGCTTGCTTTCCCCGCTCACGCGGGGGTGATCCTGTCCGAGGCGCAATACAAGCGGTTCCTGCCGCGCTTTCCCCGCTCACGCGGGGGTGATCCCTGAATAATTTTGTCCGTTATCAGCGTTACGGAGCTTTCCCCGCTCACGCGGGGGTGATCCCCGCCGCCGTTGCGATCGTCGGCGCATTCGAAAGCTTTCCCCGCTCACGCGGGGGTGATCCTCTTTTTTAAGTGTAGATCAGGCAAGGGAGCTGGCTTTCCCCGCTCACGCGGGGGTGATCCCTTTTGAAAAAAGGCTTGATATATACTACGATGGCTTTCCCCGCTCACGCGGGGGTGATCCTAGAGCGTAAGGAGGGGCAAGAAAAGCCCCCGAGCTTTCCCCGCTCACGCGGGGGTGATCCCGCGCACACTGCAAGACTGGGAAAAAGGAAGGCGCTTTCCCCGCTCACGCGGGGGGGGGATTGGGTGCCAAGAGTGTACCCTCTTGGCACGCAGCGAAAGGCCTAAGGTAACACAAAGTCTCAAGGCTCTGTCTCGCAGCGTCGAAAAAGTTGTTTTCAAAAACTTGCCCGCCCTTCGCGTAATGAAGAAACCTCCCCTTGCGCACCTTACCGCATAGAGTGTATAATGAAAAAAGATTTTCGACCACAAGAAAGGATGTCTGGATGGCGGAGGCAGCACACACCCACAGCAGAGGAATTCTATTGCCTGTAGCGGAGGTCGAGCGACAGCGTGGAATTATGGATCAAATCGCCGCAAGCGCTGGCGGCAGATATTGGGTTAATACCTATGGCTGCCAAATGAACGTGCGCGACTCGCAAACCTTGGCCGGAATGTTGGAAGAGATGAGCTACGAGAAAGCCTCAAAACAAGATGAAGCCGACCTCATTCTCTTCAATACCTGTTGCGTGCGCGAAAACGCAGAAAGGCGGGTCTTTGGGAACATCGGGCATCTGCAGTCTCTTAAAAAGGAGCGGCCCGGCCTGATTGTAGGTGTCTGTGGCTGCATGATGCAGCAAGATGGCAGCGCCGAAAGGTTGCTCAAATCAGCTCCCTTCGTGAATCTCATCTTTGGTACGCAGAGCCTATACCGTTTCCCAGAACTCCTACAAGGCGCCTTAAATGGCGAAAGGCCCATCGCGATCGAAAGCGACCCGCAGGGCGTCATCGCGGAAGGCCTGCCTGCTCAGCGCGAGGGAAACGCCCGCGCTTTCGTCAATATCATGTTTGGATGCAATAACTTTTGCAGCTATTGCATCGTTCCCTACGTGCGCGGCCGCGAACGCAGCCGCGCCACTGAGGATATTCTGCGCGAGATCGAGGCTCTTTCTGTTCAGGGCATAAAGGAAGTGACGTTGCTGGGTCAAAACGTGAACAGTTACGCGCCGCAGGGCGGCGGGAGCTTCCCAAAGCTCCTCAAACGCCTCGAGGGGCTCGTGCCCAGGCTGCGCTTCATGACCTCGCACCCGAAGGATCTTTCCGATGAGCTGATTGAAGCGATGGCCGGATCAAAAACGGTTTGCCCGCAACTGCATCTGCCGGTGCAGGCGGGTTCGAACGTCATCCTTCAAGCTATGAACCGCGGCTACACCCGTGAAAAATACCTTGAACTCATCCAAAAGTTGCGCGCGGCGGTTCCCGATATCGGCCTTTCGACCGACTTTATCGCGGGCTTCCCGGGCGAAACCGAAGAGGATTTCGCCCAGACCCTCAATCTTTGCACCCAGGCCCGTTTTGATTCCGCGTTTACCTTCATTTATTCAAGGCGCAGCGGCACGAAGGCGGCCGAAATGGAGGGGCAGGTTCCAAGCAAGGTTCAGCACGAGCGCCTCTCGCGCCTGATCGCCTTGCAGGAAGGCATCACGGCTAAGCGGTTGCGCGCGATGGAAGGCAAGGAATACGAGCTGCTCATCGAGGATCATTCCCGCCGTGGCAAGCAGGATTTTATGGGCCGAACAGGAAGTGGCATCGCCGTGAACCTGCGCGGCGGAGGTTTGCGGCCAGGCGATTTCGTAAGGGCAAAAATGGTTGCCAGCGGGGCCAATACCCTGCGCGGCGAGTTGCTTTCACAATAACGAAAAGAGCAAAAAAGAGAAAGAAGGCGTCAAAGCATGAAGGCCGAGGTCTTTCAAAAAACGCGGGAGCTTGGCGAATTAATCGCAAGTGGTGAGGAATGCGCCCGCCTGCAGGCAGCACAGGCAGCCGTAAACGAGGATATGGCAGCGCAGGCCGTCATTCGACGCTATACCATCTTGCAGGGGGAAATTCAAGCCCTCATGCAGGGGGAAAGCCCCGATACGAAAGAGGTCGGCCGACTGGCGAGCGAAATGCAGGCGGTGCAAGCGCAAATGATGGATTTTTCGAGTGTGCGCGCGCTGAATGAGGCCCAAAAAGCCTTTGCCGATCTTTTCGCCGGCGTCAACCAGGTCTTAAAGTTCATGATCACCGGCGAAATCGCGGAAGAAGGCCTTTCCTGCGGCGGCGGCTGCGCTTCCTGCCAAGGCTGTTCCGCCCTTCACGCCCACGTCCATTAAAACACCCCGATATCGATAAAGAGAAAAGAGAGAAGCGCTATGCCCTTATCGCCCATGATGCGGCACTATATGACGGTGAAAGAGCAGCATAAGGATTGCATCCTTCTCTACCGTCTCGGCGATTTTTACGAGATGTTCTTCGACGATGCCCTGCTCGCCTCGAAGGTTCTAGACATCACGCTGACCTCTCGAGATTGCGGCCTGCCGGAGCGAGCGCCCATGTGCGGCGTGCCCTTCCACTCGGTGAACGGCTACATCCAAAGGCTTATCGAAGGCGGCTACCACGTGGCCATCTGCGAGCAATTAAGCGACCCCTCGCAGTCAAAAGGCCTAGTCGAAAGGGAAGTCGTTCGCATCATCACGCCCGGCACGGTGATTGAGAACGATATGCTGGAAGATAGGCGCAATAACTTCCTCCTTTCGCTCTATTTGGCCGAAAACAGGGTCGGCCTTGCTTATGTGGACGTTTCCACGGGCGACCTTTCCTGCGCGCTGTGCGAAAAGAGCCGCAGGGCCGTCGAAGAGGAGATCTCTCGCATCCGCCCGAGCGAAATCATCTTCTGTGCCTCAGACGCGCCCTATTTCGCGGCCGAAATCGCCTTGCCCGTTCCTCCGGTCGTTCGCCCCGACGAGGACTTCGACCGTAAAAAGGCCTTAAGCGCCATTCGCCGGCGGCTGACCGCCGGCGAAATCAAACCCGCCGCGCTCTCTGCTTCTGCGGAGGCTGCCGGTGGGCTCTTTGCCTACCTCGACCTTACGCAAAAAAACGCCCTGAGCCATATCAATTCGCTCAAGGTCTACACCCGCGAAGAGCATCTGCAGCTCGATCCCGCTGCCCGCCGCAACCTAGAGCTCACCGAAAACCTGCAGACCCGCCGTAAGCGCGGTAGCTTGCTCGGCTTGATGGATCGAACGGTGACCTCTATGGGCGGCCGCGAACTTCGCCATTGGATTGAGGAGCCTCTGGGCGAAATCGCCGGGATTCAGCGCCGGCAAGACGGCGTTGAGGAGCTTTTCCGCGACTATATTCTGCTGCAGGCCATCAGAGAAGAGCTTTCTCCCATCCTCGATATCGAAAGGCTGATCGGCAAGATCGCCTACCAGGCCGTCAACGCAAGGGATCTTCTCGCCTTGAAGGCCTCCATCGCCCAGCTCCCGCGGCTGAAGACTCTTTTGCAGAACGCGAACTGCGAAATCCTGCGCGGCCGAATGGAGCAAATCGACGGCATGCGCGATCTGCACGACCTGCTCGAGCGTTCCATCGCGACCGAGCCGCCGCTGACCATTCGCGAAGGCGGCATCATCCGCGACGGCTACGACGCGGAGCTGGATGAAACCAGGGCGCAGGCAGGCGGCGGGAAGGATTGGCTCCTAAAGCTCGAGGAGGCAGAGCGTCAAAGCACGGGCATCAAGAGCCTAAAAATCGGCTATAATCGCGTTTTTGGCTATTTCATCGAAGTCACCAAGGCCAACAGCGCCACGGTGCCCTATCGCTATGTGCGCAAGCAAACCCTGGCAAACGCCGAGCGCTACACGACCGAGGAATTGCAGAAATACGAAGAAAATATCCTCAGCGCACAGGATCGTTCCGTCAAGCGCGAATACGCCCTCTTTTGCGAGATCAGAGATCGGCTCGCGGCGCAGATTCCTCGCTTTCAGCAAAGCGCCGACGCGGTAAAGACCATCGACGTTTTGCAGTCCCTGGCGCTGCTCGCTGCCGAAAACGGTTATGCAAGGCCCGAAATGCACCCGGGCTTTGCGCTTGAAATCATCGCGGGGCGCCATCCGGTGGTCGAAGGCCTGTCGAAGGAACCCTTCGTGCCCAACGATACCCTGATGGACGATGAGGGCAGGCTGCTCATCATCACGGGGCCGAACATGGCGGGCAAATCAACCTATATGCGCCAGGTCGCCCTCATCGCGCTGATGGCGCACATGGGCTCGTTCGTGCCCGCGCAGGGCGCAAAAATCCCCCTGCTCGATCGAATCTTTACCCGCGTCGGCGCCTCCGACGACCTTTCGACCGGCCAATCGACCTTCATGGTCGAAATGAACGAAATGGCGCAGATTTTGGCCGGCGCGACACGACGCAGCCTGCTCGTTTTAGATGAAATCGGCCGCGGCACCTCAACCTTCGACGGGCTTTCCATCGCCTGGGCCGCCGTGGAGCACATAGCAAGCCAGAGTCAGCTCGGCGCGAAGACCCTTTTCGCCACGCATTACCACGAGCTGTCCGAGCTCGAAGGCCGTCTGCCCGGCGTTATCAATTATTCCATCGCTGTGCGCGAGCACGGCGAGGAAGTCATCTTTTTGCGCAAGATTCAGCGCGGCGGGGCAGACCATTCCTTCGGCGTGCAGGTGGCCTCGATGGCCGGGCTGCCCCAGTCGCTCGTGGCGCGGGCACGCGAGATCATGGCCAAGCTTGAGGTCAACGACATGGCCCAGCAGATCAGCCAAAACATCCTCAGCGGCAAGAAAAAGCCAGAAAGCCAGGTCGGCCTGCTCGAATACAGCGCTCTGAGCTTCGCCAAGGAGCTAGCCGAAATCGACGTGAACGCGATGACCCCAGTCCAGGCCCTGAACGTGCTCTATACCCTGCGCGAAAAGGCCAGGGCCCTCTAAGCGTCACACTCAAGAAGGGATTAAGGAACAACCAATATGGAAAACACCCCGGGCAGTCGGCATATCCGCCTGCTGGACGAGCAGACCATCAACCGCATCGCGGCGGGCGAAGTGGTGGAACGCCCCGCATCCATCGCCAAGGAGCTGCTCGAAAACTCGATCGATGCGGGCGCCACGGCCATCACGCTGGAGATCCGCGAAGGCGGCATCGACTACCTCCGCGTGACCGACAATGGCTCCGGCATCCCCGCCGAGGAAGTGCGCATGGCCTTTGAGCGCCACGCCACCTCGAAGATCTCTTCCGGCGACGCTCTGACCTCCATCGGCACCCTGGGCTTTCGGGGAGAGGCCCTGCCCTCCATCGCTTCCGTCGCCAAGGTCGAGCTGACTACGCGCACCGCAGGGGCGGAAGGCGGCACCCGCATCGAAATCGCGGGCGGCCATGTCGAAGGGCTTCGCGCTGCTGGCAGCCCGCAAGGTACGACTCTGGTCATGCGCGACCTGTTCTTCAACACGCCGGCGCGCAAAAAGTTCCTGAAGCGCCCAAGCGTCGAGGGCGGCCTCGTGGCCGAGGTTGCCGCGCATACCGCCCTGGCCAGGCCCGAAATTGCCCTGCGCTTCATCAACAACGGCAAGACCATCTACCAAACCACGGGGAACGGCGACTTAAAGACCGTGATCTACCTTCTGCACGGCAAGGAAACGGCCTCGGAACTCATTCCTGTTGACGGCAGCTTTTCCACCGTGCGCTGCAAGGGCTTTGTGGGCGTCGGCAATGCCGCGCGCGCGACGAGGGCCTACCAGTTCTTCTTCCTGAACGGCCGCTATATCCGCTCGCCACTGCTCAGCGCCGCCCTGGAAGCTGCGGCGAGCGAGAGGGTCATGATCGGGAAAACCCCTTACTGCGTCTTGCACATCGAACTTCCGCCCGAGTGCGTGGATGTCAACGCCCACCCAAACAAGCTCGAGGTCAGGTTCCGCGACGGCTACCCGATTCAAGATAACCTGCGCGAGATTTTGCTGACCGCTTTCCCAAGGCCGCAGCCCTTCGCGCCGCAGCCTCCGGATGGCGAAGCCGCCCGCTTCGTGCACCTAAAGCAGGAACAGCAGCCCTTAAGACCCGTCAAGCCTCAGGACGAGGCTCCGTTTTCGCCATCTGCGGCTCCCTTTGCAGGCTTTCGCGAGGGTATTTCGGCTCTTATGCCCAGCAGCGCACCCATTTGGATGGGGGAGGGGCCTGCCGACCCGCCGCCCGCAACCGAGCGGCCCGCCAACCCGCCAAAGCCCGAATTCTTCGGCCCTTTGCCCATCCTCATCGGCCAGCTTTTCGATACCTATCTCCTTGCGCAGTTGGGTGAGGAGTTCATCCTCATCGACCAGCACGCGGCGCACGAAAGAATCCTTTACGAGCGCTTCAAGGCTGCCCTTGGCCGCGAAGGTCTCTCACAGCCGCTGCTTTCGCCCTATATCTTCCACGTAACGCCAAAGGAAGAAGCCCTGCTCCTCGAAAACCTAGCTCATCTTGAAGGCCTGGGCTTCCAGCTCGAAGCCTTCGGGCCGAGTCAGTACCGCGTGCTCTCGCTGCCCATGCTCTTGGGGCAGCCCGCGGTTCCGGGCTTCATTCAGCAGCTGCTCGATCACATCGAAGACGTTTCAAACCTCCGCGAAGAGGATCTAAAGCGTGAAACCCTCATCCAAATGGCCTGCCATGGGGCCATTAAGGCAGGCGACAGGCTCAGCTATGAGGAGCTGCGCGCGCTGATGCAGAGCATTCGGGGCGAAAACATTCCCTTGACCTGCCCGCATGGGCGGCCAGTGCTCCTGCGCATGACCAAGCGCGAACTCGAAAGGAAGTTTAAGCGCATTCAATGAAAAAGATTCTATTCGTCCTTGGGCCGACGGCCACGGGCAAGACCGCGCTTGGCGTCGAGCTCGCCCTGCGCCTTGGTGGGGAAATCGTCTCGGCTGACTCCATGCAGGTCTATAAGCGCCTGAGCATCGGCACGGCAAAACCCACAAGGGCGGAAATGCGCGGCATTCCACACCATTTAATCGACTTTTGGGAACCTGATCAGTCCTTCAGCGCGGCAGCCTACAGGGAGCTTGCGCTGGGCGCCATTGAGGGCATTTTCCAAAGGGGGACGCTGCCCATCGTGGTCGGCGGCACCGGCCTTTATGCCGATTCCATTCTAAAACCCCTTGATTTCAGCGCCGCCAAGAGCGATCCCAAACTGCGAGAGAAATGGCAGGCCTTTCTTGACCAAAATGGCCCCGACGCACTGCACCGTGAGCTTAAAAAAGCCGATCCGCTCAGCGCAGAGCGCCTGCATAAAAACAATACCCGCAGGATAATCCGGGCGCTAGAGGTCATTGAGCTTGACCGGCAGCCGCTCTCGGAGCAAATCGCCCCTCCAAGTTCCCTGCGCGTCGGCGTTGGGCTTTCGCCGCTGCTGATCGGCCTTACGATGGAGCGCCCCGCGCTCTATGCGCGGATTGAGAGGCGGGTGGATCGAATGATGGAGGAGGGCCTGCCGGCTGAGCTTCAGAGGCTGCTGGATGAAGGACTTTCGCCTGCGGCGCAATGCCTGCAAGGCATCGGCTATAAAGAGCTTTTGCCGGCCCTGCGGGGCGAAATGGGGCTTGACGAAGCGACCGGGCTCATCAAGCGCAACTCGCGGCGCTATGCCAAGCGGCAGCTTACCTGGTTTCGCGCAAATCCGGCCATCGGCTGGCATATGCTGACGGAATCCAGCTCCCTTCCGAAGCTCGCTGAGGAAATCGCGCGCGATTTCCTAGGAAATCCAACGGAATGATGGTATAATGGGCGCGAGGAAATGCAAAGAAAGCGGGGACTTCGACAAATGGGCAAGAATACTGCCGGCCTGCAAGACATCATCTTAAATTCTACGCGGAAGGATCGTATTCCCGTAACCCTGCACCTGATGAACGGCGTGCCGCTGAAGGGGTTGATTCGCGGTTTCGATTCCTTCGTAGTGCTCCTGGAAAGCGACGGGAAACAGCAAATGATCTATAAACACGCCATTTCCACGGTCACGCCCTCGCGCCCGGTGCAATACAACACCACGCCCGACGGCGAGCCTTTAGACGAAACGGAGGAGTAAGGCCCTTGCAGCAGGCCACGCGGGTCGAACAGCGTATTTTAGAGGCCGAATCGGCCCTGGAGGGCGTTTTTCGCCGGATTGATCAGACGGAGCAGATCTGCTTTGGGCGCGTTCTCGACGCCTTTCACCAGTGCAGGGTGGCGGCGCGCCATTTCGCGCCGAGCAGCGGCTATGGCTACGGGGACGAGGGCCGCGAAACCCTCGAGAAGCTCTTTGCAACTGCCCTTTTTGCGGAGGACGCTTTGGTGCGCCCTTCCATTGCCTCGGGCACGCACGCGCTGGCCATCAGCCTGTTTGGCCTGCTGCGCCCGGGGGATACCCTGCTTTGCGCCTCGGGCAAACCCTACGATACCCTCGAAAGCGTGATTGGCATCGGCGGAGCGGGGAAGGGGCAGGGCAGCCTTGCCGAATACGGCGTTAGCTATGCGCAGATCGGCCTGAAAGCAGATGGCGGCATCGACTTGAACGCCCTGCGCGCCGCTCTTGAGCAAAAGCCTTCCATCCGCACCGTGGCGCTGCAGCGCTCGCGCGGCTATGCCTGGCGGCCTTCGCTCAGCCTGGCAGAAATTGGCCAGGCAGCTCAAATCGTGCACGAAAAGGATCCGAGGATCGTCGTCCTGGTCGACAATTGCTATGGCGAGTTCGTCGAAGCGGAGGAGCCGACCCGCGTTGGCGCCGACCTCATCGCGGGCTCCCTAATCAAGAACCCCGGCGGCGGCCTGGCCCCGACCGGCGGTTACATCGCAGGGCGGGCCGATTTGGTCGAAAAATGCGCCTATCGGCTAACTTCGCCTGGCATCGGCCGAGAGGTCGGCTCATACCAAGCCGGCTACGGGCCGTTTTACCAGGGCCTGTTTCAGGCGCCGCATACCGTCGCCCAGGCCTTGAAGGGTGCCGCGCTCTTTGGCATGGCGTTCGAAGCGTTGGGCTACGCGGTTAGCCCGCGGCCCGGCGAGCCGAGGGGCGATATCATTCAGGCCGTGGAGTTTGGCAGCGCGAAGAAGCTCATCGCCTTTTGCCAGGCCATTCAGGCCGCTTCGCCGGTCGATAGCTTCGCCGTGCCGGAGCCCTGGGCCATGCCCGGCTACCAAAACGAGGTTATCATGGCAGCCGGCAGCTTCGTTGCTGGCGCCTCCATCGAGCTGAGCGCCGACGCGCCCCTGCGGGAGCCCTACATCGGCTATCTGCAGGGCGCTTTAAGCTATGCCCACGCGCGCCAGGCCCTAAAAACGGTGCTGCTGCGTCTTGGGGTAGATGAACAATAGGGGAGGGGGAAGGGCCGTGCCAAAGGACTGCGTTTTAGAGGATCGAATATGCACAAGCTGCGGCGAATGCGAACGCTGCGACCTGAACCCCGCAAAGATTTGTGACAATTGCGGCATTTGCATCGAGCCGGAGGAGGATTACGCCAAGGTGCCCATCGAAAAGGTCGATTTGGGCGGCGATACGCAATAGCTCAGGCATAAAGAAAGGGCTTCCGCAAAGCGGAAGCCCTTTCTTTGTACCAAAACCGGCTCTTTAGGTTCTGCCCCCAGCGGCCCAGCAGGCAGAGCGCAGTTTCCTTGGCAGGCTCCATGCGGCCGTCGCCGCCAACCAGCAGAACGATGCCCTTGCGCTCTTTGCGCGTCAGGATGATTTGTTCCCCGCCGCCCGCAAAAGCCGCAGGCGGCTCGCGAGGCTCAGAAGCGGACCGCTCAGGTTCGAAAAATACAGGGGCGAGGCCAGAACGATCAGATCCGCCCGGTCGATCACGCCAGCAGCCCGGCAAAGCCATCCGCGATGGCGCAGGAAGGCTGCGACAGAAAAGGGCCGCGCGAAACCCTGCCGCCAAGGCACGCTTTGAGGGGCGCAAGCAGCGCCGCCGTGCCGCCGTTCGGCCTGGGGGAACCGTTCAAGATCAGGGTTCGCATCACTCTTCTGCCGGCGGCCCGTCCTTGGGGCCATCATCGCGCAGGCGCACGGCATGTGCCGCGATGCGGCGATTTTCATCGCCCATGGCGGCATAATGGCGGCGGGTGGTGTTCACGTCAGAGTGGCCGAGCACGTCGGCGACCAGGTAAATATCCCCAGTTTCGCGGTAGAGCGACGTGCCGAAGGTAGAGCGCAGCTTGTGCGGGCTGATCTTCTTCAGCGGCGTGACCACGCGCGCATACTTCTTGACGAGGTTTTGCACCGTGCGCACATCCATGCGCCTGCGCTGAAGCGAGAGGAAGAGGGCGTTTTCGTGGCCGGGGAAAGGCTCGATCTTTTCGCGTTCGCCGATATAGGCGCGCAGAGCGTCTTCGACCTCCTGCGGGAAGTATAAAATCGAGCTGGAACCACCCTTGCGCGTGACCTTAAAGCCGCCCAGGTCAAAGTCGATATCGCTCAGGTTCAAGCCGACGCATTCGCTGACGCGGATGCCGGTGCCCAGCAGCAAGGAGATCAGCGCGAGGTCGCGCGCCTTGGTCTGGGCATGAAAGGCTTGCTGGCGCTTCGTGAGCTTGGCGCCGTCCTCAACCAGATCGAGCAGTTTTGCCACCTCGTCGATCTCCAGGTGAACGATGGCCTTTTCGTGGCGCTTGGGCATATCGACCAGCGCGGCCACATTGGAAGAAAGAATTTGCCTTTTAAAAAGGTAGCCAAAGAACGAGCGCAAGGATGATAGCTTGCGCTCCTTGGCGGCCTCGCGATCCTGCAATTGCTTTTCGCCACGCTCATAATAAGTCAAATACTCTAAAAAGATCTCAAAATCGCTTAAATTCAATGCGTTTAAGGCTTCAACGGGCACATCTCGGCGGTTTTTGCCCGAAAGCTCAGGCTTATATTCTAGAAGGAAGTCGAAAAAGATGAGCAGATCGCGCGCGTAAGCTAGCCGCGTCAGCGGCAGGGTTTCGTCGGCCACGCCGCGGAAGAATTCCGCGCAGCAGGGCGGCAATTCCCTTAAAATTTCGCGCAGTAGGAGTGTGTTCTTCAAATCCTGCTGCTCGCGGTAGCTTTGCTGTTCGCTCATCGCAAAAAGCTCCTTTCGCGGCTCCTTAGGTCTATCTATTCGTAAAAGTTGTCTTTTGCGAATAGATAGACGGGCGGCAAACCCCCTGCCTACTCGTCCTTCGCTCCAGCCCTCTGCTGCTTGATCGCGCCGGTCGCCAGTTTATCGCAGCGATTGTTGTATTCGTTATCGGCATGGCCCTTGACCTTGACAAATTGCAGTTGGTGCCGACCGGCCTGAATCAGCAGCAAGCGCCACAGATCCTGGTTCGCCACCTCTGCCTTCGCCGCGGTTCGCCAATTCTGCCGCTGCCAGGCATCGATCCAGCGCCGCTCAAAGGCATTGACCAGGTAGCTGGAATCGGAATAAAGCTTGACCGCGCAGCTTTCTTTCAGGGCGCCGAGTCCCTGAATGGCGGCAAAAAGCTCCATGCGGTTGTTGGTGGTTTCAGCTTGAAAGCCAGAAAGCTCCTTTTCTTGGCCATTATAGACGAGGATGGCGCCCCATCCCCCTGGCCCCGGGTTGCCCGAACAGGCTCCGTCCGTATAAACTTCCACTTTTTTCAAAATCTTAACCGCCAAGTGCGACCGATTTTTTCGCCGCGGCATGCACAGCTTCCCCTATGGCCGCGCGCACGCCGCCCCTTTCAAGGGCCGCCACGCCTTCCGCCGTGGTGCCTGCCGGGCTCGTGACGAAGGCGCGAAGCTGCGCGGGGTGCGTTTCATCGCTTAAAACCATCTGCGCGGCGCCGAGCAACGTCTGCGCGGCAAGCTCCTTGGCGAGCGCGAAGGGCAACCCCTCGCGCACGCCGGCCTCCGCCATCGCCTCAATGAACAAATAGGCGTAGGCGGGGCCGGATCCGCTCACGGCGGTCACGGCATCCATCAGGCGCTCGGGCAGCCAGGCCACGCGGCCAACGCCCGCGAAAACATCGCCGATAAAGGCCTTTTCCTCGGCAAAAAGGTCGCTGCCGTCACAAAGCGCACTCATTCCCTGCCCCACCATCGCAGGCGTGTTGGGCATCACGCGCAAGACGCGGGCGGTTTCGGGGATCTGCGCGCGCAGCTTCGCCACGGAAAGCCCGGCCACGATGGAAACCAAGGCCTTGCCGGCCAAAAAGGGCTTGAGTTCAGCCAAAACGCCGGAAACCATCTGCGGCTTCACGGCCAGAAGCAGCAGATCAGCCCAGGCGCAAAGCTCTTTTCCACTTTGGAAGCACAAAACGCCAAAATCCTTCTTGATTGCGTCCAAAGCGGCCGGGCTGACATCGTAGGCGGCGAGGGCCGCCTCCTTATCCCCTGCCACAACCCCACCGATGATGGCGCGGCCCATATTCCCCACGCCGATGAACCCAAGTCTAAAATCCATCGGAACCTTCCCTCCACTTCCCCGTTTACAACCCTAAAATAGCATGAATTTCATCCGATTTCAACCTTGTCCTTCGGCTGAGAGCCTCCACCCTTTGGAGCCGAAGCTCGGATCTTCCCGGCCTTCACCCTCTCTTCCAGGCTACGGGCTGCAATCGCGGCCCGTAGCTCGCAAAGCGCATGCAGGTTGCCGGCAAGGCAGAGGAAGCTCCTTCACCTCCCGTTGTCGAACTCCGCAAAGAGCCGCCACAGGAGGACTCAAGCACTATTTCTCGTGACTTTTCCACGCCCACAAGCTGCCGACGCTTCGCGATGAAGGAACCCTTTATCGGAGCCCCGCCGCAAAAACAGTGCTTCGCGCGGGAAATCACGCCGCAAGAGAGAAGGGTTTCGAAAAAGCCCCTCGCTCCGCAGCCCGAACAATGCGCACAATTCAGGCCACAGAGGAAAGAGTATGGCTGGCCATAAAAAAAGCCGCCGCTAACGATTCCTCGCTCGCGGCGGTCTGGCAGGGGAGACGCGACTCGAACACGCAACCAATGGTTTTGGAGACCACTACTCTACCATTGAGCTACTCCCCTATGGGATCAAACCCGAAGGTCAGTATACAGCACTTGAAGTTCCCCGTCAACCATTTTTCGGCCCGTTGCGCAAGTTTTCGGACGCAAAAAGGCCGCGTCCTTTCGGCGCGGCTCAATTCTAGTAAGCTTTTTTTCGCTCCTTATAAATCCTTTGGCCTGCCGATATCGACCAAAATCACGTCGTCCCCTATCATATTCACGCAGTTCCAAGGTATGGTATACCCGCTGGGCTTAAACAGGCTCTGAACCGACAGCCCACCTGGCACCACCAGCGCCAGGATGCGGCCGTCGTCCGAAAGCTGGACATCGCAGACATTGCCAAGCCTGCGGCCATCGCAGGCGTTGATGACCTCCTTGCGCGTCAGTTGCGAATACGTCACTTTGCGCCACTCCCCTTCCCCTCCAGTTCATGGCTATGCTGTGGCAGGCTCAAACAGACTGGGAAAGCGGCCAAGCCGAAAAACTTTTTTCTTGCCAAAGACCTTGCAAAATCAACGAAAGGGCGCTATACTCATAATATTAGAATAATTATGCGTTACTCCTTCATGAATCAGGCTGTATTAAGGCTGAATCCGCGCCAATCTTCAGCGTAAAGGATGAATGAACTTTGTTGCCCCATGCTTCCCTCAAAAACGAACTCCTCCTTCTGGAAAACGGGCTTGACGTGGCGAGCTTTATGGCGCTCCGCCGCTCCGTTGGCCTGCCCGAACGTGAAAAGCTGCAGGTCAAGCGCGCACTGGGCGCCTCGCTTTGCTCGGTTTTGGCCCTTTATGGCGGCGAAATCGCTGGAATGGGCCGCCTCGTCGGGGATGGCGCGATCATCTGGTATTTGCAGGATGTCATCGTTTCCCCGCGATTCCAGGGGCAGGGTGTCGGCAGGGCAATCGTCGAAAAGCTTCTCGCGCACATCCGCGAATCCAGCCTGCCGGGCAGTTGCGTTTCCATTGGCCTGATGGCCACCGCCGGCAAGGAGGGCTTTTATGAAAGGCTAGGTTTTCACGCAAGGCCTAGCGACGGCCAGGGCAGCGGCATGATGCTCAACTTGCAGCTCTAGCCCTTTTCTAACACCAAAAAGGCAAAAGGTCGGGTATGAATCCATACCCGACCTTGTTTTGTTTCCGCACCGTTTCGAAATTGTACGAAGCCGGTTAAATCCCTCGGACCGGCCTTGCGCTTTTGGGCAGGGCTCCTTATAATGAGCGATGTATCCGCGCACAACGCCTTGCCGGCGCCCGAAAATCCCGTTTTTGCGAAGGATACCGGAGGAGCCCAATGAAAAACAGACTGTGTTCGCTTACGCGAAAGCTTATCGTTTTCCTGCTGCTCTCCTGCCTGGCGTCCAGCTTTTGGGCTGTGTCCGTTTTTGCGGCCAGCTCGGGCCAGACCGCCACGGCGACGAGCAATGTTATCCTGCGGCAGGGCGCAGCTTCCGATACCAAGGCCCTGACGACGGTCAAAAAAGGTTCTACGGTCGAAATCCTTTCCTTCCAGGATGGTTGGGCCCAGGTCAAATATGGTTCCCAGACCGGTTATGCTTCCGCGCAGTATCTCTCCCTTCAGCTTCCCACCGAGAGTGCCGCAACGCCCCTTAAAAAAGGCAGCGAGGGTTCGGTGGTCGAAGCCCTTCAAAAGGCCTTAATTGCGCTGGGTTACCTCAAGGCGGATGCAACCGGCTTTTACGGCAGCGCCACCCAGAGCGCGGTAAAGGCTTTCCAAAAAGACAATCACCTTAGCGCCGATGGGGTTGCCGGCGAAAAAACGCAAAGCGTCATTGCGGCAAAGTCTTCTTCGAGCGGCTCCTCTTCCCCCGTTCCGGTAGAAACGGGTGCGGCTGGGCTGCAAAAGGGTGCGGAAGGCGCGGCCGTCAAGGCCCTGCAAGAAAAGCTCAAAGCACTTTCGTACTTTTCGGGCGATTGCACGGGCTTTTTCGGCGCGATGACCGAAAGCGCGGTGAAAAAGTTCCAGTTGCGCAACGCCTTGGACGAGGATGGCATCGCGGGCGCCAAAACCTTGGAGCTGCTCGAAAAAGCGTATGCGAGCCTGGGCACGGGCGCGCCCAGCCCAAGCGCTTCTAATGCCCCGCTGAGCTATGGCAGCGAGAATGAGGCCGTCAAGGAGCTCCAAAAGGATCTGATCAGCCTTGGGTATTTGAGCGCGGACGCCACCGGCTACTTCGGCAGCGCTACCTATAAGGCCTTGAAGCGCTTCCAGAAGGAAAACGGGCTCAGCTCCGACGGAGTGGCCGGCGCACTGACGCTCAGCGCCATTTCGGCGAAAAAAGCTGTCTCCTCAGCTAGCGTAAGCCTCAGCGGCACCAGTGATAAGCTCCCCGCGCCCCCGCAAGAGAGCAGCCCCGCCCCGTCCGGCGGCAATGGCAAGGTCGTGCTGGAAGATTGGTGGTCCGGTTATATCGATAGCCACTATAAGCGTGGGCAGCTCGCCACCGTCACCGACGTACTGACCGGCCTAAGTTTCAAGATCGCTCGCTTCGGCGGCGAAAACCACCTAGATGCCGAACCTCTTACCGCCACCGACTCCGCGACCTACTTCAAAATCTTCAATCATGTCACTACCTGGGCGGCCAGGGCGATCCATATCCAGATCGGCGGCATAACCTACGCCGCCGCCATGAACGGAATGCCTCATGGCGGTGAAAATATCAAGTCAAACAATTTCGCGGGTCAGTTCTGCATCCACTTCTATAACTCCCGCACGCACGGCGGCAACTCGGTCAATGCGGATATGCAAGAAAAGGTCATGCAGGCCTACAACACCCCACCCAAATGATCGGCGCCCAAAAGAGGCCTTCGGCGAACCCCGAAAGCCTCTTTTTTAATCGCTTTTCTGGGTCTAGCCCAGCCTTTCCCCGATGAGCCTCGCCAGGCCTTCGGCCAGAGCCTTGACCTTGTCAAGCTCGGGCCCTTCGGCCAGCACGCGCACCAGGGCTTCGGTTCCGGATGGGCGCACAAGCACCCTTCCCCGCCGCCCCAGAGTCTCCTCCGCCTTGCGAATGGCCTTCACGATGACCTCGTCCCCCAAATAGGTTTCCTTTTGGTCGTTTTTAACCTTGACGCCCAACAAAACCTGCGGAAAGACCGGCAATTCCCCGGCAAGGGCCGAAAGCGTCCTCCCCTCTTCCTCTTTTGCCTGCTTGAAGGCCCGCAGAAGCTGAATTCCGGTCAAAAGCCCATCCCCCGTAGGGTTGTGTTCGAGGAAGATAACATGCCCGGAGTTTTCACCCCCAAGGCTGTAGCCGCCTTCGCGCATCTTTTCGAGCACATAGCGGTCGCCCACATTCGCACGCAGGACTTCGATGCCCCGCTCTTTCATCGCCACATCCAGGCCGATATTGCTCATCACCGTGGAAACCACCGTGTTTGCTTTGAGCTTGCCCTGAGCCTTCAGCCATTGACCACAAATTAGCAAAATATGGTCGCCCAGTAGCGTCCCCCCGGTTTCGTCCACGGCGAGCAAGCGATCCGCATCGCCGTCAAAGGCCAGGCCCGCATCGGCATGTTGGGCCAGAACGGCCTTTTTTAGCGATTCCAGATGGGTGGAACCGCATTGATCGTTGATATTCACCCCATTTGGCTGTGCGTGAATGACGATCGGCTCCGCGCCGAGCTCCTCAAAAAGCCGCGGCGCGATTTGGCTGGCCGACCCATTGGCGCAATCGAGCACGATTTTAAGCCCTGAAAGGTCGGCCCCAGCCTGCGCTTTCAAGATGGCAACGTACTCGCTTTCGGCGCTTTCGCAAGGCCGTATGCGGCCGATCTGGCCACCGGTTGCCGGCGGCAGGCGGTCAACGCCCACGCGAATTCTCTCTTCAATCTCGTCTTCGAGCGTGTCTGGCAACTTAAACCCGTCTTTATCGAAGAACTTGATGCCGTTGTGCTCGTATGGATTGTGCGAGGCAGTGATCATCACGCCCGCATGCGCCCGATGGGCCTGCAGGAGCAGCGCCACGCACGGCGTCGTGACGACGCCCAGATCCAGAACCTCGGCGCCACTGGCGCAAAGGCCGGCCATCAGCGCGCAGGCGAGCATATCCCCAGAAACCCTGGTGTCGCGCCCGACGAGAACGAGGGGGCTGCGGCGCGCCTTGGCCAGGGCCGCCGTCCCGGCGCGCCCCAGCTCATAGGCGAGCTTGCAAGTTAGATCCGCATTGGCTATGCCCCGAACGCCATCGGTTCCAAACAGCCTGGCAATAAGCTATCCCACCTTTTTATGTATGGTTTCAGGCCAAATCCTTCACGGCGCTCATCGCGGCCAAGGCACCGTCGGCAGCCGCGCTGAGGATCTGCCTTGGTGAGCCGCCGCGCAGATCCCCCGCCGCGTAGACCCGCGGAAGGGAAGTGCGAAGCTCCACGTCGGTTTCGATCGCGCCGCTTTGGCGAAGGGCGATTTGGCCCCTGACCAGCGCGCTTTGCGGCAGCGATCCGATGGCCACAAACAGCCCGGTGGCTTCCAGCCGCTCTTCTTTGCCGGTCTTTACGCCCTTGAGCAGCAGATGCGTGAGCTTACCCTCACCCTCTGCCCTCTCTACTACCCTATCATACGCAATCCGGATGGAATGGGTTCCTTCGATGCGCGAAACGAGGGCCGCCTGCGCGCGAAGCTCTCCCCTTCGGTGGATGAGGGTCACGCTTTTAGCCGTTCGCGCCAGATAGAGCGCATCCTCGCAAGCGGTGTCGCCGCCACCGACCACGGCCACATCCTGCCCGCGGAACAGGGCGCCGTCGCAGCTTGCGCAATACGAAACCCCCCTGCCCAAAAACTCGGCCTCGCCCGAGATTTCAAGCTTGCGCGGGCTGGCCCCCATGCAAAGAATCACCGCCCGAGCAAAAAGCGTTTCGTTCTTTAGCGAAATCCGCTTTTCCTCGCCGGCAAGGCCCAATTCAAGGGCTGCTTCGCCCCGCAGCAGCAATCCGAAGCGTTCGGCCTGCTTGAGCATCATTTGCCCAAGCTCCGGCCCGCCCACGCCTTCTGGGAAACCAGGGTAATTCTCGACCCAATTCGTGGTGGCTGCCTGCCCGCCCGGAAAGCCCCCATCGAAAACGACGGCGCTTAAGCCCGCCCGGGCGGCGTAAAGCCCAGCGGTCAGTCCGGCCGGCCCCGCCCCGATGATCGCGATATCCAGCATGGAGCTTCAGCCCCCTTCTTCGTCGAGCCAGGCCTGCCAGGTTTCTGGGCAAAAGCCTGCGGTCGCCTTCTGGCCGTTGCGCAGGATCGGCGTCCTGAGCAGTGCCTGGTTTTCAAACAAAACCCTTCGGATAAAGGCCTGATCGAGCGAAAAACGCGCAGCGCTGGCCGCATAGGCCTTTGCTTCCTTGTCGATCAGGGCCTCGAGCCCCACGCTCTGCAGCACTGAGTCGAATTCCCGCCCGGAAAGGGGCTTCTTGCTAAGGTCTACGATCTGCAGCTTAACGCGCCTTTCCTTAAACCAGCGCTCCGCCTTGCCGCAGTCGAAGTTCTTCTTGCCCATGAATAGCTGCAGGTTCATGCTCGTCCCCCTTCCTCTGTGTATAGGCCAACAAGCCAAGTTCGCGCCGGCGGGAAGTCCCGCCAGCGCGTTTGAACGAGTTTCCCCCCTGCTTACAGGGACGCTCTATTCCGGACTCCGGGCAGGTCTGCCCGCGGCACAAGCCCGAAGGCCGCTTAGTGCTGCTCCCTTCCGGGCCTGACACGGTTCGCAACGGGGCCTTGCACGGGGCCAGCCCTTCATCGCCCGCAACAAAGCGCCCTTGCAAGCATGGGCAGAACTCGTTACCACGCCCATTATACAGGATGATCCTGCGAAGATGCAAGGCGAAAAGCTGAACTAGGAAGTTTTTTCGCTTTGGGCGCGTTTTTAGCGCCTTTGAAAAACCCGCGCGACCAGGATCGTCATATCATCCGGATGCTTCGCGCCCGCATAAGCTTCGTCAAGTAGCTGCCTGGCTGCCTGCGCCGGATCGCGCAAGGGCAGGGCAGCAATCCGCTCCATCAACCATTCCTCCCCTTTTTCGCGGCTGTCGGGCACGCCGTCCGATGTAAGGACGAGCACGTCGCCATCGAGAAGCTGGGTTTCCCCTTCGATCGGGGCCAGCTTTTCCACGATACCCATGGGCAGCGCGCCGCCCCGCAAGGGCAAAACCTGCCTGCCGCGCTTGATGTAACTGCCGCAAGCGCCGATCTTCAGCGCCTTTAGCTTGCCCGTGCCAAGATCAATTAACCCTATATCCATCGTGGCGAACATATCCCCTCTCGCGCGGCGCAAAAGGACGTCGTTCACGCCCAAAATGGCCGAATCCGGATCAAAGCCGGCCAGCAGGTAGTCTTCCAGCAGCTCGATGGCCGCGCGGCTCTCTTCATAGGCCCGAAGACCGTGCCCCATCCCATCCGAAATCGCCAAAAGGTAGCCGTTGCCCGGCAGCTCACAAAAAAGGTGGCTATCGCCGCAGGGGCCGCCGTTTTCGCTCTCTTTTTGGGCGCAGCCGACCAGCACGCTGTAGCGCGTAGCAGGCCCCAGTGTCAGGCTGCGCTCGTCGTTTATGGTTCCAGGCAGCTCCCGCAAGGGCTGGCCGACCGCCCGGGCGGCGGCAGCCGCCAGCTTTTCCCTAAAAGCCTCGTCCGCGTTCCTGCGCAGGCGAATGCCAATGCGCAGTTCCCCGCCCACGCTCTGCGCGCGCACCCCCAGATTGGCCAAGCCCTGCCTGTCAATCTCCTCGCTTACGAGCAGCGCCTTGTCGGTTTCCAGCTTCACCTCGCGGCCGCTCTCCTCCGCCATGGCCATCAGCGCAGTGCCCACCGCGGAATACTGCCGGCCAACTGCGCGCGGGTTGATGATGCGCGCCATTGAGAAATAGTGCTCCGCATAGCGCTCTAGCCTAGCGCGGATCTCGGCCCGCACGTTGTTTTCGACCACAGACACGTCCTTTTGCGCGCGCTCGTCGCGCTTGAGATGCGCAGAAAGCTCCTGCAAAAGCTTTTTGGGCACCAGCAGCAGGCAGAGCGCCGCAAACCCGGCTTCGATGAACATGGGGAGGCTGAACCAGCTCTCGTTGAGCGCTGAGGCCAGCAAAACCCCCAGGAAGAGCGCGGCGGCGGAACCCCAGCGCCCAAGCCTTGAAAAGATGCCGCAAAGCAGGCCGCAGAGCGCCAGCCCACCAAAAAGATGAGGTGAAGGAGCTTGGCCCAGGTAGGCGGCGGATCCGAGCATTGCCCCGGCGGCGGCGCCCATCCCGGCGCCGCCTAAGGCCCCCGCAAAGAGACAGACGAGCAGCATCAGCGCCTCGGAGGGCGACAGGCCAAAAAGCGTATAAGGCCTCAGCGCCAGCAGGGGCCCGGCGAGCAGCAGGCAAAGGCTAGCGATCTCTTCCGCAGAAAGGATCTCCCTTTCGCGCCAACGCACCGAAAGCGCAGCGGAATAGATTCTAGCCAAAACCATCGTGATCAGCGCCCCGGCGCCCGCCAGGAACATCTCATAAGGCGTCTGCGCGGAGCTTAAGGGCAGCAAAAGGGTCAGCAGGCCGGCCAGCAGGATGACGCTCAGATCACTCAGGCGGATCTTGCACAGCGCAAGGCCCAAATACAGGCCCAGCAGCGCCAAAATCACCAAGGCCTGCGCGCTCGCCCCCGCGAAGAAGGCCCCAAGCGCCGCCCCTAACCCGGCAAACAGAACGTATTCACCGCTCATCATATACGAGGCCATGATGGCCGGGCCTAAGGGGCTCAAATCCCCCGTCAATCGGCTTGCCGCAGTAATGAAGCACAGCGCAAAGATCGGCAGCCCCTTCCACAGGGATAAAACGCGCGAAAAAAATCCGGGCGCCTCCTCCTTTTGCCCCGGAGGGACGAAGGCCCAGGATTTCAATCCCTCGCGTTTCAGGCTCCAAATGCGCTTGCCCCGCGTCTGCTCGCCATAGCTGCCGCTTTGCATCTTCGTAACGGCTCCCCTTTATATGGTATTTTTGCGTAATGTCATCGTACAGGCCCAGGCAGCGCGCCATTGTCGAAGGGCCGCGCTGCCCCGGTTTTTGTTTCCGACAAAAAATATTTCTCCAAAACAGTCGGAGCGTATTGACAGCGAAGTTCCAGTGTGGTCTAATTCCATTGGATTTTGTTTAGCAAAGCTAAACTTCATCCTTAGTATTAGGCGCCGCGCGGCGGGGCCGATCTGGGGATTCCCGCGTGAAAAGGGGGCCGAAACCATGGAACTTGGCGAAAAAATCCGCAGACTGCGCCTAATGCACGACCTGACGCAGGAAGAGCTCGCCCAGCGCTGCGACCTTTCAAAGGGCTTCATCTCTCAGCTTGAGCGGGACTTGACCTCCCCCTCCATCGCCACCCTGATAGACATTTTGGAATGCCTCGGTCAGAGCCTGAAATCATTCTTTTCAGGGGATGCCGAAGAAGAAAAGATCGTATTTGGCGAAGATGACATTTACGACACGAAGGATACCGAAAAGGGCACCCGCATAGCCTGGCTCATCCCAAACGCGCAAAAAAACGAGATGGAGCCGATTTTGATCGAGCTGCGGCCAGGCTCCTCCTCCACGCTCGATAATCCGCACGAGGGTGAGGAATTCGGCTATGTTCTTTCGGGCGGCGTGGTGGTCGAGCTAGGCGGCAAGGCGCACCGGGCAAAAAAGGGCGAGAGCTTCTATTTTAGGCCCTCCAGCCCGCACCGCCTGCGCAATCCCGGCAAGCAGACCGCCAAAATCCTCTGGATTTCCACACCGCCGAGCTTCTAAACCTAAAAAAACAGTATTTTAGGGGGGTAGGCCATGAGCGTTGTCGAGCAACAGCACCTCATAGATTTGGTAGACCTGACCAAGGTCTATGACGGCGAAACCGAAGCGCTTTCCCGTATGAATCTTTACATCCGCAAGAAGGAGTTCGTCACCCTGCTGGGCCCTTCCGGCTGCGGCAAGACCACGACGCTCCGGCTCATCGCGGGTTTTGAATTCCCGACCGCCGGCCAGGTCTATTTCGAGGGCAAAGAGATCAGTTCCCTGCCGCCCTATAGGCGCCATGTCAACACGGTCTTTCAAAAATACGCGCTGTTTCCTCATATGAATGTGTTCGAAAACATCGCCTTTGGCCTGCGGCTGAAAAAGGTGGATGAAAGCACAATCAACGCCCGGGTGGCCGAGATGCTTGAGATGGTCAACCTGCGCGGGTTTGGCAGGCGCAAGGTCGATACGCTCTCGGGCGGGCAACAGCAGCGCGTGGCGATCGCCAGGGCGCTCGCCAACCGCCCTGAGGTTCTCTTGCTCGACGAACCCTTGGGCGCGCTCGACCTGAAGCTGCGTAAGGAGATGCAGATCGAACTCAAAGCGATGCAGCAGCAGCTCGGCATCACCTTCGTCTACGTCACGCACGATCAGGAAGAGGCCCTCACGATGTCGGACACCATCGTGGTCATGAAGGAGGGCCTCGTGCAGCAGATCGGCTCGCCGATCTGCATCTACAACGAACCCAAAAACGCCTTCGTGGCCGATTTTATCGGCGAGAGCAATATCCTGCCCGGCACCATGCTGCATGACGAACTCGTTTCCTTCGAGGGGCACGATTTCATCTGCGTCGATCGGGGATTTGGCGAAAATCAGCCTGTCGATGTGGTGATTCGCCCCGAAGACGTGCAGCTTTGCGCCCCCAACGATGGGATGCTGCGCGGCACGGTGGCCTCTATCGTCTTTAAGGGTGTGCATTACGAGATGATGATCCAAACCGGAGGCTTCGCCTTCATGGTGCACTCCACCTTGGCCAAAGCCCCGGGCGAAGAGGTCGGCCTGCGCATCGTCCCCTTCGATATCCACATCATGAAAAGGGAGGCGGCCCTGTGAAAACAAAGCCCTTCGCCGCCCCTTACGCGGTGTGGATGCTGCTCTTTACCATCGTGCCCATCGCCCTGGTGGCAGCCTACTCCTTCACCACGGCGGATGGGGCCCTCACCCTGCGGAACATGGCGAATTTTCTCGACCCGATCTATATCACGGTTTTGCTGCGCTCGCTGGGCATAGCGCTGCTCTGCACGCTGATCTGCCTGCTGGTGGGGTACCCCGCCGCCTATGTGCTCGCGCAAAAGGATTTTGACAAAAAGGGCGTGCTCGTTTTGCTCTTCGTCATCCCCATGTGGATGAACTTCCTTCTGCGCACCTATGCCTGGCTGACTCTGCTCGAATCCAACGGCCTCATCACATCCACGGTCAACCGCGTCATCGAATTCTTCGGCGGCCAGGGCAATGTAAGGCTGCTGTATAACTATGGCGCGGTGCTGATGGGCATGGTCTATAACTACCTCCCCTTCATGGTTCTGCCGCTTTACACCTCGCTAAGCAGGCTGGATCGGCGCGTGGTCGAGGCCGCCGAGGACCTGGGCGCTAACCGCTCGCAGGTTTTCTTGCGCGTGGTCTTTCCGCTTTCGGTGCCGGGCATCTTTTCTGGGGTCACGATGGTCTTCATGCCGGCGATCACCACCTTCGTCATCTCCCGCCTGCTGGGCGGGGCGCAGTTCAAGCTCTTTGGTGACCTCATCGAGCAGCAGTTCCTGTTCACCGGCAATTGGAATTTCGGCTCGGCCATGTCGCTGATCATGATGGTGCTTCTTCTCCTCTCAATGAGCATCATGAATCGCTACGGCGATCAGGAAGGGGGCGGCATCTTTTGAAGTCGGCGGGCTTTTTCAAGCGCGGCTACGTCTACCTGGTGCTGGCCTTCCTCTATATGCCCATCCTCACCCTCATCGTTTTTTCGTTCAACGCCTCCAAATCCAGGGCAGTATGGGGTGGTTTCACGCTGGATTGGTACCGCGCTCTCTTCCAGAACAGCGAGATCCTAAACGCCCTCTATGTCACCCTGGCCGTGGCTCTCTTGGCGGCCGTGACCGCCACTTTCATCGGCACCTTGGGCGCAATCGGCATGTTTTCGATGAAGAACGGCCCAAAATCCCTCCTCTTGGCGGCCGCGAACCTTTCGATGCTCACGCCTGACATCGTCATCGGCATCTCCCTGATGATCCTCTTCCTTTTTGCCAACCTGCCCCTCGGCTTTGGCACCATGCTCCTTGCGCATGTGAGCTTTAACGTCCCCTATGTGCTCTTTTCGGTGCTGCCGCGCCTTAAGCAGATGAACGGCAGCGCGTATGAGGCGGCGCTCGACCTGGGCGCCACGCATTGGCAGGCCATCCGCAAGATCGTGCTCCCAGAGATCATGCCCGGCATTCTCACGGGCTTCATCCTGGCCTTCACCCTCTCGCTGGACGATTTTGTGATCAGCTTCTTCACGACTTCAGAAGTGCAGAACCTCTCTATCCTCGTCTATTCCATGGCCAGGCGCGGCATTCACCCCACGATCAACGCGCTTTCTACGCTCATGTTCGTGGCCATCGTCGCCCTGCTCCTCCTCGTGAACCGCAAATCCTCCATCCTCGAGAGATGAGGGATTGCGAAAACCCCAAAAACGCTCGAAAGGAACGATCAAGCGAAATGAAAAAGCTCCTCCCTCTGCTGCTCTGCGCCTGCCTGCTCTGCGCACCCTTCCTTAGCGGCTGCACCCCCGCCGCAAACGAAAAGCCTTCCTCCATTACGGTCTTCAACTGGGAAGATTACATCAACCCCGAGATCTTTGACCTTTTCGAGAAGGAAACGGGTATAAAAGTGACCTATACCCGCTTCACCACCAATGAGGAGATGTATCTGAGGCTCGATCGCGGCGGAGTGAACTACGATGTTGCCTTCCCCTCCGACTACATGATTGAGCGGCTGGTCAAGAACGACCTCCTCCTCCCTCTCGATCACGAAAAGCTCCCCGAGTTTAAAAACACCTACGCTTGGCTGCAAACCCCAGACTACGACCCGGAATCGAAGTATTCCGTTCCCTATATGTGGGGCACCGTAGGCATCCTTTACAACACCGAGATGACCGACGGCGAGATCGACTCCTGGGGCGCCATGTGGGATGCGAAGTACCTGCGCAACGTGCTGATGATGGACTCAGTGCGCGACTCTCTAGGCATCACGCTGTGCTACCTGGGCTTTGATCTCAACACGCGGGACGAAACGCAGCTTGCCGCGGCCGCGGAAATGCTCAAGGAGCAAAAGCGATCCGGCGTGGTGCTGGCCTACGGCGTGGACGAGATCAAGGATAAGATGGTCAACAACGAGGCGGCGCTCGGGCTCGTTTGGTCCGGGGACGCGATCACCTCAATCGACCTTAACGAAGGCCTCGCCTTCTGCGTGCCGAAGGAAGGCTCCAACGTCTGGATTGACGGCATGGTCATTCCCAGATCCAGCAAGAACCCCGAGGGTGCCCTCGCCTTCATCAACTTCATGATGCGCCCCGAGATCGCCGCCATGAACAGCGAATATATCGGCTATTCCACGCCCAACGAAGCCGCGATGGCGATTTTGGGCGCCGAATACTCCGAAAACCCCATCTTCAACCCACCCGCGGAAGTCATCGCCCGCTGCAAGTTCTTCCATGACGTGGAGGATGCGCTCGAAACCTACAACCGTATTTGGGAAGAGGTCATGAACGAGTAATTTCCCGCCTCCGCTTCCACCAAAAAAAGAGCCTTCCACGGTTTCATGCCGTGAAGGGCTCCTTTTCTTCATCCTGTTTCCTATATTTGCTTTTTCATACGGGCCAGGGCACTCTTTTCCAGCCTGGAAACCTGGGCCTGCGAAATCCCGATCTCTTCGGCCACCTCCATCTGCGTGCGGCCGTCAAAAAAGCGCATTTTTACGATCTTTCTCTCCCTGTCGCCCAGGCGCTCGATCGCCCCGCGGATCGCGATGCCGTCCAGCCAGGTTTCGTCGTTGTCCTTCTCGTCGTGAATCTGGTCCATCACATACAGCGCGTCGCCGCCATCGTTGAAGATGGGCTCGAAGAGCGAGATCGGATCCTGAATGGCGTCCATCGCCATGGTGACGTCCTCCTGCTTGAGCTCAAGCTTGGCCGCGATCTCAGCGATGGTCGGCTCGCGGCCAAGTTCGGCCGAAAGCCTTTCCTTCATCTGCATGGCCTTATAGGCCGTGTCCCTCAGCGATCTGCTCACGCGGATGGAATTGTTATCGCGCAAATAACGGCGGATCTCGCCGATGATCATCGGCACGGCATAGGTCGAAAAGCGCACGCCAAGGGTCGTATCGAAATTGTCGATGGACTTCATCAGCCCGATGCAGCCGACCTGAAAGAGGTCGTCCATGGTTTCGCCCCTGCCGGCAAAGCGCTGCACCACAGAAAGCACGAGCCGCAGATTGCCGCTGATGAACTCCTCCCTGGCTGTCGGATCCCCAGCGTGAATGCGATCGAAGAGTTTGAGCATTTCTTCATGCTTGAGCACCGGTAGTTTTGAGGTATCGACTCCGCAGATTTCCACTTTGTTCAATGCCATTTCCTTTTCCTCCGGTCAGCAAGGTTTTTGCCATCTTAGTGTTGCCATCCGGAAAGGAATTCATTCCCGAAGCACGGAACAACACAAAGCGGAAACGTATACGAAAATCAGCCTTGGCGGGCTAGAGTTTTGCCCCAATGTCGCTCTTTAGGCGCTTAATGATGCGCTTTTCCAGGCGGGAAATATAGCTTTGCGAGATGCCGAGCTTATCGGCCACCTCTTTTTGCGTCTGCTCACTTTCACCGCTTAGACCAAAACGCATTTTAATGATGCGCTTCTCTCTCGTGCTCAGGCGCGAGAGGGCGTCTTCCAGCAGGCTTTTGTCGGCTTCCTCCTCCAGCGCCCGGCCTACCAGGTCGGGTTCCGTGCCCATGATGTCGGATAAAAGCAGCTCGTTGCCGTCCCAATCCACGTTCAGCGGCTCCTCGAGGGACACCTCCATTTTCGTGCGGTTCGAGCGCCGCAAATGCATCAATATTTCGTTTTCTATGCAGCGGGAAGCGTAGGTCGCCAGCTTGATCTTCTTCTGCGCGTCAAAGGTATTAACCGCCTTAATCAGCCCGATGGCTCCAATCGAAATCAGGTCTTCAATGCCCACGCCGGTGTTTTCGAACTTACGCGCGATATAGACCACCAGCCGCAGGTTGTGTTCAATCAGCCCCGGCCGCATGGACTCATCGCCCTCGCGCAGGCGGCGCATGACCTCTTCCTCTTCCAGCTTGCTGTAGGGCGGCGGAAGGGATTGGCTGCCGCCGATGTAATGAATCGGCCGCGCAAAAAGCCGCAAAAATCTCCTCCATAGGGCCGCAAAAGCATTCTCCATCCCCAAAACTCCCCTTTCTCGTATCTGTGCGCGCTTATTGCGCTTGGTTATAGGCGCAGGAGCCCGGCAATAAGGCGTCGCAATCCAACTCACCCGGGTAGATCGCCACAAACCAGTCCATCTTTTCGCCCTCTAAAAAGACGGAATCCGGATAAAATGCGTCGATGACGCCCTCCGCGCCCAGTGCCGTGAAGGGCACGGGGCGAAGCTTCCCGAGGTGCAGCCCTTTCGCCAGCCCCGGGGCAATGAGCATCACCGGCAGGCCAGAAAGGGGCTCCTGCAGGGCGTTTCCAGTGTCGATCAGCCCAACCAGGTCGAGCTCCTCCTCCCCCAGGCGAAGGTTGACCCGCCGGCGGAACTCCGGCCTGGCCTGCCCAAGCGGCAGGCTAAGTGCGGCCATGGCCATCGCACCCAGAACGGCGGTGAAAATCGCCTGCCAAAGGCCGAACCCGCGCGCGCCGAGCATCTCCATCAGCCCATAGCCCGTGCCGCCCAGGCAAATCAGCGCTACGAGCGAAAAGCCACTCGTGCGCAGCCAGGTTCTAAGCGTCAAGCCCCGCAGGGCAAGCCCGCACATGCCCACGATACAGGCCGTGCGGAAGAGCAAGCCTTGCAAAAAGCGAAGTGGCGGCCAATACGCGGCAAGTGCATAGCCGCTGCCGAGCGCCGCGGCCAACGCGACGCGCCAAAAGATTGGTCTGCGCCGCGAAAGCCGCAGGGCCAGCGAAAGAACGAGGGCATCCATGGCAAAATTCTGCAGGAGGAACAACTCCACATACACCCTCATGGCCTTCGCCCTCCGCGTTTTGACTTTTCCTAAATATAGGCGCAGAAGCTTCGACATCTCTGTAGAAGCGGCGCGGAAACAAGGCCATTTTGCTCGACAGCTTCCCCCGTTCTTTTCCTGCGCGAGGGGTAAAAAAAGAGCGCTTTCGCGCTCTTTGGGCTGTGGATTAGGGAGCCGGACTTTAAGGGAAGATTCGCCCCAGCAGATGGGCGCAAAAAGTGCGTACGGACTCCTCATCCGCGCAAAAGCGGCCGTCGCCCGCATAGGCGGCAAGCGCTGCGGCCAGAACCCGCGAAAAGGCCTTGGGCAGATGCGTAAGCCCCCACTCCCCACCGGCCTTTTTCGATAGAACCAGCCCCTCCTCCACATAAGCCAGCACCCGGCAAAGATTCAGGCAGGCATAAACCGGGTTTTGCGCCAGGTTCGCCATGGCGTCCCGCGCGTCGTCGCGCAGGCTCGCCAGGTAGTCCTCGTGCCGCACGGGGCCAAAAGCCTCGGCGATGGGCCTGCCCAAAAGGCAACGCCCTGCGGCCAGAATGACGGTGAAATGCGCCGCCAGATCCGGATCGCTGCCCTGGTAACGCCGAAAATAGCCGGCCGGATCCGCTAAATAGTCCAATCGGTAATTGCTGGCGTAATGCAACTCAAAACGGCAGGGATGGAAAAAATGGAGCGCGTTTTCGGCCAGAACCACGCTCATTTCAAAGCCCCTGGGCGGCGCGAAGGCCTCAAGGGGAAGCAACGCATCTAAAATCGCCGCTTTTTCCTCAAAAGTGAGCGCCTTTTTGGCCAAAATGATGAAGTCTATATCGCTGCCCTTCGGGTTAAAGCCGCCGAGCACGGCGGAGCCATGCAGATATAGCCCGCTCAGCCCTTCCCCGAGGGCTGAGCGCATCGCATCTTCGAGCTTTCGCAGCAAGGCTTCGAGTTCCATGGCCTAAACCTGGATGCTCTGCCACTTCCCCTGGCGGTAACGCCAAAGAGAGAGTATATAGCAGATGACGCCATCTGAAACCAAGGCGATCCACACGCCGGCAAGCCCGATTTGAAGGGGATAAAAGACGAGCGCCGCGCTGATGAGCGGCCGAACCAGCAGCACGCCCACAAAGGTGATGACGGCCGCAAAGCGCGAATCCCCGGCGCCGCGAAGGGCGCTGATATAGACAAAGCGCGCGTTGGAAATGGGGTTTGCCACCGCGATGATCTGCAGCATCAAAACCGACAGCGCGATGATGCTCGCCTCGCCGGTATACAGCCCCACGATGGGCCTGCCGCCGAAGAACAGCAAGATCGCCACCAAAAACGAAACGATCAACCCCATCTGCTGCGTCATCCGCACATAAATCTTTGCCAAATCGGGGCGGTTGCGCCCCAGGCACTGGCCCACCAGCGTGGTCGCCGCAGTGCCGAAGGCCATGCCCGTGGTGAATGAGAGCTGCTGAATATTCATGGCCACCATGTGCGCGGTGTAAGACGCATCCCCAAGGGAGGTAACGATCATGACGAAGAGCAGCATCCCCGCGCGCATGATGATCTGCTCAACCATCGCAGGCAGGCCTATATTCAGGATGCGCTTCATCATCGACCAATCTATGTGGAAGAGCTTCTTAAAGTCGAAAAAGACGAAGCTTTTGCCCCTGGCCACAACGGCAACTGCCATGCCGAGCGCCACCGCCTGACCGATGACCATGGCAATCGAGGCGCCGGCCACGCCCCAGGCCGGGAAGCCGAGGTTGCCGCCGATCATGCAATAGTTAAAGAAGATGTTGACGAGGTTGGCCGCCGTGTTGTTATAGAACGACGCCCTGGTGTTGCCGGCCCCGCGCAGCACCGCGTTGATGGTGAAGGTGAGCGCGAGCGTCGGGAAGCCATAGATCTGAATCCTGAAATAGGCCCAGGCTTCCTCAATCGTCCTTTCGCTCAGGCTGCCGGTCGATAAAAGGCGCAGCATGCCCTTGCCGCAGAAGAACATCGCCACGCAGAGCAAAGCGGTGATAGCAAGCGTCATGAGCATAGACTGATAGAGCACCGCATTGGCGCTTTGGGCATCCCTTGCGCCCCTGAAGCGGGCCACCAGCGCGGTGGAGCCAACGCCCAGCGCCATGAAGGCGGCCATCATGATGAACCTTGGCTGCGTCACCAGCCCAACCGCGTTGATCGCATAGGAGCCAAGCCCCGCGACCATGATATTATCTGCAATGGATACCAGCGACGCAAGGATGCTTTCGGCCAGGGCCGGCCAGGTCAGCCCGATGATAAGATTGCGCCGCCGCGCGCTGCCCTCGACCTCAATGTCGAAATTGTGCGCCCTTTCAGCCGCCTTGCCCTTAAAGGGGCTTTCTTCGGTTTCGGAAGGTTCTTCAACTGCTTCCGCAAGCTCTTCTCGATCGGTCTTCTCTTCCATTTCCTCTTCCTCCTAATTCTAAGCACAGGGATTCTATATCCTTTTTAGTGTAAGCCATCCGAAGGCAAATTGCAAACCCGCAATGCTATGTTTTTTATGCTCTCTTATAAAGAATGGCGGCGCCCCATCTACGCGATGGGGCGCCGCCCGCGCATTGCCCATTTAGGGAACCTAGTCTTCCCCCATGTGCTTCATCGTAAGGCTGCAAAGCTCGTCGATGTGGATCTTTTCTACGCCCAGAATCTGCGTCTGCAGCTCGCCGCCGAAAGCCTTGGTCCATTCCTCCGGAATTCGCTCGGCGCTGATCATCATGCCGATGATGGAGCCCACCGTGGCGCCGTTGCAGTCGGTATCAAAGCCGCAGCCCACAGCCAGGCAGATGGACTTGCCAAAGTTTTTCCTTCCCCAAAGCAGCGCCATGACGATGATCAAGGCATTGGAAATGGTATGGCACCAGTGGTGCGCGTCGTGCTCATCCCAGCGGGCATGGATGAAGGCATAGGCCTCCTCGGCGCTCCTGCCCTCGTCATAAAAGGCCAGCAGTGCGCAAATTTGCTCATAAAGCCTCGATCGCTCGGGGATTTCCTTCAACCCGCAGGCGATCACGGCGCGAACATCGTCTAAAACGGCGGCGGCCGAGAGCATCGCGGCCACGAAGATCTCGCCATAGATGCCGTTTTTCACATGAGAAACCGAGGCGTCGCGCCAGGCCATTTCGGCTGCCGCCTCGGGCTTGCCGGGGTTGATGTAGCCATAATAGTCCGCCCGGATCTGCGCGCCGATCCACTCGCGATAAGGGTTTTTGTGCACGGCGGAAATCGGCGGCTCGTAGCCGTTGACGAAGTTTAGGTAGGCTACGCGCTCGGCCGTGCAATAGGCCTTCTTGGGCTGGCAGTCCACCCAGGCCGCGAGCACATCAAAGGGCTTGAAGTCCCTGCCATGGCGCTCTAAAATCTGCGTGGCGGCCATCACGGTATAGTTCGTGTCGTCATCCGCCGGGGCGCCGTCTATCGTATCCGCCCAGCAGCGCCCACGCAGGTGGAAGCTGATGCGCGCATAGAGTTCCTCGTTCAAATCCTTCTGCAGCACGTAGCGGCGCAGCGGGTAGTTGCCCGTGGCCTTTAAAAGCTCGTTCAGTTCGCCCGTGCGAATGCCTTCAAGCGGCTTGCCCAGCAGGCAGCCCGCGATACGCCCCAGCCATGCGCCCTTAATCTTCTCTGGCAGAGCCTTTTTATCGGGCTTGGGCAGGAACCTGCCGCCGGGATGGCGGCAGGCCTTGATTCCGTCCAGATCTGAGGGCTCGTAATAAGCATAGCCCTCGCGCAGCGGCCGCGAAAGCAGGATCTGCGCCAGCGCCTCGACCATCGTTTCCCTTTCGGCGGTGAAGGGCAGCGCCACAAGCTCCTCCACAAGCCTTTTATAGCGCTGAACATCGCGGCCCTCGTCAAAAAGCTGCTGGTACTCCACCAAAAAGTCGGCCGAGTAGAGATCCCAGGGGTGCATCGCCGCGTAGTTTGGCTGATCCTTGACGCGCCTTTCCTCAGCCGTGCGGCCGGAATCCTCGACATCGATGAGTTCATCCAGCTTCATGCCGAAACGGCGGCAGATGAGCACCAGCCGCTCAAACTCGGGAACCGACGCGCCGGATTCCCATTTTTGCACGGCCTGGCGTGATACGCCGAAGATTTCGCCCAGCGCCTCCTGCGAAAGACCCGCTTTGACCCTGGCCGCCGCGATTTTGCCCCCGATGCCCATAGCAATCCCCTCTCTATCCGTTGATTTCTTAAGCGCAGTGTAGCAGGCAGGCCCCAAAGACGCAATCAACCAAGGGTAGCGGAAAGGCAACTTTTAGTTGCCTTCCCCAAAGCCAGCTAGCTGCTCGCGCTCTTGTAGTTTTTGAGCCCCAGGCGCCAAAACCAGAGCGCAAAGGCGGTGAAGCCGGCCACGATGGCCAGCGCGTAGGCAAGCCCCTGGGGCTTGAGCACCCCGCTCAGCGCCTCGGTGGGCACCGTGGCCATCAGGCCATAGGGCAGCGCGAAGCAAAACAGCAGCTTAAAGCCGCCCTTGTACAGCACGCCCGGTATTTTGAAGTTCAGCGTCAGCATGTCGCCCTCCAGGTGGTTGATCGCGTCGGCCGCAATCACGAAAAAGGGAATGGTGCGCAAAATCAGCTCCATATCGCAATAGAGCAACGCCATCGCCAGCAGCAGCCCGATAAAGCCAAGCAGCAGCGGCAGGCTGACGGCGATGCCCTCGAGCGCAGCGCCGCGCGCGATGATCAGGCCGCTGAGGAGCAGCAGCGGCGCGGAGCCCAAATCCACGCTTTCAAAGCAGATGCGCAGCAGCGGACTGCCGGGCTTCGTCAGGTAAAGATCCAGCCCGCCCTCCCTGATCTTGCGCGGCAGCTCGATCAGCCCAAAGAAGCAGAGCAGCATGCTCAGGCCGTTGAGCATCGAAAAGCTGCCGATGAAGATCATCATTTGCCCCCGGCTCCAGCCGCCGATGCCGTCCACCTGGCCATAGATCAGCTCAAAGGCCAGCATCTGCGTTAAAAACAGCGCCCCGTCGGCAAAAAACGAGCCGAAGAAGCTCAGGCGAAACACCATCTGCCGCGTCAGGCGCAGCTTGGTCAGCAGCCAAACGAAGCGAAGCGAACGCAGAAAGCTCATATGCCCACCCCGTCGTACTGGACGCGCAGCCTTTCATAGAGGAGCCTGTTGGCGGCCAAAAACGCAGCCGTCCAAAGCACCAGCACCAGAAGGCCCTTGAGCCCCTCGCCAAGGCCCGCCCGCCCGGTTAGCAGCATGGCGGGCAGATAACCAACCTGCGAAAAGGGGAGCAAATTCAGCAACTCGAGCACCGTTTTGGGCAAGAGAGACAGCGGTAGCATCGCGCCCGTCGCGAGGGCGATCAAATTGCCCTGCAGGTGCAAAAAGAAGTTGATCTCTTGAAACTTGAAGGCCAGCAGCCCGACGAAAAAATGGTAGCTCACCATGAAGACCAGCCCCAGGGCGCTAAGGCAGAACGCGCAGAGCAGCGCCGCTGGTTCCGCGCCAAAGCCCATTCGGATTTGAAACAGCAGCGCGCCAAGCAGCGCCGCCAGCAGCGCAAACAGGGCGTAATAGAAGCTCGCGCCCAGGCTCTGCGCCATGAACTGCAGCTGTGGGCTCGCCGGCAGCACCATAAACTTAGAAAACGTGCCGCCGCGAATGCGCTCGTTCAGCTCAAAGCTCACGCCCGAGGACTGATCCATGGAGGAAAGGAAGGAAACCACGAGGTAATAGCCCAGCATGCCGCCAAAGTCAAAGCCGCTCACGCTTTCTTGCCCCTGGAAGATCGCGCCCCAGAGGATCCAGGCGAAGAGCAGCTTCCAAAGCGTGCCCAGCGCGGTCATGGCCACGTCAAAGCGATAGACGATCTGCGCCTTAAAGGCGGTTTTGGCGATAGCAAAGTACTTTTTCATGCCTTTTCCCCCATCGCGTAGATCCTCTCGACCACCAGGCCGATTTCCTCGCCCTCCTCCTTTTGGAAGCGCCGAAAGAGCGCGTCCGTGCCGCCGTCGTAGAGCTTTTTCCCCTCGCCGACCACCACGCTGCGCTTGCAAAGGCTTAAAACGTCTTCCATGTAGTGCGAAGTCAGCAAAATCGTGGTGCCCTTCTGCTCGTTGACCTCGCGCAGAAAGAGCCGCATCTGCCGCTGGGCCACCGCGTCAAGGCCGATGGTCGGCTCGTCGAGGAAGAGCAGTTTGGGGTCGTGCAGCAGCGCCGCAACCAGCTCCATCTTCATGCGCTCACCCAGGGAAAGGCTGCGCACCTGCACATTCAACAGCTCTTTCAGGTCAAAAAGCTCCACAAAGAAGTTCAGGTTCCTTTTGTAGTTCTCATCGCTGATGCCATATAGCTCTTTGAAAAGACCAAAGGTATCGGCCGCGGTCAGCTCAAAAAAGAGCTGGCTTTTTTGCCCCATCACCACGGCATATTGGCGCTTGAAGGCGTTTTGCAGCCTGTTTGGCCAAAAGCCCAGCACCTCGATTTCGCCGCTTGTGGGCGCGATGATGCCCGTGAGCATCTTCACCAAGGTCGTCTTGCCCGCACCGTTCGGGCCGATCAGCCCGACGAACTCGCCGGGCTCCACGTTAAGGTCGAAATCGCTTACGGCGAGCTTTTCGCTGAATTCGCGCTTAAACAGCGATTTAACGCTGCCCAGCAGGCCCGGCTCCTTCTCGAAGCGGCGAAATGCCTTGGTCAGCCCCCTCGTTTCGATGATCGGCCTCATGGCTTGCCGCCCCCCTTCTTGCGCCGCTTATTAAAGGCCGCAATCTCCTTATTCCGCTTGCGCTTTTCGCCCAAAAAGGCGTTTTTATCCTCGGCAAAGCCCACTTCGCGCCGAAGCTTCAAATAGGCCTGCCAGCTTCTTTCGTCAAGCTCGCCGCTCGCAAGCGCCTGCCGCACCGCGCAGCCGGGCTCGCCTTTGTGCGAGCAGTCGGCAAAGCGGCAGCGCTCAAACAGCGCTTCAATGCCCGCGAAAGTTCCGCTCACGCCCTCTTCGGCGTCAAGGAGCCCAAGCTCGCGCATGCCCGGCGTGTCGATGACCATCACGCCCGAGGGCAGCAGGAAGAGCTGCCTGTGCGTGGTGGTGTGGCGGCCGCGGCTGTCGTCCTCCCGAATGCCGGCCGTGCCCATGACTTCCCGACCCATCAGCGCGTTTAGAAGCGAAGACTTCCCCACACCCGACATGCCCAAAAAGACCAGGGTTTTTCCGGGCAAAAGGTAGGGCGCAAGCTCGTGCATGTTGAGCCCCGTTTTCACCGAAAGCGCAATCGCCGCAACCCCTTGGCAGGCAGCGCGCACTTTTTCTAGCCTTTCGGCCCAATTCTCGCACAAGTCGGCCTTCGTCAGCAGAACCACGGGCTCGGCGCCGCTCATGCGCGCCTGGCTCAAATAGCGCAGAATGCGGGCGGGGTTAAAGTCCTGGTTGAGCGAGGAAACAACAAAAACCGTGTCGAAGTTCGCGGCGACGAGCTGCTCAAACGCAATCCCTCTGGGCCCCGCCTCGCGCCGCCAGAATTTTGAACGCCTGGGCAGCAGCTTGTGGATGAGCGAAGGGCCGCTGGGGTTGAACCGCAGCAGCACAAAGTCGCCCACGCAGGGCAATTCGCCCCACCCGGCGCCGTGCAGCAGCGCGCCCCTTGGCTGCGCCTGCACTTCGCCTTGTTCACAAAGCACCGTCCAGCTTTCGCGCCTCAATTCAACCACGCGCCCCGGAATCAGTCCATCCGCAAACGCTTCCGGGCCGTCATAGCCATATTGCATAAGCTTCAATTTGAATTCTCCTTTTTATCTTCCTTTTCGTTTTTTTGCAGCACAAAAAAGGATACGACAGCCATCGTATCCCATTCCCTGCGGTTTTACGAAAGGTTCCCGTTCTTTCGGCGGGCACAAACAAAAGAGGCAGCGCCCCTTCGCTCAGATCCCGCCGGTTTTATGTGGTTTTAGGGCACAATCACCTTTGCTGCCGACATCAAACCACACTTCCTTTCGTCATCGGCCCTCAAGGGGCCTTGCTATGGCCAAGAGCATACCACAACAAAAGGCGGGAGCGCAAGCCCTCGCCTCAAACTTTGGCA
The DNA here is from genome assembly GCA_031280685.1 of Christensenellaceae bacterium. GTDB lineage: Bacteria > Bacillota > Clostridia > Christensenellales > UBA1750 > JAITGM01. The sequence goes on from JAITGM010000046.1 coordinate 38,656, forward strand.
AAAACCCCTAAATTCGCATGCAAATCCCGCGCGAGGCGAGCTCGCGCTTGAGCTCCATGATTTCAAGCTCCTTAAAGTGAAAGAGCGAGGCGGCCAAAGCCGCGTCGGCTCCGGCGTGGCTCAATACGTCATAAAAATGCTTCACCGCGCCAGCGCCGCCCGAAGCGATCACGGGAATATCGACCGCCGAGCAAATCGCGCGGGTGAGTTCCAAATCATAGCCGGTCTTGTGGCCGTCGGCGTCCATCGAGGTTACGAGCAGCTCACCAGCGCCCTTTTGCGCCACGAGCTTAGCCCAGTCCACGGCGTTCATGCCGGTGGATTTGCGCCCGCCGTGGGTGTAGACCTCCCAGCCGATGGGCGAGCGCTTGGCGTCGATCGCCACCACCACGCACTGGCTGCCATAGATCCGCGCCGCGTCGCGAATCAGCGCAGGGCTGCCCACCGCCGAAGAGTTGATCGAAACCTTTTCGGCCCCGGCATGCAGCAGCATCGAAAAATCCTCCACGCTGCGGATCCCGCCGCCAACGGTGAAGGGAATGGAAACCGCCCTTGCCACCTTGCGCACGGTTTCGAGCATGATAGCGCGATCGTCGCTGGTCGCGGTGATGTCCAAAAGCACGAGCTCGTCGGCTCCGGCTTCGTCATAGGCCCTGGCGCACTCCGCAGGGTCGCCGGCATCCACGAGATCCACGAAGCTCACGCCCTTGACCACGCGGCCGTCCTTCACATCCAGGCAGGGAATGATGCGCTTAGCGAGCATGGTCTTCCTCCATTTGGCAGATTTTCACGAAATTCGAAAGCAGCTGCAGCCCTGCCTGGCCGCTCTTTTCGGGGTGAAACTGCACCGCCCACAGGTTTTGGTCGCGCACGGCAATGTCCATATCGCTATTGCCATAGCTAAGCCTGGCCAGCACGTTTTCGGGGTTTTGGGCCTGAGCGAAGTAGCTGTGCACGAAGTAAAACCACGGCTTTTCGGGCAGGCCGTCAAAAAGGGGATCGTCCCGCCTGGTTTCGAGCTGGTTCCAGCCCATGTGCGGCACCTTGGCGTGGCTATTGCCCACCTGGATCTTCTTCACCTCGCCCTCGAGGTATTTCAGGCCTGGAATTCCGGGTGATTCTTCGCTTTTTTCAAAGATTAGTTGCTCGCCGATGCAAATCCCCAAAAAGGGCGTGTTTTTCATGCGTACACGGCGCAGGCAGTCCATCAGGCCGCGGCATTTGAGCTGGCGCATGGCTTCGCCAAAGGCGCCTACGCCCGGCAAAATGACCCCGCTCGCTGAGAGGATCTCATCCCTTTCGGCGGTGAGCCTGGAATCGGCGCCGATCTTTCCCAGCGCATGCCGCACACTTTCGACGTTCCCCGCGCCGTAGTTTAGGATGGCGATCATCGCAGCCGGCCCCCATTCCTCTGAAAGTTACTTACATTATATCAAATAAAAATCGAGAATTTCGTTAAAAGCAAGCGATTGTTATGCTAAAACTGGATATCAAAGCGGATTTTAGTCCGCGCTTCTTGACAAGGCCATGGCGCGCGGATATGCTCTGAGTATATTGAATGTGCAGGAGGGCTTGTGCGCTATGCAAACCCATCAACTGGTTCTTGTTTTGGACTTTGGCGGCCAATATAACCAGCTCATCGCGCGCCGCGTCCGCGACGAGGGCGTGTATTGCGAAATGATTCGGGGCAATACGAAGGCGGAAGAGATCCGCGCAAAAAGCCCATTGGGCATCATCCTCACCGGCGGGCCGATGAGCGTCTATGAAAAGGGCGCGCCGCAGATCGACCCCGGGGTTTTTGCGCTTGGCGTGCCGATTTTGGGCATTTGCTATGGCCAGCAGCTCATCGCCCATGTTTTAGGGGGCAAGGTCAGCTCCGCACAAAAGCGAGAATATGGTCAGGCCAGCGTCATCTTGCAAAAAAGCCCGCTCTTTCAGGGCGTCGAAGGCGAATCCCTCTGCTGGATGAGTCATACCGATCAGGTGCGCACCCTGCCCGACGGCTTTTCGCCCATCGGCTTTACGGCAAGCTGCCCCATCGCCGCCATTGCCGATGAAACCCGGAAGATCTACGGCGTGCAGTTCCACCCCGAGGTGCAGCACTCCGTGCGCGGCAAAAAAATCCTGCGGAACTTCCTCTATCAGGTCTGTGGGCTCAGCGGCGATTGGCGCATGGACTCCTACGCCGAGGAGCTTACGGAAAAGCTCAGGAGCCAAATCGGGGAAGGCAGCGTGCTCTGCGCCCTCTCTGGCGGGGTGGATTCCTCGGTCTGCGCGGCGCTCCTTCACCGCGCCGTGGGCGAAAGGCTCAGCTGCGTCTTTGTCGATACCGGCCTTCTGCGCAAGAACGAAGCAAAAGAGGTTGAGGAGCAGTTCGGAAAGCGCTTTGGCAAGAGCCTGATCTCGATTGACGCAGGCGCCCGTTTTTTGCAAAAGCTCGGGGGCGTTTCAGACCCGGAGCAAAAGCGCAAGATCATCGGCGCCGAGTTCATTCGGGTCTTTGAGGAAGCGGCAAAGCAGCTCGGCACGGTGGACTACCTCGCCCAGGGCACGATTTACCCCGACGTCATCGAATCCGGCAGCGGCTCCGCCGCCACGATCAAGAGCCACCACAACGTGGGCGGCCTGCCCGATGTCATCGACTTTAAGCAGATCGTCGAGCCCCTGCGCGACCTATTTAAGGATGAGGTTCGCAGGCTCGGTCTCGAGCTGGGTCTGCCGCAAGCGCTGGTTTGGCGCCAGCCCTTCCCCGGCCCCGGCCTTGCCGTGCGGGTTTTGGGCGAAATCACGGAAGAAAAGCTCGCCATCCTCCGCGAGGCGGACGCGATCTTTCGCGAGGAAGTCGCAACCGCCGGGCTGCAGACCTCGATTAACCAATATTTCGCCGTACTGACCAACCTGCGCTCGGTCGGCGTGATGGGCGATGCTCGCACCTACGATTATGCCATCGCCCTGCGCGCGGTCGAAACCCTGGATTTTATGACGGTAGACTGGTCGCGGATCCCCTTCGAGGTTCTGGCAAGCGCCTCGAGCCGTATCGTCAACGAGGTGCCTGAGGTCAATCGCGTCCTGTACGACATCACGACCAAGCCCCCGGCCACCATCGAATACGAATAAGGCGAGCGCCTAAACCGCAAAACCACGGCCCGTGGCAATCCGCCCCGGGCCGTGGTTTTGCGGTTTCAAGGCCTTATTTAAGCATTTCCTTGAGCTTTGCGAAGATCATTCGGCCGGCCGAGGTCTGCAGCACCGAGGTAACGACCGCAGCCACGGTTTCGCCGATGAGCTTGCGCGCATTGTCGATCACGATCATGGTGCCGTCCTCTAAGTAGGCGATTCCCTGGCCCGGCTCCTTGCCCTCCTTCATCACCACAAGCTCGATCTCCTCCCCAGGGATCAGCACGGGCTTTAAAGCGTTGGCCAGGTCGTTGATGTTCAGCACGCGGATGCCGGTCAGCTCCGCGACCTTGTTGAGGTTATAGTCGTTGGTCACCACAAAGCCCGGCAGCGCCTGCGCGAGCTTTAAAATCATCAAGTCGGCCTCGGCGGTATCCTCAAACTCGGTTTCGTCTATGATAACCTCCATGCTCAGATCCTTTTGGATGCGCTGCAGCACATCCAGGCCGCGCCTGCCGCGGTTGCGCTTTAATCCGTCCGCCGAGTCCGCAATGTGGCGCAGCTCCCTAAGCACCACCTGCGGGATGACCAGCGGCCCTTCCATGAAGCCGGTCGCGCAGACGTCGAAGATGCGGCCGTCGATGATCGCGGAGGTATCCAAAACCTTGGCGTAGCCCTTGCCCTGCAGCTTTGCGCGGCCCTCATCCTCCTTGACCGTGGCGCGGCTGAGCAGCCCGACGACGCCGGGCAGCTCCCGCCAGCGCTTAGAGAAGATGCGAGCGCCTAAATAGGCCAACCCCAGGCAGAGGATCAGCGAAAGGGGCATCACCAAAAACAGCGAGAGGGCTGCGTTGAGTAGCGTGATGATGAAATAGCCGGTGATCAGCCCGAAGAGCAGCCCAACGCAGCTAAAGAGGATATCCGCCATGGGCATCTTGCGGAGCTTCTCTTCAGAGACCGCGATAAAGCGCTTGCCCCAGGCCACAATGGGCCCGGAAAGCAAAAAGAAAGAAATCGTAAAAATGGCGGCCAGCAAAGCCGAGGCGCCAAGCCAGATCAGTTGCAGCAGATAATGCGGCAAAAAGTAATGGTCAAAGCCCGACTCATCCAGAAACCTGCGCAGCGTTTCGGCCAGGGCAAGCCCTGCACCAAGGCCCGAGAGTGTGAACACGATCCTGAAAACCTTCTGCAAAGGCCATCTCCCCTGTCTTTTTTGTAGGCTCCCCAGGCGCAGGCGCCCATGGTAGCCCTTTAAACATCCCCAGAGCATTAATTTGCCGCAATCACCGAAAAACCCTTTTCATTTCCCTCAAAAAAGGAGGGCGAGCGCCTGCGCGAGCGAGGACGCGCCATAGATGCGGATGCCCTCCACCGCACGAACCTGCCTGCGGTTCCCTTCAGGGATGACCACATGGGCAAAGCCCATGCGCTTGCACTCCATCAGGCGCCTTTCCATCTGGCCGACGGCCCGAATCTCGCCCGACAGGCCGATTTCCCCGATGAAGGCCCAGGAGGGCGGAATCGGCGCGTTTTTGACCGAGGAGGCAACCGCCATGGCCACCGGCAGATCGACCGCGGGCTCGTCAAGCTCCAGTCCGCCCGCGACGTTCACGTAGGCATCCATATTATAGAGCGTGAAGCCGGCCCGCTTTTCGAGCACCGCCAAAAGCAGCGCCACGCGGGAGGCATCAAAGCCATAGGCCTGCCGCCTCGGCGCGGGAAAGGGGGTTTGGGCGATCAGGGCCTGAATATCGACCAGCACGGGGCGCGAGCCCTCCATCGAAACCGCCACCGCGGAGCCAGCCGCGCCCTCAAGCCTGCCCGAAAGCAGAAATTCCGATGGGTTTTCGACCTCCTCCATGCCGCTTTGCAGCATTCTGAACACGCCAATTTCGTTAACAGAACCGAATCGGTTCTTCGCGGCGCGCAGGATGCGGTATTCCTGATGGCGTTCGCCCTCGAAATACAAAACGGCATCCACCATGTGCTCCAAAACTCTCGGGCCCGCCAAGGCCCCTTCCTTGGTGACGTGGCCAACCAAAAAAACGCTCACGCCGCTTTGCTTTGCCAGGCGCATGAGCACATTGGTGGCCTCGCGCACCTGCGAAACCGATCCCGGAGCCGACGGCCTGCCCGGCACGAACACGGTCTGGATCGAATCGACGATGAGAAAATCCGGCGAAAGGGCCTGTGCCTGCGCCTCGATCTCCTCTATGTTGGTTTCTGAAAGGACGTGCAGATTCCCACCCGTAATGCCCAGCCTTTTGGCGCGCATCTTGATCTGGCGCGCGGATTCCTCGCCGGAAACGTAGAGAACCCGGCCGCCCTGCCCCGCATAGAGCGCCGCCGCCTGCAGAAGCAGGGTGGATTTACCTATTCCCGGGTCGCCGCCGATCAACACCAGCGAACCGCGCACCATGCCGCCGCCTAAAACCCGGTCGAGCTCGCCGATGCCGGAGCGCGCCCTCTCTTCCCAGGCGTCGTCGATCTCCGGCAGGGTCGGCGCCACACCGCTTGGCTGCCGGATGGCTGCCCGACGGCCGGCCAGCGCCTTGGGTTCCTCAATCACGGCGCTCTCTTCGAGCGTATTCCACGCAGAGCAGCCCGGGCACTGGCCCAGCCAGCGCGCGGACTCGTAGCCGCAGGCAGAGCAGACGAAAACGCTTTTGGGCTTCTTTGGCATGGAAAAAGAATCCTCTCTTTGTGCGCTATGGAGCCGCATCGCCCTCTTGCTGCGCGGTGGTTTCAAACGTGTAGGGCACGGTCAAGGTCATGAGCTGATCCTTCCCAGAGTCCGCGCTCTTATTAAACCACACCACTCGCCGGCCAGAAACCACGGGCGTGATGCCGCGCACGCCTTCCGGCGTCAGGCGGCCATATTGATCCGTCAGGTAAAAATAGGCATAGATCGCGCCGTTTTTATAGAACACCAGCATTTCATCGCCAAGGGCATAGAGCATCACGCCCTGAGCGACCTGCCGAATCTCCTCGCCGTATTTGAGATAGAGATTGGAATCCGGGGCCTTATTCTTGTCGATCCATGCCCAGGCGTCCCCGTTCGTGATGGGGTCGTGCACGTACATGCCCGTCGAGAAGAACTCGGGCGAGTAGCCATCTTCAACGAAGCGGCTCATATCGCAATAGAAAATCGCGCTCTGCTCGCCCTTCAAAATGCGATCCTCATCGCTTAGGTTCGGATCACTGCCCGCCCAGACGATCTGGCTGCCCGAAATGCTCGGCGCGCTGACGCCGTAGGTGTTCATGGCCTTTTCGATGGACTCGACAAAGCCCGGCATCGAGGCGTTCTCTTCGCTGATCAGATCGACGACGAAGAGCCTTTCCTCATCCTTTTCGATCTGTTCGATCCAGATCAAGAAGTCATTCGAAAGGCGCAGCTTAGGCGTGGCGAAGCTGCATTGGCGCACCATCTTAATCGCGTCTTCCTCTTCCTGCCCGATGCGCTCGCGATAAAGGCAGTAGATGGCGTTGCTGCCCTGCTGGTCGGTATCGACCCAGGCGATGTAGTCGTTATTGACGACGGTTTCGAATATCTCACCATCCTTAAGGCGCACCTTGGCCATTTCGCGTTCCTCATCCTGCTCAAAGTCGTAAAGATAGAGCGTCTCTAGAAGTGGCTCGCTCAGGGAGCCAGAGCCTGCGGAATAGACCAGTTCCTGGCCGCTGATATCGGGCATGTTGATGGTGCTCTCTTTGGAAACGATCTTGCGCGCGCCCTCCGATAGGTCGATCGGGTTCTCAAAGCTGCCTAGGGGGAAGCTCTCGTCGGGCTTCGTGCTCTCTTCCACCACGAGGGAACTCGGCGCGATGCTCGGCAGGCCTGTTTCGCTGATAACAAGGGTCGAGGGCTTGGCTTCATCGAGCAGGATGCGTAGGCCAAAGAACAGCCCGAACCCAAGCGCAAGCGCCCCTCCGGCCACGGCAAACACGGCAGACCAGCGAAGCTCCCCCCTGCCCGTTGATTGTTGCTTGCTTCTGGCGCCGCGCGCCCTTCTTTCGTTTGGCTGCATCGTAAATCCCTTCGCCAGGTTTTATTGTTCATGATAACATAGTTTCGCGTTGAGATGAAGCTCCCTCGGCGATTCTAAACAATTTATTCATCAAAAGACGCGGCGCGGGGCCTTGAGTTCCCTCCGCGCGCGATGGTATACTGCTGCTAACCGCAAAATCCACAGAAAAGGGGCAAAAATCGCATGCAAATGAGGCTCAGCAAGGAATCCCGCGCGCTGTTTCGCGCAAAAAGGCGCTTTTCCTGGGCTTCCATCGGGATCGCGGCGCTGCTCCTCGTCCTGCTCCTGTCTTATGTGATCTACGATAACAGCCTCATCTCCACCGAGTTCCTCTCGATTTCGATGCCCACGCTGCCAAAGTCCATGGAGGGCTATTCCATCCTGCACCTTTCAGACATCCACGAAAGGAACCTGGGCGAGGGCGGCAAGGCCCTGAACCCGCTTCTGGGCGGCAAGCGGCCCAACATCGCGGTGATCAGCGGCGGCCTTGTGGATGCGAACGGCCACGGCGAAGGGTTCTTGCAGGCGCTTCAATACCTGCACAGTCTAGGCGTAAGCTCATACTTCGTCTTGGGCGAATCCGACCCGCCCTATATGGACTTTCAGCCGGACGGCAGCTATGCCGTAAACCCATTATACCTTTCCGCCCAGGTGCTTGGCGGCGTGTATCTAGATAGCCCTCTGCGCCTTTATGAGGGCGATCCCAGCCTCTGGCTCGTCCCTGCCTCCTCGCTCTCGCTCGATGCCAAGTCCGCCATTGATTCGCTCAACGCCTTGGAAGAAAGCTACAGGGGCAGCGAAGCCCTGGTGAGGGCCAGCGGTCACACGCTGGAGGCGCTTTTGGCCAACGTCGGCAGCAAGCTTGAAACCGCGCAGCGTTTTTTAGACCGCCAGGAATTGCGCAAGCCGACCGATTTAAATATCCTCGTCAGCCATATCCCCGCTCTGAGCGAGGATATGCAGAGCCAAAGCAGTAGCCAGATCTTCGCGGAAGGCGATCTCATCCTTTCTGGCCATAACCACGGGCCGCAGTACCGGCTAATCTTACCCCTTTGGGTCGGGAACGAGCAGTTCGGGCGCGGCGGCTGGTTCCCAGGCGAAACCTTCATGCGTGGCTTTACCACGGCCTCAGGCCAGCCCCAATACATCAACCCAGGCCTTGGCACGGGCCGGCCTTTTCCGCAGAATTACAGGCTTTTCTCAACGCCTGGCATCGCCATGATCCAGCTTACGCGCTCGGTCGCCTCCTAAAGCTCGACCAAGCGCTGATTCAGGCCCCCGCTATGGAGCAACGGCAGCCTTTCTTCGAGCAGCACGCCCTCCCTTTCGGGCGCGCCGGCCCGCAAGGTGTGCTCCATCGCATCGCGCACGAAGGACGCAGCCCGCTCGGCAGCCTGCCGCATCGCGCCGCCGCCGAGTAGCGCGCCCAGCAGCACCGAAGCGAAGAGATCCCCGGTACCCGGGTAGTGCGCATCAATCCGCCCGCTGAGCAGGGCGCAACAGCTGCCTTTTTGGCTTTTTTCTCCCTTTTCCCCCAATAGCGTCGCGATTTGGCCCTCCTCGCCCTCAAGGGCGGCGCTGGTCACCACCGCGCTGCCCGCGCCCAGCTCCAAAAGGCCAAAAAGCAACTCTTTCGCCTCTTTTTTTGATAAAGCCCCCTTGGGCATGGGCCTTCCCAGCAAAAAGGCTGCCTCGGTCATGTTGGGTGTGATCAGATCGGCCCTTTGGCAAAGCGTGCGCATCGCCTCCACCATCTCGCCGCCGATGTTGCGATACAGCGCGCCCATATCCCCCATCACGGGGTCTACAAGACGCAGGCCGGGGAAGCTTTCCATCGCGCGGAGCACCAGGGCGGCCTGCTTGGGCGAGCCTAAGTAGCCACTGTAGACCGCGTCGAAGCTCGGCCGCAGCTCCTCGAGCTTTTGCAGAATCCCTTCCATCTCGCGGCTCAAATCCCGGGCAAAGACGGGGCCAAACCCGCCGGTATCAGACGACAAGATCGCGGTCGGCAGCGGGCAGACCTTGATCCCCATGGCCGAAAGCGCGGGGATCACGACGGTCAGCGAGCAGCGCCCCAGGCTGACCATATCGTGTAGGGCAAGAACGGTTTTTACTCCCATGGCACTCCTCTTCTTCAGCCACTGGCTGCTATAAATTAAGCGCCGCCTTGCGGGTTGACCCGAAAGCGGCGCGTCAAAACGGTGAACGGCCTAAGGCTGGCCCGTGAAGTCGGCGATGTACTTGTTGGTAAAGTCCTTCGCCGCGGCGATATCTTCCGGAGTGGGCATCTTGCCGCCGAACATGCCCTTGCCGTTGCAGATCAGCGTTTCGTCGATCACCTTGATGCCGCGCTCGGTCAGCGCCGCGCGGAGGACGTCCAGGCAGGCGCCGTCCTTTGCGGAGCTGGTGCAAAACAGGGCCGCGCTCTCTACGCGCTTCTTGTCGAGCATCCGGATAAATTCGAGGGCGCGCTGATCCGGCTTCTTCCCCTTGGCCTGGGTGCCGATGAAGGCGAGGGCCAGGTTTTCGGGCGGGTAAGAGGGCGGCAACGGAATGGAGCTGCTCTTGATTTCCTCGGAGATGGCGATGGCGACCTCTTGGATGCAGGGCTTGTCGCCGGCATAATAGACTTTCACGCGCATTTGAATGGCCTCCTTATCCTCTAAGGCTGTTACCCAGCCAATGGAACCAAAAACAGGAACGAAGGGGAATGTTCATGACGAACGCAGAATTTACCGCATCGTATTTAAAGGCCCGCGGCCTTGCTTTCAGGCCCTATTCCGCGGCGATTGACGAAGAGCTTTCGCCCGAGTACCCGCTTTGCTTTTATGAATTCACCTGCGGCGCCAAGTTTTATGCCTTGGCCCCCGGGCTTGAGGATGCGATTGGGCCCGTTTTGCAAGAACGCCCCGCAAGCTATGACTCCTTGCTGCGCTTCGCCTTTGCGCCCGGCGTCCGCGCCGAAAAAGAGAGCGTTTTGGGCTACTATTTAAGGGGGCCCTCGCGCACCGGGCAAAGGAAGCTGGTGCGGCTTCATTCCGGGCATCTGCCCGCCGTCGCCGCGCTCCGCAGGGCGGTTTCCCCGCGCGAATGGGCGCTGGGCGGTGTCGATCTGCGCGACCCCTTCTGCTATGGGCTCTTTGAGGGCGGCCTGCTCGTCTGCGCGGCCGGTGCCGAGATTTTTGGCGGCCTGGCCGAGGTCAGCGTGCTGACCCATCCGGCCTTTCGCGGGCGGCAGCTAGCCAAGCATGCGGTTTTTGAGCTCTGCGGCCTCGTTTGCCAAGCCGGGCTTGTGCCGCTTTACCGTTGCGAAAGCGAGAACCAGGCTTCGATTCGCACGGCCCTCTCGCTAGACCTCGCGCCCGCCTTTCGCATGACGGGCGGGCGGCTGAGCTACCGCTGAACTAAAGCGCCGCATTCCCTTTATGTTAGAAGGAACTCCTCAAAAAATCAAGCGCGGCGCGGCGCCTAAATGTTGAGTTATGATTAAACCGCTTCGCCCGGCTCGCGCAGCGCCCTGCGATACAGCCAAAAGGCCGGCGCAAAGAGGGCCAGCGCAAAGAGGGCAAAAAATAAAAAAGTATTCTGCAGGCCAATGGCATCGCCCAGGCCGCCCGCGAGCAGGGAACCGACCACGCGCGAAAGGCCCATCGAAACCATGGAAACCAGGGTCTGCGCGGTGGCCTTAAAGTCGCTCGGCACGCGGCGGTGAATGGCCTGCGCCGCGCAGTAATACAGCATGATGAATGAGAGCGAGTGGAAGGTCTGTGAGGCGCAGAGCACGGCAAAGGCAGAGGCCGCCGGCGCAAAGCCCGCAAGGTAGGCGATCAGCATCCGGGCGGCGGTAAAAAACAGGGTCGAAAGCATGACGTTTTCGGCCCTGAAGCGCTTGAGCAGCCGGTCGATCACAAGAAAGAGCACGATTTCACCCGCCGCGGAAACCGTGCTGAGCTTGCCCGCCAAATCGGCGCTCACGCCCATGTCCGTGGCGTAAACGGGGAGGAAGTTCACCGCAGCCATGCAACTGCCCAGCACGAAGTTCATGCAGAGGATGAATTGCACGACGGGATCCTTGAAGATGCGTGCAAATCTCCCCTTTTCAGCGCCCGCTTTACCTTTTTCGCCCCTGCCCGGCGCATGGTGTTCGCACCCCTTGGGCATGAAGCCGCAAATCGCCGCCGCGACGGCACAAAACAGCGCATAGATGGGGAAAATATTGCGCAGATCCTGCTGCATGAGCCCGCCCACGAGCAGCGGCATCAGGCCAAAGCCCAGCGTGCCGATCATTCGGATGGGCGAAAAGCGAAAACCGCTCTCGGCGCAAAAATCCAAGGTGATCGTGTCCATCAGCGGCTGCGAGGAAGTGGAAACCAGCACGTACAGCCCCGAGAGCAGAAAAACGAATAAAAACGAGGTGTTCAGGGCGTAAAGCAGCATCGCCCCGCCGGAAAGCGCCAGCGTCAGCATCCAGACCAGGCGGCGGTTGGTCTTATCGGCAAAGCGGCCCCATAGCGTCTGCACGAGCAGCGCGCAGAGCGGCCCGATGGCCGAGATCATGCCGATTTGCTCGACCGTAATGCCGATGCTCTTATAATACAGCGTAATGTAGGGGTAATACGCGCCGTGCGACATATAAAAAGCCGCATACATCGCGCAGGCGACGAAGAAGCCCCGCTTCCCGATCCTCCGCCCAGTCTCCTCCATGTTTTCGCCACTCCCATTTCGTTTTTTGCGCAAGATTTTTCTCAGGCCACGCGAGGCCCCGAGCCAGTATACACAAAAGGGCGGGCAGAGGGCAATCCCCAAAAGCTGCTTGCCTCTTGCGCTAGCCGGCATGTTATGCTATATATGGTATAGATTCGGCTTTATTCGAGTTCATTTGAGGAAAGGGGAAATTTCATCATGGCACAGTATGATCAGCCGCAAGTGCGGCCCTCTAACTCCTACGAAACCGTCAGCCTTGGCGAGTGGATCGTCACCGCCATCCTGCAGTGCATCCCAATCGTTGGCTTCATCATGCTCCTCGTTTGGGCCTTTGGTAGCGGCGCCAAGCCCAGCAAGCAAAACTATGCCCGCGCAATGCTCATCTTTTGGCTTGTAGGCGCCGTTTTGTGCATCCTCCTCTCGTTCGCCTTTGGCAACTACTTCATCGCGTCCCTGGCAGTGCCCGGCGGCGCACTTTCCTGGGCGACTTAAGGCCGAGTGCCCTGGCATAGCAATCTTGTAAGGCGGCTGCCCGCCCGCGCGCTTTCGCGCAAGACGGGCAGCCGCCTTTTTTCGCCGCGCTCCCTTTCCCCAAGCGCGCGAATTTGTTGACAATCGGCCTTTTCTTTTGCTATAGTGGTACGAGTTCGCGGGGGCTTCGCTCCACGGCGCGTGGGGCGGGACTTGCCCGTCACTTTTTGATTTCAAAGGAGTTTTCGCGATGCAAAGCTACAGCTCAAACCGCCTTCGGGAGGCCTTTTTGGCGTTTTTTCGCGATCGGGGTCATGCCGTCATTCCCTCGGCCTCGATCATCCCCGATAACGACCCTTCGGTTCTGTTCACCATGGCGGGAATGCACCCTCTCGTTCCCTATTTGATGGGGCAGCCCCATCCCGGCGGCACGAGGCTGGCCGACGTGCAAAAGTGCATCCGCACCGGCGACATCGACGAGGTGGGCGACGCTTCGCACCTGACCTTCTTCGAAATGCTGGGCAACTGGTCTTTGGGTGATTACTTCAAGCGCGAGGCAATCGCTTGGAGTTGGGAGTTTTTGACCTCCAAAAGCTACCTTGGCATCGACCCCGAGCGCCTTGCCTTCTCGGTCTTCGCCGGGGACGAAAATGCCCCCCGCGACCAGGAGGCGCACGACCTTTGGCTAAAGGCAGGCGCGAAGAAGGAGCAAATCTTCTTCCTCCCGGCAGAGAATAACTGGTGGAAGCCCGGCCCAACCGGCCCTTGCGGGCCCGACACCGAGATGTTCTTCATCACCGATAAGCCCCCTTGCGGCCCGGATTGCTCCCCGGCCTGCGATTGTGGCCGCTATCTTGAAATCTGGAACGATGTCTTCATGCAATATAACCGCCTTGAGAACGGCGAGCTCGTTCCCCTGGCCAAAAAGAACGTCGATACTGGCATGGGCCTGGAGCGCACCATTTGCACGCTTAACGGCCAAAAGAGCGTCTACGATACCGACGCGTTTTCGGCCATCATTGCCAAAATCGAGACTTTGAGCGATGTAAAATACGGCGCGGACGACGAAAGCACCCGCGCGATTCGCATCATCGCCGATCATACCCGCACCTCGACGATGATTCTGGGCGATGAAAAGGGAATTACCCCCTCAAACGTCGATCAAGGCTATGTGCTCAGGCGGCTGATCCGCCGTGCCGTGCGCATGGGCATGAAGATTGGCCTGCCCGAGAACAGCCTGCGCCAGATCGCGGAAGTAATCATCGCGCAATACGAAGGGGTTTATCCGGAACTTGAGCGCGCCAAAGCGCAAGTGCTCGAGCAGTTCGAGCTTGAGGAGCAGCGCTTCCAGCGCACCCTGCGCCAGGGCCTGCGCGAGTTCGAAAAGGCGGTGCAGCGCCTGAGCGGTTCGACCCAGATCGACGCCGCGACCGCTTTCCGCCTTTACGACACCTACGGCTTCCCCATCGAGATCACCACGGAGCTTGCCAAAGAGCGCAATTTGGGCATAGACGAAGCGGGCTTTGCCGAGCGCTTCCGCCAGCACCAGCAGCTTTCAAAGGCCGGGGCCGAGCAGCGCTTCAAGGGCGGCCTGGCCGACTCCAGCGAGCAAACCGCCCGCCTGCACACAGCCACGCACCTTCTTCACGCCGCCCTGCGCAAGGTTCTTTCTGAAGAAGTGGCCCAAAGGGGCTCCAACATCACCACCGAGCGCCTGCGTTTTGACTTTTCCTTCCCGCGCAAGGTGGCAAAGGAAGAGCTTGACGAGGTCGAAAGGCTGGTCAACGAGGCCATCGCGGCCGATTACCCCATCGCCGAGGAAGAAATGACGGTGGACGAAGCCAAGGCCCAAGGCGCCATCGGCCTGTTCGAATCCAAGTACGGCGAGCGCGTGCGCGTTTACACCATGGGCCCGGTTTCAAAGGAAATCTGCGGCGGCCCGCATGCCGGGCACACGGGTGAGCTCGTAGCCTTCAAAATCCAGAAAGAAGAGGCCTCTTCTGCGGGAGTGCGCCGCATCCGCGCGGTCATTGAGGCCGAATAGAAAGATCAAAACAACGCCCCCGGATGGGGCGTTTTTTTGATCTTGATAGCGTTTAGCTGCCGAGTCCCATCACAACAAGGCTCGCATCCAGTAGATCTAGCCCGCCAGAAGCAAGCTGGAACTGGATCTGCGCATTGGGTTGGCAGGCCAAGATCCAATCGGCCGCAATCGCCCCGTTGCTATCGATCGAGAGGCTCATGCTCGTGGCCGCACCATCCTCCATGAGCAAGAGGGTGCTCCCAGGCATCGCAGACTGAACGTTGAGCTGCAACGTAAAGCGGTAGAAGGACGCGCTGCCTAATGTCAGGCTGTTCGTGCCTCCGTCCCATTGCAGGCCGGCTGCTGCAGATAAGGAAGCGAAGCTTAAAAAGTCATTCGCAGCCACGGTTCCCTCTGCCGCACCGTTCAAAAAGGCGAACTCCGCTTGGGCCGGCAGGCCGCGCGGGCCTGTGGCACCAGTTGCGCCAGTCGCGCCGGGTTCGCCCTGCGGCCCTTGCGGGCCTGCCGCCCCAGTCGCACCCGTTGGGCCGGGTTCGCCTTGCGGCCCTTGTGGGCCTGCCGGGCCAGTCGCACCCGTTGGGCCGGGTTCGCCCTGCGGCCCTTGCGGGCCTGCCGCCCCAGTCGCACCGGTCGCGCCCCTGATTCCTGTTGAACGGCCCGCCGGGCCGGGCTCGCCTTGCAATCCCCTCGGGCCAGCTTCGCCTCGAGGGCCCTGCGCCCCTTGCGCACCGGCCGCGCCAGTCAGGCCGCGTGGCCCCATCGGCCCTGCGGCACCAGCCGGCCCCATCGGCCCAGTCGCTCCAGTCGGCCCTGCATTCCCCTGCGGCCCGCGCGGCCCCATCGG
>JAITGM010000044.1 GCA_031280685.1 Christensenellaceae bacterium
AGGAAACGAGAACGGGCGCGCTCGCTCCGCTCGCGCGCCGGGGGGCCAGCTCCGCGCTGCGCGCGGCCTTCCGCTGCGCGGCAGTGGCAGCTTCGCTGCCGGCTGGCCCCCGAGGACGCAAACCCAACCCCCCGATCGCTAAATGGCGCCCTTGTGCGCGCAACACGGCCACGAATTCATTAGCCCCGCGCGTAACGCCGCGGGTACCAGCCTTGGAACCAGGCCGTAAAAGCCCCCAGAACCGCCGGCATAACGGAATTGATCAGCCCCGTGAAGGCCGAAAGCGGGGACTCCATCAAAAAGTAGGTCCAAATCGGGGTAATCAGGTAAAGTCCAGCCCAGCAAAAGGTCAGAATGCGGTTCGTGTGCATAAAAAGCGGGTTCTCAAAGGCCTTTTTTCCTCCGTAGCCGGCCTGCGAGTACAGGGCGGTCAATGGCAGCTTAGCCAAGCCCGAGAGCAGCCACATCAGCCCAAAGAGCAGGTACGACAGCGGCACGATGAGGGCCGCGCTAGCCCCGCAGAGCACTGCGAGTGAGAGCCCGGCCACGAGCGGAACGCTCAGGCGCTCATAGAGCGTGGCCTCAACCTTCAGCCAAACCAGCGGCAGCAGCGCGGCGCTTAGCACGCCGAGCACCCCGCCCAGCCCCTTGTCGATCGCCATCGCCACCCAAATAACGATCCATGGCGCAAGCAGCACGCCCATGTTCGTTTTGCGCTCAAGAGCAGGGGCAGGGGCCTTTGAAAATCTGCCGCCAAAGAGCTCGTCCCAGCGCATCATCAGCTCAAAATCGCCCAAAACGCTGTATTTGCGCGAAAACAAGGCCTCCTGCCCGGAAGCCTCGCCCCTGGCGATGGCACGCCAAAGGGTATATGGCGTTTCAATGCGCGTAGTATAGGGCAAAAAGCCTTCCTTGAGCACCCGGTGCCCGCCCGGCTCGCATACGATCTGGTAGCGCTTGCCGATGTCGCCATAATAAAACTCGATCACGCGCGCTTTGCCGTCCGGCAGATACAGCGCCGCCATCTGCGCGGTGAAGTTATAGCTCTCGTCCTCCCCGGCTTCGCCGTCCTGCGCAACGCCCCAGGAAGCGTCGGCCATCCTTTCAAAAACCTCGCGCGGGTAAAGAGGCTCAAGCAGCCTTTCGCCGGTTCCGGCCGAAATGCCGCCGCCAGCGAACTCCGCACCCGCCTGCCGCACAAGGTCTAAATACTCCTCAGTTCGGGCCTTGAGCTCGGGCACGCGGAAGAGCTCGCCTTGCCCGCAATACAGAGCCGTGAAGCCCTCCTCGCAAAGCCGCGAAAACTGCGCGTTCACGGCGTCGTAATTGCCCTGGCTCGTCCAAAAGCCGCAGGTTGAAATCACGACCTGCCTTTGTTTTGATCGGTCAATTCGCGAAGGGTGCCCGCCGCTTTCTGTCTGGCCCGCCATGAAGGGCAGGGCCAGCGGCAGCTGCCGGTCGATCAGGTTCTTCAGCCCGCCCGGAATCGAGAAATAATAGAGCGGGAAACTCCAAATGAGCAAATCGGCCTGCGCGATTTTTTGCAGAACGCAGGCCATGTCGTCCTGAATGACGCAGCTTCCCGGCGTCTTCGTCCAGCAGCCAAAGCAGCCCCTGCATGGCCCGATCTTCAGCGCGTATACGTCGATGATTTCGGCGTTTTCGCAGCCCGCGCCGCTCAAAAAGGCCTGCGCCAGCTTTAGGCTGTTGCTTTCCCGCCCCTTCGGGCTGCCGTTTAAGACCAAGGCGCGCATGGCGGCCCCCCTCCCCTTCGTTCAAAGAGCAAAACTGCCCCTATCGGTTTTCTTTGTTTAGGCTCAGGCCATAATAGTTCAAATCCTCGCGCCGCTCAAAGCCCATCGCCGCCCAAAACCCGTTGCCCGGCTCGTTGTTTTTAAAGCAGACCAGCGCCACCTTTAGAATCCCTTCGGCATGCAGCGCATCCAGCGCGCTTTGAACCAGTTGGCGGCCAAGGCCTCGTCCGCGGAAGGCGGGATCCACGCAGAGGTGATAGATCGAGCCCCTCCGCCCGTCGTGCCCGCTCAAAATGCAGCCCGCGAGCCGTTCCCTTTCAGCAAAGAGGAAGCTCAACGAGGGATTGCGCAGCAAAAAGCGCGCGATGCCCTCGCGGGAGTCGTCCAAACTGCGCAGCCCCATGCCGGGAATGCGCTTCCAAAGCGCGTAAACCGCGTCGTAATCGTTCGGGCCAAGAGGCCGCAGCTCCATCTTTAAACCTCCTCAAGCACAAAAGCGCGTCCAGACCGTGTTTGCGCGCCGCCGTTTGGGGAATAGTATAGACCGAAAGCCAGAGCCGGTCAAGGAAGACAGGCACGGCTTTGCGCCCTTCCGCATACTCTGCCAGGGAGGGGAGGGTTCATCCCGAGGGCCAAACGGCGAAGGCCCGGGGTAATTCAGGCTCCCCTGAAGGGTGAGCGCAATGATTCTGCGCGGAGAGATCTACCGTGCGGATTTAACGCCCGTGGTGGGCTCTGAGCAAGGCGGCATACGCCCCGTGCTCATCATACAAAACAACGTGGGCAATCGCTATAGCCCGACGGTGATCGTGGCGGCCATCACATCCAAGCTGACGAAGGCCCGCTTGCCGACCCATATCGAGCTATTGAACGGGGAAGGCGGCTTAAGCCGCGACTCGGTGGTGCTTGCCGAGCAAATTCGCACCATCGACAAGCAGCGGCTGCAGCTGCGCATTGGGGAGCTTTCGGGCGAAGCGATGCGGCGCGTGGAAGGGGCCCTGCGCATGAGCCTTGCCATAGCCGATCCGCCCGAAGACGAGGCGGTCTAAGGCAAAACAGGGGAGGGAGCCTTGCAAATGAGCAAAAAGCCCGCTTTGAAGGGGGCCGCGCTGGGATTTTTGGGTCTGATCCTGATGGGCTGCGCCTACGCCTTCTTTTTTATGCCCAACCAGATCGCCCCGGGCGGCGTCACCGGCCTTGCGACGATTTTGCACCTGCTTTTTGGCTTCCCCGTGGGCCTTACGGCCGCCTTGATCAATATCCCCCTCTTCGTGATGGGCTGGCGCAGCATGGGGCGAGGGTTTGCCATCCGCTCCCTCGTCGCCATGCTCCTCCTTTCCGCGCTGCTCGACGGCCTTCCCCAAATCGCCCTCACCACCGATAAGCTCCTGGCGGTCGGCCTGGGCGGCGGGCTGCTCGGGGTCGGCCTTTCCCTCGTTGTGCGGGGCAACGCCACCACCGGCGGCTCCGATCTGGCCGCCGCCATGCTGTCAAGGCTCTTCCCGGGCCTCGGCTTTGGAAACCTGCTCTTCTTCATCGAAGCCTGCGTGGTCGGCTTCTCGGCGCTGACCCTCGGGCCGGAGCTTGCGCTCTACGCGGTGGTGGCCATCCTCCTTTCCACCAAGATCGTGGATGCCGCGCAGTCCGGCCTGCGCGAAGGGCGGCTCTTCTTCATCGTCAGCGAAAGGCCCGGCGAAATCAGCCGCGCGGTGATGGACGAGCTTCACCACGGCGTCACCCAAATCGAAGCCAAAGGGGCCTATTCCGGGGCGAGCAGGCCCTTGCTCTTCTGCGTGGTGGAAAGGCCTCAGGTCTATTCCTTAAGGCGGCTCGTGGCGGGCATCGACCCCCATGCCTTCATGGTGCTGACCAGCGCCAACGAGATCCTCGGCGAGGGCTTCGCGCACATCCTGCCGCCCAAGGGCTCAGGGATGCAATAACGCCGCTCTGAGGCCTCGCATGGGGACTTACAGGGTCAGCCCTGTGCATTGATTTCATCACCACTGCTCATTACCGCGGCAAACGACGGGCGCGCGCGCCAAAGGGCCAGCGCCGCGCTTCGCGCGGCCTGCCCGCTGCGCGGCAGCGGCAGCTTCGCTGCCGGCTGGCCCGCGAGGCTGCAGGGGCAGCCCTGTGCGCTAATGATTCCCTGCCGTTATTGCGAGGGGCAAGAACCGCCAAGCTAGTCCATCAGCCTTGCCAAGATGGCGTTCATCACGGGCAGGCCCTTCGCCGTCAGCCGCGCGCGGCGGCCTTTCAGGCCCAAAAAACCGGCCAGCTCAAGGGGTTTCAGCCGCCCTGCATAACGCTCGAAGGTCCCTTCGCTCAAAATTACGCCATCCATTTTGCGCAGGCCCAGCATCAACTCCTCGAACTGGGTTTCGGCTTCGCTCAAAAGCTGGCGCTCGCTTTCGGGGCTTTTTCCGGCTTCAAGGGCCGAAATGTAGCCCTCCAGGCTGGAGGTGTTGGCAAAGCGCGCCCCGCCCGCCAGCGAGTGCGCGGCGCAGCCCAGGCCCAGGTACTCGTCGCGGTTCCAGTAGCCCAGGTTGTGCCAGCTCTCAAAGCCCGGCAGGGCATAGTTCGAGATCTCGTAGCGCTTGAGGCCCCCCGCGGCGAGGACCTCTTCGGCTAAGCCAAAAAAACGAAGCTCGTCGTCTTCGTTTGGCGGCACGATCTCGCCCCTTTTCAGGCTCCGGCCAAAGGGCGTACCCCCTTCGATGGTCAGGTTGTAGCACGAGAGATGAGGCAGCCCAAGCCCCAAAAGAAGGCGCAGGCTCTCTTCAAAGTCGCTAAGGCTCTGGCCCGGCAGCGCATACATCAAATCGGCCGAAAGCTTCGAAAAACCGGCCTCTTTTGCCCAGTTTATGGCCAAAACCACGTCTTTTGCGCGATGAATGCGCCCGATGCCCCGCAAAAGGCGATCCTGCATGGCCTGCGCCCCTAATGAGAGCCGGTTCGCCCCGAGCGAAAGGGCCGCGCGCAGCCACTCGGGGTTTAAGGTGCCCGGATTTGCCTCCATAGTGATTTCCGCGCCCTCTTTCAGGCGAAAATGGCGGCGCAGCCCTTTAAAAAGGCGCTCAAGTTCGGGAATGGGCAGCAGCGAGGGCGTGCCGCCGCCGAAGAACACGGAACTGACCGTTTTCGTACCGCTTTGGTCGCTTTTTTGCTCCATTTCGCGCAATAAGGCCCCCACATAGCGGCCGATCTCCCCCTCCCTGCCCGGGAAGGAGATAAAGTCGCAGTAGGGGCATTTTCGCTTGCAAAAGGGGATGTGCAGATAGAGCATCATGGGCTTTCCCCCCGCCTTTAGTCCGCCTTGAGCACGGCGATGAAGGCCTCGGAGGGCAGCTCCACGCTGCCCAAGGTGCGCATGCGCTTTTTGCCCTCCTTCTGCTTTTCGAGGAGCTTCTTCTTGCGCGTGATGTCGCCGCCATAGCACTTGGCCAGCACATCCTTGCGCATGGCCTTCACCGTTTCGCGGGCGATGACCTTGCCGCCGATCGCCGCCTGAATGGGCACCTCGAAGAGCTGGCGTGGAATGACCTCCTTAAGCTTTTCGGCCACGGCTCTGCCGCGAGGGTAGGCCCTGTCGCGGTGCACGATGGTCGAGAGCGCGTCGCAAAGCTCGCCGTTCAGCAGCATGTCGAGCTTGACCAGCTCGGAGCGCTGGGTGCCGTTCAGCTCATAATCGAACGAGGCATAGCCGCGCGAGCGGGACTTTAACTGGTCAAAAAAGTCGTAGATGATCTCGTTGAGGGGCAGATCGTAGTTCAGCCGCACCCTGCTCTTGTCGATATACTGCATATCGCGAAAGGTGCCGCGCTTTTCTTGGCAAAGCTCCATCACCGCGCCCACGTATTCGCTGGGCGTGAAGACCTGGGCCTTGACCATCGGCTCCTCCATATAGTCGATCTCGGAAGGATCGGGCAGGTTCGAGGGGTTGTCGATCAAAACCTCGCTGCCACCCTGCAGAACCACCTTGTAGACGACCGAGGGCGCGGTGGTGATGAGGTCGAGGTCAAATTCCCTCTCTAAGCGCTCCTGAATGACCTCCATATGGAGCAGACCCAAAAAACCGGCGCGGAAGCCAAAGCCCAAGGCCATCGAGGTTTCGGGCTCGAACGAAAGCGAGGCATCGTTGAGCTTGAGCTTCTCAAGCGCATCGCGCAGGGCATCGTAGGCTGAGCCGTCGGCTGGGTAGATGCCGCAATAGACCATGGGCTGCACCTGCTTGTAGCCCGGCAGCATCTCGCCGGCCGGGTTTTCGTCCAGCGTGATGGTGTCGCCCACGCGGGTCTGCGAAACCTCCTTGATCGAGGCGCAAATATAGCCCACCTCGCCGGCCGAGAGCATCTCGCCCGGGCTTAACCTGCCGGGCAGGAAGGAGCCAAGCTCGGTGACCTCAAAGGTGCCGCCGGTGCTCATCATGCGGATGGTATCGCCCGGGCGCACGCACCCCTCGACGACGCGCACGAAGGAGACCGCGCCCTTGTAATTGTCATACAGGCTATCGAAGATCAGGGCGCGCAAGGGCTTGTTTTCGTCCCCCTTCGGGGGCGGAATATGCCGCACCACCGCCTCGAGCACATCCTCGATCCCCACGCCCTGCTTGGCCGAAACCAGCGGAGCATTCGCGGCGTCCAGGCCGATGACCTCCTCGATTTCGGTGCGGATCTCTTCGGGCCTGGCCGAGGGCAGGTCGATCTTGTTGATGACCGGCACGACCTCGAGGTCGTGCTCCAGCGCCAGGTAGACGTTGGCGAGGGTCTGCGCTTCGATGCCCTGGCTCGCGTCCACGACCAGAATCGCCCCGTCGCAGGCCGCCAGCGCGCGGGAAACCTCGTAGCTGAAATCGACGTGGCCCGGGGTGTCGATCAGGTTCAGCTCGTATTCCTGCCCGTCACGGGCCTTATAGGGCATGCGCACGGCCTGGGATTTGATCGTGATGCCCCGCTCGCGCTCTAAATCCATGGTGTCGAGCACTTGCTCGGTCATATCCCTCGACGAGAGCACGCCGGTGAACTCAATGAGCCTATCGGCCAGGGTGGACTTCCCGTGGTCGATGTGCGCGATGATGCAGAAATTACGGATGTTTTCCTTGCGGTTCAAACTTTGCTTCCTCCACGGGGCGCAGCGGCCCTCTTTTGCTCTTTATTTCGCCCTCTATAGTATAGCCCTTTGCACCCAAAAGCAAGAAGGGGCGGGTAAAGCACTTCGGCGACTAGTCCTTCACGCCCTCGACGACGTTGTGCAGCCACTTGCCCGAGCGCACGCGCCATAGGCAAAGAATCATCTTGCCCAAGTTCTCGGTCGAGATGAGCAAAAAAACAAACTCCACCGAAAGGCCGAGCTTCGCGCCCATAAAGCCGAAGGGCAGGCCCAAAAGCCAAAGCGTCGCCACGTCCACGATGCCGGACCAGAGCGTGTCGCCCCCGCTCCTGCAGATGCCCACGACCAATAGCATGTTCATGTAGCTCGGGATCATGACCAGCGCGTTGACGAAGAGCAGCCGCATCGCCAGATCCCGCCCCTCGTCAGAGAGGGCGAAAAAACCAAGCGCGGGGCCTTGAAGGGCGAGCAGCAGCAGGCCCATCACGAGGCCGCTGCAGGCAAGCAGCCAGATCGAGCGGTTGGCATAGTCCCGCGCGCCATCGTTCGAGCCCGCGCCGATGCGGTTGCCGATGAGCACCGAGGCCGCGTTCGCAAAGCTGCGCGCGAACACGGTAAAGAGGTTGACGATGGAGGAAACCACCTGCACGGCGGCCAGCGCGGCGGTGCCGAGCATGCCGTAGATCGCGGTGTAAAGCGTCGTGCCAATGGCCCAAAGGCCCTCGTTGGCGACGACCGGCGCACAGATTTTGAAAAGGCGCAGGCCAAATTCCTTATCGAAGCGAAAGAACTGCTTCGGTGTTCCGGCGGCGGGCAGGCGCATGATGTAGACCGCAATGACGACAGTTCCGGTTTCCGTCACGCGCGAGAGCAGCGTGGCGATGGCCGCGCCCGCAAGCTCCAGCCTCGGGAAGCCGAACTTGCCGTAGATGAGCAGGTAGTTAAAGGCAACGTTGGTGATGATCGCCGTAAACGAGGCGATCATCGGCAGGCGTACGCGGCCCGTGCAGCGGCAGGTGAAGGAGTAGCAAAAGGCCAGGGCGTTCAAGGGGTAAGACCAGGCTACCCATTTTAAATAAGGAATTCCGGCCTGAACGACCGCGGGATCGGAAGAATACCATCTGAGCAAAAAGCCAGGGCAAAGCTCCGACGCCAGGAGGAAGCCAAGGGCCAAGAACATGCCCACGGCCAGCATATAGCCCATCGTCCGGCGGATATTGGGCACGTCGCCCTTGCCCCAAAACTGCGATAAAAACACCGACGCCCCGGAGTAGGCCCCGAAGAGGAACAGCGAATAAATGAAAAAGACCTGATTGCTGATGCCTGCGGCCGCGATCGCGACATCCCCCAAGGCACCGACCATCACCATATCGATGATGTTGACGCTGGACATGACCAGCTGCTGCACTGCCATGGGCAGGGCGATGGCGCCGATGGCGGCCAAAAAGTCCTTGCTGAACGGATTATGAATGCGCATGAGGTACCCTTCTTCTTTTCTCTTGGTTGCAAGCGGGGCGCGCGGGCAAAAACACTGTCTTTCGCGCACGCCTTAGGCAAGTATAGCGGGTTTGCCCGTGAAAGGCAAGAAAGGCCTTGCCAAGAGGCCCAAAAGGGCGCTCCCTGGGGCATGGTAAAGCTTTAGCGGGATTTTCAAGGCGGTTCCGGCCCTTGCGGTGATTTTGCACGGCATGTGGCCTTGAGGGCGGCCCTTTGCGCGCTGGTTGCCCATCTGCTTTCTTTCGCTTGCGGGCGGATCACCGAAGCCGATGCTGCGCAAGCGCTGAATATCAGCTCGCGGGGTTCAGCCTGGCCGCGCTCGTGGGGCTGCGTCTCGTAGGCGCTCGCCCTTCACCCTTTGGAATCTCGGCTTTCGCCGTCGCGAACAAGGAAGGTTGCGCAGCCCGCTGTTCTTCGCGCCCGCCTTACATCCTGGCGCCGTTCTTCTTCGTGGCCGCAGTCGGCCTTCGTGAGAAGCTTTTCTATCGCTGCCTGGTCTGCCAATTCTTGCGCAAATATGGCCCGGAGACGACCCCGTCCATGCGGCCTTGCAGGTTGTCTTCGCCTTCGGGCTTGCGGCCAGGCCCCTCGTGCGGCTGCGAAAGAGCCTTTGGCCCGTGGTTCTCTGGCATTCCATCCGCGACCTCATCGCCTTTACGTTTGAAGACCCGGCAAATATCAGCGCCCGCTTTATCGTTTTAGAGATCGTGCGGATGCTAATTTGGGTCGCCTGCACAGCCTTGGCCTATCCGCTCAAAAAGGTTGCCGATGAGCCAGAGGGCGCCCAAATCGCCTAAGGTTCCATTGGGCCTGCCGATCTGCCACGGCTGCACATCTTTGGCTTGAGCATTCTATCATATTGGAAGGTTGATTGCGGCGAATTCAGGTTTTAGGAAGCACCTTGCGGAGGCCCTGGGCACCGCGGAGCTGGCCTTCATGGGCTGCGGGAGCGCGGTCTTGCTCGGCTGCGACGCGGCCCGCGGCCATCTAGCGGTGGCGCTTGCCTTCGGGCTTTCCAGCGTTGCGCTGGCCTACGTCATCGGCGGGGTTTCGGGCTGCCATGTCAACCCCGCGGTTTCCTTGGCGCTGTGGATGGACGGCCACCTGAGCGCGGGGGATTTTCTCGGCGAGCCGCGCTAGCGCGGCTCGCCGGCGCGGCGCTGTTAAAGCTCATCGTGGGCCTCGTGCGCCCAGCCTGGGCGCGCTTGGCGGATCTGACCGGCAGCTTGGGCGCCAACGGCGTCGCGGGGCGGGCGGGCCTTCCCTGCCCTGCCGGTCGAGATCCTCCTCTCCTTCATTTTCGTGCTGACCATCCTGCGGCGTCACCGCGGATCAAGGCAAGGGCGCCGTGGCTGGCATCGTCATCGGCTTGACGCTGGCCTTCGCGCACATCGTGGGCAGCCCGCTCACGGGCACCTCGGTCAACCCGGCGCGCAGCATCGGCCCCGCGCTCTTCGCGGGCGACGAGGCGCTGAACGTGCTGTGGGTCTTCATCGTGGGGCCCCTCGTGGGCGCGGTCTTGGCCGCGCTGGCCTATCGGTACTTCAAAAAGGCCCTGCAATAATCCGCCAACGCTTCAAAAAAGGCGCTCCCGCAAGGGAGTGCCTTTTTTAGGCCGTCGTTAGGCCTTAAAATGCCCCGCCCAGGCGGGCAGCTTGCGCATCATGGCTTCGGCCAGGGGCAGCGCCGCGATTTCGTCAAAGCCCTGGGTTTTTACGATGAAGGCGGCCAGCCCAACGCGCTTTTCATCGAAGGATTGCATGCTGCCGTCCTCCCGCATGCAGTGCACGCAGTAATCACGGCTCGTGTCGCCCAGGGCAAAGTCCTCGGGCTCCCGCATGGGCATGCCGCAGGCTACGCAATTTCTCTCCATAGTTCTTCTCTTCCCTTCCATACCCTAAATTATCAATTGGTTTCGTTCGCGATCAGGGCCAAATAGCCCTCGACCAATTCCCCTTTGCGCCGCCCCAGCACCGACTGGCCGGGAGCGAAAAGCTCCGCGTGCAGCAGGCCAATCCAGGCATTAAAGAGCAGCGCCAGCGGCAGCTCCTTGACGCGCCCCGCCTTCCGCCCCTCCTCAATCGCCGGCCGAAGGTGCTCAGAGAGCGTAGATTGCAGGCCGAGCAGCAGCCCGCGTGCCTCTTCGGGCAGGGAGGCAAGCCCCTCAAGCAAGCCCCGGTAAAAGGGCTCATACTCCTCCAAAACGGCGATCTGCGCATAGAGCAGTTCTTCAAGCGGGCGCCTGGCGGCGGCCAATTGGTGCAGTTTGGCCCCCATTTCCTCGGCAAGGCTCTCTAAAACCCGCTGCCGCAGCGCCTCCCTCGTGGGGAAGTGCACGAAGATCGTGCCGTGCGCCACGCCGGCCTCTCTGGCGATCTCATCGGCTGGCGCGAACAGGCCCTGCCGCAGGCAGACCAGCTTGGCCGCAGCCAAAATCCGATCTCGCGTGGCCCTCTTTTGGCTTTCGCGCATTCCCGCGGGCTGCGCCATGGTCTTTTTTCCTCCTTTCGTTATAATGACCTGCAAGTCAATGACTTGTAGGTCATTATAACTACCCTTTCCGTCGGTGTCAAGCCCCGGCGCATACACATAGCGTCTAATCCGCCATTGGCCGCCATGGTAGGGCGCCGAGCCCTCAAACTCCAGCTCAAAGCCGCACTTTTCCAAAACCCTGCGGGAGGCCGTGTTATCGGCCCGGCAAATGCCATAGATCCGCTCGAGTTTCAGCTCGCCCATGATGGCGGGCAAAAAGGCTTGCAGCGCTTCGGTCGCGTAGCCCTTGCCGGCCTGCTCGGCGGCGATGTGGTAGCCAACCTCCCAGCCCAGCGCGATCGGCGCGGCTTCCACATGGCCTATCTGCGCTCCGCCCTTCAAGACGACGGGGTAGACCTGCGGCGCCCGCGCGCTGCCATAGGCTGCGATGAGCCCGGCAATGGCCTTGCGCGCCTCACCAAGGGTTTCAAAGACCTCATCGGGCATAAATTCCCTATTACCCTCGTCAAGGGAATGGCGCCAAACGCTGCGGGCCATCCCCAAATCGAAAGCCGTGATCCTGAGCCTAGCCGTTTCAATCGGGATTTTGAGCATTGCTGCCCCTTTCTTCCAGCTAGAGAAGGCTCGTCTGCGCGGCCATGTTCTCAAGCTCGATCCACAATTCGGGCACGCGCAAAATCGCGATGGGTTTTTGCTTTTTGCGCGCGTACTGAAGGGTTTGGTAGCTGCCGCCGCTCTCTTTGCCGCTCCACACGGCCAGGAGAATGTCCGCCTTCTCGACCATGTAGCGGTTCCTGCGATGGTAGCAGCCGATGGAGTAGCGTTCCTGCATCGAAACGACGGCGTCGCAGCGCGCAAGAATGCGGCTGTGCCTGGCTTCGTGCTCCTTCGACCAAGAAAGGCCCTGCCCGGCGAAGGGCAGGGCGGCTTCGAGCGTCACCGGCAGCTCTGTTTGCAGGCGCAGCACGGCTTCGGCCGCGATTTGGTCAAGCCCCAGTGCCATGCCCGTAATGAAGTGCCGCACGCCCCCCTGAAGGGCAAGGCTGCGAATCAGCGCATAGAGCGCCTCCTTCATCTGGCAGCAGGCTTCACCGCTTTCATCCTGCAGCAAGGGCAGGTCGGCCGGGCGATGCCCCGTAAAGCAGCAGCTCGTCATCGCGCTTGCTTTTCGGCCTCTTTTTCGCTCTTTTTTCCCTTTTTCGGGCGCTTCTCATGGGCCTTCGCCACGCCCGGCAGGGGCAGGCCCATTTTTTTGAGCCACTGGCCGGTGTGGCTTTCTTCCACCAGGGCCACTTCCTCCGGGCTGCCCTGGGCTACGAGCTTGCCGCCCATATCCCCGCCCTCTGGCCCTAGGTCGATGATGTGATCGGCGCACTTGATGACGTCGAGGTTGTGCTCGATGACCAGCACGGTGTTGCCCGCGTCGGTCAGGCGCTGAAGCATCAAGATCAGCTTTTCGACGTCCGCCATGTGCAGGCCGGTGGTCGGCTCGTCGAGGATGTAGAGGGTCCTGCCCGTGTCGGTTCTGGAAAGCTCGGTGGCCAGCTTGATGCGCTGGGCTTCGCCGCCCGAGAGTTGCGTGGAAGGCTGGCCCAGCTTAATGTAGGAAAGGCCGACCTCGTCCAGGGTCTTCAGTTTGCGCGCGATCTGGCTATGGTTTTCGAAGAAGGCAAGGGCTTGCTCCACCGTCATGTCGAGCACGTCGAAGATGTTCTTGCCGCGATAGCGGACTTCCAGGGTTTCGCGGTTGTAGCGCTTGCCCTTGCACACATCGCAGGGCACGTAAATATCGGGCAGAAAGTGCATTTCGATCTTGACGATGCCATCGCCGCCGCAGGCCTCGCAGCGCCCGCCCTTGACGTTGAACGAGAAGCGCGAGGCGCTGTAGCCCCTTGCCTTGGCCTCATTGCTGCCCGCGAAGATGTTGCGAATCAGGTCGAACACGCCGGTGTAGGTGGCGGGGTTCGAGCGCGGCGTGCGGCCGATCGGGCTTTGGTCGATGGAAATCACCTTGTCGAGCTGCTGCGCGCCCTCGATGGCATCGTGGGCGCCGGGGCGCATGCGCGCGCGGTTCAAATCGCGGGTGAGGGCTTTTTTGACGATCTCGTTGACGAGGGAGGACTTGCCCGAGCCAGACACCCCGGTCACGCAGCTAAAGACGCCCAGGGGAATCTCCACGTCGATGTTCTTGAGGTTATGCGCCCGCGCCCCGCGCACGAAAAGCTCGCCGCTGGGCCTTCTACGCGCCGCCGGCGTTTCGATTCTGCGCTTGCCCGAGAGGTACTGGCCGGTTAGTGAGTCAGGATTTTGCATGATCTCTTCGGCGGTGCCGCTGGCCACGATGTAGCCGCCGTGCTCGCCCGCGCCCGGGCCAATATCCACGATGTAGTCGGCGGCGAGCATGGTTTCTTCGTCGTGCTCGACCACGATTAAGGTATTACCCAGGTCGCGTAGCTGCTTGAGGGTAGAAAGCAGCCTCGCGTTGTCGCGCTGATGCAGGCCGATGGAGGGCTCATCCAGGATGTAGAGCACGCCCATCAAGCTCGAGCCGATTTGCGTGGCCAGTCGAATGCGCTGCGCCTCCCCGCCCGAAAGAGAGCCCGCCGAGCGGGCCAGCGTGAGGTATTCCAGCCCCACGTCGCTCAAAAAGCCCAGCCTGGAGTCGATTTCCCTCAAGATCTGGTTGGCGATCATGCCGTCCCGCTCAGAAAGCTCGATGCCCTTGAAAAAGCCGCGCAGATCGCGCACCGGGTAGTCCGAAATCTCACCAAGCGACCTGCCGCTGACCGTCACGGCCAATGAGATCGGCTTTAGGCGCATGCCGTGGCAGTCCGGGCAGGGCACGACCGACATCAGCCCCTCAATATCCTCGCGCATGGCCTGCGAGGAAGTATCTTTATACCTTCGCTCAAGGTTCGTGACCACGCCCTCAAAGGGCGAGGTATAATGGCCCGAACCCGTTTCGCGGACGTATTCCAGCTCGATTTTTTCGCCCTTGGTGCCATAGAAGAGGATCTCCTTGACCGATTCCGGCAGCTCGGCAAAGGGGGTGTTGAGCGAGAAGCCGTATTTTTTCGAAAGGCCTTCCAAATACATCGCCACCATGGAATTGTCGCTTCCAGAATTCCAGCCCGAGGCGCGCAAAGCACCCTCATTGAGGCTCAAGGACTTGTTGGGCACGAGCAGCTCCGGGTCCACCCGCATGAGCGTGCCAAGGCCCGAGCAACTCGGGCAGGCGCCATAGGGGTTATTGAACGAAAACATGCGCGGAGAGAGCTCTTCCATCGAGATGTCGCAGTGATCGCAGGCCAAGTTCTGCGAAAAGACGAACTCCTCGCTTTTTTCGATACTCTCGGCAGGGGAAACGATGACCAGCCCGCCAGAAAGGGCCGCCGCGGTTTCCAAAGAGTCAGCCAGGCGCTTCCTGGCCAGCTCGGGGCCGACCACCAGGCGATCGACCACTGCCTCAATGTCGTGCTTGTGGGTCTTAGCCAGCTTGATTTCTTCGCTCAGCTCGCGAATTTCGCCATCGACCCTGGCGCGCAGGTAGCCGTCGCGCTGCAGATCCTGCAAGAGCTTGACGTGCTCGCCCTTGCGACCGCGGATCACCGGCGCGAGCAGCAAAATCCGCGTGCCGCCGGGCAGGGCAAAGACGCGATCCACCATTTGGTCGATGGTCTGCGGCTTGATCTCGCGCCCGCAGATGGGGCAGTGCGGCACGCCGATACGGGCATAGAGCAGGCGCAAATAGTCGTGAATCTCGGTCACCGTGCCCACCGTCGAGCGCGGATTGCGCGAGGTGGTCTTTTGGTCGATCGAGATCGCGGGGGAAAGCCCATCGATCGAGTCGAGATCCGGCTTTTCCATCTGGCCCAGGAACTGCCGCGCGTAGGCCGAGAGCGACTCGACATAGCGCCGCTGGCCCTCCGCATAGATCGTATCGAAGGCCAGCGAGGACTTGCCCGAGCCCGAAAGCCCGGTCAGCACCACGAGCTTATCCCTCGGGATCGACACATCGACGTTTTTGAGGTTGTGCTCCCGCGCGCCCTTGATCAGGATATAGTCATTCAGCCTTTTTTCGTCCATCACAGCAAAAACCCTCGCTATTCCTTAGTTAAATCACAAAACGGCGCGTTCAGCAGCGCGGCCAGGGGTTCCGGCGCCAGGCGGAGCATCGCGCCGCGCGCGCCCGCACTTAAAAAGACGCGCTGGAAGAGGATCGCGCTCTCGTCGAAGAAGGAGGGGAAGTCCTTCTTCATGCCGATGGGCGAGCAGCCGCCGCGCAGGTAGCCGGTCACTGCCTTGAGATCTTTAACGGGCAGCATTTCCACGCTCTTATCGCCCAGCGCCCTGGCTGCCTTTTTTAAATCCAGCTCCGCGCCGCAGGGGATGCAAAACACCGCATAGCCTCTTTTTTCGCCCTTGGCCACCAGGGTTTTAAACAGGCTCTCGGGCGCGACGCCGAGCTTTTGGGCAGTAGAAAGCCCCGAAAGATCCTCTTCGTCCACCTCGTATTCAAGGGCCTCATAGTCTAGCCCCGCCTGCTCTAAAAGGCGCATCGCGTTGGTCTTCGTTCCCATTTTGCCTACCTGCGCAGCCTGCGGCGCTTCCTGCCGCGCTGCTGTTGGGCGCTAGGCACGACCTTTTCACCCTTCAGCGCCAGCATCTGGTCGCGCAGCTTGGCCGCCTTTTCAAAGTCGAGCTTGCCCGCGGCTTCCAGCATCTGCTCCTCCATATGCTCGATAGCTAGGCGCCTTTCATCCTCGTCCATAGCCGAAACCGCGCCCTCGTCGGGGCTGCGCGAAACCACCAGCAGCTCGGCCACCGCCTTGCGCACGGTCTGCGGCGTGATGCCGTGCTCCTCGTTATAGCGCGTCTGTTTTTCGCGCCTGCGGTTGGTTTCGCCGATGGCTGCACGCATCGAATCGGTGATGGAGTCCGCATACATGACGACCTTGCCGTCCACATTGCGGGCGGCTCGGCCGATGGTCTGAATCAATGAGGTTTCAGAGCGCAAAAAGCCCTCTTTATCGGCATCGAGGATGGCGACCATCTCAACTTCCGGCAAGTCAAGCCCTTCGCGCAGCAGGTTGATGCCCACCAGAACATCAAAAGCGCCCAGGCGCAGGTCGCGCAGGATCTCGATGCGCTCCAACGTGTCCACATCCGAGTGCAAATAGCGCACCTTGAGCGAAAGATCCTTTAAATAGTCGGTTAAACTCTCGGCCATGCGCTTGGTCAAGGTCGTCACCAGGGCGCGGTTGCCACGGCCTGTCACCTCGCGCAGGCGGCCGACCAGATCATCGACCTGGCCCTGCGCCGGCACCACCACGATCTCAGGGTCGATCAATCCGGTCGGGCGGATGATCTGTTCCACGACCTGGCCCGCGCGCGCCAGCTCATAGGCGGCGGGCGTGGCCGAAACGAAAAGGCTCTGGCCGATTCTATCTTCGAACTCGTCAAAGCGCAGGGGGCGGTTATCGAAGGCCGAGGGCAGGCGGAAGCCGTACTCGACCAGCTCCTTTTTGCGCGAAAAGTCCCCGGCGAACATCGCCCGCACCTGCGGGATGGTCGCGTGGGACTCGTCCACCATCAAGATGAAATCCTTGGGGAAGTAGTCCAGCAGCGTAAACGGCGCCTGACCGGGCTGGCGCCCGTCGAAATAGCGCGAATAGTTCTCTATCCCCGCGCACATGCCCACCTCGCGCAGCATCTCGATGTCGTACAGGGTGCGCTGCTCGATGCGCTGGGCTTCGAGCAGCTTTTCTTCCCCCTTAAACTTCTTGATCTGGGCCAGAAGGTCTTGCTCGATCTGGCCCAGCTGGGCCTCGAGCCTCTCGCGCGAAACGGCGTAGTGCGTCGCCGGGAAGATGATGACGTGCTTAAAATGGGCCGTGACCGAACCCGTCAGCACGTCGATTTCGCTGATGCGATCCAGCACGCTGCCAAAGAACTCGAGCCGGATGCCCTTTTTTTCCTGCCCGACGGGGATGACGTCCACCACGTCGCCCCGCACGCGGAAGCTGCCACGCTCCATGCTCAAATCGTTGCGCTCGTATTGGTTCTCGACCAGCAGGGCGATCACCTCGTCGCGGTCCTTATTCATACCCTCGCGCAGGGAGAGCGCCATGTTTTCGTATTCCGACGGGTCGCCCATCGAGTAGATGCACGAAACCGAGGAAACCACGATGACGTCGCGCCTTTCTTGCAAAGAGGCCGTCGCCGAGTGGCGCAGCCGGTCGATTTCGTCGTTGATGGCCGAGTCCTTTTCTATATAGGTGTCGGTCGAGGCGATGTAGGCCTCGGGCTGATAATAGTCGTAGTAGGATACGAAGTATTCCACCGCGTTGTTGGGGAAAATCTCTTTGAATTCGGCGCAGAGCTGGGCAGCCAGCGTCTTGTTGTGCGCCAGCACCAGCGTGGGGCGCTGCACCCGCTCGATCACATTGGCCATGGTGAAGGTCTTGCCCGAGCCGGTCACGCCAAGGAGCACCTGGGCCTTGAGTCCATCCTCAATCCCCGCGGCGAGCCGCTCGATGGCCTCGGGCTGGTCCCCCTTGGGCACCATGCCGTTGCCGATCTCAAAGCGCATGCCCTTCCCCTCCCATCGCGAAATTCGCGTGATCAGTATACCACAACGCGCCATTTTCGCGCGCCGCTTATTTAAATTTTACCTCGTGTTTCAATCCGGCGGGCAGGGCGGCGCGCCCAAACTCCCTTCCGGAGGCCCGCCGGAGCCCCTTTCGTTCCGCATCGTGCATCTTTGGCGCAAAAAGAGCGGGAACAACAGGGATTGGGCAGGCGAAGGGCGAATAAAGAAGGGTTGAACCGTCTTTGAGGGGAGTGGTCTTGGATGCTGGGCAGGCTAAAGGAACTTTGTGCGAACACCGACGCGTTCGCGGGCGGCCAAAGGCTGCTCGCGCTGGGCTGCGTCACGAAGATCTGGCCCCTCAGCGCCAGCGCCTTCAGCGTGCGCCTTGAAACCCCGCAGGGCCAGCGCCGCGTGGTGCTGGAGATGGACGCGCAAAACCTGCCCGTAGCGGGCAGCTGCTCGCACTGCGCGCCCAAGGGCGGCCCCTTCTGCGCGCACATGGCCGCGGCGGCGCTCGCGCTCATCCCAGGCTCGGCGGGGCCGGAGCTCAGCCAGCGCGAGGAGGCGCAGATCGCCTCCGACCTGCTCGCCTACTTCGACCAGCCCCAGCTCCGCGAAGAAAGCCTGCGCCTTGAGCTCCACCTCCAGGCGGACGAAGGCGCCCCGCCCAAGGCAGCCCTGCGCGCGGGCACGCAAAGGCAGTACGTCGTCCGCGATCTTTTTGCCTTCTTGAACGATTACTTCCAAAAACGGCCCCTCAGCCTGGGCAAGGCGCCCCAAATCGACCCCGCCTGGCAGTGCTTTGGCGAACAGGATGAGCAAATCCTCGCTTTATTGCGCGAAGCGGCCCTTTCCTTGGCGCTGGGCGGCGAAGCCCCGCGCGAAAAGAGCCTGCCGCTGACCCAAGAGAAGCTCAAGGGCCTTTTGCGCCTGCTCGAGTGCCACGAATTCTTCCTCATTGAGGGTGGGCGCAGCGTGCGCCTGCCGGGCATAAAGCGTGGGCCAATCAAGGCCGCTGTCGCCTTTTCGTCCCTGGGCGAAGCCATCGACATGCGGGTGAAGCTGCCGCGCGGCTTCCGCAGGCTGAGCGCCGACGGCGAGTTCATCCGCACGGTGGACGGCGTTTTTTGCCTGCCGCCCGAGCAGTTCGCGGCGCTGCGGCCGCTCTTTAACGGCGCGCAGAGCTTCGGCTGCCGCTTTACCCGGCGCGAGGGTGAAAGGCTGCTCTCGGAGCTGCTTCCCCTGCTCGAGGGCCAGGCCGAGATCGAGCTGAGCGAGGATCTTTCCGCGCGCATCGAGCGAGGCAAGCTGCAAAGCCGCATCCTGCTCGATCTTTCCGGCCAAAGCGTGCTCGCCCGCGTGGAATTCAACTATGGCGCGCGGATCATCGACCCTTTTTCGCCCCAAAAGCCGAACGAAGGCAGTTCACTCATCCTGCGCGACGGCACCGCCGAGCGCCGGGTTCTGGATGCGCTCGGCGGCTACGGTTTCCGCGTGCGGCCAGGCTGCGCGCATCTGAACGGCACCGCCGAAGTCTATCGCTTCCTGCTCGAGGGGATCGACCAGCTCTCGGCCCTTTGCGAGGTCTTCGCCTCCAAGGAGCTTTTGGGCCTGCGGCCCCGCCGCCTGCCGTTCAAGGGCAGGCTGCGCCTGGGCGGCGCCAGCCTGGAGTTTGACCTGGAGCTTGAGGGTCTCGACCTTGGCGACAAGCAGGCCCTGCTCGAAGCCCTGCGCGAAAAAAGGCGCTATGTCCGCCTAAAGAGCGGGGAGTTTCTCTCCTTGGCCGAGGAGGACGGCTGGGGCCGCGCCGCCGACCTTGCCCAGCGGGCGGTCAAGGCGCAGGATGGGCTTTTGCTCTTCCCCCTGGCCCAGGCGCTGTTCCTTTCCGAGCTTTTAGAGGGTTTCACGGGCGAAATAGGCCTTGAGCGGCAAATCGAGGACTTCATTCAGGCCCTTCGGCACCCGCCTGGTGCCGCCGCGCCCATCCGGGGCCTCCGCCCCTACCAAAAAAAGGGCTTTCAGTGGCTGCTTGCCCTGGGCAAAGCGCGACTGGGCGGCATCCTTGCCGATGATATGGGCCTTGGCAAGACCGTGCAGCTCCTCGCCCTCTTCCTCGAAGCAAAAAAGGCGGAGGCCGAGCACCTCCCCTGCTTGGTCGTTGCGCCGACCTCCCTCATCTATAACTGGCAGGCCGAAATCGAGCGCTTCGCGCCCAAGCTGAGCTGCCTGGTGCAAAGCGGATCGCGGGCGGAGCGCGAAGCCGCCGCGGCCGACCTTGGCCGAATCGACGTGATGGTGATCTCCTACGCCCAGCTGAGGCGCGACAGCGACTGGCTCAGCTCCATCCCCTTCCGCTATGTGGCCTTAGACGAAGCCCAGCAGATCAAAAACGCAGCCTCCGTCGGGGCGCTCACCGCCAAGCGGCTCAAGGCGCGGGCGCGCTTTGCCTTAAGCGGCACCCCGATGGAGAATAACCTGGGCGAGCTTTGGTCCCTCTTCGATTTTTGCCTGCCAGGCTACCTTGGCCGCCAGCGCGACTTTTTGCAGTGCTATGAAGGCGGCGCCGAGGCCGAGCATTTGCGCAGGCGCATCGCGCCCTTCCTTCTGCGCCGCGTCAAGCAGGATGTGCTCAAGGAGCTGCCCGATAAGCTCGAAACCGAGATCATTTCCACCCTCCTGCCCGAGCAGCGCGAGGTCTACGAAGCGACGCTGCAGCGCGCTCGTGCGCAGCTGCATGCAAGCCAGGCAGCGGAAGCGCCCCTGCGCGCGAACTTCCAGTTGCTCTCTGCCCTCACGCGCCTGCGCCAAATCTGCTGCCACCCGGGCCTGGTCTTTGAAAACTACCTTGGCGGCAGCGGCAAGCTCGAGCTCTTCATGGATCTGGTCGGTTCTCTGATGCCCGGGGGGCATCGCGTGCTGGTGTTTTCGCAGTTCACCTCCATGCTGGCCATCCTGCGCCGCTCCCTAGAGGAAGAGGGACTTTCCGCCCTCTATCTGGATGGATCCACTCCCGCCAAGGAGCGCCTTGTTTTGGCCGATCGCTTCAACCGGGGCGAAAAGCGGATCTTCCTCATCTCGCTGCGCGCCGGCGGCTTTGGGCTCAACCTCACCGGGGCCGATACCGTCATCCACTTCGACCCCTGGTGGAACCCGGCTGTCGAGGAGCAGGCCACCGACCGTGCCCACCGCATCGGCCAGAGCAAGACGGTGAGCGTCTTTCGCCTCATCGCCCGGGAGAGCATCGAGGAAAAGGTGGCAAAGCTTCAGCAAAAGAAGAAGGCCTTGGTCGATTCCGTCATCCTGCCGGGCGAGGCCGTGCCAGCCGCGATGAGCGAGCAGGAAATCCTCGCGCTCTTCGAATGAGTCCCTTTTCCGTCGCCCGGGCCGCCAGCGTTTCCTCGCGTTTGCCGCGCCGCTCAGGCCCCTCGTAGCGACGACGCGGTCCCGCAGCCTTCTTCATCGAAAAAGGCCGCCCTTTTAGGCAGCCTTTCGGATTGCTCCGTCTGCTCCGCTCCTTGCAATGGCAATCGGGCTGGCCACCAGCGCAGTCCGCACGGCCCGCGTCCTCGGGGGCCAGCCGGCAGCGAAGCTGCCACTGCCGCGCAGCGGAAGGCCGCGCGCAGCGCGGAGCTGGCCCCCCGGCGCGCGAGCGGAGCGAGCGCGCCCGTTCTCGTTTCCT
>JAITGM010000024.1 GCA_031280685.1 Christensenellaceae bacterium
AAAAGGGAGGGAGAAGTCCGTTATATCCTTCTGCGACTGGTTCCAGCGTGATATTCCCTCACTCCGGTGGGGGAATTTTATTTTATTACGCCTGGGGGAAATTTTGCTTGACATTTACACCCGTTTTTAGGGAACACCGAATTTTATCAAAAAATGCGGCCTTATGGTTATTCGCAAAAACAATCGAATCAGCAAATAGCACAGAATCGCAAAACCAAATAAAACCCGCCTACGCTCGTTGGAAAAATTCAAAATCCGGCGGGCTTTTTGCATTGAAGGGAGCAAATCACGATGAATCAAAACCGGCAAGAGCCGTCTGCGGAACTACATCGGGACGCTGGACGAAATCACCATGAAAGGGATTGACCGCTGTATCGCGGTCAGTATGGGTTTAGACCATGAAGAATGACAAGCGCAAAACCGACAAGCCAATGCTGCTTACCCTGTGCGCCCGGTGCGCGGCGCAATTTTATAATTCGGACGAGTATATCATCCGGCGCACCAACAGGAACCAGAACATCAAAGAGCTTTGCTGCTACTGCGGGTGCAGGAGTGGCTTCGACTATACGGTGAAACGGAGAGCAAGACGATGAGCATATTCTACAACTCCATCGGTATTGTCGATTTGCCGGGCGAGGATGAAATGGTGGAATATTTCAAACAGCGCAAAGCGCGGCGGCAAGCCGAGCAAGCGAAACAAGTCAAGACAGCGTAACGCTGTCATTTAGCGGTGAAAGCCGCAAGCGGAGTAGCCTTTCGGTCACTCCGCCTACATACTTCCTTACTGTTAGCCCGCCGTGAGCGGGTTTTTGCCATGTCTGAGGGCAAAATCTCGAAACCTCCTTTTACAGATGAAAAAAGCCCGATTTTAGCTTGCGCGAGTATGAACTTCGCGTGATCGCCGAAATCACAAAACCGAATACAAATCACTTAAAGCCTACCCAAAATACAAATCCAGCGGACTTTTTGCATTGGAGGAGAAAAACAATATGCCAGATTTCAGATTAGGTGGGAGGGAAGCCCGCGAACGTCTTGCAAATCGCTACCCTGTTGGAACGCGGATTGAATTGCAGAGCCTCTGCAACGACGAACCGGGGATGTCGACCGGCTTGTGCGATACCGTGACAGGCCATGATGACCAGCCAAGTCTCTTAATGGCTTGGGACAATCATCGCAGCCTTTCGCTGCTCCCCGGCGAGGATAGTTTCCGCATCCTCGCTCCCGAAGAAGTCATGGAAGAACAAACCGAATCACAGGACGAAGGGATGGCGCTGACATGACCAATACATGGCCGTGTGGATTGCCCGGAAGAGATCGACCGCATCGCCAAACAGATGCAGCAGGCGGGGATCGAGGACTGCGTGTACTTGCGTATGCAAACAGCCATCCCTCAGATTGACAGGGACGTGTTCACCGATATGGCTGACTTGGATGTTCTTAATGACATCGCACAGCGGTACGCGGAGATGGATACTGACGAGAAAATGCATTACAAGGCCGCGCTGACGCTTGCCTATCCGCTGACTCTTTCCGAATGTCGTAATATCATAGACGCGCTGCCCGGATACGGCTGGCAGAAGGATTGGGACTCGCTTGGCGACATCGAGCATCTGCTGTTGATCTACATTCGCATGGCCAGACAGGGTGAGGTTGCCCTGCGGCAACGCAATAAAGACGTTGCCCGCCGCGTCGGTTTCTCCGCCGCCGATGCCCGCGCCACCGCTTGAAGCCTGCGCCGTGACTGTGCCGCCACTGATGGTAAGGTAATGTTGCCACCCAACTGATTTCGACTGCAGCCGATACCTGCAGCGGAACTGCTATAAGATGTAACTGCCGCGAGCGAACCGCTGCCGTCAAGGCTATCCGGCTTCTGTACCGGCTCTAAACTGATGATGAATCTGACGCCGTCCCGCACTGATGCGCGAAGCCGGACTGGAGGAATGCGTTGCCGAGATACCGGAAAGCACAGACGAGAGCAGTGGCAGACGAAGACATGATGCGGCAACATGACCCGATCGAAAGAACCGCTTTTGTAATTTTACCGCCCATCTGCTATACCAAACAAAGCAAATCACAGGGCACCTTCTTCAGAATGCCCTGTCACGCATGAAAAACCTTGAATTTAGGCTGTTTTTCATTCCGCCACCAGGCGCTCAGATCAGCAATTCCACCGAGGCGAACTCATCGAGCCGATCGATCTCAATCAAGGCCTCGCCGTCCTGCTCGCTCACGTGCAGGCCCTCGCCCCAAAGCATGGATTGCCCGCGCAGCCTGCCGCTCCGCAAGGGAACGCAAACCTTCACGCCATGCACGGGCACCACTTCCTTCATCGGGCGCATCGAACTGCCGCTCGCGTTCACAAAGGCGATAACTAGGCGGTTTTCATCCTCTTGCCCGGCAATTGCGCTGATGTGCACGCTGCGCGGGGCCTTAGCGCGCAGCAAATACTCCTCGCCGGAGGCATAATCCACCGCATTGCGGTAGATCTCGGTAAAATCCTCGTGCCCGTTGGTGAAACAGAGCGCATCCGTTTGATTGGCGAAGTACACCACGCGCCCCTTACCGTATTCCCCCGCGAAAATGACGGGATAGTCCGTGCGCAGATCGGGAACCCAGGCATATTCCGGCGGCTGGTTCAAAATGGTGGGAATATAGCTGCTCACGCTGCAGCGACCTTGGTCTGTTTTCCTGCAGAGCAGGGTTTCGCCGGCGTTCATAAGCATGTCGGTATCCCCCAAGCCCTTGAGCACGGGATGGTCGCGGCCGGTGACGAGCTGGTAACTATCGGCCTTGGTGTTTTGCACGCGGCCGGTGAAGTGAAGGCCAAAGAGCCTGGCCAGCCCAAAATCGCGCCGCTCCTTCCCCGTTTCGTCAAAAAGGGAGGTTTTATACGAGGCGACCACCCCGCCTCCGTTTTTGACGTACTGCTCGATGATGTCGATCTCGGCCTCGCTCATCAGCGCGGCATTGGGGATCAGCAGTGCCTTCACGCCGCGCAGCCGATCAAGGCTCAGGTTTTCGTCGGTCACAAAACCGAACTGAATATGGCTTTCGAGCAGCACGCGCTCAATGCCGCGCAGGGCCACGGCGTATTGATCGACCCTTTCGTCATCGCTGGTGAAGCGGTCGCGGCTCTTGTTGGAGTAGTAGACGGCTACGTCCATGGCCGGCCTGGTGTCAGAGAGCCTGACCGAGTTCTTCGCCAGGTAGCCAAAAATCGCCTTTTCGCTGTAGGCGTTGCGGCGGTCGAGCGTCCTGGCCGGGTGCTGGCCGTTGAAGTAGCAGTTCCAAACGCCGCCGCCCGCGGCCGCGATTTCCCAAAGCCACAGCCTGGTTTCCAGCGTGGGGGCCGCAATATAGCGCTGCTTGGTGCCATTGCCGCCGGTGACGATGACGGGCTGCTTGCGCTCATCCAGTGCGCGCGAAAAGCGAATCGTCGTGCCCGCGTTGCTGATGATGTCATAAGGCCTTTTATTGGTCGAGTCGATGAAGACGCAGCTGACGATGAAGTCAAAGCTCTTGCGGGCGTTGTCGTGGTCGATGCCGGTCATCTTGCTGAAGCCGGAATTGAGCATGTCGAAAATTTCGGCGCAATAGACCTTTTCTTCGCCGAAGGCCTTGACCGCAGCGCGCAGCCTTTCGATGTGCTCATCGGCCTTTTTGGCCTTCCAGGCGCGGTATTTCGCAAAGCCGGGTAAGTCGAGCGCTTCCGCGATGCCCATGCCGGCCGGCACGCGCGGAATCTCCTCGCCGCTCTCTTCAAAGAAGAGATCCCGGCAGTTTTTGCAATAGCAGGGGCCGGAATCGAAGCCCAGCGCGTTTTGCCAAATGCCGTCAATCTCGTAGGTCTGCAAAAGGTACCTGATATAGGCCACGGCATGCTCCTGGGTGTAGTACGAGTTATAGCACGGCCGCATAATCCGCACCGAGGCGGGATTGGCCGCCACGACCTTCGGGTTTCCGTCCTGATCGGCAGCAAACCAGTCAGGATGCAGCTCATAGCGCCACTGCTCCACGCCGCGGAAGTCCACCCGCACCAGCACGTGCATGCCCGCCGCGTGCACGGCATGGCAGATTTCGCCCAGCAAGTCGCGTCCATCGCGGAAGATATTCTCGTTGGCCATTTCCAGGGGGTTTTCAAAAAAATCCTTGACGCCGCCGGCGTTGACCACCAGGCAGTTCGTATTGGATTCCTTCATATAGTTCACAACGCCCGCAGCGTCATAGCCGATGATGTCGATTTCGCGCAGAACCGTCTGCAAAAAGCGCAGGTTGTGGTTATACCATTGCCTAGCCATAAAAACGCCCCCTTATGTAAACTCAGCCAAGGAACAGGGTGTTGTCGTGCCCAGGGATGACCAAATCAAAGCTCTGGGCGATGTTTTCGAGGGTTTCGGCCGCCCTTCTTTGCAGGGCTTCATCCGGCTGGAACTCCGTGCGGCGGTCGTCCAAGTGGTGCTTGGTCATCACCGCGTCCCCCGCGGCCAAAACCCGCTTGCCCCTGAAGCGAAAGGCCAGGCCGTGCAGCCTTTCGGTGTGGCCGGGCAGGGGCAGCGCGTAAATCCCCGGCAGGAACTCGCCGCACACCTCGGTGAAGCGGCCCTTTTCCATGCCGGAAGCTTCGGCGATGAGCGCCGCGTTGCCCGCGCCCGTCAGCCAGGGGGTGCCGGGGAAATAGTTCAACCCGTGCCAATGGTCGAAATGGTGGTGGGTCGAAAAGCAGTGGGTGATCGCCTCCGGCCCGAGGCCCGTGCGGCGGTTTAAGTCGAAATAATAGGCTTCCGCGCTCAGGCGAATGGTCGGGTCGAGGATCAGCCTATAGGGCCTGCCGTCAAAATCGCGCCCGCGAATCAGCACCGAGGAGCAGGTCGATGGATCGCCGCGCGGCGGGGACTCCGCGCTCTCGCCAAAGTAGCGGTTCCACTTGAGGTGGCCGTGCACCAGCACATCATAGTCCTCAATTTCGCCCTTGATTTCGGGAAAGATCTTCATCGTCGCGCCTCACACATAGCGCTCGTGGATTTTTGACAGATCCACGCGGCCGGCAAGGTCGTCCATGATGGCGACGTTCTGCAAAACGCGCTCCTTGCTGCGCATGCCGATCAGCACCACATCCACGAGGGGGTTCGAGAGCACGAATTGGATCAGCGCGGCGGTGTAATCGAAGGCATCGCCAGGGCGGACAGCCTGCATCCAGCGCTGGAAGGTGCCCGAGGTCGTGGCGCGCATGGCGGCAATGCCCAGGCCGTTCTTTTCGGCTTCATAGAGCGCGCCAAAGGGGCGGCTTGGCTCGTAGGGGTGTTGAAAAAGGACGTTGTAGCAAAGCTGCACCGAATCGAAGCGGCCCGAGCGGAAGAATTCATACATGGCGCGGTTATTGTCTTCGGTGGTGAAGCCGATATGGCGCGCGACACCGTCCTTCTTCAGTTTTTCGAGGGCTTGAAGCGCGCCCTTTTCACCCAGAACGCGCTCCGCCTGCGCGTCGGTATACGAGCCGCCGTGCAGCTGCAATAAATCCACATAGTCGCGCCGAAGCCGCTTGAGGCTTTGCTCCGCCGAGCGCAGAACGTGGTCATAATCCGAAACGCCGCCCTCGTTTGAAAAAGCGGGGCACTTTGTGGCCAGGAAGATGCTCCCCGGATCCACGCCGCCGAGCACATCGCCAAAAAGGCTCTCGGATGCGCCGTTTCCGTAGCCCGGAGCGGTGTCGAAATAGCTGATGGAGTGCTTAAGCGCGGCTTCGAGCGCCCCATGCACCCGGCTTTTCGCTTCGTCAGAGGCAGGGTCGTACTCGTGCAGGTAGTTCTTAAGCCCCGCCACCGCCCCGCCAAAGCCGATGCGGCTCACAACGCGGCCAGTCTTGCCAAACACCGTGGTTTCCAAAACGAATCCCCTCCCTATATCGCCCTTGCATCCAACAGCTCTATATACAGGCATTATAAGCCCAGGCTTTGGGAAAGGGAATCCCTTGAATTCACTTTTTCTTAATCAACGTTATCAGTGTTGCAAAAAGCGGCCGTCTTGCCCTTCGCGGCCGCCGCGCCGCGTTGTTCCACGCAGCGACGCAATACGTCTCCTACGAACGCGCGGGCGCGCCGCCGGCCGGCCTGTCCTTCATCAGTCCGCGGGTCACGGCGCGAAAGACCTCCTTGCCCGCCTCGTTATAGGCGCGCACGGTGATCTCCGCGATGCCGCTGTAGTGGTTTCGCCGCCGAAGCGAGCTGATCTGCGCGCTAGCGCTCAGGCGGTCGCCCGGGCGAACCGGGAAGAGCCACTCGATGTTGTTGCTCATCCCCGCGACGATGCCCCGATCCAGCACGCCAAGATCTAAAAAGCTGCGCCAAACCGCCATAAAGCTCATCACGCCCGGGGCAATCAGGCCGCCGAAATGCGTTTGCCTGGCATAGGCCTCGTCCGTGTGCACGGGCAGGGGGTCATAGGCCTTGGCAAAGGCCAGCATGCGCTCTTCGTCGATCACGGTGACGGGCAGCTCGTAAACCCTGCCCTCCTCCATTTCGTCAAAATACATCAAAAGGGCCTCCCTTCCTCACTATCGCCCCCTATCATACGCCTTATGGGGTTCGCTTTACAGGTCTTCCAGCGGTCTTTACATCAAATTCACTTCCGCGATGCCGGCCGGGGCGCCTTTCGGCTTGCAATCCAAATTCAAGGTGCTATAATACTCCCTATTATAGGCGGATGGCGCTCGGATGCCGCCAGACGGGGAGGATTTTCAGCGTGGAGCTTGAGATCAGCCT
Organism: Christensenellaceae bacterium; assembly: GCA_031280685.1. Lineage (GTDB taxonomy): Bacteria > Bacillota > Clostridia > Christensenellales > UBA1750 > JAITGM01. The sequence goes on from JAITGM010000024.1 coordinate 6,759, forward strand.
ATACCCAAAGCCATTTGAGGTTCTGGGCGTAAATGTTGGCCTGTCGGTAGTCGTCGCCTGGTGCGTCCTTGCGGTGGTGCTCGCGGCGCTCTTCCTCGTCCGGCTCTATGTAAACAAATTCCAGATGGAGCCCAAGGGCCTGCAGAACCTCCTCGAATACGTCATCGAGTCGATGTACGGCTTCGCCCGCGGCCACGTGGGCCTGTATGCCGAGTTCGTTGCGCCGATCTCGCTCACCCTGATGATTTACGTTTTTTTCACCACCATCATCGAGCTGTTCGGCCTTCCGCCCGCGACCGAGGATCTAAACTGCACCATCGCATTGGGCTTGTGCTCCTTCATCATGGTCAACGTCACCTCCATCCGCTTCAAAGGCGTGCGCGGGCGCATCCGCAACCTGGCCTCGCCTTCGTTCATCGTCTTTCCCATCAAGATTTTAACCGATATGATCGCGCCCTTTTCGATGGGCATCCGGCTTTTCGCCAATGTGCTCATCGGCGGGGTCATCATGCAGTTGATCTACGCCGTGGTGCCTGTGCTCTTGCCCGCCGCGCTCTCCGCCTACTTCAACGTGCTGCACATCGCCATCCAGACCTTCGTCGTCGGGCTGCTTTCCCTGACCTATATCGGCGAGGCCGTGGAATAATCCGCGCCAGGCCTTTTTAGGATAGACTTAACGCAAGCAGGAGGAATTTCACCATGCCAGTTCTTGGTCTTATCGCAATCGGCGCGGGGCTCGCCGTGCTCGCGGGCGGCGCCGCCGCCCTTGGAATGGGTTTGGCCACCTCGAGGTCCGCGGAGGCCATCGCGCGCCAGCCAGAAGCCGCGGGCAAGATCAATTCATCCTTGATGTTTGGCTTGATCATGATGGAAACCACGGCGGTCTATGCGCTGCTGGTCGCCATCTTGCTGATTTTTGTGCTCGGGGGCAACGCCTAAGGTTAATGGCGCCAAGGCCCGCGCCTAAGAAGGGGTGACTGAACACCATGGGCGAGATTTTCAATCTCCCATCGCTCGCTCTGCACATGCTCAACGCGCTGATTCTTTTCATCGCGATCCGCGTCTTCCTCTATAAGCCGGTTCGCAAATTCCTGCGCCAGCGCGAAGAAAGCGTCGCGCAGACGCTCAAAAACGCGGATGCTTCCGCCAAGGAGGCGGATCGTCTCCTCGCGCAGAGCCGCGAGGAGCTGCTCTGCGCGCAGAACTCAGCGACCGAAACCATCGCCCAGGGCGCCAAGCGCGCCCAGGGCAGTGCGGACGAGATTCTGGCCGGCGCGCGAATCCAGGCCGAAGAAATCATCCAAAAAGCCCAGCAGGAAGCCGAACAGATTCGCCTTGCGGCACGGGAAGCCATGGCCGAGGAAGCTTCGAACCTGGCCGTGGCCATCGCGTCGAAGATCTTGGAGCGCGAAGTCACCCTGCAAGATAATAAAAAGCTCATCGAGGAATTCTTAGAAGAGGTAGGCTAACAACCCATGCCAGAAACCACGCTGAACGGGCTGGTGATCTCTGCGCAGCCCCTCGGGGCCGCGCTGCTGGCTCGCATTGAAGAGAGCTATTCTTCCCTGCTCGGCCAAAGGGTCAGCCTGGAAGAAAAGATAGACGAAAGCGCCCTGGGCGGCGTCCGCGTCGAGATCGCGGGCCGCTCCTTCGATGCCAGCCTGAAGGGCAGGCTCGACCAGGTTCTTAAAACCTTGCACAGCCAGGGCCAGAATGCCACGCTGGATTTTAAGGGCATCGGCCGGGAGCTGCAGGGCCGCCTTTCGGGCCTGCACACGGCGGGCGCCGGGGTGCGCGGCCAAGGCAGCGTGCTGCGCACGGGCGATGGCGTCGCCCATTTAAGCGGCCTGCACGGCTGCAAGCTCAGCGAGCTGATCGAGTTTGACGACGGCGGCTACGGCATCGTCATGAATTTGGAAGAAAACGAGGTCGGCGTCGTCCTCCTTGGCCACGACGCGCAGATCAGCGTCGGCCAGAAGGCCTTCGGCACCGGCCAGGTGCTCTCGGTTCCGGTCAGCCAGGGGCTGATCGGCCGGGTGGTGAACCCCCTTGGCCAGCCCATGGATGGCGGCCCCCGCATCGGCGCCAACCAGTTCAACCCAATCGAGGTTTCGGCTCCCGCCATCATCGAAAGGCAGTCCGTCGGCGTGCCGATGGAAACCGGCCTGCTCGCGGTCGATTCCATGGTGCCCATCGGCCGCGGCCAGCGCGAGTTGATCATTGGCGACCGCCAAACCGGAAAGACCGCCATCGCCATCGACACGATTTTGAACCAAAAGGGCAAGGGCGTCCTTTGCTTCTACGTCGCCATCGGCCAAAAGGCCTCCTCCGTGGCGCAGATCATCGCCACCCTGAGCGAAAGCGGCGCGCTTGCCTACACCACCGTGGTCTGCTCCACCGCGTCTGACTCGGCGACGCTGCAATACATCGCCCCCTACTGCGGCTGCGCCATGGCGGAATACTTCATGCGCGCCGGGAAGGATACCCTCATCGTCTACGACGACCTGACCAAGCACGCGGTGGCCTACCGCGCCATGTCGCTGCTGCTGCGCAGGCCGCCGGGCCGCGAAGCCTACCCGGGCGATGTTTTTTACCTGCACTCCAGGCTGCTCGAGCGGGCGGCCAGGCTCTCGCCTGAATACGGCGGCGGCTCGATGACCGCCCTGCCCATCATCGAAACCCAGGCAGGCGATATTTCGGCCTATATCCCCACCAACGTCATCTCCATCACCGACGGCCAGATCTTTTTGGATACTGACCTCTTCCGCGGCGGCGTGCGCCCCGCAGTCAACGGCGGTCTTTCGGTTTCGCGCGTGGGCGGCTCGGCCCAAAACCGTGCCATGCGCAAGGCGGGCGGCCAATTGAGGCTAGAACTGGCCCAATACCGCGAATTGCAGATCTTCGCGCAGTTCTCGTCCGATATGGACACGGCCACCCAGGGCATCTTGAACTACGGCTCCCTGCTGACCGAACTGCTCAAGCAGCGCAACTCGCAGCCCATGCCCAACTTCGTGCAGGTCATCCTGCTCTATGTCATCTCGCGCAGGCTCTTCCCCAAGGAGGGCGACCTTTTCGCCCTTTTGGGCGAATTCAAGGCGGACTTTCCGGCCTTTGTCGAACAGCTCTACCCGCACATCAAGTCGGCCATTGAGCTTAGCGGCGACATCAGCGACGAGACCGCCTCGGAGCTCAATATCAGCTTCAAGGCCTGGCTCGCCCGCCATCGGCAGCTTGAGGGGGCGGAAGCATGAGCTCCGTGCAAGAGATTCGCCACCACATCTCCGCCGTGACGGACACGAGCAAGATTACCCGCGCCATGTACCTGATCTCCTCCGCCAAGATGAAGCGCGCCATGTCCATGTATGAGCAAAATCACGTCTATTCCCAAAAGGTGCGCTCCGTCATCCGCTTCCTGCTCGAAAACACCGACGACGGCCTGACCAACCCCTACTTCCGCCAGCACCCGGGCAAGCGCGCCGCCTTTTTGGTCATCGCGGCCGATAAGGGGCTTTGCGGCGGCTACAACGCAGAGATCCTCAAGCTCGCGCAGAGAACCATTGAGGGGGGCGACTTCAATCAGCGCTTCCTCTTCACGGTGGGCTACGTGGCCAGCGAGCACTTCGCGCGCGTCGGCCTGAACCCGGATGTGCACTACCTGCACATCATTCAGGATCCGAACCTCGGCTCAGCCCGCGAGATCACCTACGAGCTTTGCGAACTCTTCCGCTCCAAGCACCTGGATGAGGTCTACGTGGTCTATACCGAGCTTTTAAAGGGCCAGCTCATCCCCCGCGTGGCAAGGCTCCTGCCCATTTTAGAAAGGGACTTCATCACGGCCGAGATCCTGCACGAGCATACGGGCAACCTCATCTACCACCCCTCCTCCGCGGGTGCCCTGGATGAAATCACCCACCATTACCTCATCGGCATCGTGTACTCCACGCTCGTGCAGTCCTTCGCCAGCGAGCAGCGCGCCCGCATGACCGCTATGGAGGCCGCCACGCAGAACGCGGATGAAATGCTGGCCGATTTAAAGCTCGAGCTCAATCACGCCCGCCAGGCGGCGATCACCCAGGAGCTGACCGAGATCATCTCCGGTTCCTCCCAATAAAAAGCGATAAAGGCAGCGATAAAAGGCGAGAAGGTGGCAAATATGCAAAACGGAACGGTTCTGCGCATCGTCGGCCCGGTGCTCGATGTGCGCTTCCCCGATAATCTCTTCCCTCCCATCTACACCCTGCTGTATGTGGACGCAGGCGAGCGCCGCGTGGCCGTCGAGGTTTCACAGCACCTGAGCGACGCTGTGCGCTGCATCGCCCTAGAGGCGACCGACGGCCTTGCACGGGGCATGGCCGTGCTAAACACCGGCGCGCCGATCCTGGCGCCGGTGGGCGCGCAGATGCTTGGCCGCGCAATCGACGTGCTGGGCAGGCCCATCGACGGCGGCCCGGAGCCCGACCGCGCCAAGCTCAAGCCCATCCACCGCGCGGCGCCCAGCTTTGCCGAACAAAAGCCAGCCACCACGGTCTTCGAAACCGGAATCAAGGTCATAGACCTGCTCGCCCCCTACGCCCAGGGCGGCAAAATCGGCCTTTTCGGCGGTGCTGGCGTGGGCAAAACGGTCCTGATCCTCGAGCTCATCCATAACATCGCCACCGAGCACGGCGGCTTCTCGGTCTTTACCGGCGTGGGGGAGCGCTCGCGCGAGGGCAACGACCTGATGCACGAAATGAAGCAGTCCGGCGTCATCGACAAGACCGCCCTGGTCTTTGGGCAAATGAACGAGCCTCCTGGGGCGCGCATGCGCGTGGCGCTGACCGGCCTTACCCTGGCCGAGCACTTCCGCGATGAAGAAAAGCAGAACGTGCTCTTATTTATCGACAATATCTTCCGCTATATTCAGGCGGGCAGCGAGGTTTCGGCCATCCTTGGGCGCATGCCCTCCGCGGTTGGCTACCAGCCCACCCTGGCCACCGAGGTCGGCGCGCTCGAGGAGCGCATCGCTTCTACGCAGGATGGCTCCATCACCTCGGTGCAGGCCATTTACGTCCCGGCGGATGATCTGACCGACCCTGCCCCGGCCGCGATCTTCGCCCATCTGGATGCCACCACGGTTCTCTCGCGTCAAGTCGCGGAAATGGGCATCTATCCGGCAGTCAGCCCACTCGACTCAAGCTCCCGCATTCTCGACCCCCTCATCGTGGGGCAGGCGCACTACTCCGTGGCCCAGCGCGTGCAGCAAGCCCTGCAACGCTACCGCGAACTGCAGGATATCATCGCGATCCTGGGCATGGACGAGCTTTCGGAGGAAGATCGCCTGACGGTCCACCGCGCCAGGCGCATTCAGCGCTTCCTCTCCCAGCCCATGTTCACCGCCGAAATCTTTTCAGGCATCCCCGGCCGCTACGTAAAGGTGGAAGACACCATTGCCTCGTTCAAGGCCATCGTCGATGGCGAGGTTGACGAGCTACCTGAAAACGCCTTCTTCATGGTCGGGGATCTCAGCGAAGCCAAGGAAAAGGCAGCCAAGATGCGAGGAGGGGTTTGAGCCATGCCCGGCAGCTTCCACCTTTCGGTCCAAACCCCCAAGCACAGCTTCTTTGACGATGACGCAAGGCAGATCATCATCGAGGCCGAGGATGGCCAAATCGGCATCCTGCCCGGCCACCAGCCTATGGTCGTATCAATGGTCGAAGGCCTGCTGCGCATCCAGCGCAAGGATGGTTCCTGGCGCGAGGCCGCGGTTTCTTCCGGCTTTGCCACCGTTTTGCAGGACGAAATCGACGTACTCCTGCAGACCGCTGAGTGGGCCGAAGACATCGACGCGGCCCGGGCGCGCGAAAATATCCGCCTGGCGAACGAGTCCCTGCGCCAGCAGAAGAGCATCCAGGAATACCACATGGCCAGAACCATGCTCGCCCGCGCAATGGTGCGCCTGCGCATCACAAGCCGCGCCAACCACGACTAAAAAGCCAAAAACGGCTCCCCCGCGTGCGGGGGAGCCGTTTTCATCGCTTTGCCCAAGGTCTGGCGCGCACCGCGGCCCTCCGGGCCTTCGCGGGGGGAATCGAAGCCGAGTTGTGCCCAGTGGACACAGTAGCGAGGCGAAGATTGGCACAAATAGAGCGGTTGCACAAGCCGTAGACGCGGAAACCGCCTATTTAAGCCAGGGATTGAACTTCACCCCCGCATGCCCCCAGAAGAGGAGTAGGCTAGCCCACTGCGATTTTGGCAGCCCTATCGGCATTATCAAGGGGTAAGGGGCTCAGGCGCGCTGCGCGCGGCCTGCCGCTTCACTTACGCTCGCGGCCGCTGCGGCTGCGCCGCAGGTTGGCCCACGGGGCTCGGGTCAGCCTGCCTTGCAAAGCCCAACGGTGATTATTTGGGGTTCCCACCCCCTTAGACTAATCAGGAGGAATTCAACCATGCCAAAAAGCGGCATTTTAAGCAGCCGGAACGAGAGCACGGCTTGCGGCATCCTCCTCTTTGGCCTAAACGGCTGCGGCAAAACCACGCTGGGCCGCGAATTGGCCCGCGTCCTCGGCTTTTACCCCATAGATCATGAAAATTACGCCTTCGAGCCTTCCGCCCTCCCCTATGCCGCCCCGTGCCCGCCCGCTGACTGCGTCCGGCTCATGCTGGCGGACATTCAAAGCCGGGGCTCTTTCGTGCTTTCGGCCGTGACCAGCGATTTTGGCGAGGAAATCACCGCGATGCTCGCGCTCGCCGTCCTGCTCGAGGTTCCGGCCGAAGTTCGCTTGCAGCGCGTCGAGGAGCGCGAATTTAGGCGCTATGGGGAGCGGATTTTCGAGGGCGGCGATCTCTTTGCGCAACATCGTCAATTTACCAACTTCGCGCGCTCTCGCCCCGCCGAGCCAATCGAGCGCTGGGCGCGCACACTCCCCTGCCCCCTTCTCCATATCGGCGTCAGGGCGAGCTGCGCAAAAAACGCAGCCCGCTTTCCCTGGCAAAGCAAGGCGGCGGCGCGAACCCTTTCGCGCCGCCGCCTTGTAAAACCAATTCCCTAGTTCACGATTCCCTCTATGGTGTAGTCGCCGGCCTGGATCGCCTTCGCCCGAATCTTCACTGCGCTTTCGGGCGCTTTTGCCAAAAGCCGCTTGCAGCCTGCAACGCAGCCGCGCAGGCCGAGCCCGCCGCAGGTCACCGCCAGCCGGTAGCGCCCAATCCCGGCCCCGTAGCGCTTTAAATACAGCGTCATCGGCTCCGGCAGGTTGAAGGCCCAGACGGGGCACATCAAAATGACCCGCTCAAAGCCAGCGGGATCCAGCCCCGCGCTGATTTCGTGCGCCTTTTCGTCAAAACGGATCTCATCCAGCGCACAGCCGAGCGCTGCCCGCACCCTCTCGGCCAGCTTTTTGGTATTTCCGCTCTTCGAATACAGGACGATCAGCGTTTTCAAAGCAAATCCCTCCTTATTTCGGCCTTTTTTCGCGCTTGCGCGCCGCCCTTACAGGGCTTATACCACCGGGCCGTGCATAATAAAGTATGCCATGGCCAGGCAGCCCAGGCCTGCGAGCAAAGCACTGCCCACCACGGCCAGAGCAATCCCGCTGCCCCTGCTCAGCGGAAGCCGCAACCCCCAGAGCAGCAAGGCAAGCCCCAGCAGGAAGACGGCCACCCACCCGATGGAATTCCCGCCGCTCATAACGGAAACGAATCCCAGATACAGGGCGAGCAAAGCACCGCCAATCGCGGCCAGCACGCCTCTGCCCCTGCCCGGCGGAAGGCACAGCCCCAAAAGCAGCAGCTCAAGCCCCAATCCAAGCGGAAGCGCAAAGCCCACCAGCCCAAGTAACAGCCCCACAACCCAATTGGCGTTCACCGCTCCCAACGCGCCACATCCCTCCTTCGCCCGCATGCGCAAAGGCCAGGAGCCGCGGCTTAACCCTCCTGCTTGGGCACGCGGCGCCTGCGCCTTCTGCGGCGGCGCTTGCCCCGCTCGATCTGCTTCATCATCTTGGCGTATTGGTTCGGTCCGTCTAAATAGCCCAGCGCGAAGGCGGCGGGCAAAAGAAGCGTCAGCGGCAGGAAGATATGGGGCGCCAAGCCGGGCACCGCAAGCTCCACAAGGCCCAAATACAGCCCCATTTGCAGGCGCAGGACGGGCTGAAGAACCATTTGCAGGCCCCCCCCCGTCAGGCTGAGCACGCTCACCAGCGCGGCCAGTAAAAGGCCGGGCGCTGCGGCAATCAACGCCCCCAAAATGCCCTTTTTCGGGCTGAAGTAACGGCCTTTTTCCTCTTCGCTCGGCCCCACGCCGCGCTCTTGCCGTTGCTTTTCCATGCTGATCTCATACATCTTGTCTTTCCGGCCGCGAAGAATGCCAGAATACATGCCAAAATACAGCCCGGCCAGCATGAGCAGAACCGAGAGCAGCACCCGCAGCCAGAGCCACAGCCCTTCGTCGAAGGCGGCCAGGCTCAAAAACAGCGCGATCAGCGAAACCGCGGCCATGCCGAGGAATACCCCCGCCGTATATCGCCAAAAATCCTTCATAACTGCTTCCTTTCCGCGCGAGGGTTCGCGCCCTCCTCGGTGAGGAGGTAATCCATGGGCCCGTCCCAATCCGTTTGGGGAATCTCCCCTGCGCCCAGCAGGCAGGCGCCGTAACAGACACCCACGCGCAGGCCCTTCGTTTGCGGCAAAAATCGGTCGTAATAGCCTTTTCCGTAGCCAATGCGCGCCCCGTCAAGCCCAAAGCCCAGGCCCGGGCAAAGGATGAGCTCAATCTCGCCTGGCAAAACCAGAACGCCTCGCGGCTCCAGCACGCGGAAAGCCCCTCGCTCAAGGGCGGAGCCAGGCTCGTACTCCCGCGCCACCATATCGCCCCCGCGAATCACCGGCAAGGCCAGCCGCTTTCCGGCCGCAAAACAGGCAGCAAAGAGCGAGGAAAGCGAAGGTTCCGAGCGAATCGCCGCGTAAGCCATCACGCTCTTCGCCTCGCCATAGGCCGCCAGCGCCAAAATGTGCTCCACGATGCGCGCATCGAGCGCCGCCCGGTCAAAAATGGCGCCCCTTCGCCCCGCCAGCTCGCGGCGCAGCTCGTCTTTATTCATATACCCTTGGCACCCGCGCCGAGATCCCGCAAAAGATCTCATAATCGATGGTTTCCCCCGCCCACCGGGCCATTTGGGCGCCGGTGATGCGCTCTTCGCCCTGCGCGCCCAGCAAGGCGGCCTCGTCGCCCAGCTTCACGCCCGGGATCGCGCTCACATCCGCCATGATCTGATCCATGCAGATCGTGCCCAACACCGGCGCGCGCCGGCCCTTGAGCAAGACCTCGGCCCTGCCGAACATGCTCCGGCGGTACCCGTCGGCGTAGCCCACGGGCAACGTGGCGATCAGCCTTTCCTCCGGGGCGATGTAGCGCCTGCCGTAGCTTAGGCTCTCGCCCTTTTTCAGGCGCTTAATCTGCACCACCGGCGCCTTCCAGGTCAGCGCCGGGCGCAGGCCAATGCCGTCGCCTGCCCAGCCGATCTGCCCGCCATACAGGGCGATGCCGGGGCGCACCATGTCATACCTGCTTTCGGGGTAAAGGATGGCCGCCGCGCTGTTGGCCGCGTGCGCAAAGCCCGAAAAGCCCGCGCGGCGAAGCGCCAGCAGCGCTTCGTCAAAGCGCGCCAGCTGCCCGCGCAGGTAGGCCGCGCCATCCTGCATGTCTGCCGTGGCGAAATGGGTAAACGCGGCCTCTACCGTCACACCGCCCTTCGCAGCCGCCTCATAGGCGGCAACGGCCTCGCCGGCCGAGCGAAAGCCGATGCGGCCCATGCCCGTGTCGATCTTTAAATGGGCCTTGGGCGAAACCCGCAGCGCCTTCGCGGCCGAAACGAGGGCCTGTACGCTTTCTTCATTCGAAAGGCAGAGGGAAAGGCCGGCCTTCATGCCCTCAAAAAGGCCCTTTTCCAGGCTTTGGCCCAGCACCAAAATGGGCGCGTCCACACCGCCCGCGCGAAGCGCCAGCCCCTCTTCCACCAGCGCCACGCCAAGCGCCTGCGCCCCCGCTTGAAGGGCCGCCCTGGCCACCGGCAGCGCGCCGTGGCCGTAGCCGTCGCCCTTCACCACGGCCATCAGCCGCGTTTGCGTGGCCGTGGCAAGGGCCCTTACGTTGTGCTCGATGGCGCGCAGATCGACCAGCAGTTCAGTTCCCCTCAGGCGCATGGTGTCCTCCTCAGGCATTCCATCTGCAAAGGGCGGGAATGCCATCCACGATTTCTATCAGCCCCAGGCTGCCCGGCATGCAGCGGAAGCTGCGCGCGCCCTCGGCGCCCAGCCCCAGGCAATAGGCGGCGATGGAGCGCAGCGTAGAGTGATGCCCCACCAGCAGCAGCGTGCAGCTTCCCTCATACGCCGCAAGCATCTGCTCAAAGGCCAGAACTACCCTCTCGTGCAGGGCGGCGGCGCTCTCGCCGCCTGGCGGCGCGCCATCCAGGCCGCCGCCCGTCCATAGCGCCCAGGCAGTCTCATCCTTCATGGCTTCGGCGATGGAAAGGCCCTCCCATTGGCCAAAATCAAGGTCGGCAAGGCCATCCAGCGGATGCACGGGCAGCCTTTCGCCGGCCACCAGCCGCGCGGTCTGCAGGCATCTGCGCAGCGGGGAGCAATAGATAGCCTGGAAGGGCACGCGCTCAAGGCGTTGGGCGGCCGCCCTTGCCTGCAGCACACCGCTTTCGCTCAAAATATGGTCGCTTTTCCCGTAGTACGCGCCTTCTTTCGCGCCCTGAACCTCGCCATGGCGCAGCAGGAATATGCTCTTGACTTCCGGCATGAACGAGTCCCCTTTTTGCTCTTTCAATTTCTTTATTTAATGCCTTTTCACGAAGGAAAGCGCTTCGCCGAAGGGTTTTTCGCCCATGCCAAGCTTCGGGCCGATGCGCATGCAGCGCTGCCCGTCGTATTCCTCCCAGGGCGGCAGGCCGTCCGCGTTCGGGCTCCCGGTCTTGCAAAAGGCCGCGATATAGGCCATGTGCTTGCCAGATAGGGCGATATCCTCCGCGCGCCAGGGCCTGAAGGTAGAAGTGTAGAGCGTGCCGAACTGAAAGACCAGCTCGGCGGAATGGAACGCGCCGATGGTGCTGCCATCCTCGTTCGGCGATTCCTGCTCAAAGCAATAGAGATAGGCCTTTTTACCGAGCTTCTTTTGCAGCGCCGCGATCTCCTCCATGCCGGCGAAGGTCAGGGCGCTCCTAAACTTATCGCCCGCGCGGCAGGCCTCTTCGTCGTCTTTTGCGGGGAAGAGCCTTAAAAACTCGGCTTCTTCGGCGCCGTAGGCCTTCGCGGCCCGCAGGTGCGCCTCCAGGTCGCCCTCTTTCGCCGTGGCCATCGCGCCCTCTGCCGCGTTCGAGCCCACCAGAACATCGACCGGGTTTTGCAAGCCCTTTTCGTAAATCTCAAAATGCGCCCGCTCGAGCAAGGCGCCATCAATGCCAGGCCTAAAGGCAAGGCCGAGCTTTTTCGTGGCCGCCAAAATCTCCTGGTCGGAAGCCAGGCGCATTTCGGCGATGTCTTTCGCGCCCAACGCCTCTTGCAGCGCAAGCCCCTGGGCTTCCAGATCCTTCAGCGTCTTGATCTCGCGGCCCAGAACGCCGCCGCTCTGCGCGATGGCCCTCTGAAACAGCCCCTTGGCCTTTGCGCTCGCCACGAGCGATAAAACCGCCATAGAGCCCGCGCTCTGCCCGTCGATGGTGATGTTTTCGGGGTCGCCACCAAAGCTTGCCGCGTTCTCTTTTACGAAGCGCAGGGCCTGGATCATATCCGTAAGGGCGTAATTCCCCGATGCTCCGGCCTCGGCGGTCAATTCCGGGTGGCCCATGAAGCCCAGCGCCCCCAGGCGGTAGTTGATCGTGACCACCACGAGCCCCTTTTGCGCCAGCCTGTCGCCGATGAACTGCAGCGCGGCCCCCGAGCCTTCGACGAAGCCGCCGCCGTGGATCCAGACATAGACGGGCAGCTTTTCCCCCGCGGCCTTTGCCGGCGTCCAAACATTCAGGCTCAGCCCGTCCTCAGACATGGGCCTGTTAAAGGGGTAAAACTCCTTCTGATAGAAGGAACCCTCCTGCAGCGTCACCTGCGAAAAGCTCGGCCTGTAGGCGCGGCAGTCCAGAATCCCCTCCCAGGGCAGCGGCGCTTCGGCCGCCCTCCAGCGCAGCGCGCCAATCGGGGGCTTGGCATAGGGAATCCCCCTGAACGCCATGGTTCCGCCCTCCAGCCTCTCGCCCATGATCCTTCCCTGCTTCAGGGCCGCGATGCCTTGCTCAAACATGGCAAAGGCCTCCTTCATTGAAAATGCTGGCTTCATTATATGCTCGGCTTCACGCCCCAGTCAAGCAAGCGGCCGTGATCCGGCCCTCTCCACTCAGCGAATCGCCTCGGCAAAAAAAAGACTGCGGCCTGTTTTCTCATCCCGCACGGCGCGCAGGGCGCATTCATAGGCGGTTTCAAGGCTTTTCTTCGTCAGCACACCCTCCGGCGGCCCGAAATCCAGCATCTCTCCGCCCTTCATCAGCACAATCTCGTCACAGAGCATGGCGGCCAGGTTGATGTCGTGCAGCACGAGCACGGCACAGTGCCCCTCCGCGCAAAGGCCGCGCAAGAGCGAAAGCGCGCGCCCTGCGTGGGCGATGTCCAGGGCGGAGGCAGGCTCATCCAGCAGCAAACCCTCGGCGCCCTGGCACAGCGCGCGCGCAATCAGCGCGCGCTGCCATTCCCCGCCCGAAAGGCTCCGGACTTCCCTCTGGGCAAGCTCCTCAAGCCCGGCCCGCCGCAGGGCTTCCTCCACCGCCGGCCTCTCGCCCGGCGCCTCTCTTTGCCAAAAGCGCCGATAGGGGGTTCGCCCCATGGCCACCATCTCCCACAGGGAAAAGCCCTCAGGGCGGGGCGCGTCCTGTGGCAGATACGAAAGCCTTTTCGCCCTTTCGCGGCCGCCATACTCCTCAAATCGCCTGCCATCCAGCAGCACCTCGCCTCCGCTCGGGGGCAGAAGCCCGGCCAGGGCGCGCAGCAAGGTGGTCTTCGCCGCGCCGTTCTGCCCCAAAATGCCATAGAGCTTCCCTCCGCGGAAGCGCGCGCTGAACGGCCTTAAAATTTCCTTGCCGCCAAGGCGCACGCACAGGCCGCGGGCCTCCAGTTCAAAGCCCAAGGCCATGCCCCCCCTTCAGATTCTTGCGCAAAAGCAGCAAAAAGAAGGGCCCGCCCAGCAGGGCGGTCAAAACCCCTACGGGGATCTCCATCGGCGCGAGCAGGCTGCGCGCCAAGGTGTCCGTCAGGCAGAGGAGCGCCGCGCCGCCCATAGCCGAAAGGGGAATCAGCCTTTCGTGCGCGGGCCCCGCTGCCAGGCGCACGCCGTGGGGCACCATCAGCCCCACAAAGCCGATGATGCCGCTCATCGAAACCGCGGCGGCGGTCATCAAGCTCGCGATCAGCAAGGCCAGCAACCGCGTGCGGCTTAAATTCACGCCCAGGGAGGCGGCCTGCTCGTCGCCTAGCTGCAGCGCGTTCAAATCCCTGGCCAGGAACAGGGCGCCCAATAAACCGACCACGGTCGTGATCAAGCAGGGCACGATCCGATCCGGCCCCGCCATGGTGAAGGAACCCATCGTCCAGAGCAGCACCCTTTCGAGCCCCTCGCGCTGGAAGAGCATCAACATCGAAACCATGGCCGAAAGGCAGGCGGAAACTGCGGTGCCCGCCAGCAGCAGCGCCACGGTGCTCCCTCCCCGCGAGAGCGCATAGACCAAGCCGGCAGCCAGCAGGCCAAACACGAAGGCGAGGGGCGGCAGCGCCGCCACCCCGCCAAAAAGGGCCATCCCAAGCGCCGCCCCAAGGGCAGCCCCAGAGGAAACCCCCAAAATGTGCGGATCCGCCATGGGGTTTTGAAAGACGCCCTGCATCAGCGCCCCGGCGACGGCCAGCGCTGCCCCGACTATCATCGAAAGCAGCACCCTGGGCAGCCTGAGCGACCAAAGAATGAGCTCCGCGGCCTCATCCCGGCCCATGAGGGCGGCGTGCAGGCGCGCGAGCGGCAATCTCGCCCCGCCAAACAGCAGCGAAACGCCCCCCGCGAGCAAAAGCAGCAAAAAAAGGGCCGGAAAAAGCCATTTGCGTCGTTTCATCGCCCTAGGCTTCCGGATGCAGGGCGGCCGCGATTGCCTCAAGGGCATCCGCCAGCCTTGGCCCTGGCCTTGAGGCCGCGTTCGGGTCGATGAAGACCACCCGGCCTTCCTTCACGGCCCTGAGCGAAGCGTAAGGCTCCAAATCGGAAAAATCCGCTGCAAGGGCGGGATCGATGGGCAGAAAGACGAAATCCGGGTCGTCCAGAGCGAGCTGCTCCAGCGAGTACATCGGCCAAGGCACCGGCATTTCGCGTGAAACCGAAAGCCCCCCCGCGATCTCGATCATCTCCGTGGGAAAGGCCCCCGCGCCCGCCGTGTAGTCGCCAAACTCGCCGTACGAAAGCGCCCAGTAGGCGCTTGGCCGCTCGCCTTCGCCCAGGTTCTTATAGCGCTCGCGCAAGGCGGCCACGCGGGCCGTGAAGGAATCCGCAAGCGCCTTGGCCTCCCCTTCGGCGCCCGTCAATTGCCCCACCAGCAGGATCGAATCCGGAATCGCGTCGATGCTGCTGACCTCCGTGGCCGCGACCTTGAGCCCAAGCTGGGCCAACCGCTCGATCGCGTCCTGCTGGAGCTTGTCTCCAGCCAAGATCAGGTCGGGCTTCAGCGCCGTGATGCGCTCGATGTTGGGCTCGCTGAACGCGCCAATCCTCTCAAGCCCCGTCACGGAGCTTGGGAAGTCCGAAAAATCGTCCACGGCGATCAGCCTTTCTTCCAGGCCCAGCGCGCAGAGGATCTCGGTGTTGGCCGGGGTTAGCGAAACAATCTTTTGCGGCAATGCGCCCCGGGCGACCTCTCGGCCCATCATGTCCGTAACGGTCGCCTGCGCGCCGGGCGCGCCTTGGGCGCAGGCGCTCAGCAAAAGCAGCGCCAGCAGCAGGGCGCCCAGCGCCCTTAGGGTGATGCGGTTTTTCATGGGGTTTGCCTTTCCGCAAGGGCATCAACGGCCAAAACGCGCCTCGCGCGCCCTCCGCGCACGGCAGCAGCGCCCTTCCAAGGGCCCGAAATTAAGTTGGATTTGGCCCAAGGCGCAGGGCAGGTTTTCTGGCTCGGGTTCTTCTGGCCGCGGCCGCCTTCCCTAAGGGCTCCCGCCCCCGGTGGCTCTGTGGCCGGCCATCCACCCCTACAGCAGCGGGGGCTGCGCCGGTTTTCGGCTTCCCTTTTCCCCCTCTTTTTACGAGGAGCACCCTGCGGGCGCGGCGATTGACGCCTTGCCCCGCTAGCATAGCACAAGCGCGGCAAAAAGCCCAGTGCTTCCTCAGCCCACGCTCGCATCCCCCTAACGGCGCGGGCGCGCCGTGGGCGGCTGATAGGCCTCGCCAATCCCCCCGCGCCGCCGCAAGCGCCGCCTTTCAGAAAGAAAGGCCGCATTCTTCATCCACGCGGCCTTTCTTTCCGTCGTTGCGAGCGCCAGCGAAGCAATCCAGCGCGCTTCCCTATTTGATGTAACGAGCTAAACCATCAGCGAGCATGGCTCGGTCTGCACCTCCGGAAGGCACGCGGGAGAATCGAAGCCGCATCGCCTAGTGCCTCCACGTTCGCGCGCGGACGCGCCGCAGGCGGCTGATAGGCCTCGCCAATCCCCCCGCGCCGCCACAAGCGCCGCCTTTCAGAAAGGAAGGCCGCGTTCTTCATCCACGCGGCCTTTCTTTCCGTCGTTGCGAGCGCCAGCGAAGCAATCCAGCCTGCCCTCTTCCATTAAAAAAGGGGCGCCCTTATTTGGGCGGCCTTTTAGATTGTTTCATTGTTTAAGCCCTTCGCAGTGGCAATCGGGGTCAGCCATCAGCGCAATTCGCACGGCCTGCAGCTTCGTGGGCCAGCCGGCAGCGAAGCTGCCAGCTCCGCGTAGCGGCCGCCCGCGCGCAGCGCGGAGCTGGCCCCGGCGCGCGAGCGGAGCGCGCGCGCCCGTTCTCGCTGCCCTTTGGAATGATGAGCCAGCTTCGCAGAACACTACCTTGCTAGAGGGGGGAATCCCTCATGCGAAGGCCCGAATGCGCCCCAATCCCCCCTTATTCGCGTTCCTGAATGGTGACGCGCACCCTGTCGCCCGCCTGCTTCCCCAGCCTTGCGCGGATGGACTTTAGGATGCCGATGATGTAGCACACGCTGCCATCGGCGTTCTTCACGCCCATGTTGACCATGCTGCCGTCATAGGGTTCGCCATCGAAGGTCGCGCGCACCCGCACGCGGCCTTTTCCGAACTCCTTGTGCGCATCGTGTGGGAAGGCCACGAAGGCCCCGCCCTTGCCCTCGGCGCTTTGGATGGTCGCCTCAAAAGAATAGACCTTCTCGTTCACTTTTTTTCCTCCGCATTCCTTACGCGGAAGCGCGTAAGCTCCGCGATGAACTCCAGGGGCAGCTCCTGGTCGTTCGGCAGTTGGATCGCACCCTTGCTCGAACGGTAGCCCGCCTCTTCGATCCTTTCCTTGAAGGCGCTCACGCCTTCTTCGCCGGGGTAGATGCCGATATGCTTTTTGAACGCGGCAAAATGAATGAGGTTCTCGCCCTGCCAGAAGGTCGGCATCCGCCAGGCGATCCTTTCGACCGCCTGCGGGGCGTTTTGGCGGATGGTCTCGCGCACCGCGCGAAGCCTTGGGCGCAGCTCGGCGGGCTGTGCCTTGATGTAGTCTTCCACGCCCGTGAAGGGCTCACAAAAATGATGCTGCCCCCGGGTTTTGAATTCCCGCCCGCAGGTCGGGCAAAGCCAGGCTGCCATGGTTCCCTTCCCCTTTCCCTGTTTCCGTTGCTTTTATGTTCAAGAGCAGGCTACGGCGATCAGCACGCCGAGCAGCGCCCCAGCCAGGATCTCAAGCGGGGTATGACCGAGCAGTTCCTTCAATTCCTCCGGCTTCAGCTCAAAACTGCCCGAGGCCGTCATCCTGTCAATAATCTGGTTGATGCGCGCCGCGTGGCGGCCGGCCGCGCGGCGCACGCCCGCGGCGTCGTACATCACGATGATGGCCAGCACCGCGCCCAGCGCGAAAAGAGGGCTGTTCCAACCGTAGTGCAGCCCCAGGGACGCGGCCGCCCCCACCACGAAGGCGCTGTGGGACGAGGGCATGCCGCCGGTGCCGGTAAAGCGGCCCCAGTCTATCCTGCGGTGCAGGATGAGGATCAGCACGCCCTTTAAAAGCTGCGCGCTCAACCAGCCCATGCCCGCCGGCACGAGGACGGGATTTCCAAACATCGCCAGAAGATCGCTCTCATTCATGGGCCGCCGCCCCCCCCTCTCGCCTAAAATCACGGCTCGGTTTCGCCCTCTTCTCCGAAGGGGACGCGGCTCTGGTCCTTCATGAGCTTTTCCACCCTCTGCCGCCCGGCCTTGAGCTGCGCTTCCAACTCGAGGGCGAGCTTCGCCCCCCTTTCATAGGCGGCCACGGCTTCCTCCAGGGGTAAGTCGCCGCCCTCCATGCCCATCAGGATCTGCTCCAGCTCCAAAAGCCCTTCTTCAAAGCTCTTCTGGCTTTCAGCCTTAGTCTGCCTTGGCATCTTCGCTCACCTCGTCCAAAAAACCGATTTGCCGCTGCTTTTCCGCCCTTTGTAGCACCCTTGCGCGGAAGGAGCCCCCGCTCAGTTTCGCCAAAACCTGGCTGCCGGGCGGCGGCGGCGCATGCAACGCCCTCCCGTCCTCGCCGGTCACGATGGCATAGCCCCGCTCCAGCACTCGGTCTGGGTTCAGGGCCGGCAGCTTGCCATTCAGGCCGCCCAATGCCTGCGCCTTTCGCTCGAAAAGGCTCAAAATCCCAAAGTTCAGCCGCTCATTCAGTCCGCGCAGCCGCTCGCCCCGAAGGGCGAGCGACGCGGACAACCCGGCAGGCGAAAGCCGCTGCCGCAGGCCGGCAAGCCGCTGCCCGCGCAGGGCCAGCTCGCGCGAGGCGCTGAGATTCAGCCTGGCCATGAGCGAATCGAGCCGCAGCATCGCGGAACTTAAATCCGGCACGGCCAGCTCAGCAGCCTGCGAAGGGGTCGAAGCCCTGATGTCGGCCACAAAGTCGGCGATGCTAAAGTCGGTTTCGTGGCCGATGGCGGAGATCACGGGCAGCTTGCTCTCGAAGATGGCCCGCGCCACGATTTCTTCGTTGAAACACCAAAGATCCTCGAACGAGCCGCCGCCGCGCCCGCAGATAATCAGATCAACCCCCTGGTCTTGCAGGGAACGAATCCCCTCGGCGATCTCCATTTCGGCGCCCTCGCCCTGCACGCGGCAGGGCGCGAGCAAAATGCCGATGCCGGGGTTCCTTCGCCTGGCCACGCGAATAATGTCGCGGATCACCGCACCGGTTTCGGATGTGACCACGCCGACGCAGCGTGGATTCGCGGGCAAGGGGCGCTTTCTGGTTTGGTCGAAATAGCCTTTTTTTGCAAGGCGCGCCTTCGTTTCTTCAAACAGGGCGTAGAGCGCGCCCACGCCGTCCGGCTCCATGCCCTCGCAATAGAACTGATAGGCGCCATCCCTTGGGAAGAGCGAAACATAGCCCCTCGCCACGACGCCCAGGCCATCCCTGGGCGAAAAGCGCAGCGCCTGCGCGTTTTGCCTGAAACACACGCAGCGAATGACGGAAGAAGCATCCTTGAGTGAAAAATAGAGGTGCCCCGAGGAATGCCGTTTGAAGTTCGAGATCTCACCCCGCAGCCGCAGGGACGAAAGCAGCGCGTCCCCCTCGAGCAGGGTGCGAACGTATTCGTTCAGCTCGCCGACCGAGAGGGTGATCTCTAGCATGGGGCCAAAGCGCGCTCCGCGGCCTCGACCGTGTTCTCCATCAGCATGGCGATGGTCATCGCGCCCACGCCGCCCGGCACCGGGGTAATGAAGCTCGCCTTTTTCGACGCCCCGTCAAAGTCTACATCGCCCACGAGCTTCTTTTCGCCCACGCGGTTGATGCCCACGTCGATGACCACGGCGCCCTCCTTGACCATTTCGGTTGTGATGAACTTGGGCCGCCCGATGGCTGCGACCAAAAGATCGGCCCCGGCGCAGAGCGCGGCCAGGTTTTGGGTCTTTGAATGGGCGATGGTCACGGTGCAGTCGGCCTGCAAAAGCAGCATGGCCATGGGCTTGCCCACGATATTCGATCGGCCCACGACCACGGCGTTCTTGCCCCGGGTTTCTATGCCGCTTTCGGCCAGCAGGCGCATGACGCCCTTGGGCGTGCAGGGCGCGAACAGCGGCCGGCCTGCCATGAGCCTGCCCGCGTTCACCGCGTGGAAGCCATCCACATCCTTTTGGGGCGAAATGGCCGCCAGAACCGCGGATTCCAAAATATGCCCGGGCAGCGGGAGCTGCACCAGGATGCCGTGCACCTGCTCGTCGTCGTTGAGGTGTTTGATGAGCGTTAAAAGCTCTTCCTGCCCCGTTTCGGCGGGCAAGCGCAGCACGCCGCCCAAAAAGCCCAGCTCCTTGGCCGCACGCTCCTTGTTGCGCACATAGACCGCGGAAGCAGGGTCGTCCCCCACCAGGATCACCGTGAGGTTCGGCGCGATCCCCTTCGCCTTTAACGCTTCCACCCTTGGCAGCAGCGCCTTCCGCGCCTTTGCCGCGATTGCCTTCCCATCGATGATCTGGGCGGCCATGGGCAAGCCCTCCTTAAGCTACGCTTTTTTATTGCTGATTTCAGCCCTTTTTATTGCTCTTCCAGCCGCCTGGAGACGCTGCCCAAAATGCCGTTGACGAAGGCCGCGGATTCCGGCGTAGAAAAGCGGTTGCACAGGCCCACCGCTTCGCTGATCGAAACGTTGACCGGGATATCCTCCCTGTGCAGCATCTCAAAGAGCGCCAGGCGTAAAACGCTCAAATCCACCTTGGAAATGCGCTCGAGAGCCCAGCCCACGGCATATTGTTCGACCCAATCGTCCAGCTCGTCGAGCGTTTCGCCCACGCCATCGAGCATCGCCGCGATGTAGGCCTTATCGCCACCATCCAGGCCGGGGGCCTCTTCGCCCTCGGCAAGCCCGGCCTTTAAAATGTCGCTCTTATCGTCAATCGGGTCGCCGCCCAAGGCCCGCGCATAGAGCAGGCGCGCGGCGCAATCCCTCGCATAGGCTCTTGCCATGTTGGTTGTGCCCCCTCCAAAAACCGCTTAAAATCCCCTTTTGTCAGCCATCCTCGCCGCCGCCCCTGTGAAAGAGCCGCTCGACGACCTCGCGCAGATCCGGGCTTTGGTCCAGCCAGTAGCCGAACGCTGCCCCGCCGGCCACCAGCGCCATCAGCACAAGGCTGCGCCAAAAGCCGAGAGTCAAAAACAAGATGGCCGCAAGCAAGCCGAGCGCAGCCATCAAAACGGTGAAGAAATATCTTTGGAAAAGCGCTTTAAGCATCACTTTTTGCCCCTTTACTCAAGGGTCCTCTGCCCAGCCGTGCTCGGTTGGCCAACCTGCTCGATAAAGGCATGCACACCGGCCATCTGCAGGCCGGTGTGGGCGGTAATATGGGCCGCGACCGCCTCCTGCACCTGCTTAGAAAGCTCCTGCACGTTGCTGTCAGCCCCCAAAACAAGGCGCAGCCGCACCGTGAGGGCGCCGTCCTCCCCGGCCGTAACTTCGCTCCTCAAATCGCGCACGCCGGAAATCCCCCTGGCCGCGCGCTGGGCCATCGCGTCGATTGCGGAAAGCGCGATGCGCACCTCGCCCTCTTCGCCCCGGCGCAGGAAGGCATCCTTCTGGGCGGGCGGTTCGGATCCGCGCCGCCTGCCGTTGGCGAAGATCACGCGGATGGCCAGCAGCACCACCGCCGCGCAGCCCGCGATGACGGCGATTCTATCGTCGATCTCCATCGCCGGAAAGCCCATGAACGGAACCGCTATGTAGCCCCCGGCGACGAGGGCCAGCCAAAAGCCAAGGGCGATGAGCAGCAACATTAAAAAAACGGTCAGAATGCGGTCAGGCAGACGAATTCTCACTCCAGGCCCCTCCTTAAATCGCGCCCCCAAGGGCGAAACTCTTTAGTGGACGCGCGGCGGCAGCAGGGGCTCTTCCTCCGCCACGGGGGCGGGAAGCTCCTTTTCGAACTGAACGCCCTGCACGTGGACGTTGACCTCCACCACGCGAAGGCCGGTCATGGTTTCGATGGCCTTGCGCACGTTTTCCTGCACCTTTTGGCAAACCTCGATGATTGGGCTGCCATAGTAGATGATCGCGTAAACGTCGATCGCGGCCTCTTCCTTGCCGACCTCGACCCTTACGCCCTTGGTCAGGCTCCTGCGGCCCAGGATCTCGCCCAGGTCGGTCATCACGTTGCCGGTCATCCCCGCGACGCCTTCCACCTCGGTCGCGGCGAGGCCGGCGATCGTGGCGATGACGTCGCTTGCGAAGGTTACAGAACCCACACCTTCGTCGATCGTCACATTAACGGGCAGATTTTCACTCATAGCTAGCACCTCCGCGCTTATTTTCCCCATAATTATAGCAGGAATATGCAAATTGCACAAGGCACTTCGGCCCATGCACAAAACCCGGCCCGCCACCGCATTTTCCCTTTTCGGTTTTCGTTTTTTGGTAGAAAGGGCTTCGCGAATTCGCCGCTTCTTGCGCCAAAACCCAAAGCATGCTAAGGTAAGGCCGTGTCCGCCGGCTTCTTTACCCTAATTAGGGTATGCCGCCCGGCCAAAAAGGGTTCTGAAAAAAGTTTTCTGGTATGCAAAGGCGGTGCTGTGCGCAATGCCAAAGCTGAAAGAGGGCGCCCGGGTGGCGCTCGTCGCCCCCTCCGGCCCCGTGGAGCCGGCAAGGCTCGCGCTGGGCGTCAAGGCCCTGCGCGCGCTCGGCCTTTCGCCCTTCGTGTACGCAAGCTGCCATCTCCGGCACGGCTTCTTTGCCGGGAGCGACGCTCTGCGCGCCAGGGATCTGCAGGCGGCCTTTTTAGATGCATCCATCGAAGGCGTTTTCTGCGCGCGCGGGGGTTATGGCGCGCATCGCATCCTGCCGCTGCTCGACCTGCCCGCCATGGCGGCGCACCCGAAGTTCTTCGGCGGCTATTCCGACGTGACTGCCCTGCACATCGCGCTAAACCGGCAGGGGCTGAAGAGCTACCACATCCCCATGCCGGCCAGCGAATGGGCGCGGGGGCTCGATGAATACACAGCCGCAGCCCTGAATTCAGCCCTTTTTGGGCGCATAGAAGCGCTTCGCAACCCCGAGGGCAAGCCCCTGCGCACCCTCGTGCCGGGCAAGGCGGAAGGCGCGCTTTGCGGCGGCAACCTCACGCTGATCGCGGCCTCTTTGGGCACGCCTTACGAGCTGGACGCCAGGGGCAAGATCCTTTTTTTAGAGGAAATCGGCGAAACGACCCGCCGCGTGGACGGCCTGCTGACCCAGTTGCGCAACGCGGGCAAGTTCCGCGATTGCGCTGGGGTCTTGCTCGGCGCTTTCAGCGGCTGCGGTAAGGAAAGGGCTTCCGATTTGAGCCTCAATGAGATTTTTGGCGAGCTGATCGTCCCCGCGGGCAAGCCCTGCCTAACAGGCCTGTTCTGCGGGCACGTCTGCGGCGGCATGAGCCTGCCGCTCGGGGCGGTTGCCCGCCTGAACGCGGACGAAAAGAGCATCCTCGTCCTGGATGCGGACTGAACAAAGCCAACAGAGGGGAGCAAAAGGGGATGGACAAGATCCTATTCAACGCGCGCGTGCACACCATGGACGAGGCTCGGCCTACGGCCGACGCCATCGCCATTTCCGGCGGCAAAATCGCGGCCGTGGGGAGCGATGAAGAGATCCTTAGGCTGCAAACCGCCAAAACCGAGCTGATCGACCTGAAAAACGCCGCTGTTTTGCCGGGCCTGAGCGATACGCACCTGCACCTGCGCGGCCTGGGCGAAAGCTTTCTCACCGTCAATCTAAACGGCACGCGCTCCATCGGCGAGGCGCTCGGGGCAATCGGAGCCTTCCTCGCCGCGCACCCGGGCGACGGGCCGGTTCGCGGGCGCGGCTGGAACCAGGATCTGTGGGCAGAAGGGCGCCTGCCCACCAGGCACGATCTGGATCGGATTCAGACCGGGCGGCCCATCGTGCTCAGCCGGGTTTGCGGGCACATGAGCGTTTGCAACAGCAGGGCGCTCGAGTTCTTCGGCATCCTGGGGCACGGGGGCTTGCCCGGGGGCGAAATCCTCTTGGGCGAAGACGGCCTGCCCAACGGCCTGTTGACCGAAACCGCCCAGTCCCTCGCCAACCCGAGCGTGGAGCTCGAGCTGGGCGGCGTCAAGCAGCGGCTCGCTGCTGCCATGGCGCATGCGGCCTCAAAGGGCCTAACCGCGGCACACAGCGACGACTTCCCCCCGTCGCTCGGCGGCGCCGAAACCATAATGCGGGCCTATGAAGAGCTGCAAGCCGAGGGGAAAATGCCCCTGCGCGTCTTTGAGCAGGCGCATTTCCGCACGCCCGAGGCGCTGGGCGCCTTCTTTGCCAAGGGCTATGGTTACGATCACGCGAAGGGTTCGCTCTATAAGGTCAAATCCCTAAAAATGCTGGCCGACGGCTCCCTGGGCGCGCGCACGGCCGCGCTTCGCGGCGAATATGCCGATGCGCCTGGGCAGCGCGGCACCGCCGTCTATCCCCAAAAGGAACTGGACGCCATGGTGGCCCTCGCGCACGCGCACGGCCTGCCCGTTTCCATCCACGCCATCGGCGACCGCGCCATGGATATGGTGCTGGATGCCGTCGAGCGCGCGCAAAAAGCCTTTCCGGGTCTTTCCCCCCGCCACGGGATCATCCATTGCCAGATCAGCGACGAGCCCCTGCTCGACCGTTTCGCCGCCCTGCGCGTGCAGGCGCTGGTGCAGCCCGTTTTTCTCGAATACGATGCCCACATCGTGGATGCGCGCGTGGGGAAAACCCTCGCCGCCACTTCCTACAACTGGGACGGCTTTTTAAAGCGCGGCGTGAACGTTTCAGCCGGTTCCGACTGCCCGGTCGAGCCTCTCGACCCGCTGCTGAACCTCTATTGTGCCATCGAGCGCAAGGATTTTGAGCAAAGGCCAAAAAACGGCTGCTATTCTGAGCATTGCCTTTCCCCCTGGGATGCGGTTTCGCTCTTCACGGTCAACGCCGCCCGGGCCGTGGGCGAAGAGGGCATTCGGGGGCGGATTAAGCCCGGCATGCTGGCCGATCTTAGCGTCTTTGACGTAGACCCCTTCAGCGACGAACCCGAAAGGCTGCTTTCGGGCCGCGCGCTGATGACCCTGCTTGGCGGGAAGCTCGCCTTCTGCGCCGAAGGATTCTAAATACATTCGCAAAAAGGAGATTGGCTATGCACGAAAATATCCTCGTCCGCGCCGGCGAAATCGTTTCCCATTCCCTCCGCCAAAGCGGCTATTGCGCCCTGGCGCTTCTGGACGAAGACGGCTTCCCCCATGCTTCCACGATCACGCCCTCCGCGGCCGACGGGGTTCGCAGCATCTATCTTTGCACGGGCTTTGGATCCAGAACCGCAAGCATCCTGGCCTGCAACAAGGCTAGTCTCTGCTTTAATTCGATGGAATACAACATCACCCTCCTTGGCACAATCGAGATTTTGACCGATCCCGCCCTGAAGCTTGCAATGTGGTATGGCGGGCTGAAAAACCACTTCTCAGGGCCGGAAGACGAGAAGGATTGCGTATTGCACTTTAAAACCGAGCGTTACAGCCTGCTGGTCGATTGGAACCAGGTGCGCGGGTCGCTTTAAGGGCTGCGAAAGCGCCCTTAAACGCGCAAAAGGAATGCCGGGGAAATCCCCGGCATTCCTTTTTTGACGTGGTTAAGCTTGCTTAGTTCTTCCCTTCAATCGCCGCCTGTGAGGGAATTGCACGGGGGATGATTTTTGGCTTTTGCGCCATTTTTTGAAGTCGGCAAGCCGAATGACGCCTATGTTATGTAGGGGGCTTTCACCCCCTTCGGAATCGTCCACCGAAACGGTCTGCTTCGATTTCCGACCCTCGGCGACCAAGGTGAAATCCTCGGTCAAGCCGTTGTCCAGATTCATCACCCACGCAAATCGGTTATTGCCGCGCGGGATAATTTTGGAGACGAACTTATCATAGAGCTTTTTATCAAGCGTGGGCTGTGAAAAGTCAATCAATTGGTTCAGCGTGTCCTCAATGACCTCCCACGCCAAGCCCGCGGATTTTGACTGCGGCGCGGCTTCCGGCTCTGA
>JAITGM010000041.1 GCA_031280685.1 Christensenellaceae bacterium
TTGTCCCCACAGATGAATCCATCAGTATTGAAAATCAGCGGCTTTTGCTCTCCAAATGGATGTACGCCACCATACGGGACATATTGCGTCATGAAGCCTATATCGGAAATTTGGTGAGCTTCAAGGAGGGCAATCTTTCATATAAAGATAAGCGCAGATTCAAAAAGCCGGAATCTGAATGGATACGGTATGACAACGCCCACGAACCGATTATAGACCGAGAAACGTGGGATAAGGTGCGGAAGATAGACATTGCCTCCGCCGAGAAAAGCAATGGCAGACGAAAGTCGCAGCCGTCGCTATTTGGTGAAAAGCTGTTTTGTATGGATTGCGGCTCATCGCTTGTTTGCCACATTTCCGTTCAGCACCGCAAGAATGGAAACGTCAAGCGGTACACCAGTTATAGCTGTTACCGTTATCAGCTTACAGGCTATGCCACCTGTTCATGGCACACCATTTCCGAAAATCCGTTGAAAGCGCTGGTGCTGAGCGAGCTGCAAGATTACGCAAAAGCAATCATGTTGGATGAAGCCGCTGTATTGGAAAAGCTGAAACGCGCAATGGCGTTAGATAATACCGAACAGCGGAACCTTTTGCGGCAGGAGGTCAAGCGCCTTAAACGGCGGCTTGATGATTTGGAGCGTATCGCCGCCGAACTTTACGAAGACAAGGCGACGCGCAAAATCTCAGAAGCAACATACATTGCCCTCATGGAAAAGAACGAGCATGAGCGGCAATCGCGGCAGACACAATTTGATGAAATCAAAGCGCGGCTTGCCGCCACAGAAGAAAAAATCCTCAGCGTGTCAAAATGGGCTGAGGTGGTTCGCAGACATATTCATTTAGACGACCTGTGCCGCGCTGATATTGAGGCGCTCATTGAGCGTATTGAAGTTGGCGAAGCGGATTGTTCAAGCGGCAAGCGGCGGCAGGAAATCAAGATATACTGGCGTTTTATCGGACATATCCCCGTCTAAGGGGAACGCGCAAAAGCGTTTTCGCAACTGACTGCTGTTCTTCAACAGAAAACAGCGCATGGCATATTTCTCGGAACCATCGTAGGGTTTATCCGACATGACCACACGTTTTTGCTTTATCGCGGTATCGCGCAGGGCAGCGGCAAAAAAGGACCACGCGGCAATCGCATCCGCATCAATGCCCAGCCGGAACCATGGAAAGGAAACTCTGCCGCCCTCGATGACGATGGGAAGCGCATCCGCGCCGTCCGCAAGGTTTTCGCCCAGGGCTGCACGGATCAGCGGCGCCTTGCCCGCCACCAGCTTTTCGAGGTTCTCCGATGCCAAAACATCCATAGCCTCGGCGGGCAATTCGATGGCGAACGCACCCTCCAACAACACGCCAACGGCGGTCGCCGTTTCTTTCTCACCCGGCGCACTGGCCACGGCCAGTGGTGTAACGCTTTCATACGCCGCGGTGCCGTTCAAATCGGGCATTTCTACAGGAAAAACCCCGCGCTCGGCCAATGCATCCAACAGCGAAGAAACCTCCTGCGCTTGTGCATCGTCCGCGACCAGCATCCCATCAACTGTGACGATATGGCCGCCCACACAATAAGCGAAGCCGGGCGCGCCCATGTATTTCGCTTTCGTCCCCGTGATTTCGCTGATGGCGGTGACCAATGCCTTGCGCTCCGCGCCCGTTTTTTCAAACCGTACTTCCATTATATAGCCCTGCCTTTCACGCATTTTTTGCCGGTTGCTCCAGCGGTTGTGTGATGTTAACTTGCTTTGCGTAGATATGCAAGGCCCTTTGGCAATGTTCCTGTGTTTTCTTTCAAGCAGAGCGGGGCGGCTCCGAAGTCCCCCAATTACCGTTGTTCTGTGGCTGTTTCGGGTATATACTTTATATAGCTTAAGAGGTATGTGGCCCCGCCAACTTGACATAAAACAACGCATGGATTTCACACCATGCGTTGTTTTTGCAGATACTAAGATTATTTTTCACAATCGCATTTGATGTTCTCGGCAATGATCTCTTTCCAATCGCCAATGACATCATGCGTCCAACAGTCATCCGCGCCAGCAGCTTCACGCATGGTAAGCGCGAGAATGTAGGTCAATTCCTCAACCGTTGCGCCAGCTTCCAATGCACCTTTGAAGTGCTTTAGAACGCAAGGCTTTGACCGCCCTTTTATAGACAGGGCAAAGCAGATAAATTGATATGTCTTTTCATCAATGCTCCGTTTTTCTGCGTACAACGCATCCATTTCGTCCAGCTTTTCCGCAAACTCTGGAAAGAACTCCGCTAACATCCTCATGCTATTGCCCTCCCTGTTTTTTTATCAACTCGATTACTTCATCTGTTTTCAAAACCTTGCCAGCGGATACAACCTTTTTTTCCAAGACTAAAGCGGGGGTAGTCATTACTCCGTAAGCCGCGATTGCCGCAAAATCCGTCACATGGTCGATGGTGGTGTCCATGCCAAGCTGAGCGAGTGCCGCTTTCGTGTTGGCTTCTAACTCATTGCATTTTTTACAGCCAGAGCCAAGCACTTTTATCATTGCGCCCGCGCCCTGTGCGGCCTGTTTGATACTCTCGGCGCTCACATCACCGCGGTAGCTTTTTTCTGCTTCTTTCTTTTTTCCGAATAGTGCCATAGTCATAACCTCCCATTAGAATAACATTTCTTCAACAATCCCTGCCGCGTCACGAACCATTTTAGGGCAGATAGCACTTACTCTTTCGGACACAAGCGCTTTGTCACCTGACATCAAATCGACACCCAATAATTCCTTGCAGATTGTTGAACCGTGGCGTTCTTCAAATTTCTTGGTGAATTTCTGTACTGCCGTATACGTTTTTTCCTTGGCGCCTTTATCATCGGGCAGGAGTTGACCGTATTTCAAGCCAATCAGAAGATATGCTCCTGATACGGCCCCGCAGACATGCCCAAGCCGTCCCATTCCGGCACCCAAGCCACAAGAAATCGTTAGAGCCGTCTCTCTTCCTAAACCAAGTTCTTCGCAATAGGTAGATAATATCGCCTGTGCGCAGTTAAATCCCTCATTGAAACATTCAACTGCTTGCGCTACTTTCGTCATATTCCGTACCTCCGTCAAAATAGAAATTGAAGCGCGTTGAACAGGTAGCCAACAAGGATAATTCCAACCGTGCAAATGCCAATAAACAGCGCAAGCAGCTTCGGTTTTACGGCCTTGCGAAGCATTATCATAGAGGGCAGCGACAGCGTGGTAACGCCCATCATAAAAGCGAGTATCGCGCCAAGCTGCGCCCCTTTTGCGTAAAGTGCTTCGGCCACGGGGATAGTACCGAAAATATCTGCGTACATCGGAATGCCTACCAGTGTTGCCAGTATAACCGAGAACGGATTGTTGCCGCCAAGCACCGTTTCAATCCAGCTTTCGGGTATCCAGTTGTGGATAAGCGCACCAATACCAACGCCAATCAGAATGTAAGGGAATACCTTTTTGAACGTATCACGCATTTGCTCCCAAGCATATTGCAAACGTTCTTTTTGCGTCAGCTCGGCGGCTTCAATATCCACGCCCTGCGCCGATGTGATGTATTCCTCAACGTATTTTTCCATGTGCAGCTTTTCGATGATCGTGCCGCCGACAACGGCAATAATTAGGCCGGTCACAACATAGACAATCGCTATCTTTGGCCCG
This sequence comes from Christensenellaceae bacterium, assembly GCA_031280685.1. Lineage (GTDB taxonomy): Bacteria > Bacillota > Clostridia > Christensenellales > UBA1750 > JAITGM01. Next base: position 3,651 of record JAITGM010000041.1, read on the forward strand.
AATATGCTCATGAGCAGCACCAGCGAGCCAAGGTCTACCATCGGGGAAGAAATCAGAAACGAAAAGGTCACGCCCAAAGGCAAGCCCGCGCTGGTAAAACCGATGAAAAGCGGGATTGACGAACAGGAGCAAAACGGTGTGACCGTTCCCAAAAGCGCAGCCACACAATTTGCGCCAATGCCGCGAAACCGCCCCAATATTTTCTTGCTGCGCTCCGGCGGGAAGTAGCTCTGAATGTAGGAAATGCCGAATATCAAAACGCAAAGCAGCACCACGATTTTGATAACGTCATAGATGAAAAACTGAACGCTGCCGCCGAGTCTTGTTGTGATGTCCAAGCCGAATGTAGTCAGCATACTGCCGATTAAGTCATTCAGCCAGCGCATACCAAGAATTTGATTTTGGAAAAAAATCCCACACTACCCGCATAAAACATCACCCGTACTTTCGTAATCAGCAGTTACGGTTGTCAGCTTTTTCAAAAGGGTTTGCGCGGCTTCTGCTCCATCGGCAGAGATAGAATAGTGCGTCCATTTTCCCTCTTTGCGCCCAACTACAACGCCGCTTTCGCAAAGGATTTTCATGTGGTGCGATAGCGTGGGTTGACTGATTTTCAAATCCTCCAACAGCACACAAGCGCATTTTTCGCCTGTCTGCAAAAGTTCTAATATCTGCAAACGGTTTTCATCGCAAAAGGCTTTGAACACTTTTGCGTTTATTGCATGACGGTTTTCCATTGGCTCACCTCATATAGATAAAATTCAATCTATTGACAGTATATGCTTCATATTGAACTTTGTCAATATGTCCACAAAATCTTTTGTAGCCTGCCATGTTAGGGTTAGCATGATGGTTGTATGGACAAGCCATCTATTTAGCTGTTGACCTAATTGGAGTTTTATGTTATATTTAATTAGTCATATGACTAATTAAAATACGGGGGGCTCATAATGAAAACTACAAAGGCGTTGAAAGCGATTGCCGATGATAGCCGCATGGAAATTCTAAAACTGCTCCTGCATCATAACTACTGTGTCAGAGCGTTGGCAAATGAATTGCATTTGACAGAAGCGACTGTATCACAGCATTTGAAGGTGCTGCGTGAGGTCGGAATGCTTGTCGGTGAAAAGCGCGGGTACTATATGCACTATCAGGTGGAACGCGAGGAACTCCACAAACTTGCCGCAGAGATCAGCGCATTGGCCGAAATAGAATATGAAGCCTGTAAGCCGGATGCACAAGAAGATTGCCCATCTACCGAAAAAGGGAACTGCCACAAAAAAGGCAAGTGCAGCGAGGAAACAAAAGAGTTTTGCCACGGTAAGCATACAGGCCATGATAGTTCCGAGCAATGCTCTCATGGAAAAAGAGGCAATGAATGAAAAAGTCTCATATTTTAGCTGACCTTGTACTAACTTTTATGAAAATCGGTTTGTTTACCTTTGGCGGCGGATACGCCATGATAGCCTTGATGGATAACGAATGTGTTGAGAAAAAGAAATGGCTGACCCACGACGAGTTTATGGATATGACAGCTATTGCGGAATCCACACCCGGCCCTATTGCTATCAATGGGGCAACCTACATCGGTTACCAACAGGTCGGGATACCGGGTGCGGTTCTTTCAACACTGGGCATGGTGTTTCCATCTTTTGTAATTCTGTATGTTATATCTCTGTTCTTTGACAACTTGCTTGAAATCGCCGTTGTTGCCCATGCTTTTCAAGGGATAAAAATTGCGGTTGGCATTTTAATTTTTAATGCCGCAATTAAGATGCTGAAAAAGATGCATAAAAAGGCATTCCCAATCACTATCATGGTCTGCGCGTTTGCTGCCTCGCTTGTTATTCATTTTGCGGGGTGGCATATATCAAGCCTATACCTTATCCTGTTGTCCGGGGTGGCCGGGTATATCTTTTTCATGGTTCAGCAGATGAAAAACAGGAAGGGCGCCGCGGAGCAATGATATACTTTGAACTGTTATGGGCTTTTTTGCAGGTGGGGACATTTTCCTTTGGTGGCGCTTATGGGGCGATCCCTCTCATACGGGACACCGTTTTATCGCATGGGTGGCTGACCGACGAAATGATAACCCGTATGATTGCCGTCAGCGAATCCACCCCCGGCCCCATCATGGTGAACATGGCGACCTACATCGGTAGCACCCAGGCTGGGATGTTGGGAGCCATTATTGCAACATTGGGCGTTGTTCTTCCATCGTTTGTTGTTATACTGATTATAGTGGCCTTGATGAAAAGCCTGATTAAAAACAAATATGTGCAAGCTGTCTTAAAAGGGATAAAGCCTTGCTTTATCGGGATTGTTCTTGCAATGGGCGTTTATATGGTTATCATCAATTTTTTTACTGACATCGGGCGAGCAGCCCTTGATTGGCGGGCCTTGTTGATTACTGCGGTACTCTTTGCCGCCTCAATAAGCTATCAAAAAATCAGGAAAAAGGAGTTCTCGCCAATTCTGTTGATTGTATTATCTGCGGGAATGGGAGTGGCAGCTTACGCTTTGTAGGCAGGGCAAGTAAAAAATGATAGGAGTGCAATTTATGAAAGTCGGATTGATACGCTGTATGCAGACCGAAGATGTTTGTCCCGCGACGACTGATTTCAAAGTCATGCGCGAAAAAACAGGCGCATTTGAGGGAATAGAAGAAGATATACAAGTAGTTGGCCTCAACTCCTGCGGGGGATGTCCGGGCAAAAAGGCTATATTCCGTGCGAGAGAAATGGTGAAACGAGGAGCCGATACCATCGTGTTTGCTTCTTGTATATCACGAGGGAATCCTATCGGGTACCCCTGTCCCTTTGCAAAAAAGATGCGGGATACTGTGAGCAAGGATTTGGGAGATGAAATACGGATTATTGACTATACACACTAATTCGCTTTAGCTGCAATAGCCCAATCATAGCGCGGCGCGGGAGCCAAAGCCCCCGCGCCTTTGCCATAACATGGAATCAGGTGGCCGGAACCAGTCGACCCATGACAAGGAATCTGTCGCGGCCCCGGTTGGTGCAGGTGGAAAGGGTCAGCACCGTATCCTCCGGGGAAAGTTCTACACCTGCTTGGATGACAGAGCGATCCTGCGCCTGCGAGAGCCAGGCAGAGAAATCCTCTTCCGTGTCCCATGCCTGCCGCCAGGGCGATGTGTCCGCGCCCGCTTCATCAGGGCTTGCCACGAACGTCGCGAATATCTCCATGCGGTATGCGCCGTCCGGCGTGAGCAGGAGCATAGCGGGGTGCGCGTCGTAATACGCCTGTTCCGCATACTCCGTCAGGCAGGAAAACATGGAGCCGTCCAGCAGGTTATGCCCATACACGATGCTGTTGCCGTCCGTAAAATCCGGGCTGCTCTCGTAATCGAGGAAGGGCGTGCCCGCTTTGCCGCGGGCGCCGTCATACAGATGGTTCAGGTAGCGGCTGTTATCGCTGCCCTGTGCTATGGGGAAGTTGATGTTCGTGTCCTCCAGGATCAGCCAGCCCACGATATCGGGGTTGATATCCCGCAGGGCGGCATAATCCACGGACGGGAGTGAAAGAGAGGAAGCGGGCGAACCCGCTTCCTCCCCGGTCGTTTCATCAGGCGCGGATGTCGGCTCCTCCGCATCGGGCGTGGGCTCGGACGGTGGCGTCACATACTGCGCAAGGTCCGTGTACACCCCGGCACCCTCGCTGTACTGCTTCCATTCGCCAAACGCCATGTACGCGCTTGCGGCCAGAAGCGCGCCACAGAAGATGAGTACCACCAATGCTTTGCGCTTTTTCTTGCACAGTAGCACCGCGCTCACCAGCAGGCCGGGCAGCGCGATGGCCGCCAGTGCCAGCCACAGGACAATGGAATAATCATCGCTGGTCTGTGGCACGGGTTTGCCGGGTTCGGGCGTGGGGGCCGGCTCCGGCGGTTCGGGTACATACTCCTTCACGCTCACCGCCTGGGCCTCATCGTTGATGTCCTTATGCTCGGCGATGACCTGCCCATCGCATTCAAGGGTTTCAAACACAACGAGCGTCCTGCCCGCGATGGCCCTGGTATCGAAGGTAAAGCGCACCTCCACGGTGCCGGACGCCGCGGTGGGCGTGAATGTGGTTTCGGCGGTGATCGCCTTGCCATCCTTCATCAGCGGCTGGCCGCTCTGTTTATCCATCAGCACGCCCTTGATGACATACTTCTCGCCGGGAACAAGGTTCTCGTAGCTGACGACGTCCACAACGGTGACACTCGCGGCGATGGGGATGGTCTTGCCGCCGTCCTCCGCTTTGGCGGATGTGCCGATTTTGGGCTCGGTAAAGGTCACGGTCTGGCCCTCGTCCTCGATGTCGGCATGGGTGGCGATCTCAATGCCACCGGCCTCCAGCGTTTCAAAGACCACCACCGTTTTGCCTTTCAGGGCGGTGGAGTTGAATGTGAACACCACTTCCACAGTGCCGTTTGCTTCGTCCGGCGTGAATGTGGTTTCGGCCACCACCTGTGCGCCGTCCACTAAAAGTGGCGCGCCGGTGCCTTTGTCCATCAATACGCCTTTGAGGGTATACTCTTTGCCGGGGATCAGGTTCTCATAGGAAACCGTGTCCACCAGTGTCACCTCGGTACGGATGCCCAGCACTTTTTCGCCGTCCGGGTCAGCCGCGCTGGTGCCGATCTTCGGGTCCATGAAGGTCACGGTCTGGCCCTCGTCCTCAATATCGGCGTGGGTGGCGACCTCTTCGTCCTCAAAATACAGGGTTTCAAAGACCACCACCGCCTTGCCCTTCATAGCAGAGGAATCGAATGTGAACGGCATGGATACGCTGCCGGTGTCGGACAGTGCGCGGAAGGTCGCTTCGGCGGTAACCTGCTCACCGTCCACCAGCAGGGGTTCGCCGGTCTCTTTGTTCATCAGGACGCCGCGCACCGTGTATTCCTGCCCGGCCTTCAGGCCACTGTAGTAGACGGTGTCGATGATTGTGGTCTTTTCGGATACATATGCGTTGCCGGTTCCTGTATCCTGATCGCGGGCGGTGGTGAATATCTCCGGCACCACAATGTAGTCGTTTGTGAGCGTGCCCAAATCCACCACCGTGTTATGGCGGTAGATGGACACCTCGAAGATGAGAAGCTCGTAATCCTTGTTGGCTTCGCAGGGCAATTCCTCTATGATATAGGTATCATAGAGCAGCGCGCCCAGGTCGTCGTTCAGCGTTTCAAGCTGCCCGAACCAGATGCCGTCGCGGTCGGTTTCGCCCCGGTTGGTGTTCTGGCTGTGCGGGTTCCAGCTTGACGCGGTGTTGAACTCGCCGTTGATATCCGTCACGATGACGTGACTTTCGCCCGTAGTAGCGGATGTGATGAGGAACGGCACGTTCGCCAGCCGCTTTGCGTCGCCGTCCGAGATTTTAACGCCTTTAAGATCGCCGCGGATGGGGTTGTTTTTGATCGCGGTGTCCGAAGTGTTCAGCACAACGGTCACGCCATGTTCGCGGATCACGAAGGTGCGGTTCAAAACGCCGGTCGCAAGGTACCCTGTGGGCGGCGATATCTCCCGCACCTCGTAGGTGCCGTAGGGCAAGAGCTCACTGGGCGTTTGGGCGGTCCCGGTGCTGTCGGTTTCAAAGGTGTAAACCACCTCACCGACGTCATACAGCACATCCTGCACCAGCACGCTGTCCGCGCTGCGGTTGACGATCTCGAAAATCGCCCCTTCCAGGGTGGCGCCGCCCTGCGGCCGGTGCGCGTCGATTTCGTTGTCCCATTTTTCCACCAGCACGCCGCCGCGGATGATATTGTTCTTGATCACCGACTCGCTGGCTTTCAGGTTGACGATGACGCCCTCCTCCCGGATTTGGAAGGACTGCCGGATGATCCCGGTGTTCAAGTAACCCGTAGGCGGCGTTTTTTCGATGATCTCGTAGCTGCCGTATGGCAACAGGCCGCTTTCGGTGCCGGCCCAACCGTCCGCATCGGTGGTCAGGGTGTACACGACCGCACCCGGCGCGTACTCCACGCCTTCGACCACAACGCTGTGCGCGCTGCGGTTCCAGATTTCCAGCACCGCGCCTTCCAGCGTGGCGTCACCCTGGCGCAGAACACGCTCGTCCCGCTCGATGTCCCATTTTTCGATTTCCACGCCGCCGCGGATGACGTTGTTCTTGATGGTGGTGGCGCTGGTTTTCAGGCTGACGATGATGCCCTGATCGCGCACGGCAAAGGTCTGCCGGATAACGCCGGTGTTCAGGTAGCCTGTGGGCGGGGTCTTTTCGATGATTTCGTACTCGCCATACGGAAGCAGGTCATTGGGAGTAGATGCCGCGCCATTTTCATCGGTGGTCAGGGTATGCACCACCGCGCCCGGCGCGTAGGTTTTGCCATTCACAACAACGCTGTTCGCGCTGCGGTTGTAAATCTCCAGCACGCTCCCGGCAAGGGTGGCGTCGCCCTGGGGAGCGGCCCTGCGATTGAGGTCAAAGTCCCATTTTTCAATGGCGACGCCCCCGCGGATCACCTGATCCGGCACAATGGGCGCGTTGTATGTCCTGATGGACTCCGCCGTGCCCTGCGAGGTGATCTGCCGCACAAAAAGCTCGTTGTTGATGAGGTACCCTGTAGGCGGTTTGGTTTCCTGGATGGTCACCGTGCCCAGGGGCAGGGTCGGGTCGCTGTTCCCGGCGTAGTAAAAAGCATCGCCGGATACGAGATAGTCCGGGTGCAGGAACGCTACGCCGTTTGTATCTGTGCGCAACACCCAAGTCCTGTCCGGGGTCATGCCGGAAAGCTGGCCGGCAGAGTACAGCCCTTTGTAGTATTTGACTGTGAACTCGGCGCCCGCCAGCGTTGCGCCGCCCTGGGGAACGGCGGCGGAGGTTTCCGAATCCTGCTTGCGCAGAAGGATGCCCACCGGGTCGTTTTGCGGCAGGTTGCTCACCTGCACGGTCATGGTCTGCCCGGACACGATGGTAAAGGATATCCGCGATGTGTTCAACGCGAACCCTTTGGGCGGCGACACCTCCACCAGATAGTAGCCAGAACCCGCGGGAAGGCCCTCCAGCCGTCCCCAGCCATTGGCGTCGGTGGTGATGGTGCCGACCTTGCTATTGCCGCCGTCGTAGACGTCGAACACGGCTCCCGCCAGGGAATAGCAGCTATTGCCGTTTGACATGGCGGGGTTACTGGAAACCTTTTGAATCTCAAGGTCACCTGTGGGGTTGTAGTTCCACCCCACAAAGCTCTGCGTTGAACCATCCGCCTCATTGTAAACAAAAACCTCAAATCCATCGGGCGGCATGGGTTGTGAGCAGACCGACGAGTACACCGCCAGCAGGTGGTTGATGAGCGAGGAACTCAGCCCGTAAAACGCCTGCGATGTACTGCCGCTGTAAGCGTAGGCCGCCACAGCGTGGCTGAGTCCGTATGCCTCAAGCGAGTCGGGGCTTTCAAACAGATTGTGCTTTACGGAATCATAGCCGGGGCCGCCATACAGGTAATACGCGCATTTGATCAGCGCATCGTCCACGCCCGGCTGAAGATAGCGGCTGACCGGGTATGTGCCGCTGGGCGCGCTCGGCACGGACGGCTGCAGGCAGAACGCCGTGTTGCCGTTTGCGGTAAAGTAATGGGTGTAGTACCCATAATATATCTGGTCTTCACCGCGGGTATGGGCCACCTGACCGCCGTTGTTCCGGGCAAGCCGGAGCGCGTTGGTATAGGCAACGACCGTCACATCGCCGCCCAGCGGCGAGGTGGACACATGCACCGTCCCGTCCGAAAAGCTGTACGCATCAGCGGGAAGTTCGATGCCGTTTTGCGATACGACCAGCCCGTCCGCCCCGGCAAGCGGTACGCTGATGCTGCCCGTGTTGGACGGCAGGCGCAGGTCGGTGGTGGTCGTTACAAACCGGCCGTTTTCAAATACACAGACCGTTGCCGTGATGAGGAGCTCCACGGCCTCGGACGCGGGGCAGTACCATTCGATGGTGATCGCGTGGCCCATGTAGTCCTGCGGCAGCGTGACCAGCCCCGTCTGCGCGTCGTATGAAGCAAGCGCGGTGATGTCCTCGCTGTCGTTCAAAAGGACACGAAAGCGCGGCGCGGCGGTGCTGACCGGCAGGATGCCGGGGAACTTGTTGGCCGCGATGGTGATGCTCTCGCCGTTCGCCAGAGCGATGGCGTAGTACGAATGGGTGGACGATACCGTGTAGGCGGCATATTCCACGATGACCTGTTCAGGTGAATCGGAAAAGTAGTGATAATCCACCCGAACCAACGGTTTGTCCACCACCTTCACAAGTTCCGGCTGCACCGGGGTGATGGGCGTGGTGGGCGCGGGCGTGGGTTCCGCGGGTTCGCCCGTGTCCGGCTCCGGCGTGGTCTCATCCGGCTTGCTCTCTTCGGGCACCGGTGTAGGTGTACTCTCGGCAGGCGGCGGTTGACTCTCCACCGGCCCGCTGTCGTCTGGCACGGAACTGCTGTCGTCCGTGGGTTCAGAAGGTATTTCATTTGGAATTTCCTCTGTTTGCCCTATGACGCCCGCATCCGAAGAACCCTCCGCCAGCGCAACCACCGGCAAAAGGGACAGGCACATCATAAGAACAAGCATGATCCCAAGAATACGCTTGAATCGTTTTCTCATGTGGGTCCTCCTAATTGTTTTTGGAATAGAAAAAACCCCGCATATCGCTTTGATATACGGGGCTGTGGGTATGGCGCGCAATGGCATTTTTTTAGATGTAGCTTACTCCACGCGGTAGCTGAAGTCCTCGTCGTTCAGCAGATGGCCGGTGCCATGCGCAGGCACATTGCCTGTGATATCCGCGCCGCAGGTATTGCAAATCGTCCGTGTCTGCGGCGGCTCGGCTGGCTGGGGCGGCGGCTCCGGCGTGGGCGTAGGTGTGGGCTCTGGCGTAGGAGTAGGCGTGGGCTCCGGCGTTGGCGCCTGTGCGGGCGGCGGTGTGGCGGGAGCGGGAGTGCTTTCGGGCGCGGACGCGGGCGGCGCCGCTTGTGATGGAGCCGGTGTGGGTGTTGCCGGCGCGGGCGTGGGCGATGAACGACTGTCCTCTTCCTGCTGCGAATCGTCCGCTGGCACTGGCGTGGAAGATGGCGTGGGTTCCGGCGTGGACCCCGCACTTTCGGACGGTCCCGTCGTGGATGCTGCGCTCTGTTCGGGCAACGATTCCGTAGAAGATGCATCCGCCGACACCCCTGTGCCGCAGGATTTCATCAAAAGCGCAATCAATATGACGATGGCGACCAATACCGCAATGCCCACCACCAGTGCCGTCTTCTTTCTTTTTTCCATGCTGCCACCTCCCGCCAACCGGCTCAATGGTTTAGTTGTGGCATTGTAGCTTGCGTGTCACTCGTTGTCAAATGTTTCTTTGTCCGCTTCGCCATCATCATCAGTATAGTACGCATCGTCCTCATCCGCAAAGAGGAACTCCGCATCCGTATCATCGCCAACCTCGCCGAAATCCTCGTCCTCATATTCCGTATCGTCCTGCATGGCCGCCTGCTTGCGGGGTTTGAGGATTTTGAAGTAATAGCCCGCGCCGCCCACGGCAATCACAGCCAGGATGATGAAAATGAGCGCGCCGGTGTTGCCGCCAGAGGTTTCCTCCGGCTCCGGGTCGGGCGTGGGTTCGGGTTCAGGATCAGGCGTGGGCTCCAGATCGGGCGCAGGGTCAGGAATCGCGCCCGCACCGCCCGTGGTGCTGCCGTCCGTTTCGGCCAGCGCAGCGAGGTCAGCCTCGGTGACAGCATTGAGAAAATACACGTTATTGCCATCCGTCCGCGCCATGTCGATCACCAGGTAGAACACGTTACCCGCGGGGGTTTCAATGGTGTAGAACAGTTTTCCGTCCTCATCGGTGGCGATTTCAGTCACGGTACCTGTGCCGCCCGGCGTGGTGACGTTGTCGCCTGTGCCGATGGCGCCGTCCGTACCGGTCCCGCCGTCGCCGGGGGCGTCCGTATCATCGCCATCAGAACTGGAAGGAGCCGGGGTGGATGTGTCGGGCGTGGATGTCGGTGTGGGTGTGGTAGTGGGCTGCGAAGTGGGCGCAGGGGTGCTGGTGGTGGTCGGCGCGGAAGAAGTGGGCGCAGGCGTCGGCGCCTGGTAATAGGGGTTGCTCACAAAAACGGATTGAGAGCGGTTGCCCGACGTATCCGTCGCGTAGACCTCCACCTGCGCGCCGGTGCCTGCATAGTCTTTCAGGTAGATGCTTGCCGTACCGTTCGCCAGCGTGGAAAAGCGGGTCCCGTTAATGTATACCGCCGCAACGCCAACATCGTCCTTTGCCGTTATGTTCAGCATTTCCCCCGAAACCACCGCCGTGACGGTGGGCGGCGTGGTATCCTCATTGGACTGCGCGTGTGCGGTCACCGGGAAAAGAAATGCGCCCATGCAGAGCAGGAGCGCAAGCATGGGCAGAAAAACCTTTGTTTTACTCATCGTCGGATTCCTCCATATCATTGTGTGGGGACACAGGCCCCGAATAGCGGGCGGGCTGCGGCGCGGCGGGAACCGCCTCGGGAGTGCCACCCTCCGCACGCGCCCTGTACGCGGCAATAAACTCGGCGAAATCTGCGGGCGCAACATCCGCCGAGCGGAACACCTTGATAACCTCCGCGTTCTCAAGTTCCGTCTTCTGCCGCTCAAGTTCCGGCAAAAGCGCCTGAAGCTCTTCGATCTTCGACTTCGTCCGCTCGATATCGCGGATGATTTTCTGTAATTTAGGACTCACAATATCTCCTCCATTCCTGATCATTAGTTGACCGGCAGACGGCCGAACGCATAAAAATGCTCCGTCCAGTAGCGCGTGTCGATGCTGGCATACTGCACGGGTTTGCCCGCGTGGATCATCTGCCCGTTGCCGATGTAGATGCCGACATGCGTGACCGGCCGGCCGGCGTTATATGTCCCGGTGAAGAATATGAGGTCTCCGGGCTGGGCGTTTTCGCGGGATACGGGGGTGCATGCGTTGTAAAGCCCCTGCGCGTTGGTGGAAATCTGGTATACGCCCGACTTCGACAGGCTCCAGCAGACGAACCCGCTGCAATCGAAGGTGTCCGGGCCTTTGGCTCCAAAGACATAGGGCTTCCCAAGATGCTTCATCGCCTCTTCCATTAAAGCCGCGTAACTGCCGTCGCCCATCGGCTCTCCGGGGTAATCGGGGATATCCACTCCGCCAGGCGATCCGGGCGGGATATAGCTGCTGCCGTCGTCGTTGGTGATGGCGAAGTACAGGGGATTCAGGTATTGCCCGTTTTTCAGCACCTCAAAATGCAGGTGCGGGCCGGTGGAATCACCCGTGCTTCCCACTTTGGCAATGACATCACCCATTGTGACCGTATCCCCCTGCGATACGAGAAGCTGGGAACAGTGGGCGTACTTCGTAACAAGGCCATCCTCACCCTCCAGCACAACGACCAGGCCGTAGCCGCCGTTATTTCCGGCAGATGTGACTGTGCCGTCATGCCCGGCGAGGATTTCCGTTCCCTCGGCCACGGCGACGTCCACAGCCTTGTGGTAGTTCTTTTCGCCCGTGATTGGGTGGATGCGCCAGCCGTACCCGTCCGACACATACGGGAGCCAGTTGAAAGCAAAGGGGCTGCCGGAATACTGCCGGTTGCCTTTCACGCGCATGAGCAGTTCATAGTGCTGTGTCTGCTCGGTGTCCATGCGCGGGCCCACCACATCGGTGAAGGAGCGCGCACTCAGCGTGACATCCATAATCCGCCACTCGTAGGGCTCCAGGTCGCCGTCCTCGTTCTCATCGTTGGGGTCGTTGTAGCGGGTTTCGATTTCCTCGGTGAAGGTCAGGCTGTATTGCTCATCAAAGATGCTGCGCAATTCAGCCTGCACACCGGCGAAGGTAAATTCCTGGTACCGGGCGGTCAGGTACGCCATGAGCTCATACGCCCCATGCCCGATATCGTCCACCGAGTAGCGGTACTCATCGTAACCGGGGAACTCGCTCTCGGCGTTCGCTATGCGGATTTGCAGGTCGGTCTCCCACTCGGTGTACGCAAGTTCGGCGTTGTCGATATCCGCATCCTCCGCAAGATAGCTGGTCGCGGCCACCGCGCCCATTGTGCTGGTAGCCATGTTGGAGCAGGATGACAGCGACGTCATAATGATGATGAGCAGCAGGGCCAGCAGCCCGATGACAAGAAAAACCATAGGGTGCCGCTTGACAAACCCCACCACACTGGTGAGAATCTTCTCGGTGGTGACCGCCGCTGTTTTCGCACGCTGCCCGGTCTTGCGCGCTTCACGCGCCAGGCGAGCGTACTCACGCTTGATCTTGCGTTTCTGCGCCATGCGCGAGAGGATATTGCTTTTCAGCTTGGGGTTATCCGCAACCGCCTGCTTGAAATCCGCCTTCACGCGAAGCCGTGAGGTTTTTCTCTCCAGCCTCGTCACGCGGCGGTATGGCGCGGTCTTGTGGCGGCGGTACGCTGTGCGCAGGCCACCCTCTGCCATAAGCTCTCCTTTGTGCGCGGCCTCGGTACCCACATTTTCATGCTCCACCTCGTGCATCTTTTTGTGTCCATAGCCAATGGCGGCGTTCTTCGCCGCGTTGACCGGGCGAACCACGGGTGAACCTTTCAGGTGCGCACGCTTGGACTTAACCTCCTCCTCAAAAACAAGGCGTTTTTTTACCTTGCCCTTGTGTTCGTCAAAGGTCTTTTCCACATGGGGCCGGTGGGTCTTGGGCAGGTTATCCCGTGCCCGCTCCAGCTTGGCGTCGGCCTTGTCAGCCCTGCGCCGCGCCGCCTTCGCCTTATCCGAAACAACAGCATCGCGGTCCCGCCCCGGCGGGGTTTCCTCCTGCGTGAACTGCAAGCGGGGCTGCCGCTGGCGGGATGCATCCTCTGTGGGCGCGCCGCCATCCTGTTCTTTCGGGCCTTCTATTCGCCCTGTACGCAGGGGATTCTTGCGCGTTTCACCGTCAGACTGGCGCAGGCCCCTGTCCTGGTTGAAGCGCAGGGAGTCCGCGCCGCGCTCCGAAGTGGCCGAGCCCCGTTCCCCGGAACGGCGAAGCGGCGGGGAATCCCCGCCGCCGCTTGTATACTGTTCACCATGCAGAGCCTCTTCGGGCGGCGGTTCGTTCTGGCGGCCCGTATCCCGCTGGCGCGAGAGCGTGTGCCGCACAGAGGATGTGTCCACATCCTCACGGCTGGGCGCGTCCCGTTTGTGCGGGGATGCATCATGTGTCCTGCCATCCTTTGCGCGCGGGTCCATGTCCCTGGGCATCTGGCTTCACCTCCGTCCTCATAATGAATACTGCCGTCGTCATGCCGCGGCCGCCTCTCCTGGCTTGGTCGTGAGAAGATCGTAGATTTCGCCTTTTGGAAAGCGGTCCACGAATGGGATGATGACCGAACCGTAGATCAGCAGCCCTTCGCCCGCATTGCTATGCGTAACGTAGGAAAGCTGGTGCGGGCTGATCCCAAGCTGTTTGGCGATGAACTGCCGGTCACCCGGCGCCTGGTTCAAAAGATACACGAAATCGCTGTTTTCAAAGATGTTTTCAATCTCCCTCGAAGCCAGCAAATCCTTGACATTTTGGGTCAAACCGCTCGGAATCCCGCCCCATTTGCGGAAGCGTTTCCAGATTTCGACTGTATAGGACGCGGTTTGCTCCTCTTTTAGCAGTAGATGCATCTCGTCGATATAGAACCAGGTGTTTTTCCGCGCGGCGCGGTTGATGGTCACGCGGTTCCACACCGCGTCCTGCAAGATGAGCATGGCGATTTTCTTCAAGCCCTTGCCAAGCTCCTTTATATCGAAGCAGATGAGCCGCGAGTCCGCCTTGATGTTGGTTCTGTGATTGAACACGTTGAGAGAGCCGGTGACGTAAATCTCCAGAGAGGTGGCAAGCCGCTGCGCATCCGCTTCCGGCTGGGCGCGAAGCAGGTCGTACAAATCGCCCAATATGGGCATCCGCTCCGGCGAAGGGTTGGCGAGGTAGTCCCGGTACACCAGCCTCGTGCATCGGTCGATGATGGTTTTTTCCACCGGCGCAAGCCCTTCCTTGCCGCCCACGATGAGCTCGCACAGGGACAAGATGAAATCGCTCTTCAAGGTCAGCGGGTCCTCTTCGTCGCTGTAATCGGGGTTGATATCGAGCGGGTTCAGGTAATGGCTGGACGTGGGCGAGAGCTTGACTACCTGCCCGCCGAGCCGGGAGATCAGTGGATGATATTCCCCTTCGGGATCTGACACGACCACATCATCCTCGGTCATCAGGAACACATTGACGATCTCCCGCTTGGCGCTAAAAGATTTGCCGGAGCCGGGAGTGCCCAGGAACAGGCCGTTCGGCGCCTTCAACTGTTTGCGGTCGGCCATGATGATGTTGTTCGACAAGGGGTTCAGGCCGTAATACAGTGCTTCGCCGTCCTGAAACAATTCGCAGGTGGTAAAGGGCACGAAGATGGCGGTGGAAGAAGTGGTCAGCCCGCGCTGTATTTCTACCTGGTTGATGCCCAGCGGCAGCGAGGACATAAGGCCCTGCTCCTGCTGGAAGTCCAGGCGTTTCATGGCGCAATTGAACTTCTGCGCCACGCCAGCGGCGGCAAACACATCGTTGTCCAGCTTGCGCCGCTTCTTCGCCGTGTTCATCACCAGCATGGTGACAAGGAACATGCGTTCATTCCGGGACTGCAAATCATCCAGCAGTGCGGCGGCTTCCTTGCCGTAAACAAGCAGGTCCGCAGGCAAAACATCCATGTCATACCCCGACCTCACGGCCTTCTTCTGCTCCTCGATTTTCATCTTATCAAGGTCGGAAAGTTTGCGTTTTACCGTCTTGATTGCTTCCGCCTGGTCGATGGATTGGATGTGCAGGTTCAATGTGACGGTGGTGTCCAGATCGAGGAACTCCGCCAGCATGCGGTCGGTGAGTTCTGGCGCCAGTATCTGTATGAAGCTGGCCGCGCCGTAGTGTTCGCCGATACGGAAATATTTGCCGTCGCGGAAATCGAAGGACGCGGGCGCGATGAAATCCTTTGTCCCCAGGCCGGTTTTAACCACATCGTTCCACTCAAAGCGCATCTTCTGCTGGCCGTCCGGGTGGAACTGCCCGTGCAGGATTGCAAGCCGCTCCACGCCGGTCAGCGGGCGGGACGATACCCCCAGAGTCTTGAAATTGTTCAGGATATCCATCTCCACGCGCTCCAGCCGGGGCTTTGCTTCCTTTAGGGAATCCGCCTCGATGCCGAAGGTGATGTATTTTTCCCGCACAAGCCCGTTGCGGCCTTTGGCAAGCTGGTTTTTGAGCATTTCCGCATATTCTGTGCGGATGCTGTCAAACTCGTCCTCCTGCTGCGGGATTTCAATGGAGCGTTCAAAGTCGCGGATGTTGGCCCTCTTATTAATGAAGGTAAGCTGAACGCGGATGCTGCTGTCGAAGTAGTTCAGGAAATCGCAGTAGCCCTCAAAAATGGCGCTCTTGCTCTCGTTTTCGGCCAACTGGTAGTTGATATCGTCAAAAGCCACCGTCTTGGTGTAAAGTTTATCCGTCACCCGGCAGATGCCGTCCCGGTGCATTTCCTTGTACGGAATGGACTGCTGCGCGGTCTGCGGAGCATCAGCGCGACCGAACAGGCGCGTCTTTACGGAATTTGCGCCGCCTTTTTTATCGGCAGCGGCGGGCTTTGTCTTCGGCATGGCCTTCAAATCAGCCTTGTTTTCTTTTGCCTGCCGCACGTTTGCCTGCAGGCGCTGTTGCTGCCGTTTTTGCTGTTGATTTTGCAATTGCTTTCGCCTCCTTGTCAAGGTATAGGTAGAGGTTTTTCGTCCTGTACGGGCGCGCGCCCGGCCACAGCTTAAAGCGCAGGAAATTCCTCAAGATTTTTTCGGCGGGCTGCCCGTCGCGCTCGTACATCGCAAAGAAGAACATGGGCAGCATGGAGCCGATCATAAAGATCACCGCCGCGCTGTTCCCGACCGCTCCTTTGGTGAGGAAGTAGACGGGGATGCCGACTGCGGCGGCGAGAGAGAAGCAAATGAGTTGGCGTTTGGTCAGGTTCAACGCCACTTTGGTCTTCACTTTCGTGAGGTCTTTGGGTACATTGACATAGGCCATCAGGCAGCCTCCTTTCGGGGGTCATGGGTGATATGCTGCGCATCCGCTATCTCCTGCGCGATGCCGCAGAGGATATATGCGACGCAGGGTACGGCGACGGAGTTGCCCAGCATCTGGTAACGGCGGGTATCACTGATTTCCTTGCCGTCGTGCCCCAACGCCGTCCAACCGACAGGATATCCTTGCAATTTTTCGCATTCCGTGGGAGTCAGGCGGCGCACAATGTAGCCGGTGCGTACAGGGTTTTGGTAGTTGAGCGAGTACCCCGGCTTGTTCTTCGCCTGCAACGTGCCGGACATATCGCCAACCTCTTTGTAGTTGCGGCAATCCACCGCCGCTACCGCGTGATGGTCACCCGCCGTCATGGTGGGAGCCGGGTCGCCGGGCTTGCCAACACCCAAGCCGTTGCCCGCACCGTCGCCGTTGCGGGTGGGTCCGCCGCCCTTGTGCCGGGTCGCCCGGTCGTGGATGGGGATGGGCAGCGGTGAAGCCACCGCTGGTGTATCGGTCGCCGTCAGGGTAAAGGATATGTTCTCTTTAACGCCGCTGCCCCGCGGCCCGTTGTGATCCTGCCGGCCGATCATGTTGCCCTGCATGGCGTATGCAACGCACAAGTCCGGCTCGGACGCCATACCAGCAGGCCGGGAAAGCCCCGCGCCCGATGCGCAGAGGGTGCCGCTGACGAGCGGATGCGCCTCCACCACATGCGGGTTGCCCCCGGCACACAGCGTGGGCTGCACCTCTTTCATGCTGGTACGGTTTTCCTTGCTGGTAATCTGCTGTAAGTCAAAGCCGCAGGCGATGAGCGGAGCGTTGCGGGCACTGGCGTTGCCGGTGGTGGTGAGCGAATACGCGGTATTCGATGTGTTTACGTTTCCGTCCTGGCTCTGGTGAACGCCCACGGCGCAGGGAGTGAACAGGTACTGGTCGTTGCCGGTGGCAAGCGTGCCGCTGATTTCCGTTTGTAGCAGAGGCCCTTTGCCGCCACCCTCGCAGCCTTCTCGGACACGCATGGTAACGGCGGGCATTTCCATAGCGACAACATTGGGCCCGCGATCCGCACAGGGGCTTCCATCGCCCCGCGCCGTCAGTGTCCGCGCGGTCTCCGGCTCACAGATAAAGGGCTGCTCATGCTGGCAGGTCAGTGTGCCCGCCAGTTCCTCCGTAATCCCGGCGTGCGCCTGGCTGGATGCCGCGCAGAACACGGTGGGCCTGCCGCCCTCTTTCAGCGTGGGCGCGGTTTCCGGCTCATATCCGATGCCTCGTGCTTTTGCTCCGGCATTGGCGCAGAACCCGGCTGTGAACACAAGCCCCGCAGGATTGCGCCCACCGCCGCCATCCGCGCCCGCCAGTGTGGGCGAAGTGCCGTCCTCCGTAAACACCCGCGACTGCTGGGTGTCCCAGGGAGTCAGGCATTGGGGGTTTTTAGCGATAAAGGTCTGCTGCTTCATGCCCGGCTGCGCGCACAGCGCCGCCGAAACATCGTGCAGGTCGCGTACCTCGTCGCGCTGATTACACGCGAACGCTATATTTGCGTCTGCATCTCCAGCGCCTCTTTGAGCATCGGCGGCAGTTGTTTGCCGCGCTTCGCCGCCCGGCGCAGGATGCCCTCGCAGGCTTTCTTCGACAAATAGTACCTCTCCGGCGCGTCCGCCTGTAAAATCGCAGATAAGAAAGACTCTGCGCCTTCGCTGTGGGACTCCGAAATGTTGGGCGTTAAGCACCCGCCAAGCGAGGTCAACGCCTGCGCTTCGCACCATTCCGGCGTTTGCCCATCGTCCAGATTCAGGAACTGGAACTTCGGTTTTTGTGAACGCCTCAAGCACGGACTTAAAGTCAAGGCCGCCCGCGCTGGACAGGGCGCCGGGGACATTTTCCCACAGCGCAAATCGTGGATATTTTCCATTGGTCGCTTCCCTCATTTCGTCTATGATCCTGACCGCCTCTGAAAACAGGGCGCTTCGCTCATCCGCAAGACCCAAACGCCGCCCCGCGGTCGATAACCCCTGGCAGGGTGAGCCGAAGGTGATGACGTCCACTGGCGGCAGCTTCGCGCCATGTAACTGTGTGATATCGCCAACGTGTTCCATCCGCGGCAGGTGCCGCATGGTGACCGACACCGCCTGGGGCAATATCTCGCTTGCCCACAGCGGCTCTATTCCATAAAAAAGACCGGCATAGGGGAAGCCCCCTATGCCGTCAAACAAACTCCCAAGCGTTGCCTGGTATTCCGTATTCATATATTCAGATGCCTCCTTCCCGGCATGCCTAAAGTTCAGGCTCCCGGTTCTTTTTGGGCGCGGACTTGCGCGCAGCGGTTTCCTGCCTGGGCTCCCGCAGTTTTTCACCACGGATTCCTTTTCACGCACAGGCGCGCGGACGGTAAACACATCAAGGTAGCCGCCCACCATTTTTCCCAGCACCCGGAAGTCCTGGTCGGTGGGCGTATAGCTGTACCAGTCGCTCTTGCCGTTGTATGTCCAGATGTGCGGGACGCCGCCATTTGTGGATGAATCATACTTTTTGCCCCACACATCGCTGAAGCGGAAAAGTAGGTTATCCACCTCGCCCTCCGAGCGGTTCAGGATCGTGGCTTTAATGGCAACATAATGGTCGGCGTGCCCCAGCGTGACAAACTGGAGTTTTACCCGGTTGTCCGCGCCCAAATCGCCATAGCAGGCGCGGCCGGCGAACACCGGGTCAGATATCCCATCGCATGCCGCCGTCAATCTGCGCAGTTGTTGTTCAAAAGTGTTCATGCCATATCCTCCCGCCTAAAGCTCCGGCTCATGGGATTTGCCGGTGGTGTCCTTGTGGGGCGCGGGGTTGTTTTTTGCGTCCTCCCGCGCATGACGAATCGTATCCATCACGGATGTTTTTTCCGTGGCCTTTGCCACAGCGGTGGGCGTATGCGGGGCGTCTGCTTTCAGGTAATCGCCGTGCGAAGCGCGATCGGTGAGAATATCCTGCACCACGCTGTCCATCGGAACCAGCCCATCCATCGTACCCGGCCACTGGTTTGCCACCACCGCCAGGGGATGCTTGAACGAGAGCAGGTATTCCACCTCGCCCTCCCTGAACTCGTAGCCGCTTTTCAGGTAATCCCGCGCTGCGTACTGCGCGGCGATTTCCTCCGCCATGCCGATGATCTCCCGCTTGTCGGCAGACATGAGGCTCTCGCAGTATTCAGAGAGATTGCTGTCCAGCCGTTGAAAAAGCTCCCGTTTTTGCGTTTCATCCACGGAAGTGTCGGGCACGAGGGGATAACCGCCCTGAAGCGCATCCTGTCGGTCGAAGATGGCCCACATGATATCCGAGCGGTCGTCCGTGCCACTCATCTCGAACGCATCGGCCACCACCGAAAGCGGGTTTTGGAATTGCAGTAGGTACTCCAGTTCCGATGTATGGAAATTGTGTATTTCCGACAGATAGTAGTGGGCGCCCGTGACCGCCGCGATTTCCGAGGTCATGCCGGTGATATCCAAATCGAACTCAGCGGAGCGCAGGGTATCAAAGTAGACGGTCAGGTTTTCATCCAGCCGCCCGATAAGCTGAACACGAAGGGCGGCGGTGGCCGCGTCATCGTAGATGTCCGGCTCGTGCAGGGCTGCCTGGGCAGGGGTTTCACGAAGCCCGGCCTCCAACCTTGCCACATACGCGGCGGCGTTCCCGCCGCTGTCGAGGATAGCCTCCAATTCTTCCTGCCCGATGCCGGTGATGCGGTAGAGCATGTCCGTCTCCATAATGACGTCGTCCACATCAATGGGCGGCATAATGCCCGGCGTGGTGGGCCGTCCGTACAATTCGCCCAGTTGCTGCTCTATTTCCCGAATCCGGTTCGCGGAATATTCGGCATCCATGAAATCGACATGGATACTGTCGCCCGGATTGCCCGTTTCGGCGTCATGTTCGGGCGTCCCGGTCTTATTAATGGAAAGCACCCTGCCAACCATGAGCGCATAATCATCGTTCGGCGAAGCGATCACCAGATCGCCCGCCCTTATCTCACCGTTCAAACAATTGGTTACAATATCTGCCATAGCCGCCACCTACAGTTCCGGGTCGGACTTTTTGGGCGCGGCTTTCTCGCCCGTTTTCGCGGGCTGGGCTTTGGCCTCCTTCGCGCCCTCACGCAGCTTTTCGGTGGTGGATTCCTTTGCGGGAGCCGCTTTCTCCTTTTCAGCGGCATAGGCGCCCAGAATCGCCTCGTTCATCTGCTTACACAGTTCAGAGGTCACAGGAAAGCAGATGTCGCGGTACTGCCCCTCCTTGTCCTTCACCTGGGGCATCGCCACGAACGGCCCCTTGTCGCTGTTCACCACGCGGATGTTGTTCACCGCGAACATATCGTCGATGGTCACGCTGGCAAAGGCCACCACACTGCCTTTCGGCTCCGCGATGGGGTATGCCCGCACGTCCAGTTTTACGCCGGTTTCGGTATTACTCATAAAGATATCCTCCTCAAAAATAGGTTAATTGTTGTTGGGTCAGTGCGCTGAAAACACACTCTTGGCAAGGCTGCCGGTCTTAAATAATGTGAAGCAGAGCAGGACTGTATAGCCCGCCGTGCCCCAAAGCGCGCCGTGAACGCTATCCGCCGTTGGGATGCTTTGCACCAAAACTGCGTAGATCGCCACACAGACCATGATGAGAAATCCCTGGAACGCCAGTGCAAACAGGCCCTTCAAATAGTTGTTGCCGATCTGCCCCCACTCGCGGTTGACCATCGTGGCCATCGGGATGGGCGCAATGCTCACCGTGAGGTAAATCTCGATCATGCGGCCGTAGATAATAATGAAGATGCAGATGGTCAGCGCGGCCATGCAAATGGAAAGGATGTTCGCTTCCAGCCACAGGCCAAGCAGTTCCCACATGCCCATGCCCTCCAGCAGCGTCTGCAAATATGCGAGTGCGTCCGCGCCGCCAATTTCCATGCTGCCGGATATGACGCCCGCGCTGGAGTTGATGACGTTTTGCGCCAGCCCAAACACACCCATGACGATATCGAAGGTGTGTGTCAGGATGTAGACGGCAACGAAGGTCTTAAAAATCCACTTGAAGATATTGAAAGTGTCGAACTCATGCATATTGTTTTTTTCCACAATCATCTGTATGAGCTCGTAGCAGAGAATGAAGGTCAGGATCATCCCCGCGATGGGGATGATTGCCGTATCAGACAGGGTGCGGATCATGGAAAAGACGCCGGAGTTCCAACCCTCCGGCGTCTGGCCGACATTCGTGGCAATCTCCATCACCTGTGTGTTGATGGAGTCATACATCCCCGAAAACTGCCCCATGATCCCGTCAATCAGCCCCTGTTTGATCCAGTCAGTAAGCCAGCCAAACAGGAAATCCATACGCTATTCCTTTCCCGGCTTAACCGAACAGGCCGGAGAGCAGCGGTACCAGGTTCAAGCCGATGAGAACGATACCGCCCCCGGCCATAAGTTGCTTAATGCCCTGGCTTTTGGCCCCAGGGTTGTCGTTTCCATAGCCTTCCAAAAGGTTCACGACTCCCCAAACGGCGAGGCCCGCGCCCAGCGCGACGACCAGAATAGACAGGGTGTTGATGGCTTCTCCAAAGAAATCCATAGTGCTTTTCCTCCTAAAAATGTTTTGATTTGTTTGCGGCGGGAACACGGCGGCGCACGCGTGCGGCGATGCCCCGAAAAACGAAAAAAGCCCCCCGGCTCCCATCCATCAGGGAACCAGGGGGCTCACGCGGCCTCACCGGGTGGTACAAGGGGTACAAGGCCATACACCTCGAATTCATCGTCCGCCCGCACCGCCAATCGGGTGCTTAAATGCTTCTGCACATCGAAAGCATTGCGCTTATCATAATCAGAAAGCTGCTTATAAAGCGTGTGCTTCGTTATATCGTACTTCTTGCTCAAAAACGGGCGCACTCCGCGCAGTTGCAAAACACACATACTTCCGTCCATAACGGCAAGTTCGTCCACGGACATCAGGTCTTTTCCCAGCTTCTGATAATTCTTGCCGAAGGACGGGGAATTGCCCTTTGTCTCGCTGTTGGAATAGGTGTCGATGGTCTCACGGCCAAGCAGTTTTGACCACTCCTCCAGCGTGGTCTTTTCTTTGCCGCCCAGGAAAATCGCCGAATCACAATTGCCCACAATCGTATCGGCGTGATCCTTGTAGATGGCTTTAAGCTGCGACTGCGCCTGCAGGACCAGGCAGGCCGAAATCTCGCGTGAGCGGATGGTTGCCATCAGCTTCTCCAGCCGGGGGATTTGCCCGATGTTCGCGGCCTCGTCAATCAGGCAGCGGACATGCACAGGCAGGCGGCCACCATAGACGTTGTCCGCCTTCTCACAGAGCAGGTTGAAAAGCTGGGTATAACAAATCGACAGCAGAAAATTGGCGTGGTCAGACGTGTCGCTCATGATGAGGAACAACGCGGTTTTTTCATCGCCCAGCGTATCAAGGGCAAGCTCGTCATACCGGGTCAACTCCCGAATCTCGCCAATGTCGAAAACGGCGAGCCTGCTGCCCGCGCTGATCAAAATACTTTTGAGGGTCTTGCCCGCCGCTAATTTAAACTTGCGGTACTGGCGCACCGCGAAATGCTCCGGGTCTTTTTCCTCCAGCGCATCGAACATCAAATCAACGATGTTTTTGAACGACTCGTCCTCTTCGCGCACCTCCATTGCGCCAATCATTTCGGCAAGTGTGGCAAAGTTCTGTTCAGCCTCCGGGGACTCATAGTGCAGATAGGCGATGAGCGCGGTATACAGGAGCGTTTCCGCTTTCGTCCAGAACGGGTCACCGCCCTGGCCTTCGCCTTTGGTGTTGACAATGAGCGTGGTGACGAGTTTCAGAATGTCGGCCTCGCTGTGGATATACGCAAAGGGGTTGTAGTGGTGCGACTTGTCGAAATTGACGGTGTTCAGCACCTTGATGCGGTACCCATGCCGGCGGAGCATGCGCCCGCACTCCACGACCAGGCTGCCCTTGGGATCGGTGACCACGAACGACACCGGGTAGTCTTTTGAACGACACATCATCAAATTAGGCTTGATTACGAATCTTGTTTTGCCGCTGCCGGACCCGCCAATGACCAGCATATTCTTGTTGCGGGCATGCTTGGGGTTCGCGGGGCGGGGGTTCATGGTCAGCCCCTCGGTCTGCGTGAGGATGATGTTGTTTTCGGGTTTGGAATCCATGAACGGGGCGATGTCTTCGGGACCTGCCCAGCGCGCACTGCCGTACTCCACATTTTTGCGGTACTTCTTCGCGTTCTTTTTCTTCGCTGCCACCACACCGAAGATGATGGCGGCGCCAGCCAGCCCGACAGCGAGGTCGAATAGGTCAAAGCTGGGCAGTGGGTTTTGCATCACCGGCCCCAGGGTTGACATGCTGCGGGTCAGCCGCTGAAGGAAATCCGCGCCGGACGCCATGCGGTAGGCTTCGCCCATCTTATTCGCAAACCAGAAGATGAGGACATAGGGCAGGTTGGGAAGAATGCGGCGTTTGAGGAAAGCCGAAACCTTTGCAATGTTCATCGTTCCGGCCCCTCCCTGTGCTTGTGCTTCGTGCGGTCGATGACGGCGT
This sequence comes from Christensenellaceae bacterium, assembly GCA_031280685.1. GTDB lineage: Bacteria > Bacillota > Clostridia > Christensenellales > UBA1750 > JAITGM01. The sequence continues at coordinate 27,300 of JAITGM010000041.1, forward strand.
TCTTGATGAACTCCCGGAATTTTGCCATCGTTTCACGCACAGAGGGCTTCTCGGCCTTCTGCTCCAAAGTGATCGCGGTGAACTTCCTGAACGCAGCCGTCAATGCATCGGTATCCTTTGCCCGGAAAAACACCAACCAGCGCGGCGGGTCGGTCGATACATCCTTCTTAAGCGCATACTTCACATCGAACTCGCGGGCGATGGGGTCGAACGCTTTGATATTGTCATCCATGATCTCGATGTTTTGCAGCGGACCGCCTTTGGAAAGCTGCTTGTAGCGCATCTTGCCCGGACTCTTCCGCTCCTTCCGCATCTGGTGCAGCGCGGCAAGCACCGCCTTCGCCAGCAGTTTGCCCGTGATTTTTCCCGCCTTGATGATTAAAACCGCGCTTTTGTGTTCAACATCCTCCTGAATCATTTACACCACCTCCTTTACCGACAGATAGAGGGAAAGGGCCTGTCACGCGGCAACCGCCTGGGGCACATTGCCTTCCGTTTCAACCCGGTTCAATGCGGCGGCCGCATAGTGGGGGGAAAGCTCGATCCCAACGGCGGGGTAGCCCTCCAGCTTGGCGGCCAATACTGTGGTGCCCGCCCCCGCGAAGGGGTCAAGGACGATCCCGCCTGGCTCCACGATCCTCACCATGTCCCGCATAACCTGAAGCGGTTTCTCGGTCTGGTGGATGCGCTTGGTCATCGCGGGCATGGACTGCCGGAACACGCCGGGCAGCACCGGCGCTTTTCGGTCGGACGGCATGTGCCCGTTTGAGCCCCACACCACAAACTCCGCCTGCTGCCGGAACCGCCCGCGCTGGGGGCGGCTGTTGGTCTTATCCCACACCAGCGTACCGCGCCAAATCCAGCCCGCCCACTGGAGCGCGTCGGTCAGCGAGGGAAGCTGCCGCCAGTCGATGAACACGCAGATGGGCGCGCCCTCTTTTGCACAGCGGCGCACCTCCGCCAGCCACTCCGCCGCCCAATGCGTCCACGAACGCTGGTCCTTGCTGTCGCCCTCGAAATCGGGCAATAGGTTATTGGTCTTCGCGCTGGAATACTTCGCCGCCGTGGATTTCTGCTTGGCATTCTGGTCGGCGGCGCCCGATGCGTAGGGCGGGTCGGTGATAACCCCGCCGAACAGGTCGTCAGGGAACGCCTTCAACACCCGGAGCGTATCGCCCTGGATGATGGTAGTCCCCGTGAAATTGTGGTCGATTCTCATAGTTACCGTGTCCTTTCAAAACAAAAAAATAGGGCCGGAGCGCAATGCTCCAGCCCGTGGGGTATACTCGAAAAATGCTTGTTATCCTAAAGTTCAGGGTCATGGGATTTACTCTGCCGCGGTTCCTTCTGCGCGGGCGCGGGGTTTTCCTTTGCCTCCCGTATTTTTGCGATGACAGACTCCTTCTCCCGCGGTTCCCGCAGCTTTGCCAGTTTCTCATGCGCCCAGCCCGGCAGCGTGTTTTCGGCCACTACGCCCAGGATATCGCCGCGGTCCCATCGCTCGTCTTCGCCCGAATACAGGTTGGTGCCATAGACCGCCCTGCCACGGGCGGTGGGTGAACAGCCAAACCCGCCTGTGGCAAGCAATAGCTGGTGGGAGCAGGCCCGGTATTCCGGCAGAAGAATGTCGGCTTTTAATGCGATCACCTGTCCTTTCAAATCCGTGTCCATTCCCTTCGGCACACAGTCCCCGGCGCCCAATGGAGCGTCTGTCACGGCCGAACCGCGGTAGACACGGTCGAGGGAAAGATTGTCCAGATATGCGGACTGGCACTTGATGAACTCCTGCAATATTTCCAGATAGTCGCTGCTGTACACAGGAATCAGGTGGTCCTCGGCTCCAAACGCTTCATCAAGGGACCGCCGCGTCATCATGTAGGGCTTTTCGGCTTGCGGATTATCCGCGATGACGATCTCTATGCCGTTGATCTCAACGGACTGCGTGATTTTGTACCCTTCCGCGGCATATCGTTCCGCCATATCCTACACCTCCGGCTCATGGGATTTTTTTGATTGCGGCTTATCCCGCACGGCTGGCGGGTTGCTCTTCGCCGCCGCCTTCGCCTCGCGGATTTTGGCAATCACGGAATCTTTGCCACCCACATAGCCGTTGTAGGTGGTCGGCTCATCGAGCAATTGCCGGTCGCCGATATGGTCACCCTTGAAACGGCTGACGCTGCGGATGCACGGGTCTTCCTCCCATGTTTCACCATCATGAACCATCTTCCCATCGGTTTCCACCAGACCGATGAAGATTGCCGTGTACCTGTCTCTTTCAGCACCGTCCGTTGCGCACATGCCCTCAAAGAAAAAATCCCGCGCGACTCTCCTGGTCGGGAAAGTCGTCAAATCCTCCTGACAGACGACATCCACCGGGCTATCCCATTTGTTGGCTGTATTGGCTGCATTGCCTGTCTTTGCCGACATATCCTCGCGGATTTTTGCAATGACGGAGTCCTTCGGGTGATCAGGCACAGCGGCGCGCGCCTCCGCTTTATCTATGATCCCGCAAACGGTTTCCCACCAATCGTCGTTGCCGCAATGCTCGTAATACCAGGAGTCAAACCCATTGCAGTCTATATTGTCGCCGATGAAGCTACTCTCGCCATCCTCGTCATCGGGGTCGTGAAAATATCCATCTCGGTCGCAACCCGTTTCCTTCGCGTATTGATCGAGTGTGTAAATCCTGCCCAGTATTGTCTGACACCGTTCGTCAGACTTTGCGCCCGTCTCAAGATATTCGATAAACTTTTCGACGTCGTCATGAAAATATCCGTTGTATATCCATTGCTCAATACCGCCGTTTTCGACCTGGTAATTGAAGTTGCCAAATATCACCGCGATTTGGTGGGCCTCCGAGAAACCGCCGAGGATATCCCATTTGCCTTTGTTGTTGTTTTCCTCCTTTTGCCATTCATTGTACATTTCATCCATAAGGGCTTGAACCCTGTCTCCAAAATTGCTCTTTTCCACGCCTACACCTCCGGCTCATGGGATTTTTTCTGTTCGCCGCGCTCCTGCGGGCGGTTCATGGCAGCGGATGCACTCCGCTCCGCCCATTTTTCAAGCCCGGCAGCATTCTCGCGCCGGATGGCGAACTCCCGGTGTTCCGAGAACCACAGCCCACTCTTCACGGCATCCGTGGGCAAGAGTTTTTCAGGACCCTCCGGCAGCAGGCGGTATACATCACCGTCACCCCGCGCCAGCATCTCCTGCGCAGCCGTTTGGGATATGCGCAGCATATCCGGCTGGGGACACCGCGCATGATCCATATATACGGCATTCACCGCAGTGAGGAACTCCTGGGCGGGAACGGTACGGCAGGCGGCCGCTTCATCCTCGAACCGGGTGTCCACATGATGATTGACCTGCCTATAACCGTCATCCTCGAACACACGGTGGTAGTCCTGTACGCGGTCCTTCTCGATTAGGTCGAGCGCGTCCCACGCTGCGGGGGTATATGCCAGGGTTTCGCCGTTTTGCATCGTGGCCTCCACCTTGATGGGCTTGATGCTGTTTTCAAGGATATCCTGCTGGCGTGCGGCGACGTCTGCCTGCACAATAGTGCCGGCAATCTGGCCGTGAACATTCATGAGATGGATAGAAAACGCCTGTGTTTCGGGTTTCTCCACCGCGTTCATCCACAGATCGAAGGCGGTGGCGCCGCGCCGGTAGGCGTGCGCCGCTTCCGTAAGGTAGGCGCCGTCCTGTCCCATCAGGAGCAGATAGTCCGCACTGCGCAGCCCCGCCAGCAAGCCGATGTTGTGTTCCGCATCCCGGCTGAAGTTGCCGGCCACAGCGTGAAGCTGGGCGAGGAATGCGGGTACTTCCACGTCCGTCACCATCATGGGGGGCGGTGGCGCGGAAAATATGCGCTGATCCGGCGGGATATCCTCCCGGCCGCGGTACTTCTCCATATAATCACCGCGTAGGGCAAGGTAGCCATGATCTGTGAACACGCCGTCCTCTTCCCGCACCGCACCGCGTCCATACGCCGCCACATCCACATGCGCCTCCAGCCGCAGGATGTATTGCGCAAAATCGCGCTCTTCCCGGTCGTCGGATTTCTCCAACCGCTCAAATATTTCCGCGGAGTTGTCCTTTTCCATCTGAATCTGGAACTCACCGTACTGCTCTTCGCTGAAAGCGGGCTGCAAGTCGAACAGGTTGATGTTTTCCGTCAGATTGATGAGTTCCTGCACGTTTCCGTTGTATCGCTCGATTTCCAAAGCCGCAGCGAACAGGTCAACCTGCCAATTATTCAGGCCGCTGACCTTTGCAGCCAGATAGTTGAGTTCATCAAATGCGATGCCATCTGCCAGAAGGCCGCGCAATGCGCCTTCCAGCCCCGGCACAGATGAACGCACCTCCCGGATGGCGATATCGCCTTCCTCGAAGCTGTCCGCCTCAATCGCATCCAGCCACGGCTGGAGTGCCTCTTTCGTGACGGGCAGCGGTATCGTGAAGCCGCCGATGCTCTCATTATGGGCGTTTTCAATGTATGCACGAATCGAGGTCATCGCTGTATTTTCGCTCATTCGCAATCCTCCCTATATTTAATGTAGAAATGGCTTCACGCGGGCAGCGGTTCATCAAAAGGAAACTCCATCAGCGGATAGATGCCGAAATCCCCCAGGAACTCATACAGGAACAGGCGGCCCTTCTGCGTCCAGCAGGTGTGCATCGCTGAAACATGTTCGCCCACGCGGTATGTGCGGGTACGGGTGTAGCCCTTCTGGGCGTATTTCTGGTACAGCAGCCATGTCCCTCCCGTTTTGTACTGGACGCCGAGATCGTGAAGCAATTTGTTGAACACCGCCGCCGACATGCCATAGTCCTTTGCGATCAGGCTGACCGGCACAACATTCTTGCATTGCAGGATCATATCGCAGTACAGAGCCTTCGGCGCCATCTCCGTGGCGAGATCTTCCAGTACGCCACTCTTTCTGCGCTCTTCCTCCAGCCGCTTAATGAGCGTCTCGGCATATTTGGGGCTGCGCAGGAGTTCGTCCAGTGTATCGTGGGTTGCATACGCGCCATGCTTGCGGATCGTGGGCAGCACCTCGTCAAAAACCCATGATGCAAATCGCTCGGCGGCTGGCAGGGTGGAACGGGTGATCAGGCGATATAGGTCACCTTCGGGAATATAGATTTTTTCCTGTACACCGCCGTTTGTAGGGACGGCACGTTTCATGCCCCCCTTGCAATGCCTTGTCACAGCGTGTCTTGGCGTTTTATATCCGAGTGTCGTTGCGCAATCAACGGCGGGAAAATATGGGTTGCCATCGATCATGAGGATGTCAATGGAGCCGAACTCCCTGTCGTGGAATTTACGAATCATGTTATTCATCTTCATTTTTTGCCTCCTGACAGTTTTTTATAGGGAAAGGCCGGTCTCCTTCCGGGGACCGGCCTGCGTCTGCTCCCGCTTCGTTCTGATAGCATGGAGCAGTGCTTCGTTATAGTCTTTTCCGAGCATTGGTGGGTCAATGGTCACGGTGATATGCGAGAACCGCACATCACCGGCATGAGCCGCAACGATCTTGTGCGATGCCGTTCGCCCGGCATCGTCCGCATCCAGGCAGAGGGATATGTTGTCGATATGGGGGTGCCGTTCCAGAAACGCCATGAGTGCCACATCCGATGTGCCCCCCAGCGAGAGCCTGTGGCCGCGCCATTCGGGGAACAGGGTGGCATGGGAGAGCGCGTCGATGGGAGCCTCAAACACGGCCAGGGAGCCGTTTGCGGCGGCGTTTGCCGCCAAATGGAAGCTGAACCGCTTATCGCTGCCGGAGCAATCGCGCTTCATATCGCTGTTAACTCCGCGCACACAACCGAAGCGCGCTGTCCCCGCGTCATCATGGCCCACGAACACGCAGACTGTTTCGCCATTGTAGCGGCCTTCATACAGGGAGCCGCGCTCCAGGCACTTTTTGATGACGTCCGCATGGATACCGCGATCATGAAGGTAGGACAAAAGATGGGTGGGGTATTTCGACTGCGGCGGCAGCACAAGCGGTTTGCCCTCGCGCCGCTGCCTGTGTTCTCTTACCGGCAGAGAAGAAGAAATGATTGGAGCGCGGATGCCGTCAATCATCTCCACAGCGGCAACAAGCCCAATGCCCTGCACTTTTGTGAGATAGTCCAGAGCGGACACGCCGCCAAACTGACCGCGGTTCCAAAACCAGGCACCATTGGACATGACCAGGCTGCCGTGGCTCACCGTGCGGTACTCGCCAGGAGCCGATCGGACAAGCTCGTGCGGTTCCCGCTCCTGAAGGTAGGTGAGCAGGTCAACCCGGCGTGCCTCGGCAATCTGCTCCTTGCTTAGCCACGGCATACTCTTCGCCGCCTCTGTCTGTCGAATCCATCTGGCGGGAAGTACAAGGGCGCCTGCTCAATTTCCTCAACACAGCAGCACTCGGCGGCCCGGCACCTCCCGGTTCTGGTTTCAACATGCAAACAGTCCTCACAGCGGCAATCCTCCATAGAATAGATGTACTTGCCATCGATAGTCTTGCCCATACGCTTTGCCTCCTTTTTTGGGTAAAATAAAAAAAGGGGAAGGCCCTGCCATCAAAAGATGACGGAGCCTTCCCCGTGACACCAACTAAGGTTGGAGTGCCAGTTCTTCTACTGTGGAACGGTGAGATGATATGGTATAATTAGGTCAGGATAAATCTTGTTCAGGGGGTGTGTCATGGAGCGTTCATACATTGCGATTGATCTCAAGTCGTTTTACGCCTCGGTGGAATGTATCCAGCGCGGACTTGATCCCATGACCACAAACCTTGTTGTCGCTGATGAAAGCCGGACAGAAAAAACCATCTGCCTCGCAGTGACACCATCCCTGAAGTCACATGGCATATCAGGTCGAGCACGGTTGTTTGAAGTCATCCAGAAAGTCAAAGAGGTGAATTCACAGCGCAAGCGAAATGCGCCCGGTGGTGGATTTACAGGCGAATCCTATAACAATGAAGAGCTGAAAGCATCCCCTGATCTTTCAATTTCCTATATTACTGCACCACCTCAAATGGCGCTCTATATGGATTACAGCACACAGATTTATAGTGTATATTTGAAATATGTTGCGCCCGAAGATATTCATGTGTATTCTATCGACGAGGTATTTATCGACGCAACACATTACCTGCACGCAAATAAACTCTCAGCTCACGAGTTTGCAAAAAACATCATCCGAGATGTCCTGAATACCACTGGAATCACGGCGACTGCTGGTATCGGCACAAATATGTATCTGTGCAAAATAGCGATGGACATCATGGCCAAGCGCGTTGCCCCGGACAAGGATGGCGTGCGAATTGCCATGCTTGATGAAATGTCCTATCGCCGTGAATTATGGGATCACCAGCCTTTGACCGATTTTTGGAGAGTCGGGCGGGGTTATGCAAAGAAGCTGGCGCAGTGCGGCCTGTTTACGATGGGAGATGTGGCCCGCTGCTCGATTGGAAAACCGCATGAATATTATAATGAAGATTTGCTCTACAAGCTGTTCGGTATTAACGCAGAACTGCTGATTGACCATGCCTGGGGATGGGAACCCTGCACCATGCAGGATGTCAAAGCATATAGGCCTCGCACCAATAGCGTGAGTTCCGGCCAGGTGCTACATGAGCCTTATGACAACACAAAGGCAAGGCTCATCGTTCATGAAATGACGGATTCGACCGTACTGGACTTGGTCGAAAAGGGTCTTGTTACAAACCAAATGGTTCTGACAATTGGGTACGATATTGAGAACCTCACGAACCCGGAGATCAGCAAAAAGTATAAAGGGCCTGTCACGACTGACCACTATGGTCGGAAGGTCCCTAAACACGCGCACGGTACTGTTAATTTGGGCCGCCAGACATCCTCTTCCATGCTCATATCGGCGGCTGTGCTTGACCTATTCGACCGCATCACCGATCCAAACCTGCTCGTCCGGCGTGTAAATGTTACCGCCAATAATCTTGTAGATGAGCATTCCATAGAAAGCAATGCCGCTCCTGAACAATTGGATTTATTTACTGACTATGAAGATAGGCAGAAGGAAAAAGAGGGGTTGGAAGCCGCGCTTGCCAAAGAAAAGAAGCGGCAGGAAGCCATCATCAAACTCAGGAACCGCTATGGAAAGAATGCCGTTATAAAGGGTATGAACCTCCAGGAAGGAGCTACTACTGTTAGCAGGAATAGCCAGATAGGGGGTCACAAAGCATGAGTAGAAAATACGACGATATCATTAATCTCCCACATCACGTCTCATCCACGCGCCAGCACATGCCTGTAAGCGATCGTGCCGCGCAATTCTCACCGTTCGCTGCATTGACCGGCCATGATGCCGCAGTAAAGGAAACTGGCAGGATCACAGAGCAAAAGACTGAGTTGAGCGAAGATGCAAAGGCATATCTGAACGAGCAGCTAAACATGATACAGATTCGCATTGATGAAATGCCGGTTGTCAGCATCACCTACTTTGTCCCTGACAAGAAAAAGGCTGGTGGTGAGTATGTGCCTGTCACTGGAACCGTTAAAACGATTGATGAGTTTGAACGCACCGTGGTCATGTGGGATAAAACAAGAATTCCCATCGATGATATCTTGGAAATTATCTTTACCTCCACCGTGGAAGAAGTGGAAAAATAGAAGGCTCTGCCCAAAATGACAGAGCCTTCCCTTGATGGGAGTATACCAGGATAGAAAGGAAAGACGCCATCCTTGCAGGAATAGCGTCTTTTTACCCTTGATAGTACAATAGATTACATCTCACACATACTGCTTGCTGACACCTGATTTGACACCAAATTTTCAGGTCTACACCGATTTTCAGCGGTTTCCAACGGGCTGTATTGGCAGCACCATCTCGGAAAACCCCAGTAAATAGGCGGTTTGCGGGCTGTGCAGGATGTCTCTATTTTTTAGAGAACCCCCTTTAGGGCACGCTTTTTTGCGCAGGGGGCTTAGCGAAAATACAGCGCCGCGTTTTCAAAGATGTTCTGCTCCTTATCGCCCGGCACGTTTTTATAGAGGTTTTCGCCCATGCGCTCGGAGTGCGCCATCTTCCCCAGCACGCGCCCATCGGGCGAGGTAATGCCCTCAATGGCCCCGGCGCTGTGGTTTGGGTTGGCGAGGATCGCCATGCTCGGCGACCCGTCTTCGCCCAGGTATTGGGTCGCGATTTGGCCGTTTTTGGCCAGTTTATCGAGCCATTCGGGGCTGGCCGTGAAGCGCCCCTCGCCGTGCGAGATCGCCACTGTATGCGCCTGCCCGAGGGAAAATCCCTGCAGCCAGGGCGAAAGCGTGGAGGAAACCCTGGTGGTCACCAGCCTGGATTGGTGCCTGCCAATGGCGTTGAAGGTCAGCGTCGGGCAACGCTTGTCGGGCTCGACGATTTCACCAAAGGGCACCAGGCCCAACTTCACCAGCGCCTGGAAGCCGTTGCAGATGCCCAGCATCAGCCCGTCGCGCTGCTTAAGCAGCGCGTGGATCGCGTCGCTGCAGTAAGGGTTGCGCAAAAACGAGGTGACGAACTTGGCGCTGCCCTCGGGTTCGTCCCCGCCCGAAAATCCGCCCGGCAAGGCGATGATCTGCGCCTCTTTGGCCCTTTTTACAAAGCCCTTGACGGCCGCATCTATGTCGGAAGGCCTTTGGTTACAGACCACGAAAATTTCGGGCCTAATGCCGGCGCGCTCAAAGGCGCGCGCTGTGTCGTACTCGCAGTTGGTGCCGGGGAAGACCGGGATGAGCACGCGCGGCCGCGCGATGCTCGGGCCTTTGCGCGGCGTTTCCGCCTTAAAGGCGCGCGCCGGGATGGCTTCGTCCGTGCTGGGCGCCAAATACGGGAAGACGCCCTGCAGCCTGCTCTCGAAAACATCCTGCACCTCGTCCAAATCGAGCGCCTCGCCCATGTGTGAGATCTCATAGCGCTCAGAGACCTCGCCGATGTGCCGCGCGCCCTCGAACTGGGCCAGGCTGGTTTCGGGTTTCACCTCTAAAATAGCCGCGCAAAGCGGGGTATCGAATAAAATGCTGTCTGGCAGGATGGAGCTTAGATTCACGCCCAGGCGGTTGCCAAAGCCCATCTTGCCCAGCGCCTCGATCAGCCCGCCGCGCCCGATGATATAGGCAGCTTCGACCTTGCCCGAGGCGATCAGCTCCTCAAGAGCCGAAAGCGTACGGCGAACCGCGCCGAATTCCGGATCCCTCTCTTCGCCCTGCTCGTTCTTGAGCAGCCAAACGGCGTTCCCGGCGGCCTTGAACTCGGTGGAAACGACCTTTGAAGCCTTCCCCATCGAAACCGCGAAGGAAACCAGGGTCGGCGGCACGTCGATGTCTTCAAAGCTGCCAGACATTGAGTCCTTTCCGCCGATCGCGGCCACGCCGAGGCCCATCTGGGCGCGCAGGGCGCCCAGCAGCGCGGCAAAGGGCTTGCCCCAGCGCCTGGGCTCGCCGCGCAGCCGCTCGAAATACTCCTGCAGGGTCAGCCAGCACTTTTCCAGGGAGCCGCCGGCCGCGATGACCTTGGCCACCGATTGCACCACCGCCCACATCGCGCCCGTGTAAGGGTCCCAGCTGCTCATGTAGGGCTCGAAGCCCCAGGCCATGAGGGAGCAGTCATCGGTCTGGCCATCGAGCACGGGCAGCTTGGCCGCCATGGCCTGCGAGGGCGTGAGCTGGCGCCTGCCGCCGAAGGGCATCAAAACCGTGCCCGCGCCAATCGTCGAATCGAAGCGCTCGACCAGGCCCTTTTGCGAGCAAACGTTGAGATCGCCAAAGAGCTCAAGCGCCCTTTGCCGCCACTCGCGGAAGCGTTCCTCCTCGCGCCGCGGCGGCGCTTCCACCTTCACGCGCGCCCGCCTGGGCGCCCCGTTTGAGTTGAGGAACTCCCTCGCGATGTCCACGATCTTTTTTTCGTTCCAGTTCATCACCAGGCGCGGGCTGGCCGTGACCTCGGCCACGATCGTGGCCTCCAAATTCTCTTTGTTGGCCGCCTGAATGAAGCGCTCCGCATCGCTTTTATCCACCACCACGGCCATGCGCTCCTGCGACTCTGAAATCGCAAGCTCGGTACCGTCCAGCCCCTCGTACTTCTTTGGCACGGCGTTCAGGTCGATCACGAGACCATCGGCTAATTCGCCGATGGCCACCGAAACGCCGCCCGCGCCAAAGTCGTTGCAACGAAGGATCATCCCGGCCACTTCCGGGCTACGCATCAGCCTTTGCAGCTTGCGCTCCTCGGGCGGGTTGCCCTTTTGCACCTCCGCGCCGCAGCTTTCGAGGGATTCCAAGGTGTGGGACTTGGACGAGCCGGTCGCCCCGCCGATGCCGTCGCGCCCCGTGCGCCCGCCCAGCAAGATGACCACATCGCCGGGCTTTGGGGTTTCCCTGCGGATATGCGCGGCGGGCGAGGCGCCCAAAACCGCGCCGATCTCCATGCGCTTGGCCGTGTAGCCCGGGTGATATACTTCCGCCACGTGGCCAGTCGCAAGGCCGATCTGGTTGCCGTAGGCACTAAAGCCCGCGGCTGCGGTCTGGCTGATCTTGCGCTGAGGCAGCTTGCCCTTGATCGTGCCCGAAACCGGGGCGCTGGGGTCGCCGGAACCAGTCACGCGCATGGCCTGGTAAACATAGCTGCGGCCCGAGAGGGGGTCGCGGATCGCGCCGCCTAAGCAGGTGGCCGCGCCGCCGAAGGGCTCGATCTCTGTTGGATGGTTATGGGTTTCGTTCTTGAACTGGAGCAGCCACTCCTCGGGTTTTCCGTCGATTTCGACGTCCACCTTGACCGAGCAGGCGTTGATTTCATCGCTCTCGTCCAAATCCTTGAGCAGGCCGCGCTGCTTTAAAGCCTTGGCGCCGATGGTCGCGATGTCCATCAGCGTCATGGGCCTGTCCTCCCGCCCAAGCTCGGCGCGCAGCAGCTTATATTCCTCAAAGCTCTTCTTCACCCAGGGGTGAGCGATCTCCGTGCCTTCGATTTCGGTCAAAAAGGTGGTGTGACGGCAATGATCCGACCAATAGGTGTCGATCATCCTAAGCTCGGTGATGGTCGGATCGCGGCCTTCCTCGTCGCGGAAGTAGGTCTGGCAAAAGAGCAGGTCGTTCTCGTCCATCGCCAGGGCATTCTCCTGCGCGAAGGCCCGAATGCCGGCCTTGTCCAGCCGCAAAAAGCCGCGCAGCGTTTCGACCGTTTGGGGGATTTCATAATGCGCCCGCAGGGTTCGGGGCATCTCGAGCGAAGCCTCCTGGGCCTCGACCGGGTTGATCAGCGCGCCCCGCATCGCCGCCAGATCCTCTTCACTCAAATCTCCCGAAAAAAGGTAGATCTTCGCCGATTTCACCAACGGCCTCTCGCCTGCGGTCATGAACTGGATGCACTGCGCCGCAGAGTCCGCGCGCTGGTCGTACTGGCCTGGCAAAAATTCGACGCCAAGGGCCGTTTCGCCCTTTGAAAGGGCGGGCAGCTCGCGGTGAACCAAGTCGAGCTGCGGCTCTGAAAACACGGTGCGCACGGCGGCCTCGAATTCGGGCTCGGCCAGGCCCTCCACGTCGTAGCGGTTGAGTATCCTCAGGCCCGTAAGCCCCTGAATCCCCAGCACCTGCGCAAACTCAAGCCGCAGCGCCGCAGCCTCCACCGCGTGCTCCGGCCTTTTTTCGGCATATACACGAAAGATCATCTTCCTTCAACCGCCCTTCTGCCAATGTCGCGCCTGAAATGGCAGCCCTCAAAGCCGATTTCTTCCGCCGCCTTGTAGGCCGCCCGCAGGGCGCCCTGCAAGCTATCGCCCCTCGCTGTCAGCCCCAAAACGCGGCCGCCGGCCGTGAAAAAGCGCCCGTCCTCCAGCTTTGTGCCCGCGTGGATGACCTCAAGCCCGGCGCGGCCGCCGCGCTCGTCCAGCCCGCGGATCGGGCAGCCGGTCTTGTAGCCCTCGGGGTAGCCGCCGCTGGCCAGCACCACGCAGGCCGCGGCGCCGGGCTTTTGGGCCATTTCTGCTTCTTTTAGGCCGCCGTTTCTGCAGGCCAGCATTAGCTTGAGGAGGTCGCCTTCCAGCAGCGGTAGCACCACCTGGGCTTCGGGGTCGCCGAACCGGCAGTTGTATTCGACGACGTACGGGCCGCTTTCTGTCAGCATCAGGCCCACATAGAGGCAGCCCTTGAAGGGCTGCCCTTCTGCCCGCATGAAATCTACCGTGGGCTGAAAAATGCGCTCCATGCAGAGCGCCTCAAGCTCTTTTGTGAATAGGGGGCTTGGGGCGATGGTGCCCATGCCGCCGGTGTTGAGCCCCAGATCGCCATCGAGCGCGCGCTTGTGATCCATCGAGGAGGCCAGCGGACGAATCGTTTCGCCGTCGCTCAGGCAGAGCGCCGTGACCTCGGGCCCTCGCAAAAACTCTTCGATGACGATCTGGGCGCCGCTTTCGCCGAACTTCTTTTCTTCCATCAGGCTCCGCACGGCGAGCAGGGCCTCGCTCTGGCTTTCCGCGATCAGGACGCCCTTGCCCAGCGCCAGTCCATCGGCCTTGAGCACCAGGGGGTAGCCCTTTTGGGCCCGAATATACTCGCTCGCGGCGCCCGCGTCGTCAAAGACCTCGTATCTGGCCGTCGGGATGCCGTATTTCTTCATCAAGCCCTTCGAAAAAACCTTGCTGCCCTCCAGCCGCGCGGCCGCCTTCGTGGGGCCGAAGCACGCGAAGCCGTTTTTTTCCAAAAGATCGACCAGCCCCAGCACCAGCGGGTCGTCGGGCGCGACGACCGTAAAATCGGGCTCCAACCCCTTCGCCAACGCCAGAATCCCTTCTAAATCGCTGGCCTGCACGGGGTGGCAAAGCACCCCTTCGGCCGCAATGCCGCCGTTGCCCGGCGCGCAATGGATTTTTGCGCAAAGCGGGCTTTCTTTCAGTTTTTTGATGATGGCGTGCTCACGCCCGCCGGAGCCGACGACCAGAATCTCCATGCCTTTAATCCCTTCCCCCTTTGGTTTTTTCAGCCCTAGTGGTGGAATAGCCGAATGCCGGTCATCGCCATGGCGATGCCGTGGCGGTCGCAAGCCTCGATCACATTATCGTCCCGGATCGAGCCGCCGGGCTGGGCGATGTATTTTACGCCGCTTTTTGCCGCGCGCTCGATGTTATCGCCAAAGGGGAAGAAGGCGTCGGAACCCAGGGCCACGCCCTTAAAGCCCGCGATCCATTCCCGTTTTTCGTCCTTGGTCAGCGGCTCAGGGCGAACGGCGAAGCTGTTTTGCCAAACTGCGTCCCCCAGAACATCCTCGCTCTCGTCCGAAATATACAGATCGATGGCGTTGTCGCGATCCGGCCGGCCGAGACCCTTTTTAAACTTCAATCCCAGAACCTTGGGGTGCTGGCGCAGGAACCAATTATCGGCCTTGCCGCCCGCCAGCCTGGTGCAGTGGATGCGCGACTGCTGCCCGGCGCCGATGCCAATGGCCTGGCCGCCGTAGGCGTAACAGACTGAGTTGGACTGGGTATATTTCAAGATGATCAGCGCCACGATCAGGTCGCGCCGCGCGCCTTCGGGGATGGTTTTATTGGCGGTCACGACGTTTTGCAGCAGCCCTTCGCCGATTTCAAGCCCGTTCCTGCCCTGCTCGAAGGTTATGCCGAAGACCTGCTTGCGCTCGATAGGCTCGGGCACGAAAAACGGGTCGATTTCGACCACGTTATAAGCCCCCTTGCGCTTGTTTTGAAGGATTTCAAGAGCGGCCGCGCTGTAGCCCGGGGCGATCACCCCGTCTGAGACCTCCTTTGCGATGAGGGCTGCGGTCTGCTCATCGCAAGGGTCTGAAAGGGCGATAAAATCGCCGAAGGCGCTCATCCTGTCGGCCCCGCGGGCTCTGGCATAGGCGCAGGCGAGGGGCGATAATGCAGCGTTTTTATCAACAAAATAGATCTTTTTCAGCGTTTCGTCCAGCGGCAGGCCGATGGCCGCGCCCGCCGGGCTTACGTGCTTGAACGAGGCCGCCGCGGGCAGTCCGGTCGCCTCCTTAAGCTCCTTGACGAGCTGCCAGCCGTTGAGCGCGTCCAAAAAGTTGATGTAGCCCGGCCTGCCGGCGAGCACCTTCACAGGCAGCTCGCCCGCCTTGCTCTCCGCGAAGATGCGCGATGGCTTCTGGTTCGGGTTGCAACCGTATTTCAGCGTCAGTTCCGCCATGGCGAGGTTCCCTCCTTTTTTGAAATTCAATGGTTTTTGTTGAAGAGGATTTGCTCGTATTTGCCCGTGGCGATCTCAAGTCTTCGCGCAAAAAGAGCGACCTTATTTTCCTCATCAAGGCTCGCCCAGGCGCCCTCCGCAAAGGCCGAAAAATCCATGCCCAGGGCGATCTTTTCGGGCTCGCCCGCAAAGGAGGGCAGTGGCTCGCCGTCGCCTAAGTAGGTGTGCAAAAAGCGCCCCTCGCCGGGCTGCGGGTCGTCGTAGCGATAGAAATAGCGGGCGCAGCTCCTGCCGCCATCGTCGCTCTTTAAAATCGAAAGGCCGTATTGCAGCCTGCCGCCCCGAATTTCGGCATAGCCGGAAATGCGCGGGGTGAAGTTCGGCCCGTCGGGCTCGAATTCGCGGCTGCGCAGCGCCTCTTCAAACGAGAGGCCTGCCAAAAGGCCGTCCGCAATCGTGTCCGTCTGGTCGCCGTTGGTGACGAGGGTCGTGCTGCCAACAACGCGCACGGGCCAATAGATGACCAGGGTGGGGTCCTTCATCCTGGCTTCGTCAAAGGCCTTGGTGCGCAGGCCGTCGCCCTGCGCCACGAAGACGCGGTTGCGCGAATTTTCACTGCGCCCCATGATGAAATAGGCCAGGTAGGCGTATTTTCCGCAGGCGCTTTGCCCCAAAACGATGCCGCGCCCCGGGTAGCTCGTCCTGGCGAGCGCCGAATTCATCTCGTTCATGCTCTTTCCTCCGCTTCAATTCGTTCGGCCAGCAGTTGGACGGATTTTGGCAAAATAATCCATTCTGCCTGCTCCATCACGCGGCGCTGCAGGCTCTCGGGCGTGTCGCCCGGCAAGACCTCAACCGCCTTTTGGATGAGGATCGGTCCGCCGTCCACCTCGCCGTTGACCAAGTGCGCGGTCGCGCCCGTGATCTTCACGCCGCGCGCCAGCGCGGCTTCGTGCACGCGCAGGCCATAAAAGCCGGGGCCCGCAAAGCTCGGGATCAAGGCCGGGTGAATGTTGACGATGCGGCTTGTGAACGCGGCCAGCGTCCTTTCGCCCAAGACCATCAAAAAACCTGCCAGCACCACCAAATCAATGCGGTGCGCCTGCAGGAGGGCGAGCAGCTTCTCGTCCCAAAGGGCCGGGTCAGGCTCCATAGCCTTTGAGAGTACCGCGCTTTCAACGCCCGCCGCCTTTGCCCTTTCCAGCGCGAAGGCTGCCTTGCGGTTGGAAACCACCAGCGCAATCTCGGCAGGGGCGAGCGCCCCCTGGGCCTGGGCGTCGAGCAGCTTTTGCAGATTCGTCCCCGAGCCCGAAACCAGCACGGCGGCCCTTACCACAGCGCGACGCCCCCCTCGCCCTCTTCGGCCGCGCCGATGAGGTAGGCTTCTTCGCCGGCATTTTCCAAGAGCGCCAGCGCCTGCTTTTCTTCGCCCTTTTTCACGGCCATCACCATGCCCAGGCCCATGTTGAATGTGTTGTACATATCCCGCTCGGGAATCTCGCCCGTCTTTTGAATCAAATCGAAGATCTTGGGCTTGGGGAAGGCCGAAAGCTGAATCCTTGCGCGCAGGCCGGCGGGCAGCATCCTGGGAATGTTCTCGTAAAAGCCGCCGCCGGTGATGTGCGAGGCCCCGCGCAGCTCTACCTTGCCCAGCAGGGCGTCCATGGCCCTTGCATAGATGCGCGTGGGCGTCAGCAGGGTTTCGAGCAGCGGCGCGCCCAGCGCTTCGTCAAAGCGCACATACTCAGCGCCGTCCTTGATGCCAAAAACCTTGCGGATGAGCGAAAAGGCGTTGGAATGCGCCCCCGACGACGGCAGGCCGATGAGCGCATCGCCCGGGCGCAGGCTCTCTTTGTTCAAAATCTTCTTTTCGTCCGCGATGCCGACGCAAAAGCCTGCCAAATCGTATTCATCCTCTGGCATCAGGCCCGGGTGCTCGGCGGTTTCGCCGCCGATGAGCGCGGCGCCCGCCTGCACGCAGCCCTCGGCCACGCCGGATACGATCCCCGCGATGACCTCGGGGCGGTTCTTGCCGCAGGCGATGTAATCAAGGAAGAAGAGGGGCTTCGCCCCGGCGCAGAGCACGTCGTTTGCGCACATGGCCACCACGTCGATGCCAATGGTATCGTGCTTGCCCAGCAAAAAGGCGATTTTCAGCTTGGTGCCCACGCCGTCGGTGCCCGAAACCAGCACCGGCCGCTCCATCCCCGCAAAATCGGGCGCGAACAACCCGCCGAAGCCGCCGATGCCGGAAACCACGCCGGGCGTCATCGTCCGCGCGACGGAACCCTTCATGAGCTCCACGGCGCGGTAGCCCGCCGTGATATCGACCCCCGCGCTCTTGTAGCTTTGGGAATGACTATATTGCTCCATGGCTACTGCTCCTTGTCTTCGCCCCGGCCGCTCAGGCTCAGGGGCGAAAGGTATTTGTCTTCAAAAGGCTTTGGCGGCTCGGCCGGGTAATCGCCGGTGAAGCAGCCCAGGCAAAGGCCGAGCCTTGCGCCTTCTGCGATCTTTGGCATGTCGGCGGCGTCCAGGTAGCCCAGGGAATCGACCAAGAGCGCCCGGCGAATCCCTTCTGCGTCCATGCCGGCGGTCACGAGTGCCTCCCCGGGGTCTATATAGGTGCCAAAATAGCAGGGATGGCGGAAGGGCGGGGACGAGATGCGCAGGTGCACCTCTGCCGCCCCGGCCTCGCGCAGGAGGCGCAGCGCCTGGGCGATGGTCGTGCCGCGCACGATGGAATCATCGACCACGACGACGCGCTTGCCCTTCACCACGTGCTCCACGGCGCCAAGCTTGATCTCGACCTCGGCCTGGCGCTGCGCGCTGTTCGGCCCAGCCAGCGTCCTGCCGACGTAGCGGTTCTTGATCAGGCCGATGCCGTAGGGCAGCCCCGAGGCCTGCGCATAGCCCAGCGCGGCATCCAACCCGGTATCCGGCGCGCCGATGACCACATCGGCCTTCGCCGGGTGCTTTTGGGCCAGGATCGCGCCCGCGCGCAGCCTGGCCGCGTGCACCGAAACGCCGTCGAGCACGGAATCAGGCCTGGCGAAATAGACCAGCTCATAAGCACAGAGCGCGCCCTTTCCCCCGCAGTGGGCCTTGAGCGAAAAAAGCTCGCCCTCCCGCACCACGGCTACCTCGCCTGGAGCGATATCGCGAAGCAGCTCGCCGCCCAGGGTTTCGAACGCGCAGGATTCGGACGAGACCGCGTAGCCGCCGCCGACCCGCCCAATACAAAGCGGCCGGAAACCGATCGGATCCCTGGCCGCGATGAGCTTGCGGGCGGACATCAAGACGATGGAGTAGGCGCCCTTAAGCCTGCCCATGGTGTTTTCAAGCGCCTTTTCGGTGGAGGGAGCGCGAAGGCGCTCCCTCGTGAAGACCTGGGCTATGACCTCGCAATCGGTCAGGGTGTGGAAGATCGCGCCGCCCAGCTCGAGCTCGTCGCGCAGCTCGTGCGCGTTGGTCAGGGCGCCGTTGAAGCAAATCGCGATGTTGCCCTTCACGTGCCGCAGCACGAGCGGCTGGGCGCTCGCCTTGTCGCGGTTGCCGCCGGAGCCGTAGCGCACGTGGCCGATGGCGATCTGCGCCTGGCCGAGAAAGTCGAGTGCCTCCTGGTCGAGCACCTCGGGCACGAGGCCGGAATCGCGCACGCCGCGCAGAAGGCCATCCTCGCTCACCGCGATGCCGCAGCTCATCTGCCCCCGGTGCTGCAGCGCATAGAGGGCCACATAGGTCGACGAGACGACCTCGCGGCCCTTTTCTTGCGCGCAAACGCCAAAGACCCCGCATTCCTCGCGGGGTTTATCGGCCAAAAAGCCCCGCATGGCGCTCACAGCCCGAAGATGCGGCGGGCGACCTCGTTGTAGGCGTCTTCCACGCCCCCAAGGTCCCTGCGGAAGCGATCCTTGTCGAGCTTTTCCCGCGTCTTGGCGTCCCAAAACCTGCAGGTATCGGGCGAAATCTCGTCCGCCAGCACGATCTGCCCCGCGCTCGTGCGCCCGAACTCCACCTTGAAGTCCACCAGCACGATCCCGCACTCCAAAAGAAAGCTTTTTAGGTAATCGTTCAGCTTAAAGGTGTATTCGGCGATCAGCCCCAGCTCTTCCCGGCCCGCCAGCCCCAGCGCGAAGATCTGGCTGTCGTTAATCATCGGGTCGCCCAGGGCGTCGTCCTTCAGGCAGTATTCGATGGTCGGGTTCTTCAATTCAGTCCCCTCTTCCACCCCGAAGCGCTTTGAGAACGAGCCCGCCGCGATGTTGCGCACGATGACTTCCAGCGGCACGATCTTTACCCTTTTCACCTTGGTTTCGCGCTCGCTTAGTTCCTCGATGAAGTGCGTGGGCACCCCCTCTTTTTCAAGCTTTTGCATGAAGAAGTTGCTCATGCGGTTGTTGATGACGCCCTTGCCTGTAATCGTCCCCTTCTTCAGCCCATTGAAGGCCGTCGCGTCGTCCTTATACGAAACGATCAGGGCCTCGGCCTCATCGGTCAGAAAGACCCTTTTCGCCTTCCCCTCATATAATTGCTCCTTTTTCATAGCCCTTCCACCTCCGTTTGTACTCTTTCGTCCTTCTTTAAAACCTCTTCGCGCATGCTCTTTCTCGATTCCAAAAGCCTTTCAGCCAGGGTTTCATCGCCGATTGCCAGCATCTCGATCGCCAGGAGGGCAGCATTGTCGGCCCCGTCGATGGCGACGGTCGCCACCGGGATGCCCCTTGGCATCTGCACGGTGGCCAGCAGGGCGTCCAGCCCATCCAGCGAAACCTTGATGGGGATGCCGATCACCGGCAGAACGCTCTGCGCGGCCAGCGCCCCGGCCAGGTGTGCGGCCTTGCCGGCGGCCGCAATCAGCACGCCAAAGCCGTTTTCGCGCGCGTTTTGGGCAAACTCCGCGGCCTCGAATGGGGTTCTGTGCGCGGAGAAAACGTGAACCTCGAACGGCACATCAAAGGCCTTCAAGATCTGGAATGCTCCCTTCAGGGCGGCAAAGTCAGAATCGCTCCCCATGATGACGGCGACCTTTTTCACTTCCAAAATCCTTCCTCTCCCCATGATTTTACACGGTTATTGTAACGACTTTAGGCGGAAAACTCAAGGGCGGGCAGGGAACAGCTCGAAGCTTATCACAAAATTAATGTTGACGGTTCCGGCCTCGCTCATGCGGCGCTTGCCCCGCGCCGAGGCCCTCTTTTTCTTTCTTGAAGGGGTTTTCATGCCGGCGGGTGAGGGGTTTAAAGGGGGCGAAGGGCATGCCCCTCCCATTCAGGGGTAGGGTTGGCATTGCGGGCTTTCGTGACTTGCTCCTGCGTCAGGCCGCGCGCCCTTCGCAGCACCTTTAGGGTTTCGTTCATGGCAGTTCCTCCTTTCGCCCATACAATCGGTATAGCATAAAGCCCGCACGCGAACAATCTCTTGCTGGTTATGCCGCGCGCAACCGCGGGTTGCTTTATTTCATTCCTCTGGCGCCGCTAGTGGTTATTAGGCTGCCTTTTTTTCGCCGATTCAGGCTGATCCTCTCGCTTGCGTTCATTAGGGGCCGCGCGTGGTTAAATCCCATTTAGTAAGCGGCGGATTCGCAATGGAATGGCGGCCAACGGGCCGCGCAGCCAATGGAAGCGACGCAAGGGCAGCGAAGAGGCTCGAATTGCGACTTCGGGGGGCGGGCCCGGAGGTTTCCTCCGGGGGCGGCTGCAACGGCTCAGGCCGAACCCGTGGGTTCGAAGCCTGAGCCGTTGCAGCCGTCAGCCGCGCGCAGCGCGGCGCCCGCCCCCCGGCGCGCGAGCGAAGCGAGCGCGCCTCCATTCCCGCACACAACACTAGAGGGGATTGCCCGCACGCCGGCCTTATACTATACTGATAACAGCCTGAAAGGAGCGATAACCATGCCCGAAACCCAAGACAGTCAATACCAAAGCGCGCTTTCGGGGCGCTACGCCTCAAAGGAGATGCTCGGCCTTTTTTCGAACGATACCAGGTATGGGCTTTGGCGCAGGCTCTGGGCGGCGCTCGCCAAGGCCGAGATGGAGCTTGGCCTGCCGGTCACGCAGGCGCAGGTTGACCAGCTCGAGCAGCACCTGGATGACATCGACTACGCGGCCGTCGCCGAAAAAGAAAGGGAGATCCGCCACGACGTGATGGCCCACGTGCACGCCTACGGCCTCAAGGCGCCGCTGGCCAAGGGCATCATTCATCTGGGGGCCACCTCCTGCTACGTGACCGACAACGCGGATATCCTCATCCTGCAAAGAGGGCTGCTCCTCATCCGCGAAAAGCTCGTGGGGGTGCTCAAAAACCTCGCCGCCTTCGCCGAAAGCTATAAGGCGCTGCCGGCGCTGGGCTACACCCACCTGCAGCCCGCCCAGCCCGTGACGGTGGGCAAGCGCGCCACGCTTTGGATGCAGGATCTCCTCCTCGACGTCGAGGAGCTCGATTTTACGCTCTCTTCGTTAAAGCTCCTGGGCTCGCGCGGCACCACGGGCACGCAGGCCAGCTTCTTGGCTCTTTTTGAGGGGGATCACCAAAAGGTCGAGGCTCTGGACGCGAAGATCTCCGGGCATTTTGGCCTGCCCGTCTTCCCGGTCAGCGGGC
Source organism: Christensenellaceae bacterium (assembly GCA_031280685.1). Lineage (GTDB taxonomy): Bacteria > Bacillota > Clostridia > Christensenellales > UBA1750 > JAITGM01. The sequence goes on from JAITGM010000041.1 coordinate 49,065, forward strand.
AGACCTACCCGCGCAAGCTCGATTCCAGGGTTTTGAACCTTCTTTCCTCCATCGCGCAGAGCGCCTCTAAGTTCGGCAACGATTTGCGGCTCCTGCAGCACATGCGCGAAATGGAGGAGCCCTTCGAGAAGGGCCAGGTCGGCTCCTCCGCGATGGCCTACAAGCGCAATCCCATGCGCTCCGAGCGCATCTGCTCCCTTTCACGTTTCATCATCAGCCAGGCACAAAACCCGGCCCTGACGGCCTCCACGCAATGGCTCGAAAGGACCCTGGACGACTCCGCAAACCGCAGGCTCTCCATCTCCGAAGCCTTCCTCGCCACAGACGCCGTTTTGCGCCTGATGCTCAACGTTTCCGACGGGCTCATCGTCTACGAGAAGATCATCGGGCGCAGGCTCCGCGAATTCATGCCCTTCATGGCCACCGAAAACATCCTGATGGAAGCCGTGCGCCGCGGAGGCGACCGGCAGGCTCTGCACGAAAAGATCCGCGAGCACTCGATGGAAGCCTCCCGCCGCATGAAAGAAGAGGGCGCGGACTGCGACCTGACGGAACGCCTCGCGGCCGACCCCGCCTTTGGAATGAGCCTAGGCCAGCTCGAGGGCCTGCTCGACCCAAAGCTCTATATCGGCCGCTGCCCCGAGCAGGTCGAAGCCTTCCTGAAGGAGGAAATCGCCCCTCTGATAGCGGGCACGGACGCGGTGCAGGCACAGATCGAGGTATAGCCCTCTTTTCCTCGCGGGTTGCGCCGCCCGCGGCGGCTCCTCCTCGCTAGCATCCCTTTGCAACCCAAGCGGGAGAGCAACTCTCCCGCACCCTCTCAGGGATGGGCTCAGGGCAATTCTTGCCTTGCGAAACGCCCTGAAGACGAATCTGATTCTACGCATCCGCCGCCCGCGGGCGGGATTTAACAACACGAGGGCTCTAATGGGCGAAAGCGAGGAAGATCGGGCCTGAATCTACCCAAACCCGTTGCCCATGAACGCAACGCGGCCAAGGGAAGCTGCCTCGGGGCAACGAAGAGGCTTTGGGTTGCGGCTTCGGGGGCGGGCCCGGAGGTTTCCTCCGGGGGCGGCTGCCGCGCGGCGCCCGCCCCTTGGCGCGCGAGCGGAAGCGAGCGCGCCTTCGTTCCCGTTCTCCGCTTATTGCAGCCTTCCCGCCAAGCAAATCCAATCCTTCCGCTCCTGTTCGGCCAGCAGGCGCAGGCCAGCGCCCTCCATCGCCGCGAGAATCTCGTTTCGTCTTTCGGAGATGATGCCCGAGCAGATGAAGACGCCCCCCTTTTCCAACAGCCCTGGCACGATGGGCATCAGCGGAAGGAGCACCCCGGCTACGATGTTCGCCACCACGATATTCGGCTTCCCGCCAAAGACCGAGAGGTCAAAGGCCTCATCCAGAACGTTTCCGGTTAGAAACCGGGCCCTTTCGGGGGCCAGGCCGTTGCTTTCCAGATTGATGCGGCAGATCGCCTCCGCGTTCGGATCAATGTCGATGCCGACCGCCTCGCTCGCGCCCAAGAGCAGCGCCCCAATCGAAAGGATTCCGCTGCCGCAGCCCAGATCGGCGACCCTCTCGCCCCCCTTGATGAACTCCTCCAGCATGGCGAGGGAAAGCTGCGTGGTTTCGTGCGTGCCCGTGCCAAAGACCATGCCCGGATCCATATTCAAAATTGCCCTGCCCTCCGGGTTTTCGTCAAGCTCTTCCCAGGAGGGCTTGATCAGCAGCTTTTTCCCAATCGGCGTCGGCCTGTAATAGCGCTTCCAGTTATTGGCCCAATCCTCTTCGCGCACGGGATCCACTTCGATGCGCATCGGCCCCGGATCTATTCCCACGATACGGCGGCGCAGCTCTTCCGCCGCCAGCCTGATCTGCGCGAGCTGCCTTTCGCCCACCTTGTCTCGCGCCAAATAGACGCGCACGCAGGGCCTTCTCGCGTCCAGCACCTCCGAAGCCTCCACATAGTCCCAATGGGCGGCGCTTTCATCCAAAAAACGCTGAACGGTTTCCGCGCTCTCGATGATCTCATACTGCGCAAGCCCGAGCTCGCTCAGGGCGTTGCCCACCAACTCCAGCGCCTCCTCGGCGGCGTAAATCGTCACACGGTTTAAGTCCATTTGCCTTCCCCTCACTCTTGCAGGGCGTGGAGCCTGCTCAGCGCCTCTTCCCTGTCGTTCAGGAAGAGAATCCGCCCGCCCTTGTTGCTCTCATAGATGAAGTCGCGCAGGGCCTTGCTCCCATAGCCCGAAAAATCGCCCAGAATGCAGAGCGCAAGGCGATAATTAACGAACTTTTGCAGAACTTCCCCCGCAAGGCCGGTTCTTAGGTCGAAAAAGGCTTCCGCAATGGCGCTTTTTGGCAAAATCAAGGCTCTTGCGCCAAACTCGTAGCGGGCATTGACCAGCAAATCCAGAGCGTCCTGCGCGGAGGAAACGCAAACGCCCTCCCCTTCCCAAACCGCGACGATGGAATCGCCCCTCTCCTCCTTGCTGAACGGCATTTCGCTCCCCATCCTTTCCATGTGCATTTAATCTCCTCTCAATGGCGGCGCTTGGCCCGCCTCCAGCAGGGCGATCGCGCAGCGCGCTCCGTCCGCCGCGGCCGAGAGAATCCCTCCCGCGTAGCCCGCGCCCTCGCCGCAGGGGTAAAGGCCCAAAATACTGCCCTGCAGGCTGTTTTTATCGCGCGGAATGCGCAGCGGCGAGGAGGATCTCGTTTCCACGCCCATCAAAACCGACTCGTGGTCTGTAAAGCCCCGCACACGCCTGGCGAACTGTGGCAGCGCCTGGCGGATGGACTCCGCCGCAAAACCCGGCAGGCAGGCGCGCAAATCGGCCGGCGTAACGCCCGGGGCGAAGCTGGGCCGCAGCGCGCCCAGGGCGCGGCTCGCCCGCCCCGCAAGGAAGTCCTCCATCCGCTGCGCCGGGGCGCGAAAGCGCCCTCCGCCCAGTTCGAAGGCCTTTTTTTCGAATTGCCGTTGAAACTCGATGCCGGCCAGCGGGCCCTCCCCGCCAAAATCGCCGGGTTCCACCGAGCACAGCAGCGCGCTGTTGGCATTTTCGCCGTCGCGCGCAAAGGCGCTCATGCCGTTGATGTTGAGCAGGCCCTCCTCCGAGCTGGCGGCCAGAACCCGTCCGCCCGGGCACATGCAAAAGCTGTAGACCGATCGGCCATTGGGCAAATGGCAACTCAGCTTGTATTCGGCGGCGCCCAGCGCCGGGTGCCCGGCAAACTCGCCGTACTGCGCCCTGTCGATCAGCGCCTGCGGGTGCTCGATGCGCAGGCCGATCGAAAAGGCCTTTTGCTCCATGCGCAGCCCACTCTCGGCCAGCATGGCGAAGGTATCGCGCGCGCTGTGGCCAATACAAAGCAAAAGCGCCTCGCAGGGCAATTCTTCCTGCCCGTTTTCCCCCTCGGCCCGCAGGGCCCGGAGCCGTCCCGCCCCTTGCACAAGGCCAGTCAGCTTCGTGCCGAAGCGAATCTCCCCGCCCAGCGCAAGAATTCTCTCGCGCAGGCCCTTGAGCATTTTGGGCAAAAAGTCCGTGCCTATGTGCGGCTTAGCAGCGTAAAGAATCTCTTCCGGCGCACCCGCCTTCACAAATTCATCTAAAATAAAGGGAATATACGGGCTTTTGATGCCGGTCGTCAACTTCCCGTCCGAAAAGGTGCCCGCGCCGCCCTCGCCAAACAGCACATTCGAGGAGGGATCCAGCCTGCCGCTGGCAAAAAAGTCCGCCACGTCCGCCTGGCGCCGCTCCACAGGCCTTCCCCGCTCGATGAGGAGAGGGCGCGCCCCGGCCTTTGCGAGAATCAGCGCGGCGAGCAGCCCCGCGGGCCCCGCGCCGACCACCACCGGGCGCAGACGGCCCCTTGGCGCCTCGGGCAGGGCAGGCATTTTAGGCGGCGCATGGAGTTCCATGCCAGCCTGGCGCGCCAGCGGCTCCTCGGCCGCCTCGTCCTCCAGGCCCACGAGCAAGTGAAAGACGAAGTGAATCTCGGCCTTATCGCGGGCATCGACGCTCTTTTTCAGCACCCGCAATTCCTTCACCGCCAAAGGCTCGATCTGCAGCCTGCGGCAAGCCAGGTTGAGCAGGGTTTGCATCTCGTGCGCCAACGGAACCCGCAGGTTTTGCAGTAGGATCAAGGCCACACCTTCTTTTTCGCGTTATTCTCTGACCGCCTTCGGCTTCGCGGAAGCGCGCTCCCCAAGGGTCGCGCGCCTGAACAAATCGCCTCGCTTCCGCTCGGCGGGAACGGGCGCGCTCGCTACCGCTCGCGCGCCAAGGGCGGGCGCCGCGCTGCGCGCGGCCGCCAGGCGCGGCTTTGCCGCGCCTGGCCCCGGAGGCTTGCCTCCGGGCCCGCCCACGAGGCCGCGAGCCGAACGGCTTCCCCTGGGGGCTTCGGCTTTCTTCCCGTTTGCGATCGAAAAACCGCCCCGCCCGCTTGAATCCCGCCCCGCGGGCGACGGTTTCGTAGGGAAAGGGCTGGCCTGCGGCGCTGCACGAGGCGAGACAAGCCACGACATACCCCTGGTGGAGCGCGAGGAGGCTGCCTCCTCGCCCGTGCTCCGTTGGGTTTTAGGTTTAAACCCTAGTCAGGCCGCTTCCCACCGATCTTTCCAAACAGCTCAAAGCCAGCCTTCTGCGCGGTCCGCAGAGAAGCCCTGTTCTTTTTATCGCAAAGATAGATGAGGATCTCCTCCGGCAGGTCGCGGCAAAGGGCGCGCAGCGCCTGCCCGGCCAGCCCTCGCCCGCGAAAGGCGGGCTCGGTTTCCACGGTCAAAAGCCTGACCCCGAAGCGTTCCTTGCCCGCCACGGCCCAGCTCACGATCCTTCCCTCGCGCTCGATCCCGCGAAACTCGCCCTCCGGCACCCGCAGCGCGCCCAGGATGAAGCGCCCGCCGGGCGAAGAAAGGCAGTCTTCCTCGGGCAGAAGCATCGTTTCGCCAGGCAGCAGCGCGAGGATGGCGCCGGGCCGCGCCAAGTCGCGGGTGAAGGCGCGCTCCTCTCCCAAATAAGCCCGAAAGAAGGCGAGCGCCTCGCTTTCGCCGCGCATTACCCCGCCTCCTCGCTTTGACAGGCCCTTTCGCCCTTGCTATACTCCCCATAGTATAGCAGTTTTTCGCGGGCTTTGGAAGGAGGCTGCTCCATGCGGGTTTTTCGCGTCGCGGCGCGCGCCCTGGTCGAGGAAGTTTTGCGTAGGGGCGATCTGCAGGCCGGCGGCTCGGTCTCGCGCCTGCTGCAAGGCGCGGAAGGCCATCGCCTGCTGCAGGCCGAGGGCGGCGCGCGCAATGAGGTCGCCCTGGTCTTGACTATCGCGCGCCCCGACCTGAGCCTGACCATCCACGGCCGGATCGACAGGCTTTGGGAAAGTCCGCCCTGCATCGAGGAGATCAAGACGACGGGCCTTCCCCCCTCCTTGATCGGCGAGGAGGACTTCCCCCCGCACTGGGCGCAGGCCTTCGTTTACGGCTACATCTACGCGTCGCAAAACGGCCTTTCATCCATCGCCATTCGGCTGACGTATTTAAACCCGCAAAGCGGCGAGCGCCTTTCCTTCACGAAAGAAAAGGCCCTTTCGGAGCTTTCGGCCTTCTTTTCCTCGCTCGTCGAGCCCTATCTCGCCTTCCTTCGGGCTGGCATCCACCACCAAAGCCTGCTGGCAGGCGAAATCGCCGCGCTGCGCTTCCCCTTTCCCTCGCTGCGCAAGGGCCAGGCCGATCTAATGCAGGCGGCCGCCCGCTGCCTCCAGGGCGGGGGCCGCCTGCTGGCCGAGGCGCCGACCGGCATCGGCAAGACGCTCTCTTTGCTCTTCCCCACGCTGCAGGCCCTTGGCAGGGGTGAGGTCAACCGCATCTTTTACCTCAGCGCCCGGGGCACGGGCAAGGCGGCCGCGCTCGACTGCCTTTGCGGACTTGGGCTAAACAACCTGCGCGCCATAGAGCTTGCCGCAAAGGAAAAGCTCTGCCCCTTTGCCCGCAGCTACTGCGAGAACGGCGCCTGCCCAAACGCCAAGGGTTATTACGATCGCCTGCCGGAGGCCCTCGCCTGGGTTTTGAGGCAAAAAAGCCCCTACACGATGGAGCTTTTGCAAAAAACCGCGTTGGAGCACTCCCTTTGCCCGCACGAGTTCAGCCTGGATCTCTCGCTGCACTGCGAGATCCTCATCGGGGACTATAACTACGCATTCGACCCCCGCGCGCGGCTGCAGCGCTTCTTTGGCGGTGGCAGAAGGCAGCAGGCCCTGCTGATTGACGAAGCGCACAACCTGCCCGCGCGCAGCCGCGAGATGTTCTCGGCCGAGATCGGCTCCGCCCTCTTCGCCCCGCTGGAAAGGGCGGCCAAGGGCGCCAAGAACAGCCCCGGCGCGGCGGAGCTCGCAGCCTTTTTGCGCGAGGTCAAGGCCTGCTTTGCGCAGGAAGACAAGCCAAGCCCTTTCTTCGAGATGGAGCCGCCGCCCTTCTTAGAGGCCTTGCAAGCGCTCTTCCCCCGGATCAACGAAGAAAACTTCAGCGCCGAGATCGAGCCGCTGCGCGAATGCTTTTGGGCCGCCGAAGCCTTCCTGCGCTGCGCTGGCGAAGGCTTTAAGAACAGCCTCGCCCTCTATTCGGGCGAGGGCCGCAGTTGGTCCGTGCGGCTTTTGTGCCTGGATGCCTCCCCGATGCTCGAGGAGATTTACAAAAAGGCCAAGAGCGTCGTGCTCTTTTCGGCCACGCTGTCCCCTTCGCCCTTCTATGCCCGGCTTTGCGGCCTTCCGGGCGCCGAAACCCTCGCCCTTCCCTCGCCCTTCCCGGCCGAAAACCTGCGCTGCCTGCATCTGCCGCTCGAGATGCGCTACTCGCGGCGCGAAGGCGGCTACGCCCCCGCGGCCGACGCGGCCGCGGCCTTCGTAAAGACAAAAAAGCGCGGAAATTTCCTCGTCTTCTGCCCTTCTTTCGCCTATATGCAGCGCTTCCAGATCGAGCTGATGCTGCGGCTGTCCGGCGCAAAGCTCTTCGCGCAGAAACAGGGCATGGGCGAAGCCGAGCGCGCAGCCTTCCTCGCGCGCTTCAGCGCGCAAAGCGAAGGGCTGCAAGTCGGCCTTGCGGTGCTGGGCGGCGTCTTCGCCGAAGCCATTGATCTGCCCGGCGAGCGCCTCAGCGGCGCCGTGCTCCTGGGCGTGGGCCTGCCGCAAATCGCCCCCGAAAACGAGGCCCTTCGCTGGTTTTTTGACGAGCGCGCCGAGGACGGCTTCGCCTACGCCTACGTCTACCCCGGCCTCACCCGGGTTTTGCAGGCAGCGGGCCGCGTCATCCGCGGCGAAGACGACCGCGGCGCGCTGCTGCTCATCGATGAGCGCTACGGCCGGCCGCCCTACCCCGACTTGCTGCCGCCAGCCTGGAATCCCCTCCCCGTAGACGGCCCGAAGGCCATCGCGGAAGCCCTCGAGGGCTTCTGGGAGGAATAGCCCCTTCTTTATTCCGCCCCCTTATATCGCTTGCTCCCTTTTTTTGCGTCATCGCGCTTCCCTTCGCCGCCCCTTCCCCGTCATTGCGAGGAAACCGAAGCAATCCGGCATGCTTCCTTGTATGATGGAGGTATGATGGAGGATTTTGGATTACTCCGTCGCTTCCCTCCTCGCAACGACGACGAAGGCGAAGCCAGCGCCCCAGCCTTCCCACGCACCTCAAAGGCCGGCCGACAGCGCGGCCTTCACTGCCCCATAGCGGCAGGCGGCGCAAGGGCGCGGAACTGGCCACTTAGCGCGCGAGTGCAGGCGAGTACGCCGCATACCAGAAAAGTGCGGAGGGAAGCTTTTCGCTTCCCTCCGCACTGGAGGAAGTCATGAACCTTCCTCGCTTTGGGGTGCGCCTAGCACGCCCGGCGCCCTCGTGAAAGCAGGCATCGCTCTCAGGAATGCCAACCCTCGCTCTTTCTCACATCACCTGAGCCTATTTAGGGCACTGCCCGGCACCGCGCCCGGATTACACTTCCTCTTCATGGTCAGTCTCCTCTTCGGGGTCAGTCTCCTCTTCGGGGTCAGTTTCCTCTTCGGGGTCAGTTACGGCTGGGGGCTGGGGCAGGACCTTGCTCTCGGTTTCGCCGCTAAAGACGGGCGCGTAGCCCTCGACGGCGAAGTACGTCCACGGGAAGAACTGGATATACTTCGTGTATACATAGCCCAGCAGTCCATGGCCGGCATCCACATAGGCCCAGGCACCGTCAAAGCCAAGGATGGTCAGCGAAGTGTGGCGCGGCAGCACCGTGATGACCTGAAAGCTCAGGCCGGAGCCCGTGCGCAGGTTCAGTCCGCGCGGCAGCACGAGCGCGTCGCCAGCATACTGGCTCACGGGGGTGGGCGGCGCAGCCGCAAATACGGGCGCGGCCAGGCTCAGGCACAGCAGAGCGCACAGGGCTAGGGCAAGAAGTTTTTTCATGGAAGAAAACTCCCCTTTCCGCCTTTCGGCGTGTTTACTTATGAGGGGGATCCCCCTTCCCCGGCCGGGGCTTTGGCCTTGGCGGTAGCCATGCCTAAACCGACCAGTTTTAAATATCATAACCTCCCCCCCCCCCCCCCCTGTCAAGCATAAAATTCCCTCTTCTTCAAAAAAGATCTCTCGTTGGCGATTTCGAATCGAATTCTAGTGTTTTTTGTCGATCAAATTAGAGAATCCTTCCTTAGCGCCGCCCATCAAACGCCCCCGCCGGTTTGCCGGCGGGGGCGGTTGATGGGCGGGGTGCGCTTAAGCCTTCATCACGGTGATGTAGCCCAGGGTTCCAGGGCCGCAGTGGCTCGAAATCGTGGCGCCCGCATGCGCCACGCGGACTTCACCGAAGTAGTTGAGGCTTTTCAGGGCTTCCTCGGCCCGCTTGATCTCGGGCGCGGCTTCTCCAAAGGTGTGCACGATGAAGACGCGCCCGGGCTCAAGGCTTTCGAGCCTGGCTTCGATGGTCTTGCGGCGGTAGATTTCAAGGCAGTGGGCAATGTCGCCGTGGAAGCGATCGCCCACCCGCATTTTGCCGCCGTTGACCTCTATCATGGGGTGAATCTTGAGCATGGAGCCAGCCAGGTAGGCCACCGAGCCGCAGCGCCCGCCCATGTGCAGGTACTCCAGGGTATCGACCACGAAGCTCGTGCGAATCCGCGGGGCGACCCCTTCGAGTTCGCGGGCGATTTCGGCCGCTCCCCAGCCCTCTTCGGCCAGCTTCAGGCCCCTGAGCAGCAGTTCGCCGCTGCCGGATGAAAGCTGCATCGAATCCACGCAATGGACGCGGGCAGGGTCGATGCCAAGCGCCGCAAGCTCTCTCGCGGCCATCATCGCGTTTTGCAATGTCGATGAGAGGGCAGCCGAAATTCCGGTGTAAAGCACGGCGTCATAGCCGTCGTCGAAGGCCTTTTTGAAGGCCTCGTAAAACTCCAGCACGCTGGCAGCCGCCGTGTGCGGCAGCCGCTGGCTGGCCTGCGCGTAGCGGAACAGCTCGTCCGGCTGCAGATCGACGCCATCCAAACAATCCCTCTCGCCCAAAAAAACGTGCAAGGATAATACCGTAATATCATGGTCGCGCAAGAGGGTGCGGGGCAGGTCGCAAGTGCTGTCGGTCACGAATTTGACTCTTTTTTGCAAGCGGGGTTCCTCCTTTCCGCTCCCCGATGATACTCTTTTTCCGTCGGCAATGCAAGGCGCGCCGCAGCCCACCGGGCTTTCGCGGGGGGCTGCCCTCAAGAGTGCGGGCCGGGCTAACTGCGCGGGCGGCCGCCCATCGCCGTCATCCGCGGGGAGCGCGGCGGCGCGGCAATCCAGAGGGTCCCATCATAAAGGAAGTATGCTGGATTGCTTCGCTGCCCTCGCAATAACGAAGAAAAGGGCCGCGATGGGGAGGAAGTCGCAATGGCGAAGCAGAGCGCGGCGGCAAGCCCTTTTCGCAAAAAAAGCGCCCAGGGCGAGCCTTGGGCGCTTCGTGCAGGGCCGAATCAGAGCGCATAAGGGCCTCCCGAGCCTGCCGCCTGCCCACCCTTGTATTTGAGGTAGGTGGCCTTGCCGCCGCGCAGATGCCTTTCGGCCTTGTTCAAATCTAAAACCCTGCGCACCTGGGCGGCCAGCGCCGGGCTGATCTGCGGAAGCCGCTCCGCCATATCCTTATGCACGCTGGACTTGGAAAGCCCGAATTTTTCGGCTGCCTGGCGCACCGTGGAGCCGGTTTCGGTGATATAGCCGCCGATCGTCAGGCAGCGCTCCTCGATATAATCCTGCATCGCCATCCGCCCCTTTTTTTCTTTCGCTGCTGCCATGTTTATGCGCAGGGCGGGCGCAATAGTCGGGCAAAAGGGGCCAAAGCGCCCGATTTTGGGGCTTGACGGCGGCGTTTTCGCCATGTAGAATAAAAATGCCTTATAAAGAGTGGTTGAGGGACGGGCCCGATGAAACCCGGCAACCTGCCGCGCAAGCGGCTGTGGTGCCAATTCCCGCGGCGGCGAGCCGGAAGATGAGGCAAGCGATGAAGCGCGAACGAAGCGCTTTGCTCCTTGCCAGGTAAAAAGGCGAGGGGCTTTGTTTTGCCCCTTGCGCACAAAGGAGAAGGGCTATGGCTAACGAAAAGATCATCTTCACCTCGGAATCGGTGACGGAAGGGCACCCCGATAAGCTCTGCGACCAAATCTCTGACGCGATTTTGGATGCGCACCTGAGCCAGGATCCGCTGGCGCGCGTGGCCTGCGAGGTCTGCGCCACGACGGGCATGGTGCTCATCATGGGCGAGATCAGCTCAAAGGCCGCGGTCGATCATGCGGCGATCGCCCGCGAGGTCATTCAAAGGGTGGGCTACACGGGCGGGGTGAGCGGCTTTGACGCGGCGCGCTGCGCCGTTTTGGTGGCGCTGGATCACCAATCGCCAGACATCGCTCTGGGCGTGGACTCGGCAATGGAAACCAGGGCGGAAGGCGGGCACGATACGGGCGCGGGCGACCAGGGCATGATGTTTGGCTATGCCGCCAACGAAACCCCGGAGCTCATGCCGCTGCCCATCGCCCTCTCGCACAGGCTCACGCGCCGCCTGGCCGAGCTTAGAAGGAGCGGCGAATTGCCCTTTTTGCGGCCGGACGGCAAGGCTCAGGTGAGCGTGGAATACGACGGCGGTACCCCGCGGCGCATCGAGGCCATCGTGGTTTCAACCCAGCACGGCGAGGAGGTTTCGCAGGAAGAGCTGCAAAAGACGGTGCTGGAGCGCGTCATCAAGCCCGTCATCCCGCCCCGGCTCCTCGACGAGCAAACGCGCTACTTCATCAACCCCACGGGGCGCTTCGTGGTCGGCGGGCCGGAAGGCGATTCCGGCCTGACCGGCCGCAAGATCATCGTGGATACCTATGGCGGCTTCGCGCGGCACGGCGGCGGCTGCTTCTCGGGCAAGGATCCGACCAAGGTCGATCGCAGCGCCTCCTATATGGCGCGCTACATCGCCAAGAACATCGTGGCGGCAGGCCTGGCTTCGCGCTGCGAAGTGCAGCTCGCCTACGCCATCGGCGTGGCGCAGCCGGTTTCGGTGCTGGCCGAGAGTTTCGGCACGGGGATTTTGGGCGATGAAAGGCTCGTGGAGCTCATCCGCGCGGCCTTCGACCTGCGCCCGGCCGCGATCATCGAACGGCTCAATCTACGCGCCACGCGCTACCTGCCCGTGGCGAGCTACGGCCACTTCGGGCGGGTCGATCTGGATTTACCTTGGGAAGGAACCGACGCCGCGGCCGAGCTTCGCCGCCTGGCCGGCCTCTAAGCGCCCTTTGGGAGGGGAAATGGAGCAAAAACTCGATCTGTTCGACGGCATCGTGTCGGAGATCCGCTTTCAGAACGACGAAAACGGCTTTTGCGTGCTGAGCCTGGTAGCTGGCGCGCGGGAAGAAACCGTGGTGGGCGTGCTCCCCTTCGTGCGCGAGGGGGAGCGCCTTCGCGTTGCCGGCCGCTGGGTCACGCACGCGGTGTTCGGCAGGCAATTGCAGGTCGAGAGTTTCGAGATCGTCACCCCCACTAGGGAGGACGAAATCGAGCGCTTTTTGGCCTCCGGGGTCGTCAAGGGCATCGGGCCTACGATGGCCTTTTCCATCGTGCGGGCCTTCGGGCAGGCCACGCTCGACGTCCTTTCCCAAAACCCCGAGCGCCTGGCCGAGGTGCCCGGCATCGGCCCCAAGCGCGCCGCCAGCATAGGCAAAAGCTATGCCGAGCAATTCGAAACCAGGGAGACCATGCTCTTCCTCTCAAAATACCAGATTTCGCCCGCCTACTCGATGCGCATCGTCAAGGCCTACGGCAGGGGGGCCATCGCCATCCTGCGCCAGAACCCCTATAGGCTGGTGCATGACGTGCAGGGCATCGGCTTTAAGACTGCCGATCGCATCGCCCTTTCGATGGGCTTTGCCCAAAACGACCCCAACCGCCTTCGCGCGGGGCTGATCTATCTGCTCTGGGAGGCCTCGGGCGCCGAAGGCCACGTTTACCTGCCAAGGGATGCGCTGCTTGCCGCCGCGAAGGCCCTTTTGCAGGCGAGCGACGGCGAGCTTGAAAACGAACTCAAGGCCCTGGAGCTCACCCGCCGCGTGGTGATCGAAAGCGGCGCGGAGGGCGAGCGCGTCTTCAACGAGCCGCTCTACGAAGCCGAGAAGGAGGTCGCCAAGCGGCTAATCGAGCTTTCTTCCGCCTTTTCGGGCCAGGGGCCGGTCGCGGGCGAAGAGGAGCTTGCCGCCTTTGAGCGCGGCATCGGCATCGCCTACGAAGGCGAGCAGCGCCAGGCCATTTTATGCTGCCTGCGTCAGGGGCTGGCCGTGGTTACGGGCGGACCCGGCACGGGCAAGACCACTGTCATCAACGCAATCATCGGCATCCTGCAAAAAAGGGGGCGTGCTGTGCAGCTCGCGGCGCCCACGGGCAGGGCGGCCAAGCGCATGAGCGAGGCCACGGGCCAGGAGGCCAAGACCATCCACCGCCTGCTCGAATACGGCGGCGAGATGGGGCAGAATTTGAGCTTTGCCAAGAATGAAGACAGCCCGCTCAAGGCAGACGCCCTGATCGTGGATGAGATGAGCATGGTCGATCTGCTTCTTCTGCGCTCGCTTCTGCGGGCGTTGAAGCCCGGCACGCGGCTGGTCTTGGTCGGCGACGCCGACCAGCTTCCGTCAGTCGGCGCTGGCAATGTGCTGCGCGACATCATCGTTTCCGGCAGCCTGCCCGTGGCACGGCTCACGCAGGTCTTTCGCCAGGCTGCGCAAAGCCAGATCATCACCAATGCCCACCGCATCAACGCGGGCGAAATGCCCTTGCTCCGCAACCGCGATACCGACTTTTTCTTCGAGCGGCGGCAGGGCGGCAGGGCAGTGGCCGATTCGGTGACGGCGCTCTGCCTTGCCCGCCTGCCCGAGTTCTTTCACATCGACCCCATCATGGAGATCCAGGTTCTAAGCCCCGTCAAGCGGGGTGAGGCCGGGGTTTTTGCCCTCAACCAGAACCTGCAGGCCGCGCTCAACCCGCCTTCGCGCACAAAAAAAGAAAAGCGCTATCTCGAGCAGCTCTTCCGCGAGGGCGACAAGGTCATGCAGGTGCGTAACAACTACCAGATGGAATGGAAAAAGCTCTCGGGCGAGGAGGAGGGCATCGGCGTGTTCAACGGCGATGTGGGCCGCGTCACCGGCATAGACGAAGATGGCGTGGCCGTCGTCTTTGATGACGACAGGCGCGTGCTCTACGACGAAGCCAGCCTTTCAGACCTGGAGCTTGCCTACGCCATCACCATCCATAAAAGCCAGGGCAGTGAGTTCGGCACCGTGGTGCTGGCCCTGGCCCCAGGCTCGCCGCGCATGATGGCGCGCAGCCTGCTCTATACCGCGGTGACGCGCGCCAAGGAGCGCGTGGTGCTGGTGGGCAGCGAAGCCTCCATCGCCCAAATGGTCAAAAACGCCCAAACGGCGCGGCGCTACACCGCCCTTAGCGAGCGGCTGGCCGAAAAAAGGGGCGAAGGAGGGTCTTTCACCCCCTAGGGCGGCCCTTTTCGCCTTCGCAACCTTCCTTGATCTCCGTCATTGCGAGGGCACCGAGGCATTCCAGCGTCCTTCCTTTTTTGACGAAGGCCCTCTGGGTTGCTCCGCCGCTTCGCTCCTCGCGGGCGATGACGAGGGCAACCACCAAGGCATAAGGCCAGGTTTACACCATGTGGGCACGCGAGCGGAATCGCATTCCTCCCGCGAAGGCCCGAATGGCCGCGGCGCCGACCTACTCCGGGCCGACATAGCGGTAGTCCGTGGGCTCGCCTTCTTCGCCCAAAACCGCCTTGACGAGCAAAGCCCCCTCATCCGCGATAGCGCCGTCCTCGTGCAGGGCCTGGATCAGCCCGCCCGCGCGCAGGCGCTGGGCCTGGTCGCCGTCATGCACCAAGGCGACCAGCTCGAGCACGAGCCGGGGGCGCAGCGCCACATCCCTGGCCAGCAAATAGGCGGCCTCCCGCGCGGGCGCCTTCTCGCGCACGAACCATTCCAGCAGCTTTTCGCGCGCGGCGGGCAGGTCGAGCCTGCCAATCAGGCCAATGATCCTGGGGCGGCTGGCTTCGCCGAGCGTTATGAGGCAGCCCAGCAGCGTTTCGGCCAGCGCTTCGGCGGCCTCACCCTCCATGTTCTGCAAAAGCAGCTCGAAGGGGGCATCATCCGCGGCTTCGGTCAGGAGCAGGCCTATTCTTGCCTCGTCGCGCAGCCTCTCGCCCACGTAGCCGGCAAAGATCTGCCAGCCGGGCAGCCCCAGCGAAAGAACCGCCCGCGCCCCCTCCCGGCGAAGGCGCTGCGGGGCGTTTTCTTTTGTGCGCAAAAAGGCCTGCAGCGCCTGCATGGCAATGGGCGTGCCCATGGCGCCCAGCGCGGCGAGCGTGCGGCGTGAAAGGCCCAGCGCGAAGATCTGCGCCCGCGAGCCCTCCTGCGCGCCTTCAAGCCTTTGCAATAAATCATCTAAAAAGCGCGAAAGCGCCTCCGCCACGGCATTTTCGCTCCGGCCCGAAAGGCAAAGCAGCGCCTCCGGGCTCAGGCGCTCGTCGCCCAGGCTCGCCAGAATGGCTTCCAGCGCCTCGGGCCCGCCGATCGAACGCAACGCATACAGCGCGGTCACCGCCCGGGCATAATCCGGGCTGCGCAGCGCGCGGGTGAGCGCCGGCACAGCGCTCGGATCCGAAAAGCGGCGCAAAACCTCCTGCGCCCTCTGCCAAACCCGAATATCCTCGCTGGAGCTGAGCGTCAAAAGGGCGAGCGCGGCCTCCTCGCCGCCGATGCGGCCCAGGGCGTCCATGGCCCGGGGGGCATCCTTGTCGCGCTTGCGCCCCGCGATGCGCTGCAGCACCTCGACATTGCCATTTTGCTCGAGCTTGGGGATGTTGGCAAAGGCCATTTTGCTCCCGTCCTTTCGGCCGCTTTGGTTGTTTTAAAGGCTGCCGCCCAGGGCATAAGCCCTTTGCATGAGCTCGTCGCCGGCTTCCAGTCCGTCGCCCCGCGCGTGGATCAGCACGCCCTGCAAGTCCATGGCGCGGTTCTGGAAATCCGCAAGATACCAATCGTAATAGGCCCTGTATTTTTCCTTGTCGGCCTGGCCCTGGGCAAAAACGCCCACGAGCTTCACGCCCGGGTGCAGGCGCAGCTTCCAATCCTGATCGAGCAGGCAATAGTGGCGGTTCATGTAAGTAATCATCGGGCCGCAGACCTGCGATGAGTAGTTCGGCGCCGAAACAATCAGGGCGCCGCACTCGTGCAGCTCTTTCCAATAGGCCTGCAGGTCGTCCTCCACCACGCAATCGACGCTCCCACGCTTGCAGACCCCGCAGCCCTGGCAGCCGCGAAGGTTCATCTTGTTGACCTCATAGATCTTGACCTCGTGGCCCTTTTTCTGCGCGCCGCGCAGAACCTCCCGCGCGAGGATGGACGAAGGCCCGCTTTCGTGCGGGGAACCCAAAACGGCTAGAACCTTCATGCGTCGTCGCCCCCCTTCTACTAGTTTGTTCCAAAACCGCAACGCTACGCGCTGTGGTTTCCTCTCTTTCGGATTATAGTGTGCTTTTAGGCTGCCCGTCAAGGATGAAAAACTACGTTTTACCCCAAAAATCGCCCTATCCTGCCGTTTTCCCGCAAAAAGCGGGCGAGCCCACCGCCCGCCCGCAAGCGCCGCATTCCGCGAAAAAAGCCTTGCCCTTAGCCGCCCACGGGCCGCGCCATCGCATAGCTGATGACCTCCGAGTCCCCGATGCGATCCTCCCCCGTCACCCGGAAGCCATAGCGCCGATAAATCTCAACGTTCACGCACTCCTGGGCATAGAGCGTGCAGGGGCGGCCGCTTTTATCCATCAGCGGTAACTGCTTTTTGATCAGCGCCGAGCCCGCTCCCCTGCCCTGGAAGGCCGGATCGATAAAGATCGGCGTGAGCGTCCAGATGGGAGGGGGCGGGTTCTTCTCGTGGCCGGCGCGCATCGCCTCATAAAAGACGCCCAGGCGCCCGAGTACCTCAGGCGAAACGCCGGCCATGGCCTCCTTGGCCTCCAGCCGCTGCTCGCGCCGAAAATCCAGAGGCTCGGGCGGCTGCCAGACCGCCGCGCCGATGATTTTTCCTTCTTCGGCGGCCAGGTCTATTTCGTTATAGCCAAAGCCGTTGAGGAAGCGCAGGCGGAAGAAGGCCCGCAAAAAGGCGGCGCGCTCCGCCTCATCCGGCGCGATGAAGCGATAGAGGGGGGCGTTTTGGAAGGCCTTCACGGCCAAATCGAGGATGGTTTCCAGCTCTTCGAGCCGCATGCTGCGGATTTCCATCTGCACTGCCCTTTCTTTACGCCTTGGGTTCACAAGATGAGGGTCGCTTCCTTGCGGCCCGCGCCCTGCGCCGCCACAAGGGCCTCGACTCTTTCCCAAAAGGGGGGCTCGCGCAGGTCGATCGCCCCCGATGGGCAGCCCTTTGCGCAGGCCCTGCAAAGGATGCAAAGGCCGGCATCGATCCTATGCGCGTCGCTTGGGTCGATTGCGCCAACAGGGCAGCTTTTTGCGCAAAGCCCGCAGCTGGCGCAGCGTTCATCCGCCATGGGTGCCAGGGACGCGCCGGGGCCGAAGGGGCGGTAAGGCCTGGAGCCCGGGATGGCGCCGGGCGCCAGCGCAGACGGGGCCGCGCCTTCCAGCTTGCCCGCGACCGCCCTGCCAAAGGCCCGCGCGGCGCTGAGATCCGCGGCGTCCGGCCTGCCGCCCGCCAACTTGGGGCTGAAGGAGTGCTCGCCGAGGAAGGCTCTCGCGGCGACGGGGACGAAGCCGCCCTCCCTTAAAATATCCTCGAGCTCGGCCAGGGCGTCGTCAAAATGGCGATGGCCATAAACGCAAACCGGCACGGCCGGGCTTTGCTGACCGCGAAGGGTCCGCAAGACGCCGAGCGCGGCGCGCGGCACGCGCCCGTAATAGACCGGCAGGCCGACGACGGCCAATTCGTCCGGCGCAAAAGGGGGCACGGGGGCGGCGTTTTTTAGGTTAGTAAAGTCGCTTTCCGCGCAAGGCAGGCCGCTGCCCTCCCCGATCGCGCGAATGGTGAGGCGGGTGGTGTTGGTCGGGCTGAAATAGGTCAGGCGCGCGCGTTGAATTCGCATTGCTTTTCCTCCCCCTTTACGGCCGTAGCCGATTGGGGGTAGAATAGCGCCATAACATTCCTTTGGCAAGAGGGCACCTTATTGTAACTATAGCTACCCAAAAGTAAGAATTGAGCGATTAGAAGGAAAAGAGGCGGTTTTTCATGGATGCGAATTGCCCCATCGAATCGACCCTGGCGCTGATCAACGGTAAGTGGCGCATCCTGATCCTGAAGGCCTTGGCGGCGGGCCCTGTGCGCTATGGCGCGCTCGAAAGGCGAATCGCGGCCATCAGCTCCAAGGTGCTCACGCAGCAGCTACGCGAAATGCAGGCCGACGGCTTAATTGAGCGCACGATCTTCCCAGAGATCCCGCCGCGCGTGGAATATGCCCTCTCGCCGATGGGGGCAAAGCTCTTTAAGCTCATTTTTCAGCTCAGAAAATGGGGGCTGGAAGAGAACCCCTCTGAGGAGGTGCACTGCTCCGGCTGCGGGGATTGCAAAATCGCGGCGCCCGGCAAAAAGGCGTGAGAAGGAGCCAAAACGGCCTTAAAAGAGCGAGAAGACGGCCGAAAAAAGCAGCAGATGCGCGGGGTAAAAGATGTAAAAGAAGTGCTTGAGCCTGCGGCTCCCCGGCCTGCCATTATAGAGCAGGAAGAGGGCGCAGCCGAGCATCGCGGCGATGGTTTGGCTGAGCGGGGCCGCGAGCGCGAGGGCGTAATACAGCCCCACGAGGGCGAGGGCCAGGCACGCGGGCCCTGGCGGCCCTGCCCAAAAGCGCGGCAAGGCTGCCTTGCGCCTGAGCAGGCCGCCAAGAAAGATGATGAGGAAGCCGCAAAGGTCGTAGGCGCTGGAAAGGAGCACCGTGCCCGCCAGGCAGGCGGCGATGCCCAGGCCGCAAAGAAGCCTGCGCCCCGGTTTTATGCCCTTGAAGCAGCACAGCGCCCCGACCGAAAGGGCGAAGGTGACGAGCACATTGCCGCCCGCGAAGGCAGATAGCGGCGCCCGCCCCAGGCAAAGGTTTTCGAAGAGCTGATAGGGAATCTGCGAGAGCGCGGCAAAGAGCGCGAGCCGCAGGAGATAGCGCTTCAGATCGCGGGTGTGGGCGCAGCCCTCGACGACGAGCAGGGCGAAGACCGGAAAGGCCAGGCGGCCGATGAGCCGCAGCGCGGCGGGCAGGCCCTCCAGGGCGCCGCCCGGCACGATGGCCGCGAGGGGCAGGGCCAGCAGCAGCATGCCGATATGGTCGGCTGCCATGGTGGCGACGGCCACCCACTTTAGTTGGTTTGCGTTCATGCAACAACCCTCGGTTCTGGCCGCGCTTCGCTTTTGGGCAAAACGGGCCCATTTCTCGCGTTTTTTTGGCCAAAAACCGCCTTTTACGCCTGCCCTATGGCAATAAACGGGCGGCGCCCCTACCGGCTGGCTGGGTCGCGCCCGCAGATGCCGCGCCCCGCCGATCGGCCCTGGCTCGTGCAGACCTTCTCGCTGCAGGGCGAAACCAGCCTGGTTTTCTGCCTTTTGGGGCAAGGCAGGCCTGTTTTCGCTTGATCCGCCGCCACGGCTGGGCAATCCCCCTCGCCGGCCGGCCCGGGCGCACGCGAGGGCGGATCGATTCGGAGCGGCTGCGCTTTAGGCGCGCTCCCTTACGGGGAGTATAGCACGCGGCGGCCCGGTCTTGAAAGGGTTAAGCGAAAAGAGGAGCGGATTTCCTACAAAACGGGGCAAAAACCGCCTCTTTCGCCTTTCGCGCGCCGCCTCTCGGTTCGGAGAGAGGGAGGCTCTTTGCGCCCGCCCTTTACGGGAAGCATGGCATGCGAAGGCCTTAATTGGAAAGGGCTGAGGAAAAAAGGAGCGAGTTCCGCCGTCGGGGGCGGAATTTCGCTCCTTTTTTCGCTCTTTTCTCTCTTTTTCAGGCGGTTTCGATCTTGGCGGCGGACTGCAGATTGAGGAACTCGACCGCGGCCTCACGCATCTTGTACTTCATGATCTTGCCCGCAGCGTTCATGGGGAATTCGCTCACAAAGCGCACATAGCGCGGCACCTTGTGCTTGGCGATGCGGGCGCGGCAGAAGGCCTGGAGCTCCTCCTCGGTGATGGAGGCGCCTTCCTTTAAGATGACGCAGGCCATGATCTCCTCACCATAATCCTTGTCGGGCACGCCGATGACCTGCACATCGGAAACCGCCTCGTTGGTGTAGAGGAAATCCTCAATCTCCTTGGGGTAGATATTTTCGCCGCCGCGGATGATCATATCCTTGATGCGGCCCGTGATCTTGAAGTAGCCGTTGGGCAGGCGGCGGGCAAGGTCGCCCGAGTGCAGCCAGCCCTCCTGGTCGATGACCGCGGCGGTGGCCTCCGGCATCTTGTAGTAGCCCTTCATGGTGTTGTAGCCGCGGGAGCAGAACTCGCCGTCCATGTCGTCGCCCAGCTCCTCGCCGGTTTCTGGATCCACGATCTTGATCTCGACGCCGAAGATGGCCTGGCCGACGGTGGAAACCCGCAGCTCGACGGAATCCGTGGTCTTGGACATGGTAGTGGCCGGGGAGGCTTCGGTCTGGCCGTAGGTGATGCAGATTTGGTCCATATGCA
This sequence comes from Christensenellaceae bacterium, assembly GCA_031280685.1. Lineage (GTDB taxonomy): Bacteria > Bacillota > Clostridia > Christensenellales > UBA1750 > JAITGM01. The sequence goes on from JAITGM010000041.1 coordinate 69,232, forward strand.
TTTGCGCCAAAACCTGCTCCATCACCTTCACCGGGCAGGGGCTGCCCGCCATGATGCCGGTGCGCATATGGCTGAAATCGGTCTTTTCAAAGTCCTCGTGGGCAAGCATGGCGATGAACATCGTGGGCACGCCGTGGAAGGCCGTGATCCTTTCGCGGGTGATGCAATCCAGCCCCTTTTTGGGCGAAAAGGCGGTGATGGGGCACATGGTGGTGCCGTGGGTCATCGAGGCGGTCATGGCCAAGACCATGCCGAAGCAGTGGAACATCGGCACTTGAATCATGAGCCGGTCGGCGGTGGAAAGATCCATGCAGTCGCCGATGGCTTTGCCGTTGTTGATGACGTTATAATGCGTGAGCATCACGCCCTTGGGGAAGCCCGTGGTGCCGGAAGTATACTGCATATTGCACACATCGTGGGGGCTGAGGGATCTGGCCCTTGCATACACCTCAGAAACTTGCACGTTTTCTGCCATTTCAAGGGCAGCGGCCCAGGAATAGCAGCCGGGCTGCTCACTCTGGCAGGAAATCACGTTCTTGAGCCTGGGCAGGCGCTTTGAGCGCAGCTCGCCGGGGGCCGAGAGGGCCAGTTCGGGGCAAAGCTCGCGCAGGATGCCCACGTAGTCCGAATCCTTGAAGCCATCGATCATGACGAGGGTGTGGGTATCCGACTGGCGCAGAAGGTATTCCGCCTCGTGGATCTTGTAGGCCGTGTTGACCGTGACCAGCACCGCGCCGATCTTGACTGCGGCCCAGAAGGTGACGTACCACTGGGGCACGTTGGTGGCCCAGATCGCCACGTGGTCGCCCTTGCCCACCCCCATGGCGATGAGGGCACGCGCGAAGGTATCCACATCATCGCGGAACTCGGAATACGTGCGGGTATAGTCAAGCTCGGTGTAGCGGAAGGCATACTGGTCGGGGAACTCCTTCACCATGCGGTCGAGCACTTCGGGGAAGCTCAGGTCGATGAGACGCTCCTTCTTCCAAATATACTTACCCTCGCCGCTGACCGAGGTCTGGAGCCGATCCGCGAAGTAGGCGCCGATGTAGTTGGCGAACTGCGGGAAGACGATGCCCGCGTCGGTCAAGTCCTTGGCCCAGCGCTTGAGCCACTCGAAGGAAAGGTAGCCGTCGTAGTCGATGGAGCCCAAGGCGTCGAGCATCTCGTAGATGGGCAGGTCGCCCTCGCCCATCATGCGGTAGAGAACCTGGCCGCCTTCCATCACCGAGTCCTTAATGTGCACGTACTTGATGAAAGCGCCAAGATTTTGGACGGTTTGGGCCGGGCTTTCGCCGGCGAAGCGATAGGGATGGTGCACATCCCAAAGGGCGGCCACAAAGGGGCTGTTTACGGCCTCAAGCACCCGGCTTAAGCGCCTCGTGTCGGAATAAACCGCGTTGGACTCGAGCAGCAGCGTCACGCCGGCAGCTTCCGCGGTAGCTGAAAGCTCCTTAAGAATCCCCACGATGGCGCCGTCGTCCACATCCTCTGTCGGCTGGGCCTCGACGAAGGCCAGAACGCGGATGAAGGGGGTGCCGAGCTTCTGCGCCAGGGCGATGTATTGCGAGATCTCGACGATGTTCTCGTCGCGCTTTGCCTCCTGGCTCAGCGCGCAGCCGGATGAGAGGCAGGGGATTTCAAGGCCCAGCTCAGAGAGCTTCTGGATGGTCTGCGGCAGTTGCGGGCCGGTAAAGGGCCGCGCGCGCACGGCGTAAATATCGTCCCCAAGGCCTCTGATCTCGATGCCGTCAAAGTGCAGGTCCTTGGCCATCGGGTAGATGTCGGTCCAGGAAAAGTCGGGGCAGCCCAGGGTCGAAAACGCGATCTTCATGGGGGTTCCTCCTCGCTCTGATTGGGGATTTGCGGGCGGCCGGGAGGGTGCAGGGCAAAAGAAAAGCCCTGCGGCAAATTGCTTTGCCGCAGGGACGAAAAAGCCTGTGCTTTTACGTGGTACCACCCTGTGTTCAGGCGCCTGAGCGCCCCTCCGCCAGCCTCTATCAAGGCCTAACCCTGTAACGCGAGCACGCGGCCTGTCTTATTCCCGCCGATTGGAAGCACGGCGGGGTTCATGCAGGCGACTCCGGGATGAGGATCGTCCTTAAGGGCAGCTGCCTGCTCGCACCGGCCGCAAGCTCTCTGAAAGCTGAATCCAGGGACTTTCTTCCCTTCTTCGTCTTTGCTTTTGGCCATTATATAGCCCGATGTTGGGCGGCGCAAGGGCTTTACAAGAACTTAAAGCTGCCTCTTGCGCGCTTTAGCGCCTGCCTAGCATCGAGCCATCGTAAACGATATGCGCCAGGCCCAGGTTGCAGAAAAGGCCCTTGAAGATGTGGATTTCCGTGGGTTCGGGCTTGATTGAGCCATCTAGAATGCCTTCGCAGCAGGCGACGAGATCGGGCAGGACGGCATCCGGCAGGGGGGCGTCGTGCCCAGAATAGGAATGGCCTAGATTCTCGCTCTGTTTGAGCTGAAGGAAGGCCTTGGCGTGGGCGTGGAAGTCTCGCACGACCGCCATGCGATCCTCGCCCGGCATCGTGAGCAGGAAGATGGGGTTGTAAGCGTCGCCCGAGTAGACGAGCTTCGTCTTTGAGTCCACAAAGACCACGGAACCCGGCGTGTGGCCCGGCGCCTCGTAAACCGTGATGACCCGGTCGCCCAAATCGAAGCGGTCGCCGCCTTTCAGCGGCAGGGTCCGGGGCTTGGGGTAGTCCACGATGGCATCCAGGTCGATCTCCGCCTTATACTCCGGGTATTGCTGCAGAATGGCCTCGCAGTAGCCCTTTCTGAACCCGAGCGTCAGCTCGTCGAGCATGGGCAGATCCTTCTCGTGGATGTGGATGCTTTGAAACTGGCCGGCGCCGCCGATATGGTCGCCATGCCCGTGCGTGGCCACCACGTCATAGGGCAGGGAGGTCTTTTCCTCGATGAAGCCCTTGAAGTTCCCCGCGCCGGTGCCCGCGTCGATCACCAGGGCGCGCTTTGAGCCCACGACCAGGTACATAATGCCAAGGCCGAACTCCAGAACGGCATAGCTCCCCGGGGCGATTTCTTGAACACGATAATTTGTTGCTTTCATGCGACCGATCCTCCTACCACTTGGGCGCTCCGCGTCACGCCTTGCGCGCTTCATGCAAAGTATACTCCGCCCGGGCCCCGCGCACAAGCCATTTTTCGCGCCGGCCAGCATGTAAAGTGCCCGGCACGCTGATTTTACTTTTGGTGGCCCCGCATTGCGCCACTGTAAAGCGAAGGGGCAAGGCTTATGGAAAATTGGCGAGCCTGCTCCTTGGTTTTCATCCAGCTTGCACAAAAAAACCCGCGACCAATTTTAACAATCCGCTTGCAAACGTAAATGCAGGGTGCTATACTAGGCGCGTGCCCTTATCAAGGGCAAGATTATTTTGTGGTTTTGCGGGCTGGCTGCGGCCACACATAAAACGCCGCGTTCCAAGCCGCACCGCAAGCAGATTTGGGAGGAGATCTTAAGGATGACGACGCTGTCTAACGAGACAAGCCGGGTGGTGCGCAAGCGCATTTGGGGCGCTGGCGAGGTCAAGCGCCATCTGGCCTACCTAACGATGCTTTTGCCGGGCTTCATCTTTCTGGTTGTGTTTGCCTATACGCCGCTCCCCGCCATCATCATGGCCTTCAAAAACTACAAGCTCATGATGCCTCCTAGAGATCAATGGATCCAAAACCCCTTCGTCTATTCGCTGCTCAACAGCGACTGGAGCGGCCTAAAAAACTTCCAGTTTATCTTCCGCTCGCCGGATGCGGCGATCTTCCTTCGCAACACCATAGGCTATAATCTCTTATTCATGGCGCTGGGCATCGTCTTTGCCATCAGCGTGGCGGTTGGGATCAACGAACTCCGCCAGCGCTTCATGGCCAAGCTTTATCACACCATCCTCTTCCTCCCCTACTTCCTCTCTTGGATCATCATCACCTACGTTTTGTACGCCTTCATTGCCGAGCGCGGCATCGTCAATAAAGTGATGGACGCCCTTGGCCTGGCCCATGTGAGCGTCTACACCATGCCAAGGGCCTGGGTATTCATCCTGCCACTGGCCAATGTTTGGCGCTATGCGGGCAACAACTCCATCATCTACCTGGCCACCATCACGGGCTTTGACCAGGAGCTGTACGAGGCCGCCGCAATCGACGGCGCGGGCAAATGGAAGCAGTTCAGGCACATTACCTGGCCCCTTCTGGTGCCAACCATCATCCTCCTGCAGATTCTGGCCGTCGGGCGCATTCTGAACGGCGACTTCGATATGTTCTATTCCCTGCCAAACGGCGCGGGCGCCGTCCGCAACACCACCTTGACCATCGACGTCTACGTCTACACCGCGCTGCGCACCGGGCAGCCGCTGGGGCTTCCTTCCGCCGCCGCGTTCTTCCAGTCGTGCATAGGCTTCCTGCTGGTGCTCACCACCAACACCGTCGTTCGGAAGGTCGAGCCCGACATGGCGATGTTCTAAACATCGAAGAAACGAAAAAGGAGGATGCCAAAATGACGACTCAAGCCAAAGCCTATACGCCATCAAGAAAAAAGTTCAAGAACATGAACGAGCTTTCGACCACGGCCAACCTCATCGTGCATGTCATCTTCATCGCTGCCTGCCTGTGCTGCATCGTGCCGCTGTGGATCGTGGTCGCGGCCTCCCTGACCGAGGAGCAGACCCTCGTTTTGGAAGGCTATAATCTCTGGCCCAGGAAGTTTTCGACCATGGCCTACACCTTCCTGTTCAGCTCTGGCGGCGGCGGCGTTCTCGTGGCTTACAAGAACACCATCATCGCAACGCTGATCGGCACCTGCCTGTGCGTCATGTCCGTCGGGCTTTACGCCTACCCCCTCTCGCGGACGGACTTCCGCTATGGCCGCTTCTTCACCTTCTTCTCTTACTTCTCCATGCTCTTCAACGCGGGCACCGTGGCCTTCTACCTGCTCTGCTCGCAGATCCTGCACATCAATAACTCCATCCTCGCGCTCTTCCTGCCGCAGAGCTTTTCGGCCTACTGGGTCATCATCATGCGCACCTTTTACCGCTCAAACGTGCCCGATGCGGTCATCGAATCCGCCCGAATAGACGGCGCGGGCGAGTGGCGCACCCTGCTGCAGATCGTCTGCCCTCTGGCGGTGCCGGGCTTTGCCACGGTCGCGCTTTTCGCCGCGGTCGGCGTTTGGAACAACTTCTTCAACTGCCTGCTGCTGATTAACGACCGCAAATACTTCAACCTGCAATACACCATCTACGAAATCCTCCGCTCGGTGCAGGCCTTGAAGGAAATGGCCTCCCAACAGGGCGGCGCTTCGTCAAACGCTGGCATTTCGCTGGCCAACCTGCCCTCCGAATCCTTCCGCATGGCTATGGCCGTGGTGACGATGGGTCCCATCGTCCTGGCCTACCCCTTCTTCCAGCGCTACTTCGTCAAGGGGCTGACCATCGGTGCGGTCAAAGGTTAATCTCGATCAAAAAATGCGAACTCCTCCGCCCTTTCGGGCGGAGGAGTTCTTTTTTGCCCCCTTCCCTTACAGATCCAGCGGGTTGAAGGGCTTCCTGGCCGGCTTTTTGCGCCCTGGCATGGGGTTTGCCATCAAAAGATAGCGCCACTCGTCATAGATATGGTCCTCCGCATTGGTGTCCACATCTTCGACGCGGACCGGGTCGTAATTGAGCGCCGGAATGCAGCGGATCGACGCCCTGCAGCCCTTGAAGACGTAGAGCCCCGGGAAGCCTTCCTCGTCGAAGCGCAACCTTTGCTGCACCTGCATCAGCCCCGGCAGCCTTGCGTTTTCCGCGGGCTCAAAGAAGACCCCCTCGCGCTCCATCTGCCTGGCGATGCTCTCGCCGCGCGAGCCGTCAAAGATCGACGGATCGGCATAGCCCACCACCTTCAACCCCTTTTCGTGCGCCTTTTCGCTTTGCGCGATCTCCTTTGCGATCTGCTTGGGATCAAGCCGCAGCCCCTCGTTGGGCCGGCCCGTGCAGCCATACCACTCCCTGTAGCGATAGAGCGCCCCCTCGGGCGAGAGCGCCCACCACCCCACCGAGAACGGCTTGGAATACCCAAAGTCGAAGGAGCGAAAGCGCCGCCAGCTTTTGGGAACCTCGAAAGGCTCGATAACATGGCTGAAGCGCCGCGTCCCATACCCCTCCGGGTCGTCTCGAAAGCCTTCGAAAACCTGCCCTTCAAAGGCGTTCCAGTCGCCATGGAGCAGCGCCTTGCGCAGCGCCTCAGGCTTTTGCGCCAGCTCCAGCGCATACCCCTCCGCAATGTGGGGATTATCCGCCACTCGCGCGGGAATGTAGCGCAGCGTCCTTTCCCCCTTGATGCCGTCGTGCTCAATGCGCAGGGTCTGGCGCGTACCCGGCGCCACGGGATCGATGAAGCGCGCCCGCACCCAGGCATGCCCGGGTCCGCCGGGATTCGAGGTGCAGCGCACCAGCGGCTTGACGCCCAGCTCCTTCCTCGCCCGCAGTCTCGTCTTCAGAAAATCATAGACCACCAGAGGAAAATGGGTCAGCTCGTCGATATAAAGCCAGTGAATCTCCGCGCCCTGGTAGCGGAAGCGATCATTGTCTTTCTCGCAATGGCGAAAACGCAGCACCGAACCATTGGGCAGGCGCAATTCGTGGCTGCTGAGGTTGATTGCCGCAAAGGCGCTCGGCAGCCGCATAAGCAGCTCGGGCAGCAGTACGTCGTCCAGCTCCCTGTAGCTTCTGCGGAAGAGATAGGCCTTGGTGCCGGGGTGCTTTTGGCAGCGCAAAAAGGCGTCCATCACCACGGCCGTGCTCTTCCCCCCGCCCGCGGCCCCGCCATAGAGGATCTCGTCCTCCTCCGCCAGGTGAAAGAGCCTCTGGCGCTCGGTCGGCTCGTAGTTAAGCCTCAGTGTCTTCATCGCGCAGCCCCTCCGGCGGCTCAAAGAGCATCTCTTCGCTGCTCAGCTTAGCCTCGGCCAGCACCAGCTTGCGAATCTGCTCCAGTATGCTCAGGCTCTGCCTGATTTCTTCCGGCGCGCGGCCCTTCAGTTCGCGAAAAAGCCTGCGCGCGGCGCGGATCTCCTTTTCAAGCATGGTTTTGCCCCCTTTCAGGGCTAAGATAGCACGAAGCCCCTCGCGCTTTCACCTTGGAAAAACGGCAAATCCTGTTGTTGACAAGGGGCGTACCCGCGCATATACTGAATTTAGATAATTCTCGAACTATCTAAATGCGCCCAATGAAGGAGGGATCTCCATGGCCGCCTGGAACGCGCTGGCCGACCCCACGCGCAGGAGGATTCTTGAGCTCCTGCGCGAAAAGGATCTCACCGCGGGGGAAATTGCGGAGCAATTCCCCCTGAGCAAGCCCACGATCAGCCATCATCTCGAAAAGCTCCGCGTCGAGGCGCTGATCCTGGCCGACCGGCGAGGGCAGAGCATCCTCTACTCGCTGAACACCACGGTCTTTCAAGAGATGCTCTCCTTCCTCGCCGGCCTCATGGGCCACGCCAGCCCCGCATACCCAGAGGAAGGCCCTTCCAAAAAGGAGGACGATGCACGATGATGAAGCGAAAAGGCCTCGTTTTTGCCGTTCTTGCCTTGAATTGGCTCGCGCTGCTCCTCGTCGTCCGGCGCATGCCGGCGCAGATCCCCATGCATGTAAACCTGCGGGGCGTCGTAGATGGCATGGGGCCAAATTGGTGGCTTTTGGGCTTTGGCGCCCTGCCCGCGGCCGTCTTCCTGCTGCTGTTTGCCCTGCCCAAGATCGACCCCTTCCGCCAGAGCTGGCTCAAGCACGAAAAGGCCTATGAGCGGGTTCTTCTGGCCTTGCTTGTCTTCTTCGTCCTCATCGGCTGGCTGGTCGCCTCGCTGGGCTTTGGGGGCGGCCTGGGCACCCAGGTCAGCTTCCGCTTCGAGTCCCTCCTCTGCACGGGCCTGGGCCTGCTCTTCCTCGTCATCGGCAACCACATGGGCCAGCTGCGGCAAAATTGGTTCTTCGGCATCCGCACGCCCTGGACCCTGGCCAGCGAAACGGTCTGGCGCAAGACGCACCGCCTGGGCGCTTATGCCTTCGTGCTTTGCGGGGCGCTCGCCCTCATCGGCGCGGTTTTGGGCTTGCTCACAGGGCTTTTATGGCTCGAATTTACCCTCGCCATAGCGCCCGTGCTGCTGGCCGCCGTCTGGCTCACGGTCTATTCCTATCTGCTCTTCCAAACGGAACAGCGGCAAAAAGAGGGGCCGGACGCATAGCGTCCGGTCCCTTCCCTTGTGCCCAATCAAAACGGGAGCGCGCTCCCATCCGCCGGCGGCCAATCCTCGCTACGCAAAACATAGCTTTGCGCCGTGAACCAACGTGGCTGGCCGCTCGCCTGGTCTAGCCTCAGCCAAATCGGCTCCGCGGGGCCGTTTTCACAAAAGCCAAGCGATTTGAGCAGCGCGCAAAGGCCCTCGTTTTCGGCGGCCGCGTTGCTGAAAACGAGGCTCAGCCGCATTTGCCCAAAGGCGTAGTCGAGCATCGCGGCGCAGGCCTCTCTGGCAATGCCCTGCCCCAGGTTCTGCGAGCGCACGAAGTAGCCCAGCTCCGGCCCATGGCCGCCCTCCGCCCCGGCCAGTGAAACAAAGCCCACAGGGCGCGGGCTGGGCGGCAGGCAAATGGCCAGGTAATCGTCCCTTTCACACAGGAACGACAGCAGCGCGCTCTGCTCCCCCCGTGAAACCGGGTAGGGGCGGTCGAAGGCAGCTTGGGGCGAAGCCTCCTTGTCGTTTAAAAGCTCGCAAAAGGCGAAAAGGTCGTCCTCCGTGAAGTTGCGGAGCAGCAAACGGCCTGTTTTCAACGAAATCATCGCGTTTTCAGCCCTTTTTTTAAACTCATGAAAAAAGAAAGAGGCGGGCAGTGCTGCCCGCCTCTTATTTTAGGCTTAATACTTGCGCTTGCGCGCAGCCTCGGCCTTCTTCTTGCGCTTCACGCTCGGTTTTTCGTAATGCTCGCGCTTGCGAACCTCGGCCAAAACGCCGGAACGGGCACATTTGCGCTTAAAACGCTTCAGAGCGCTTTCAAGGGATTCGTTTTCACCCACGCGGATCTCAGACATTTTCTCCCTCCTCTCGCGCCTCGCATCCTCAACGGATACTTCCGATGAGTGTTATTATACGGGCTTGCCTTCTCTTGTGTCAACTATTGATTTGTAAATTCCCCCGGCAATGCCGCTCCGCAGGCCAAAAAACGGCAAAGCGCGGTTTTCGCTCAATCGCTTTGGGCTGCATTTCGTCGAATCTGCGGGAATTGCGCGATGCGCAGCGGCGCGTCCGCATAGGGGATAAGGCGCAGGGCTTCCTCGGGGGCCTCCTGCCTGGGCAGCACGGGCGGCGGCGCGGCGACGCCGCCTTTTTCCTTCCACGAGGGCAGTCTTGCGCCGCGGACCTCGATGGAGCCGTCCTCCAGCACCCGCCTTTCGCCGCCCGCGAACAGGCCGTAATTCCAGGCGCGCCCAGGCTCCGCGCTCCTGCTGCCAAGCGGCAATTCGCCGTCCACCTCCCAAAGCGGTTCCAGCGGCAAGGCATAGAGCAGCGGGCCCTTATAGATCGCCAGGGAATGGTGCTGCCATTCCTCGCTGTACACCGCCATCGGCAGGCTCAATTCCACGCGGTCTCCCACGCTCCACAGCCGCTCGACGCGCAAAATGCCGCCTGCCTTGCCCTCGAAGCGCTCGCCTCCCACGCGGGCGAAAGCGCCGTCCGCCCAGGCGGGGATGCGCAGCAGCAGCGGGAAGGCGCAGGGCGCGGATGGGTGCAGGGTAATGGCGATTTCGCCGGCTTGGGGGTAGTCGCCTTCCACCTCTATGCGCAGCCGTACGCCGCCCGCGCTCGCGCGAACGGTGCAGGGCGCGTAGCTTTGGCAGATCAGCCCGTTTTCGCGCGTGGCCATCCAAAGATGGGCGGCGAACTTGGGCAGGCCCTGGTGCAGGTTCGCCGTGCAGCAGCCAAAGTTCGGCTCCAGGCCAAAAAGATTGCTGCCAGGGCCGTTGTTATACCAGAGCGTCAAATCCCCGGCGATGCGGATCTGGTTGACCTGCTGGTCGTATTGATGGGTCCAGCCGTCGGCCGAAAGCGCGGCGGGCAGGGCGTTGTAGCCGATGCGCTCATATAGGTCGCCCAGCTCGCCCTCGCAGCTAAGGCCCATCAGCGTTTCCAGGCTGAAGAGGGCTTCGGCCACGGCGCAGGTTTCGGTGCCCTGCGAGGGGGAGGCGCCCGAAAGGTGCTCATCCCCGCTAAAAAGGCCGTGCGCGAGCCCGTGCGCCTTCATGAGCCTGGAATAGCCCAGCTTGAAGGCATCCTTTTGCTTGAGCCCGCCGCCATAGGCGAAGTGCAGCGCCGGGGTTTTCAGGGCCATGGCCAGGTTCACCGCGTGCGTAAGCTGATGCATCGTCCAGGCCGGGCCGTCCTGGCCTGGCTCCGCGTCGAGCCTGGCCTTCAGCGCCCGCCAGGGCAGTTCGCGCTTGAGATCCCGCATGTGCGGGAAGGCCGAAAAGTGCGCTGTCCAGTCGATCGAGCCTTGAAAGAGCTTCGCGCAGAGCCGGAGCAGCCCCTTATCGCCGCTGATGTTATAGAGCCATAGCGCGCAGAGGATGTTTTCGCCGGCCCTGGCCTTCGCCCAAAGCTCAAGGGGCTGCGCATCCAGCCGCTTGAACTGGCACCTAAAGTAGCGGTGCATGAAGGGCAGCACCCGCCGGTCCCCCGTGGCCTCAAAGTGCTGCTTTAAGGCCTTCAGCGCCACCATGCGCGGCCAGTAGCCTTCGTTTGTGGCGGGCCCGAACCAGCCTTCCTCATCCTGTGATGACAGCGTCCACTCCACGAAGCGCCCGCAGAGCGCAAGCAGCCCCTCGTCCTTGAGGATGTGCGCCAGGGGGATCAGCCCGTCAAAGACGTAGGGGCCGCGCTCCCAGTCGTCGCCGTCACCGCCCAGCCAGGCATTGCCGCGCATTGAGGGCCAAACTTCTTCGATATGCCCCGCAAGGCCGCCCGCCTGCGCGCGAAGGCGCTCGAGCAGCCGCCCTTTGGGAACGATCGCGCCGGGCGGCAGCGCCGCGTAAGGATTGGGCGAGAGCGGCGCGCGGGAAAAGACCGGTTTTGCTGGCATGGTGCACTCTCCTTTTTGCAATAAGACCAGTCTAGCGTTTTTCGCGCCCTTTTTCAAGTTTTCTTTTGTGTTTTTAGGCGAAAAGCCGCCAAGAAGCGGGCTTTGCCGCCGCACAAAAGCCCGCGCCTGGGAATACCCTAGCAGGGAATCACGAAAGGAAGGGATGCGGTTTGAGTTCCTTACTCGAATTTCAGGATATTTCCATGTATTACCATGATCTCGCCGGGGAAACGGCGGTGCTCCAAAGCTTTTCGATGAAGGTGGAGCGGGGCGAATTCGTCGCGCTGCTCGGCCCCTCGGGCTGCGGCAAGTCCACCATCCTCTCGCTGGCCGCGGGCCTGCTGCGGCCCGACAGCGGCCGGGTCTTGCTGCGCGGCGAGGAGATTATTGCGCCGCCCTTTCACATGGGCTACATGCTGCAGCGCGACCAGCTCTTCCCCTGGCTCAGCGTGCGCGAGAACGCCAGGCTGGGCCTGCGCGTGCGGGGCATGCTCGGCGAGGAAAGCCAAGATCGGGTCGAAACCCTGCTCAAAGCCTGCGGCCTTGCGGATTTTGCGAACGCCTTCCCAAGGCAGCTCTCTGGCGGAATGCGCCAGCGCGTCGCGCTCGTGCGCACTTTGGCCGTCGATCCGGAGTTTTTGCTGCTGGACGAACCCTTTTCGGCCCTCGACGCGCAGACCCGCCTGAAGCTGGCCGACGAGGTGAAGCTCCTCATCCAGGCGGAGGGGCGCGCGGCGCTGCTCGTGAGCCACGACATCGCGGAGTGCGTTTCGATGGCGGGCAAGGTGGTCGTGCTCTCGAAGCGGCCGGCGCGCATCAAGCGCGTGGTCGAAATCGAGCTTGAGGGCACGCCGCTCGAGCGCCGCGGCCTGCCGCGCTTCCGCGAATACTTCGACTTTTTATGGAAGGAATTGGATGTGCATGTCGATTAACCGAGTTTCGGACGCCCAGCAAGTCTTTCTGCGCCGCCTAAAGCGGCAGGATCTGCTCGTGCGCGCCTGCCGATGGGGCATTCTGCTCCTCTTTTTGGCCCTTTGGGAGCTTGGCGCCCAGTTTAAATGGATTGACGCCTTCCTGATTTCCTCGCCCGGCAGGATGCTGCTGACCCTAAAAACCCTGATGGAATCAGGCGAGCTCTTGCGCCATGTAGGCGTCACCCTTTGGGAGATGATCCTGGGTTTCTTCTTTGGCACGGCGCTGGGCCTTCTGCTTGCCATGGCGCTCTGGTGGTCGAACACGCTGGCGAAAATTCTCGATCCCTACCTCGTTGTGCTCAACGCCCTGCCCAAGATCGCCCTGGGGCCCGTGCTCATCGTCTGGATGGGCTCCGGCACCCGCGCCATCGTGGTGATGACCCTGCTCATCTCGGTCATCGTCACCTTGGCCACCGTTCTTTCTGGGTTTTTAGAGATCGCGCCAGAAAAGCTCACCCTGCTGCGCGCTTTCGGCGCCTCTAAATGGGACTGTCTGCGCATGGTCGTGCTGCCAGGCTCGGTGCCCGCCATCGTTTCGGCCATCAAACTCGGCATCGGCATGAGCTGGGTCGGCGTGATCGTGGGGGAATTCCTGGTTTCAAAGGCCGGGCTTGGCTATTTGATCGTCTATGGCGGGCAGGTCTTCAAGCTCGACCTGGTCATGGCGGCCACCGCCATCCTCTGCACGCTCGCCGCGCTGATGTATGCCGTGACTGCCCTTTTCGAAAAAAGGGTCAGGGATACCCGAGGGGAATAAACCCTCTTTGACTTTCCTCGGGCCGCCCTGCAGATTTAAAAGCGGCCTTCTTCCTCAGCAAGGGAAGCGCGCCAGCCGCACAGGGCCGGCTTTCATCCTTCAGAGGAGGGGCACGGCCGATCCTCCTTTCCCCCGTCGCCGCAAAAGCGGCCCTGAGCGCGGCAAAATCGCCCGCATATAGCGTGGGCGTTCGGCTTACGGCCTCGTGGGCCAGCAGGCAGCGTAGCTGCCACTGCCGCGCAGCGGCAGGCCGCGCGCAGCGCGGAGCTGGCCCATGGCGCGCGAGCGGAGCGAGCGCGCTCCGTACCGCGCTCCATTCCTTCACCCCGTTTAGAATAGCGAAACGGCTTCGCTGGCCCTTTCATTGCCTAGAGGGCCATCCTAGTCCCCTCTCGCTCCCTTGGCGTCAGCGCGCTCAGCAAAAAGAGCAGCGTCAGCGCGAGCCGAAAGCCGGCCACGCAAAAAAGGTAGCGTTCGATGCCCAGCGCACCCAGCAACAGCCCTCCGCTGAAGTTTCCCGCGATCGAAAGCCCCATCACCACCGAGGCGTTGAGCGACATGGCCGTGGAAACATGCTCCCTGGGCACCAGACTATAGACATAGAGCGGCAGCGCGCTCACGTTCAGCGCCATGGCCACGCCCCAGAGCGTGGCCGCGCAGAACATCATCGGCAGGTTCGACGCCAGGGCATACAGCACATTTTCCGCCACGCCAAAGAGCCCGGCGGCCACCAGAACCATCTGCAGCGGCGCGTTTTTAAACCAGCGGTTAAAGGCATAGAGCACGCCCACCTGCACCAGGGCGCCGTAGCCGCTCACCCAGCCGAAGCGATCCGCGGCGACGCCCGCGTGCTCCAGGATGAAGGGGTAAAAGGGTGTGATGAAGGCCCCGTAACAGCCCAGAACGATGGTCATCAAAAAAGCTAGGAGCAGCCGGCGGTTTTTGAGCAAGACGGCCGGGCTTTGCCGCGCCGCCTTGGGCCTTTGCGCCCCGCCGGCCTTAAAGCACAGGCAAAAGAGCGCCAGTGGCAGCACGAGCAGCGGCGCCATATACAGGGCGATCGCCGTGCCGCCCCATTTGGTGATGAAGCCGTAGAGGATCGAGAGCAGCCCAAAGCCCAGCGAGCCGAAGGCGCGCACCTTGGGGTAGGGCACGTTGCTGGCCGCGCTCACGGGGATCAGCCAGGCATCCTGCAGCGAATGCGTGGGCTGCACGATGGTGGCATAGAGCAGCAGCAGACCATACAGCGGCAAGGGATTTGCGGGGTACAGCCCGCCCAGGAGGGGCAGCAGGCAATAGATGCAGCCAAAGGCCGCCATCGCGAGCAGGTAAAGCCGTTTGGACGAGCCCATTTTGTCGGCCATCAGGCCCCAAACCGGCAGCGTAACCATGCCGATGAGGCTCACCAGCGATCCCCAAAGCCCAAGCTGCTCCCCCGAAAAACCGATCCCCCGCAAAAACACCGAGTAGTAGTTCATCGAGGCGAAGGAACCAAAAGCCAGTAGCTGAATCAGCACCAGCCCGCGGTATGTGCCGCCGCCTTCGCCCTTTTGCGCCGTTTGCACGAAGAAAATCCCCCTTATATCCTCCCCGGCCGGCGGCTCAAAGACGCCGCCGGCCGCCCCTTAAACCCTTCCGCTGGCCGCGATTTCGCCCTTCAGCGCCTTAAGTCTTTCTTCTAGGGCCAAAAAGTCGCGCAGCTTCCATTCCCAGTTGGGGCTGCCCAAGGTGCCCGGCGTGTTGATGCGCGCGCGGTCGTCCAGCCCGAGCAGATCCCAAACCGGCAGGATGGCAAGCTCCGCTGCGTCTGCCAGCGCGAGCGAAACGAAGCTGCGCGAGGAATCACCTTGCCAAAATCCGGATTTTTCGAGGCTTTCGCGCGCGCTTTGCCGCCACTGCGGGCTTTGGGCCTCAAACCAGCTTCGCACAGTCTGGTTATCGTGGGTGCCGGTGTAGGCGACCATGTTTGGCTCCCCTTCGCCGGGCCTTTGCGCCGCGCCAGGCTCGAAGGTATATTGCAAGATCTTCATACCGGGGAAATGATAATGGTCGCGCAGCGCGAAGGTTTCGGGGCGAAGGTCGCCCAGATCCTCGACCACGACCCGCATCGCGGGCAAGGCGCGCAAGACCGCGTCAAAGAGCGCGTAGCCGGGCGCCTCGCGCCAGGCGCCCCTCACCGCGGTGGGCTCCGAGGCCGGGATCTCCCAATAGGTATCAAAGGCCCTGAAATGGTCGATGCGCACGACATCAAAGAGCTCGGCGGCGTAACGCAGCCTGTCGATCCAAAAGCGGAAGCCGCTTTGCTGCAGCCGCGCCCAGTCATAGAGCGGGTTGCCCCAGCGCTGGCCCAGCGCACTGAACTGGTCGGGCGGCACGCCGGCCACGGCGGTCGGGTTCCCAGCTTCGTCCAGCAAAAAGTTTTCACGGCCAGCCCAAACATCCTGCGAATCCAGCCCCACGTAGATGGGCACATCTCCGATGATGCGAACGCCGGCTTGGTTCGCATAGGCCTTCAGTGCGTTCCATTGGGTATAAAAAAGGTATTGCACAAAGCTCTCAAAGGCGATTTCTTTCTCAAAAGGGGTTAAATCACCGCCGAGCTCTGGCCAGTCCCTCTGCGGGCGCGGCCATTGCGGCCAGGCCACGCCGCCGTTTGCATTCTTGAAGGCCTTGAAGACCGCATAGGGCCGAACCCAGGGCAGCGCGGCGAAGCTCGCGTAGTCCGTGCCCGGCCGGAAGGCCGGAAAGGCTCTGCGCAAGACCGAAAGCTTAAAGGCGCGTGCCCTTTCGTATTCGACGGCCACGGAGCTTGGGTTCAGCGCCCCGGCCGAGGCCCCTAAAAGGCCAAGGACGAGGGGGTCGTCCAGGTCAATGAAGATGGGATCGCCCGCGAAGGAGGAAAAGGGCTGGTAGGGCGAGTTGCCATAGCCCAAGGCGTTGATGGGCAGGATCTGCCAGTAGGCGGCGCCGCTTTGGGCGAGAAGATCGACGAAGCGGCGGGCCTGCGCCCCCATGGAGCCGCAGCCCTGGTCGGACGGAAGGGCGCTCAGCGGCAGAAGAAGCCCGGCCGCGCGCGCTTTTGGGTTTTTCATGCAATCCCATCCCTTTCTACGTTTTCGGTTTGCCTAAAGCGGAGTATAACATATTCGCAACAAAGATGAAAGCCATGCGATGGCCGGCATCGCGCGCAAAAAAGGGCCGCAAGGCGTGGGCCTTCGCGTTTGGCCTCGCTCCGCGAGGCCAAACGCGCGGGGAGCAACTCCCCGCACCCCTCACCCGCACCCCTCAGAGGAAGGAGCGCTTCCGCCGCCGCAACGGGAACGACGGCGCGCTCGCTCCGCTCGCGCGCACAAGGGCCCGAGCTGCGCTCCGCGCAGCCGTCGGCCTTCGGCCGCCCCGGCGGCTGCGTCGCCGTCGGGCTCACGAGGCCGTAACTCGAGCCAGCTCGTTGCCAGGCTGCTTTCAGCGCGGGGGCTAGGCTCGCGACCCCGTGGGCCAAGCCGGAAGCAAAGCTTCCGGAGCGGGTGCGGCTTTGCCGCGCCCGTTAGCCACGCGAAGCGTGGCGCTTGGCCCGATGCGCGCGAGCGCAAGCGAGCGCGCCGGCTCTCCCCGTCCTTCGCAACCATGGTTTCCACGCACACAGCACCCATGGCCTTGGTTCCTCCATGCAAAGCCGCAGCGAGCCGCAAAGCGCCTTTACAAACTCTTCATTGACTAAGCCGCTGGAAGCGGCGATAATAAAGGGACGATTTTTAGGCGTTAAGGTGGGTTTTAAGGCGAGATGGGCTACGTCATTTCAGCGGTGCAAAGGGGTTCCCTGGCGGAGGCGCTAGGGCTGCAAGCGGGCGATGAACTGCTTTCCATCAATGGGGAGCCGCTTCTCGATCTCATCGACTACCAGTACCTGACCGCGGGCGAAAGGCTGAATCTGCTTTGCCGCAGGGGCGAAGAAGAAATTGAGTTCGACTGCGAAAAGGACGATTTCGAGGAGCTTGGCACCGAATTCGAAGGTGAAATGCTCAAGACCCGGCTCTGCGTCAATCGCTGCGTGTTCTGCTTCGTCGATCAGCTACCGGGCGGCTGCCGCGAGAGCCTCCATGTTAAGGACGACGACTGGCGCCTTTCGCTGATGATGGGCAATTTTGTTACGATGAGCAACGTGAGCGAAAGCGAGCTAAAGCGCATCATCGCAAGGCGCGCTTCGCCCCTGTATATTTCCGTGCACGCCACAAACCCTACGCTCAGGGCCTTTCTTCTGGGCAACGAGCGAGCTGGTGAGATCCTGCCCGCGCTGCGAAGGCTCAGGGACGCCGGGCTTGAATACCACTTGCAGGCAGTGCTTTGCCCCGGCATCAACGATGGGGCGGAGCTTGAGCGCACGGTGGAGGAGCTTTATGCCCTGCGGCCGGCCGCGCTTTCGCTGGCGTTGGTGCCGGTGGGGCTGACGGGCCGGCGCGAGGGTCTGCCGGCGCTGCGGCCCTTCACGAAGGAGGAATGCGCCGCGATGACCGAGCGGGCCGCGGCCTGGCAGGCCCGCTTTTTAAAGGAGAGCGGCTCGAGATTCGTCTTCTTGGCCGACGAATTCTATTGCAAGGCCCAATTGCCCTTCCCGCCGCCCTCGAGCTACGAAGGCTACCCGCAGATCGAGAACGGCGTGGGGATGTTCGCCCAGATGAGCGAGGATTTTGACTATGGCTACGCGGAGGAACTGCGGTCGCCCAAGCGGCCCCGCGAGCTGATTTTGGCCTGCGGCATGGCCATAGAGGCCAAAATGCGCGCCTTTTTGGAAGCGCATCCCATTAAAAATGTGCGCGCGCGGGCCGTCGGCGTCGAAAACCGCTTCTTTGGCGGCGGCGTGGATGTAACCGGCCTTTTGACGGGACTCTGCCTGCGCGAAGGGCTGAAGGGCAGGCGGGCGGACGAGCTTCTATTAAGCTCGAGCATGTTCCGCGCGGGCAGCCATGTCTTTTTGGACGATTCCAGCGCCGAGGAGCTGTCTAAGGCGCTTTCCATGCCCATTCGCATCTGCCAGCAAGGCGGCGAAGGGCTTTTAATGGGTCTTTGCGGCCTAGGAGGGGAAATAATCCATGCGCAATAAGCCGATCGTGGCCGTGGTAGGCAGGCCGAACGTGGGCAAGTCCACATTCTTTAACAAGATGGCTGGGGCGAGAATCGCCATCGTGGAGGACACGCCCGGCGTGACGAGGGATCGGGTCTATGCCGACGTGAGCTGGCAGAACGACAGCTTTACCCTGGTCGATACCGGCGGCATCGACCCCTTTTCGACCGATCCTCTGCTCACGCAAATGCGCGAGCAGGCGGCGGTCGCCATCGAAACCGCGGACGCGATCCTGTTCTTCGTCGATGGAAGAGAGGGCATCGTCGGCGCCGACCACGAGGTCGCCTCGCTGCTTAGGCGCGCCAAAAAGCCGGTTCTGCTGGTGGTCAACAAGATCGACTCCCCCATGGCCGAGGCCGAAAAGCTCGACTTTTACGCCCTGGGCATCGGCGAGCCGATGACGATCTCCTCGGTGAACCTGCTGGGCATCGGCGATCTGCTTGAGGAGCTTTGCAAGCTGCTTCCAAAATGGGACGAAGGCGAGGAAGAAGGCGAGGAACCGGTCAAAATCGCGGTGGTGGGCAAGCCCAATGTGGGCAAGTCCTCGCTGGTCAACACCATCCTGGGCGAAAGCCGCGTCATGGTTTCAGACATTGCGGGCACCACGAGGGACGCGATCGACAGCCCTTTTGAGGCGGACGGGAAGCACTACACCATCATCGACACGGCGGGCATCCGGCGGAAGGCCAAAATCGAAGATAGGAGCCTGGAACGATACTCCGTCATCCGCGCGCTGGGCGCCATCCGCCGCTGCGACGTGGCCCTGGTGCTGCTCAACGCGCAGGATGGCGTGACCGAGCAGGACCAGCGCGTGGCCGGCTACGTGCGCGAGGAGGGCAAGGCCTGCGTGGTGGTGGTCAACAAGTGGGATTTGATCGAGAAGGAGACCGGCACGCTGGAAGCCTACTCAAAGGCCCTTCGGAACGAGCTGAAGTTCCTTGATTACGCCAAGATCGCCTTCATCAGCGCCAAGACCGGCCAACGGGTAGGGCGACTCATGCCCTTGGTGGATGAAGCCTACGAAAACGCGGCGCGCCGCATCCCCACGGGCGTGCTCAACGACGCCCTGCACGAGGCGATCACCGTGACCCCACCCCCCTCGGATCGGGGGCGGCGCCTGCGCATCTATTACGCCACCCAGGTTTCGACCAAGCCGCCGTCCTTCGTGCTCTTCGTCAACAGCAAGGAGCTCTTCCACTACTCCTACGAGCGCTACATCGAAAACCACTTCCGCAAGAGCTTCCTTCTCGAGGGCACGCCGATCCGCATCCTCGTGCGCGAGCGCGGTGAAAAGGAGGATTGAGGCATGGACTGGCTAAAGATACTCCTCATCCTGGGCGCGGGCTATGCCCTGGGCAACTTCTCGGCGGGCATCCTGATCTCAAACCGGCTCGCCCACATCGACATTCGCGATCACGGCTCAAAGAGCACCGGCGCCACGAACATCTTCCGGGTTTTGGGCGCAAAGGCCAGCGTTTTAACGCTTTTGGGCGATGCGCTCAAGAGCGCCCTGGCCGCGCTGATCGGGCTTTGGCTCCTGGGGCCAATCGGCAGCTACATCGGCGGCGTCGCGGCGATTTTGGGGCATCTTTGGCCCGTCGCCTATGGCTTTAAGGGCGGCAAGGGCGTGGCCTCGGCACTTGGCGTAGCGCTTGTGGTCAATCCCGCCGTGGCGCTCGTCATGCTCGCGGCCGCCCTGGCGATGATCTTCGCCATCCGCGTAGTTTCCATCGCTTCGTTGTGCATCATGCTGGTTTATTCTGGCTATTTCCTCCTCTTCCACTGGGGAGACTGGCCGCTGTGCCTATATGCCCTCTTGCTGACGAGCCTGGTCTTCGTGGCGCACCGAAGCAACCTCAGGCGCATCGCGGACGGCAGCGAGTGGAAAAACCGGCTCGACTTTTCAAAGGCCTTTAGGCGAAAAAAGCGCAATTTAAAGTGACTTAATAAATTCCGTTTTAAGGGGGAAGGGCGCTGAGGCCCTTTCCCCCTTAAAACGGAATTACGCCCGCCCACCCACCCCAAAGCCGGGCCTTCGGCCCGGCGTGTGGGTGGGTGGGCGGGCCCTCATTTGGCGTTCCTTGTTTCGTTTCTTCCGGCCACGAGGTTCCTGCCCACGCCGTGCATGAGGCAATAGCTTTCGCTTGCGTTGCCCGGCCCAAAGGCGGCCGGGAACTGATCCGCCTCGAGCGAAAAGCTACCTTCGTACTTGGCCTGCTTCAAGGCCTTCAGGAATTTTGGCCAATCCACCTTGCCCAGGCCGGGCAGCAGGTGCTGGTCGTGCCTGCCGTCGTTATCCTGCGCGTGGAGGATCTTCAGCCGCTTGCCGAGCTTGAGCGCAAAGGCCTGCGGCTTCACGCCCAGCATGAGCGCGTGGCCGGTATCCAGGCAGGCTGCGAAGCGGGGACCTTTTTCGTTCAGCGCGTCGATCAGGCGGTTAAGCTCGGCCGGCAGGGAACCCGGCGCCTCGCCGATCTCGCCATCTTCGCCGTAAGTAAAGAGGTTTTCGAGCGCAAGCACGACGCCATGGGCCTCAAGGCAGGGAATCAGGCCGCCAAAGAGCCGTAAATTCAGTTCGAAAGCCTCTTCGCGCATGGTTTCGGGACGATACTCCCTTGGCTTTGCAGGGTGCACCGCCATATAAGGCGCGCCGAGCAGGGCGCTAGCCCAAATCGCGCGCCGCTGCAGCTCGAGCCTGGCCTCATCCTGCCCATCGCCCCGGTAGAGGGGAAAGGGCGCGTGCGTCTGGCCTATGGGCAGGCCCATCCGGCCGCAAAGCGCACGCAGGCCGGAGAAATAAGCCAAAAACGCCTTTTCGGGCAGCAGGAGCGGGTTTGGGCGCCTCGCCTTTCCGTAATGGAAGAAGGCGAAATCCGCCGCGTCAAAGCCAGCCGCGCGGACGCGGCGCAGCGCCTCCTCGTCGCCAAAGGCGCGGGATAAAAAGTCGGTCTGGGTCGAAAGCAACATGGCCCTTTGCCTACACGTTGAAGCGGAAGAGCACCACGTCGCCATCCTGCACGATGTACTCCTTGCCCTCGGAGCGCACCAGGCCCTTTTCCTTGCAGGCCGCCATCGAGCCATGGGCGATTAAATCGTCGTAGCGCACGATTTCCGCGCGGATGAAGCCGCGTTCAAAGTCCGAATGGATTTTTCCAGCCGCCTGCGGGGCCGTCATGCCGCGCTGAATCGTCCAGGCCCGGCTTTCCTTTGGCCCTGCGGTCAGGTACGAAATCAGGCCGAGCAGGGCGTAGCTTTGGGTGATGAGCCGGTCAAGCCCCGGCGCTTCAAGCCCGAGGGTCTGCAAAAACTCGAGCCTTTCCTCGTCACTGAGTTCTGAAAGCTCCTCCTCCACCCGTGCGCTGATGACCAAAACGCCCGCGTTTTCGGCCTTCGCGGCGGCGCGCAGCTTCGCCACCATCTCGTTTTCTTCCCTGCCAAGCTCGCCTTCCGCAATGTTGGCGGCATAGAGCACGGGCTTGGTCGTCAGCAGAAAAAACCCTTGGGCGATCGCCCTTTCTTCCTCGCTCAGGGGCACGCTACGAGCCGGCAGGCCCTTGTTTAACGCTTCCAATATCCTTTCGGCCACATCGGCCTCCGCCTTGGCCGCGGCATCGCCCGCCTGGCCCGCCTTTCTGCTCCTGGCTGCCCTGCGCTCGATGGATTCGATATCGGCATAGATCAGCTCCAGGTTGATGGTTTCCATATCGCGGAGCGGATCGATCGAGCCTTCGACGTGGGTGATGTTTTCATCCTCAAAGCAGCGCACGACGTGCACGATGGCGTCCACCTCGCGGATGTGCGAAAGGAACTTGTTCCCAAGCCCTTCGCCCTTGCTCGCGCCGCGCACCAGCCCCGCGATATCAACGAATTCGATGGTCGCCGGGGTGGTTTTCGCGGAATCGTAAAGCCGCGTCAGGACGGCCAGGCGCTCATCCGGCACGGGCACGATGCCGGCATTGGGCTCGATGGTGCAAAAGGGGTAATTCGCCGCCTGCGCGCCTGCCTTGGTCAGCGCGTTGAACAGCGTGCTCTTCCCCACGTTGGGCAGGCCCACAACTCCTAATTTCATGGCTGTTTTTTCACCTCACGGCCTATTATAGCCCGCAAAACCGGTGCTGGCAAGCTTTGGGCACGGCCGCGAAGGCCTTTTCCGCGAAGGCGGGTGCCCCTTACAGTAAGAAGAAGAGGGCAATTAACGCAGTCGGCTCGGCTCGCGGCCCCGGGGGCCAGCCGGCAGCGAAGCTGCCGCTGCCGCGCAGCGGCAGGCCGCGCGTAACGCGGCGCTGGCCCTTTGGCGCGCGAGCGGAGCGAGCGCGCCCCGTTCTCGTTGGGTTTTCTTCAGCTAGGTAGTGTTTCACGAAGCAATAATAACCCTTCGACCTACCCCTGATGGGGTGCGGGGAAGTTGCTTCCCCGCTTGGGGGCGCGCTCCGCGCGCCCCCAAGCCGTCGCAGGCGGCGCAACCCCGGGCGGCTTCGCCGCCCGGGGTTGCAAAAAGATGATAGAGCGGCAGGCGGCGTTAAAGGCCCGCGTTTACGAGGGGCTAACGGCTCCGCCCGTGCCTTTTGCGGAGGGCTACGAGCGATGGGGCGTAGCGGATGCCGCCGCATAGCCGGCGGCGCAGCATAGCGCAATCCGCAAGGAGGAAAGTTGCTTTTCGGGGGCGGCTGTGGTTTAATCTCATTAGCGGTCAATCGCTTTGGGGCTGAAAGGGGCGGTTTGGTGATCGTTTTGGGTGTGGATCCGGGCCTTGCGACGATGGGTTACGGCGTGATCTCCTACGATGGGGTGAAATGCTCCGCGCTCGACTACGGCGCGCTGATCACCCCCGCGGGGATGCCGCTGCCGGAACGGCTTTTGAGCCTGTATGACGGCATCGCCGAGCTTTGCCAGCGCTTTGAGCCCGACGATATCTCGATGGAGGAGCTGTTCTTTTCAAAGAACGTCACCACGGCCATCGCCGTGGGTGAAGCGCGGGGCGCCGCGATGGCGGCGATGCGCAAGCACACGGCCAATCTTTTTGAATATACGCCGATGCAGATCAAGCAGGCGGTGGCGGGCTATGGCAAGGCCGATAAAAAGCAAATGCAGCAAATGGTAAAGATGCTGCTGAGCCTGCGCGAAATTCCAAGGCCCGATGACGCCGCGGACGCGCTCGCTGCCGCCATTTGCCACGCGCACTCCTCAAGAATGCGCCACAACTTTAAGATTTAGGGGTTTTTGTGATGTTTGCGTATTTAAACGGCAAGGTCGCCGAGCTTTCAACCGATTCCCTCGTGCTGGATGTGGGCGGCGTGGGCTTTCAGCTCTTTTGCACCGTCGCCGCGCTGCAGGAGGCGAAGATGGGCGAAACGCTGAAGCTGCGCACGCGGCTCAACATCAGGGAAGACAATTGGGAGATTTTCGGCTTCCTCACCCGCGAAGAGCTCATGATGTTCGACAAGCTCGTGGCGGTTTCTGGCGTGGGGCCCAAGACTGCCATGGGCCTGCTTTCGGCCATCGGGGTGCAGGATCTGGCCCTGGCCGTGGTCACGGGGGATGTCAAGACCATCCGCCGCGCGCCCGGCATCGGCCTGAAAACCGCCCAAAGGCTACTCTTGGAGCTGAAGGACAAGGTCAGCGACGAGGAGCTCGTGGGCTTTTCGCCCGCCGGCGAAAGGGCGGTGCCTCTCGCCGCGCCCGGCCCGGTGCAGGACGCGATCGAGGGCCTGATGGGCTTTGGCTATTCCTCGGCCGAAGCTGCCGCGGCCGTGGCCGCCGTAAATGCGGAAGACGCCCCCGCGCCGGAGCTCATTCGCCTGGCGCTGCGTTCGATGGCGCGCATGAAGTGAAAGGGGGTGGCTGAAGATGGAGTTAAACGAGCGAATGACGGGCACAGGCTTTACCCCGGGGCAGGATGAGGGCGAAAACAGCCTGCGCCCCAAGGCGCTTGCGCAGTATATCGGCCAAAAGACCGTGAAGGATACCCTCTCGATCTATATGCAGGCGGCCTCGATGCGGCGCGAGCCTCTCGACCACATGCTGCTCTACGGCCCGCCCGGCCTTGGCAAGACCACCCTGGCCGGCATCGTCGCGGCCGAGATGGGCACGCAGTTCCGCATCACCTCGGGCCCCGCCATCGAAAGGCCTGGCGACCTGGCCTCGATCCTGACCAACCTCAACGATGGCGACATTCTCTTTGTGGATGAGATCCACAGGCTCTCCCGCGCGGTCGAAGAGGTGCTCTACCCCGCGATGGAGGACTATGCGCTCGACATCATGCTGGGCAAGGGGCCCTCGGCGCGCAGCATGCGCCTGAGCCTGCCCAAGTTCACGCTCATCGGCGCGACCACGCGCATCGGGATGCTCTCAAACCCTCTGCGCGACCGCTTCGGCATCATTTTTCGCCTGGAAATGTACGCGCCCGAGGAGCTTTCGACCATCGTGCGGCAATCGGCCGCGATCTTGAACATCTCCATCGAACCCGGCGGCGCGCTTGAGATCGGCAAGCGCTCGCGCGGCACCCCACGCATCGCCAACAGAATGCTGCGCCGCGTGCGGGACTTCGCCGTGGTGCGCGCGGGCGGCGTGATCACCGAGGAGGTGGCGCGCGAAGGCTTAAATATGCTCAACGTAGACGCCCTTGGTCTTGATCATATCGACCGAATGGTCTTGCGCGCCATGATCGAAAAGTTCGGCGGCGGGCCCGTGGGGCTGGATACCCTCGCGGCCGCTACGGGCGAGGATTCGGGCACCATTGAGGATGTTTACGAGCCCTATCTTCTGCAGCTGGGCTTCATCATGCGCACGCCGCGCGGCAGGGTCGCTACGCGGCTTGGCTATCGCCATCTGGGCGCGGAGCCGCCCTCCGGCGCGCTCAGCGCCGAGCAGATCGGCATGGACGGCCTGGACGAACCCGGCCAATAACGAAAAAGAGGGAAAAGAGCTTGAACCACGAGCTTTTGAAGGGGGATTTCGATTACGAGCTGCCCCCCGAGCTGATCGCGCAGCACCCGAGTCCGGAAAGGGATCATTCCAGGCTGCTTTGCTATGACCGCGCGCAAAAAACCCTGGAGCACCGCAGCTTTTTTGAGCTGCCCGCCTTTTTGCGGCCGGGCGACGCCCTGGTCGTGAACGAAACCAGGGTGCTGCCCGCCAGGCTCCGCGGCCAGAAGGAGGGCAGTTGCGGCAAGATCGAGTTTTTGCTGCTCAAAAGGCTGAACGGCGACGATTGGGAGGTCATCTTAAAGCCCGGGAAGCGTGCCACCCCAGGCGCGCGCTTCGCCTTTGGCGAGGGAAGGCTCCGCGCCGAAATCCTGGGCGTTTTGGAGGGCGGCGCGCGCGCCGTGCGCTTCTTTTACGGAGGCGTGTTCGAAGAAAGGCTCGAGGAGCTGGGCGAAACGCCGCTGCCTCCCTACATCGGCGAAGCGCTTCGCGACCGCGACCGCTACCAGACCGTCTACGCAAGGCGGAACGGTTCCGCCGCCGCCCCCACCGCCGGGCTGCACTTTACGCCCGAGCTTTTGGCGCAAATTCGCGCCATGGGCGTCAAAATCGTACCGGTGCTCTTGCACGTGGGCCTTGGCACCTTCAGGCCCGTGAAGGAAGAGCGGGTAGCCGACCACCGCATGCACGAGGAATACTACGAGCTGAGCGCCGAAGCGGCCGAGCTGCTCAACGCCGCAAAAAAGGCCGGCGGGCGCATCATCGCCGTGGGCACGACCTCGGTGCGCGTGCTCGAAAGCGCGGCGGGCGAAGGCGGCCTGCTCCACGCGGGCTCGGGCTACACGAAGATCTTCATCACCCCGGGCTACCGCTTCAGGGCGGTGGACGCGCTGATTACGAACTTTCACCTGCCTAAGTCCACGCTGCTCATGCTCGTCAGCGCCTTCATGGGCAGGGAGGAAGCCCTGGCGATGTATGCCGAGGCTGTGCGGGAACGCTACCGCTTCTTCAGCTTTGGCGATGCCTGCCTGCTGCTCTAGCGCGGCGCGGCGCATCCGGGCCTTCGCGCGCCGCTGCCGTGGCTTCGCGGGAAGGTACCGCACCCTCTTCTCCCACCGGGCGGAGCAAGGCCGTGCGGTCCGCCTTTTGGCGCCCTTCAGGGGCGGCGCTGCCCGTAGCTTGCGTCTTTTCCGTGCTTGCGGAAGAAGTGCTTATCCATCAACGCCTTCCCGGCGGGCGGGCTGCCCGGCCTGAGCTGCAGGGTCAGCAGCGCCATCTTCGCCACCTCCTCCAGGATCAGGGCATTTTCGGCCGCGCCTTCCGCATCGCTGCCAAAGGCGAAGGGTCCGTGCCCGCTGACCAGCACGCCGGGCGTGTGCAGCGGGTTGCGCCCGGCGAAGGCCTCCGCGATGACCTTGCCCGTCTCCCACTCGTAGCGGCCAGCGATTTCCTCGTCGAGGAGTTGCCTGGTGCAGGGAATTTCGCCATAGAAGCTATCCGCATGGGTGGTGCCCAGGCAGGGCAAGGCAAGCCCCGCCTGGGCAAAAGCCACCGCGTAGGACGAGTGGGCGTGCACCACGCCGCCCAGATCCGCAAAGGCCTTATATAGGCAAAGATGGGTGTCGGTATCGGACGAAGGGCGCAACGCCCCTTCGACGACCTGCCCCTCGGGGCTCAAGACCACGATATCCTCCGCGCGCAGGGCTTCGTAAGCGACGCCGCTGGGCTTAATGGCGATTTCCCCGCTCTCGGCGTCGCGCATCGAAGCGTTCCCCCAGGTCAGGATGGCCAAACCGCTCCTTTTAATCTCTAAATTCGCCGCCAAAACCCTTTCCTTCAGTTCTTTTCTGTTCATGCGCCGTTCCCTCCCGTTTTTTTTATCGTTTTTCCCCATCATAGCAGGCGGCGCGCCTCGCGTAAAGCCAAGGAGCAGCCGCACAGATTGAAAGGAATGCTTCCGCATGAAAAAGCGCGCCCTGCTCCTCTTGCTCGCCTGCCGCGACCCCGGAACCGCGCTACGCGAGCGATCTCATCGCCGTCGCCGAGGAATTCGTCCGCCCGCTGGTCAGCGAGCCCTTCGTGGAGGGCTTCGTCATCGCTGGCCACGATTTCATCCCGCCCGGCGTGGTATATTGCGCTTGGCGCCATTATAATGCCCGCTTTGACGGCCGCCTGGAGCTCAGTCTGGAGCGGCAGGCACGGCTTTTCACCCTGATTGAGGAAGCAGAGGCCCTCGGGCGCGAGCCAAGCGACCAGGAACTGCTTGAAAGATACTCTTCCGGCAGCCTGAACGTGCTGCTGCTCTATGAATCGCCGGCCAGGCCGAGGATAGGCAACCTGGAGTGCTGGGCGATCGGCGACGATCTCGTTACCCTTTCGTTCAAGACGCCCTCCGTGAGCGCCATTTTCAACCCCGAGCCGCAAAGCTGGGTGCCGTCAAATCCACAAAGCTCGCTGCCTTCGTGCGCGAGCTGACCGGCAGGCCCGAGTTCAAGGAGGAGATGCTAAAATCGCTCCAGAGCATCGAGTTCCTCGTGCACCCGGTCGGCAGAGCGGCCTTCGATCGGGAACCGGCGCGCGTGCTGCTGACAGGGGACGAGATGGAGCCCTTCTTACAGGCCTTTTCGAAGCTTCGCAAGGCCGGGGGCGAGAAGAATTCCTACTGTATCGAGATGCTCCTGCACCTAAGCGATGGCGAAACGCTTCACGGCCTCTTCGAGGGGGCTGCCTTCATCGGCATCGAGGGGCAGCACTACGAGCTTCGCTATAAAACCCCGGAATACGACCGAATGAACTTAGCCTATTCCGAGCTGATGCGCCTGCAGCCGCGCCCATGATCCGCCAATGCGTTAAGCTTTTCACATTGACAACAGCGCCCTCGCGCGTTAAACTTGCCTTGTGTTTTTAAGCGGTTTTCCGCCTATCGCGCCGATGCGCCTTGAAAGGAGCTTCACCGTGTTTGCAATCTTAAAAAAACGGGTTCTGAACCCGAGCGTCACCCTCATGGAGATCGACGCGCCGCAGGTCGCGCGCAAGGCAGAGCCCGGCCAATTCATCATCCTTCGCGTAGATGAACAGGGGGAGCGCATTCCGCTCACGGTCGCGGATTTTGACCGCGAGAGGGGCAGCGTCACCATCATCTTTCAGATCGTCGGGGCCACGACCTATGCGCTGAACCGCCTGCGGGAGGGCGACTGCCTTCAGGATTTCGTGGGCCCGCTGGGTCTCGCCTCCCCGACCGGGGGGCTGAAGAAGGTCTGCGTCATCGGCGGCGGCGTGGGCACTGCCATCGCCTACCCCATCGCCAAAAAACTGCACGCGCAGGGCTGCGAGGTGCACTCCATCGTGGGCTTCCGCTCGAAGGATCTCGTCATCCTAGAGGATGAGTTCCGTGCGGCCAGCGATGTTTTCCTCCTTACCAGCGACGATGGCAGCGCCGGCCGCAAGGGCCTCGTGACCGAGGCGCTGAAGGAATTGCTCGATCGGGGCGAGCGCTATGACGAGGTGATCGCCATCGGTCCCCTCGTCATGATGAAGTTCGTCGCCCAGCTCACCCGCGGCTATGGCCAAAAAACCGTGGTGTCGATGAACCCGATCATGATCGACGGAACCGGCATGTGCGGCGGCTGCCGCCTGAGCGTCGGCGGGCAAACGAAGTTCGCCTGCGTGGACGGGCCGGATTTCGACGGCCACGAGGTGGACTTTGACGAGGCCATCGCCAGGGCCGGCGTCTATCATCCATTCGAGCGCAGAGCCTATGACGAGGCCTGCAAGCTCTTTGAGGGGGTGTGATTCCATTGGCGAATATGAGCCTTAAAAAGAATGCCATGCCCGAGCAGGACGCTGCCCTGCGCGCGCATAACTTTGGCGAGGTGGCCCTTGGCTACTCGCGCGAAGCCGCCATCAGCGAGGCTGAGCGCTGCCTGAATTGCAAAAACAAGCCCTGCGTGGCGGGCTGCCCCGTCGCGATCGATATTCCGGGCTTCATCGATGAGATTAAAAAGGGCGAAATCGAGGCGGCTTATGGCATCGTGGCGAAGTCCTCTTCTCTGCCCGCGGTCTGCGGGCGCGTTTGCCCGCAGGAAAGCCAGTGCGAGGCGCTTTGCGTGCGGGGCATCAAGGGCGAGCCGGTGGGCGTCGGGCGCCTGGAGCGCTTCGTGGCCGATGAGCACATGAAGGCGGCTCCCGCCGCCTCGGAAAGGCCCGCATCCAACGGCATTCGGGCCGCAGTGATCGGCGCCGGGCCCGCTGGCCTGACCTGTGCTGGCGATCTGGCACGGCTTGGCTATGAAGTTACCGTCTTTGAGGCACTGCATCTGGCCGGCGGTGTGCTGGTCTACGGCATCCCCGAATTCCGGCTGCCAAAGGCCATCGTTCAAAAGGAAATCGACGGTTTGAAGGCCCTGGGTGTCCAGATTCAGACCAATATGGTCGTGGGCAAGACCGTCACGATCGACGAGCTCTTCGAGCAGGGCTTCCGCTCCGTCTTCATCGGCTCCGGCGCCGGCCTGCCCTCCTTCCTGGGCATCGAGGGCGAGAACCTCAACGGCGTCTACTCCGCCAACGAGTTTTTGACGCGAATCAACCTGATGAAGGCCTATGAGCCCTCCGGGCAGACGCCAATCCTCGCCGCCAAGCGCATCGCCGTGGTCGGCGGCGGCAACGTCGCCATGGATGCGGCCCGCTGCGCGCTGCGCCTTGGGGCCGAAAAGGTCTACATCGTCTACCGCCGCGGCATGGCCGAGTTGCCCGCCAGGCGCGAGGAAATCGAGCACGCAGAGGAAGAGGGCATAGACTTTAGGCTTCTGACCAACCCCGTGCGCATCAACGGCGATGAAAAGCGCAATATCGTTTCCATGACGCTGCGCGAGATGGAGCTGGGCGAACCCGATGCCTCCGGGCGGCGGCGGCCCGTTGAAAAGGCCGGTTCCGACTTCGACTTGGATGTCGATTGCGTGGTCATCGCCATCGGCACCTCGCCCAACCCGCTGATCCGCTCCACCACCGAGGGGCTCGAAACCAACAAATGGGGCTGCATCGTCGCGGATGAGGGCAGCGGCCAAACCTCCCGCAAGGGTGTCTTCGCCGGCGGGGATGCCGTGACCGGCGCGGCCACGGTCATCCTGGCCATGGGCGCGGGCAAGAGCGCGGCGGCGGCTATGCATGCCTATATGCAGGGCGACTGATTTGCGCGCCCGCTTTAACGTTTAACGAGGTTCGCGGCGCAAAGCGCCGCGAACCTCGTGAAACGCCCCAAGGCAGGGAGGGGTGGGGGGGGGGG
>JAITGM010000011.1 GCA_031280685.1 Christensenellaceae bacterium
GCGTCCGCGCTGCGCAAGATCGCGCCGGCGTTGCCCGGATCCTGCACCCCGTCGAGCGCCACCAGCGGGAGAGTGACCTGCCCGGCCTGCGGAATGCGCGCGCTGCAAAGGAGCGGCTGAGGGCTCTTGGTTTCGGCCACGGCTTCGAGCACGCGCCCATGCACAGCGTAGGCGGCCTTTGCCCTGGCGCACAGGGCCCGGGCAGGCTCGCTTCCCTCAAAACCGCTGAGGATCAGCGCGGTTTCAATGGCAAGGCCGGCCTTCAGCGCCTCTGCGCAGAGCTTTTCGCCCTCGATCAGGAAGCTGCCGCCGCTTTTGCGGCCCTTCGCGCCTTGCAGCGCCCGCATTTCCTGCGCGACCGGGTTTTTTGTGCTTTCAATCAGCTTCAGGCTCATGCTCATCCCCTCAAAAGATGAAAAACGGAGCCGCCTCGCTTGGGGCGGCCCCGTTTTTTCCGCTTTGCTCAGGCCAGCTTGGCCTTCGCGGTTTCGACCACCTTTTCGAAGGCGCCCGGGTTGTTTACTGCCAAATCGGCCAGGATCTTGCGGTTGACGATCACGCCAGAAAGCTTCAGGCCGTTGATAAAGCGGCTGTAAGACAGGCCGTAGGGGCGAACCGCCGCGTTGATGCGGGCGATCCACAGCCTGCGGAAATCGCGCTTGCGCAGGCGGCGTCCGACGTAAGCGTAGCGCAGCGAGCGGGCGACCTGCTCCGTCGCAGCCCTGTATTGCTTGGATTTTGCGCCAAAGTAGCCCTTCGCAAGCTTAAAAACCTTCCTGCGGCGCTTCTTGGCGTTTACTGACATCTTGATTCTTGCCATTTTCGTAAGCCTCCTTCAAAAAGGTTTTATTGGTAGGGCAGCATTTTTTTGACGGTCTTCGCCTCGGCGCTGGAAACCAGGCCGGGCTTGCGCAGATGGCGGGTGCGCTTGGTAGTCTTCAGGTGCGGCTGGTGGGATGTGAACGCCTTGCCGCGCTTGATCTTGCCGGAAGCCGTAAAGCTGAAGCGCTTTGCCGCGCCGCGATGCGATTTTTGCTTAGGCATGAGAATCCTCCTCCCTGAACGTGAAATAATATGATCTTACTTGTCTTTCTTCGGCGAAAGCATCATGGTCATGGTGCGGCCTTCCGTAGCCGGGGCGCGATCCATCACCGCATACTCCTTAACCCTATCGAAAAACGAGTTCATCACCTGCAGACCGATTTCGGAGTGCGTCACCATCCTGCCCCTAAAGCGGATGGAGGCTTTGATTTTGTCGCCCTCCTGCAGGAACTTGATCGCCTCGCGCACGCGCACGTTCATGTCGTGCTCCTCAATCGTTGCGGAAAGGCGAACCTCTTTGAGCACAATGACCTTTTGATTCTTCCGCGCTTCCCTGTCGCGCTTGGACTGCTCGTAGCGGTACTTGCCATAATCCATCAGCTTGCAGACCGGCGGCTTGGCAGTCGGCGCGATCTTGACCAAGTCAAGCTCCTTTTCTTCGGCAAGGCCCATGGCCTGCGCAAGCGGCATCACACCAAGCTGCTCGCCCTCTGCGCCGATGAGGCGAACCTCTCTGTCGCGAATCTCCTCATTGATCATCATGTTCATGTTTGCTGCAGTGCACCTCCAAAATTTTCGCCTTTCGGCTTTTGCCCGCAAAAAAACGGGCTCGCAAGAGCCCGCTCATCAAAACATAGCCTGGATGCGGAGGACAAAGGCCCAAAACCACAACCGAGGAAAGAATTGGCTACCCTGTTGGCCATGCCACAGGGTGAGAAGCGGGCGCTTCTGCTTTCAACAAAGTTATTATACCCCATTTTTGAGCGCTGTCAAGCAAAAAGAAGGAAAAAACGCACCAGCGGGCATTTCCCCTGCGCTTGGGGGCGCGCGGCGCTGCGCACCGTTCTTGGGCGGCGTCTTTTTTAGGCCCTCGGCGCGCCTCCGGCGCGCGGGCGCAGGCCGGCTGCGATCTCTTTCACCATTCGGATTGCGGAAATCCCCTTTTCGTCCTCCATATGCGAAACGAAATAGAGCACGATGCCAAGGCGCGTCAGGCAGGAAACGAAAACGGCCACCTTATACGGATCGGCCAGCAGGCCAAAGAGATCAAAGCCATGTTCGAGCACCAGCGCGCGGGTGCCCTCAATCAGCACGCCGCCTACGAGCGTACCAAGGAAGGTTCCGCAAAGATTCGCCATGCACGAAAACACCGCGATGTAGGATGGGCGCAGGTCATCCGGCGAATGGCTGAGCTGCATGGCCGTGACAACCAGGTTCGCCGCGGACCAGAACGTCGCGCCGACGACGTTGTGCAGCAGCATCGGACAAAAGCTGCCCGGCACCGAGAAGAGGAAGAAGCCCGGCGTCAGCGCCGCAACGATGCAGGAAACCCACAAAACCGGCTTGGAGCCATAACGATCAAAGACCCTGCCCCACCTGGAAACGACCAAAAAGGTCGTCAGCGCCGAAGCGATCTGGCTCGAGAGCGTCACCTGGGTGAAGTTCAGGCCCATTTCGTCCAAGGCATAGCGGTTGAGGTAGGGCCCGCAGATGTTGGCGGTGAAGCACCAGGCGGTCCAAAACAGCGTCAAGCGCACGAAAGGCTTATCTTGCAGAATCTTCTTAAAAGTCGGCAGAATTTTCACCTTCTGGGGCGGCTGGGAGTAGACTTCCTTCACGAAGACGAAGGAGGCCATATCCAGCGTGCCAAAGATGCCGCCCAGCACGAAGACCAGCGAATACCCAGGGAAGCCGGGGATCGAGTCAAGCAGGAAAGCGATGAGCAGGCCAAAGAGCGTGCCAATGAGGGAATTGATGCTGTCGCGCAGCGAAAACCAGCGCCCGCGGATGCGCATGGGCAGCAGGTCAGAAAGCCAGGGGAACCACGAAACGTTGATGACCGCCCCGCCGAAGGAAGAGATGCCCACCAGGAAGATCACCGACCAGAGCCTGAGCCAGACCGGATCCATGGGCACAAAATAGGGTACCAGACCCACGAGGATCCAGAGCAGGCGCGAGGTCAGCCCCAGGGTCAGCATATATTTTTTGCGCTTTTGGGTCCTGCTCACGAGCGAGGCGAAGGGGATCTGCAAAAGCGTCGCCGCGAACGGGATGCCGCTGAGCAGGCCGAAGCTCAAGTCGTTGGCCTTCAGGGCGCCGGCGAAGCCCGCCAGCGCGGGGCCATTGGTGACAATGCCGCAGAGATTGCCGAAGATGTTGGCCACGATGATGGCGTGCATGCTGCGGCGAATATCGGGCAGCAGGCGCGCTTCGTCATACAGTGCCGAGAATGGAGACCGAATGAGGCTGCGAAAGCGGCTCAACACGTTCTTTCCCCTCTGCCTTCATCAAAGATGGGGCGCGCCAGCGCGCCGGGCCCCGAAACACACCCAATTAATCATACTCAAGCACGGCGCAAAGTCAACCGAAATCTTTCATGAAATCGCAGTTTTTCTTCGCCCTGCGAAGGCGCGGAAAAGGCCGGGTCCGGAACCGGCCTTTTCCGCGCGTTTTTTATGCGTTTGCAAAGGATTCCAAGGCGCTTTTAGCCGTTCTTCGCCTCTTAGCTCATAAAGAACTGCGCCCAGTAGTGCACGCCGCCGATTTCTGCGTGCGCCACGCCAATCTTGGTGTAGCTCGCCTTCATGATGTTGGCATAGTGCCCGGGGCTTGACATCCACGCGGCCATCACGCGCTCCGCGCTCTGCTGGCCTTTGGCGATGTTTTCCCCGGCGCCGCGGTAGCTGGCGCCCGCCTCTTTCAGCGCGGTGAAGGGGTCGCTGCCATTTGGTCTGGTGTGAGAAAAGCTCTGGGCGATCTCCGCCGTGCGCACCGAGGCCGCGGCCACCGCGTTTGCGTCCACGGCCAGGGCACCCAGGCCCTGCTTGGCGCGTTCCTCATTCACCTGGCGAACGACCTCCTGCGCGTAGGCGTCCATGCCGGCGCTCGGCTGCTGGGCAGGGGCGGAAGGGGCAGGGCTTACGGGCTGCTGGCTAGGTTGGGTGGAAGGGGCCTGCGTCGCCGCCGGCTTTTGGCTTGCGGCCGGACGCTGGGCGGGCTGGCAGGCCTGCCGTGCGCCGTTTTGGGCGCAATCTGCGCTGTTTTGGGCATAGGCCGATCTGTTTTGGCCGCAGATCGCGCCGCTCTGGGCGCAATTCAGGCCGTTCTGGGCGCAGGCCGTGCCGTTTTGCGGGCAGATGCCGTTTTGGGGGCAGTTCTGGCTCCCCTGCGCGTTTGCGCAGCTATTGGCGGCGGCCACGCCGGCCTGGGCCGTGGGCAAAGGGCAGGCGGCGATGTAGTTGGCGTTGGCGGCGGCCACGGTGCTGCCGTAGCTTGGCTGGTTGCAGCTTTGCTGCTGGCCGTTGCCCTTGCCATACCAGGAAGCCGGCCTGGTGCGGCCGAACTGGCAGGGCTGCTCGGCCGCGCTGGCGATGCCGCCAAAGACCAAAATGAGGACTGCGGCAAAGGCCGCGACGAGTTTTTTGGTTTTAGGTAAAAACATGCGGGGATTCCTCCTTGCAAAAGATTTGCCCAAAGAATACCCGCAGCCATGACGACGAACAATGGCAGGCGCTTGCAATCACGCCTGATTTTAGGTCTTTTTGCGTTTCAAACCTGTATCGAAATCCCACCGAAGGAAAAAGGAAACCATGGCTAAACAAGATGGGGCAAGCAGGGAGGAATCCCATAGAAATGGCTGGTTTTTAAGCCAAAGAAGTTCCTGGAGCCATTTCGATTTCCTTGCGTTTTTGGCATTATTTCATGATGAAATATAGTTATTTTTCATCACTATATTCCGCACTCCCTTGCGCGGGTTCTTCAAAGAAGAGCGAGAGCACGAGATCCCGCAGGGCGACATCGTCGGGCAGATACTCGCTCTCGGGGCCGCTGCGTCTATCCTCCCCCGGGATCCGGCCCGTTTCGGGCTCAGAGACACCGCTTGCGGCCAGGGCGCCACGGGCAAAGGCCAAAAGCTCCTCAGCGCGCATGCTCGTCCGCGCGGCGTGCAAGATCTCGCCGGCCCCCTCTTCGCCGCGCCCGCTGCTCGCCAGCGCCTGCAAAAAGCGCAGTGCCATCCCGCGATGGCGGCCGAGACGCCTCTCATCGGTGCCCGGGTAGGGGGAACCGTCGGCATCGCGCGGGGTGAACGAAG
This sequence comes from Christensenellaceae bacterium, assembly GCA_031280685.1. GTDB lineage: Bacteria > Bacillota > Clostridia > Christensenellales > UBA1750 > JAITGM01. The sequence goes on from JAITGM010000011.1 coordinate 5,135, forward strand.
CGTATTCCGCCAGGCGCTGCCCGAGCGGCTGCAGCCCTTCGCCCAGACCGTAAGCAGCGGCGAAGTCCGCGTCCACATCGAGCGGCACATCACCCAGAATCTCATTGATGCCCTCGAGCTGTACCGCGTTCATCACGATGTAATGGTCGATCGGCGCGCCCAGAAGGATTTGGGAAACCGCCTCCAGCACGTTCCCTTCGCCACGGCCCGCGGCATCGGCCGCGGAATAGGCAAGCCGCACTTCCTCGCGAACCTCGCGGAGGGTTTCGCCCTCATAGCGCCAAAAAACTGCCTTGGTTTCGATGGGAACCGAGTAAATCGCGAGCTTTTCCGCCCTCTCGTCCAGCACGAGAAGCTGCAGGGAGGAAACCAGGGATCTGCCCTGCCCATCGTAACCGATGCCGATGCAGAGCAGGCTTTGCAGGCCCGTTTTGGGCAGCAGGGCGCCTTGGGGCGGCGTGAAGGGCTGCGGGTCAAGCCCCGGCCTGCCCGCCGGCCCCCGCGCCTGGCCGCAGCCTGCGAAAAGCAGCGCAAGCGCGCAGAGCACAAGCGCAAAAAGCCGGTTTTTCCAACTTTTTTTATTCCTCATCGTTACTCTCCGCTCATAAGCGCTTAAAGTCATAGCGCACGGGCTTGCGGTAGCCTTGAACCAGGTCGCCGTAATCGGCCGCGCTTTCCATCGCGCGGCCGATGCCCAGCGCAACGCACTCCATAGGCCTATCTGCCACGGTGCAGGGCACCTTGATGGTCGCGAGCACCCGCCTTGGCAGGCCAGTGAGCAGCGCGCCGCCACCGGTTAAGATGATGCCGCGCCGCTGAATATCGGAAGAAAGCTCGGGCGGCGTGCGCTCAAGCACGGAATGAATCGCTTCGACGATCTGCGCTGCCGGTTCCTCCAGCGCCACGCTGATTTCCTTAGCCGAAACGTGCACGGTTCTTGGCAGGCCGTCGATCAAGTTGCGGCCCGTCACATCCATGGAACCCAAGGGGGGCTCGGGCGAAACCATGCCGATCTGCATCTTGATCAGCTCCGCCGTCCTTTCGCCGATCAAAACATTGTAGCGCCTGCGCATATAGCGCACGATGGCTTCATCCACCCTTTCGCCCGCGATGCGGATCGACTCGATGAGCACCGGGGTGTTCATCGAAAGAAGGGCGATGTCGGTCGTGCCGCCGCCAATATCCACCACGACGGAGCCGCCGGGCAGGCCGATATCCAGCCCGGAGCCGAGCGCCGCCGCGAGGGGCTCCAAAATCAGGCGCACGTCGCCCGCGCCCGCATCGAGCAGCGCTTCGACGACGGAGCGGCGCTCCACCTCCGTGATCCCGGAGGGCACGGAAACCACTACGTGCGGCCTCGTGAGCGAGAAGCGGCCCAGAACCCTGCGCAAATAGTAATGAAGCATCCTCTCGGTCAGGTCATAGTCCGAAATTACGCCGCCGCGCAAGGGGCGGATCACGCTGACGTTCTTGGGCGTGCGGCCCATCATCTTCTGCGCCTCGCTCCCCACGGCGATGATTGCGCGCGCCTGCTCGTCCACCGCGACGATTGAGGGCTCGCTCAGCACGATGCCCCTGCCGCGCACGTGCATCAGGGAATTGGAGGTGCCCAGGTCTATGCCGATATCCCTCGTGATCAGCGCCAAACTCAAACTCCCCTTCCCACCCCGCACGGGCGCGTTTCTTTTTTTATGCAAGGGCAGTATAGCATAGTTTGCCCAAAAAGAGTAGCTTCGCCGCGCCTTGCGCTTTTGGCAAAATGGATTATACTAGTTGGGCAAGCAAAACCAGTTCCCCGGCGGGGGGAAAGGGGGCAAATTTGAACTACGACGAGGCCCTGCGCTTCATCAACAGCCGGGCGGGCATGGGTAAAAAGCTCGGCCTTCAAAACATGCGCAGGCTGCTCGCCCGCCTGGGCGACCCGCAAAAGAGCTTCAAGAGCCTGCACGTCGCGGGCACGAACGGCAAGGGCTCCACCTGCGCCTTCCTCGAAAGCGCCCTGCGAAGCTCCGGGCTGCGCACGGGCCTTTATATTTCGCCCTATTTGATGCGCTACAACGAGCGCATTCAGCTTGGCGGCCAGCCCATCGGCGATGATGCGCTGGCAAGGCTCACTACCATCGCAGCGCGCGAGCTGCGCGCCATGGAGGAAGCTGGCGAAGGCTCCGTCACCATCTTCGAACTGGGCACGGCCATCGCCTTTTTGGCTTTTAAAGAAACCAAGATAGACTATGCCGTGGTCGAGGTCGGGCTGGGCGGGCGCTTTGACCCCACAAACGTGATTTCGCCGGTCTGCTGCGCCATCGCGCGCATCGGGCTGGACCATGTGCGGCTCCTTGGCGATACCATCGAGCAGATCGCGGCCGAAAAGGCGGGCATCGCCAAAAAAGGCGTGCCGCTGGTACTGCAAGCCCAGGAAGAGAGCGTAAAGGGCGTCGTTCTCGCGGCCTGCGCGGCCGCCGGCGCCCCGTTTTTAGACCTTGGCGCCCACAGGCCTTGCTCCGTTGCCCTAAGCCCCTTCGGCGCGCGCTTTCGGGCCGATCTTTCGGGCCTTGAGGGCGAGTACGAGATCCGCCTGCCCGGCGCACACCAGGTTGAAAACGCGCTTACAGCGCTAGGCGTGCTCTCGCTCATCGCCAAGGAGGCTGGGCTTCAATATACCGCGGTTCGCCGAGGCCTGTGCAACGCGGCCTGGCCGGGCAGGCTGGAATGGTTCCAAAACGCCCTGCTGGACGGCGCCCACAACCCGCAGGGCGCTTTGAGCGCAGCAGCCTACTTAAAAGAGCAGTTCCCCGGCGAGCGCTTCACGCTGCTCTTTGGCATGATGGCAGATAAAAACGTGGAGGAAACCCAAAAAATCCTCGCGCCGCTGCTCTCGCGGGCGGTTTGCGTCCGCCCGGAAGGCATCCCGCGCGCCAAGGATCCGGGCGAGCTCGCCCGCGGCTTTTTGGCGCTCGGCGTCCCCGCGGAAGAAGCTCCGAACACGAAGGAAGGCCTTTTCCGCGCCCAATCCCTGGCCGAAGGCAGCAAGCTGCTCATCTGCGGCTCGCTCTATCTCGCGGGCGAAGCCCGCCTGCTGCTCGGGGCGGCTTCGCCCGCCCGCTTCCCCAAAAACTAGGCCCACACGCAAAGGAGGAAGGCCCGATGCGCATACTCATCCTCTCGGTCACGGCCGGGCAAGGGCACAACCGCACCGCCCAGGGCATCGCGGACTACGCGGGCGCCAGGGGGCACGACTGCCGCGTCGTCGATACCTTCGACTATATCTCCCCCGCCATGGGTGAGATCGTAGATGAGGGCTACAAGCTCTCAATCCAGCTCACGCCCAAGGCCTTCGGGCGGGCCTTCGGCCTGTTCGAGCGCGCGGAGCGCAGCGAGGCCATCAAGATGTATAAGGCCTACCGCGCGGTCAGCCGCCGCCTCTCCCGCGAGATCGAGGATATCTACCTTGACTTTAAGCCGGACGTGGCCGTCGCCACCATGAGCTTCGCCGCCCAGATCGCCACCTCGGTCTTCGAGCGCGGCGTCTCTAACGCCAAGCGCGTGGGCATCGTGACCGATTACACCCTCCACCCCTTCTGGATCGGCACGGATCTGGACGTGCTGGTCACCCCCAGCGAGCAGCTCACCGAGGGCATGGTCGCCAAGGGCATCCAGCGCCAGATCATTCGCCCCCTGGGCATCCCCATCGCGCCGGTCTTTGGCGAAAAGCTCGAGCGCGCCGAGGCCCTGCAGGCCCTTTCGCTCGGCGATCTGCCCGCCCTGCTCATCATGGGCGGCTCCATGGGCCATGGCGACATCGCAAAGGCCATCCAGCGGCTCGACTGCCTGCCCGGCGATTTCCAGATGCTCGCCGTCTGCGGCAGCAACCAGAAGATGTTCCGCGCGCTCGAAAAGCTCCGCACCAAAAAGCCCCTGAGGGTCTACGGTTTCAGCAACGAGGTGCACCTTTTGATGAGCGCGGCGGATGCCATCGTCACCAAGCCCGGCGGGCTCACGGTTTCAGAATCCATCGCCAAGCGGCTGCCCATGGTGCTGGTCAATCCCATTCCCGGGCAGGAAGACCGCAATTTAGACTTCTTGACCAACCATGGCATGGCGATGCGCGCCACCAAGACCCAGCCGCTGGATGAAATCGTGGCCCAGTTGATGCTCAGCCCCACGCGCCGCGAGCTGATGCGTCAGGCGCAGCAGGCCTTTGGCCGCCCAAACGCCACGCATGAAGTCTGCGCGCTGCTTGAGGAACTGGCGGCGGACGAATAAAGCGCGAAAATTCAAAAGGGCCGGAAGAAGCTTCCTCCGGCCCTTTTTCGTCCCTTTTTACGCCGCTCATTAGGGCGCGTCCCAGGCCGGACGGCCCTTGCGCCCTGCGCCTTCGGCGTTGACAATTCCACGCGAAAATGGTAGGCTTATGGCCAGATTCAAGGCGAAATCGCATGGCCAAAAGGAGCAAAAGCATGGACGAAGCAAAAGAGATCGTTTTCAGCGGCATTCAGCCCTCGGGGCTTTTAACCATCGGCAACTATATCGGCGCGCTGAAATCCTGGGTGCAGCTGCAAGAAGAGTTCACCGCGCTCTACTGCGTGGTGGATCTGCACGCGCTGACCGTGCGGCAAAACCCGGCGGAGCTTCGCCGCCGCTGCGTCGAAACCCTGGCGCTCTTCATCGCCTGCGGGCTCGACCCAAAGAAGAACATCATGTATTGCCAAAGCCACGTCCCCGCGCACGCGGAGCTTTCGTGGCTGCTCAACTGCCACACCTATATGGGCGAGCTTCAGCGCATGACGCAGTTTAAAGATAAATCCCAAAAGCATGAAGACAACATTAACGCAGGCCTTTTCACCTACCCGGTCTTGATGGCGGCCGATATTTTGCTCTATGGCTCGCATTTGGTACCCATCGGCGACGACCAGAAGCAGCACCTCGAGATCTGCCGCGACATCGCGATCCGCTTCAACAACGCCTATGGCGACACCTTCGTGGTGCCGGATGCCTACATCCCCAAGGTCGGCGCGCGCGTGATGTCGATCACCGAACCGAGCGCCAAGATGTCAAAATCGGGCGAGGAAGGCTCCTACATAGCCATTTTAGACGAGCCGGACGCCATCGCGCGCAAGCTGCGCCGCGCCGTCACGGATTCGGACGGCGAGATTCGCTTCGACCCCGAGCAAAAGCCCGGGGTTTCGAACCTGCTCACCATTTTGCACGCCTTCAGCGGTGAATCCATCGAGGCGCTGGTGCAAAAACTTGCCGGCAAAGGCTATGGCGAGCTGAAAAACGCGGTGGCCGAGGCTTGCATCGCCGGCCTGGCCCCCGTGCAGGCCGAATATAAGCGCATCCTGAATGAAAAGAGCTTCCTTGAAGAGGTCATGCGCGATGGCGCCGAGCGGGCGGGCGCCATCGCCCACAAGACCATGCTCAAGGTGCGCAAGCGCCTTGGCCTGGCGCCCTATAAGCTCTAAAAATAGCCTAAAACGCTCTTTTTGCGCAATTTCGGCCCTCTTGCGATTGCCGCCTCACTCGCGCCGCTCAAGCCCCCCGACGTGGCGGCCGATAGGCCCTGCCAATACCATTCGGCGCCGCAGTCGCAGCGCGGCACCTCGAATTGTATCCCCGTGGGCCAAGCGGAAGCAAAGCTTCCTGGGCGAGCGCCAGCTCGCCGGCCACGCCACAGCGTGGCCCTTGGCCCCCCGCGCGGCTAACGGCGAGCGCCAGCGAGCAAAGTGCCGAGCTCTTTTGAGCCAAGGCGAAAATGGGCTCGGCGATTCACGCCTGCGTAGCAGGCGCGTTGGCCGCCCTGCGCGCGAGCGTAGCGAGCGCGCCCATACCCATCGCAAGGCAAACAAACCGACCGCGCAGGGGCTTCATCGGCCAGCGAAGTCCTCCGCAATCCCCCAAAAAGAAAGGCGGTTTGGCCCAAAAAGTGCAGCCCGCTTCGCAAGAAAAACCCTTTGCGCGCATTCCCGCGCTGGATGGGATTCGTTCCCTTCTCATGCTCCTGCTGATGCTCTTCCATTTTTGGCAGCAGGACTGGATTTCTATGCCCTCGCTCGTTCTCGGCCCCTTCCACATCAACGGCTACCTCGTCGCCGCTCTTGGCTTTCTTGGCGTGGAGGTTCTCTGCGTGCTGAGCGGCTTTTTGCTCTATCTCCCCTTGGCCGGCGGCGAAAAGCTGCGGCCCGGCGCCTTCTTTTTTAAGCGCTTCGTGCGCATTTATCCAAGCTACTTGCTCGCGCTGCTCGTCTGCGCCATCTTCCCCCTTTCGCCCTTCCCGAGCCTTCAGGATCTTCTTTTTCAGCTTGGCGGGCATCTTCTTTGCCTCAATTTGCATCCGGCCTTCTTTTTTGACCGATTTAACGGCACGTTCTGGTTCATTTCGCTGGAGTTTTGCTTCACACTGCTCTTCCCTCTGCTGGTGCCCGCCATGCGCAAGGCCCCGGGGCTGACGCTATTTTTCTGCGCCCTGTTTTCCATCCTCTTCCGCGCGTGGATGCTGCGTCTCTCGGGCAACACCAGGCTTTGGCAAAATCAGCTCCCGGCGATGCTCGACTGCTTCGTCGCAGGCATGTTCACGGCCTATGCCGTCCAGCTCTGCAAGGAACTGCCGCGCCGCTTCGGCGGCGCCCTGTTCTTCGCGGGTGTGCTGCTCTTTGCCTACGTCTTTATCGCAATCGGCTTCCACCTCGGCCAGCAGGTCGGCAATACGTCGGGCACGCAATACTACCAGTCGCTCTACCGCCCGCTGACCATCCTGGCCGGCTGCCTAATGGTCGGCGGCGCCGCGCTCGCGCCAAAAGCCTTCCAAAGCGCGCTCGGCTGCAGGTTCTTCGCCTTCGTCGCTTCAATTTCCTATAATCTCTTCCTTTGGCACCAGTGGATTTCGGTCAAGATCAAGGCCTGGTTTTGGGGCTTCACGCCGGGCATGCTGCCCAATGAGTATGCTGCCGCGCACCCCGGCTGGGAGTTTTTTCATCTGCTCGTCTCCTTCGCCCTGTCGTTTCTGCTGGCCAGCGCCGTGACCTTCCTGGTCGAAAGGCCGCTCATCCGCCTTTTACGAAGCCAAACGGCCAGAAAAAGCGGTGCTGCGGCCTTGCCATTTTGAGTTTTTAAGGAGGAAGCCCGTATGAGAACGCGCCGCCTTGCCCTTTTCCTCGCCGCATTGCTGGCGCTCAGCCTTGCGGGCTGCGGAAGGCTGCCCTTTCTGCCAAAAGAGCGCATCGACCAGCCCCTTTTTGTGTTTTTGGGCGAGGAAGCCTTCGCCGAGGGCTTCGAGGCGAACTTCCCCGTCGAGGTTGCGGTCAGCTACACGAGCGTGGCGGGCGAGGAGCGCCGCGTTTCGAGCGACCCTCAGGTCATCCGCGATGTGTTTAACGCCCTGAAAGAAATCGTCGTTCTGAGCGAAGAAGGTCCCGCCCACACCGACGATTACCTCGACTACAGCTTTAGCTTCGCAGACGGCGGAGGCCTGGGTTTTAGCTTCCAATCGGGCATGCTTCATCGCATGGAAACGCTCTATGCGCTTTCGGGCATGGCCGAGCTTGAAAATGCTCTTCCGCCGCCCTGGGTTTTGCCCTGACCAATCGAGGGGCTGACCATCCTCGAGTTTACGGGCTATTCCGAGCTTGAGGGCGAGCCTGGGAATCCCCTCCCCCTCCTCGTGCGGGGCGGCCATGGGCAAAGCGACGGCCCCGACCGAGCGGAACTGCGGAGCTCCGGCGATCCGGCCCTCATCCGCGCCGTGGTCGAAGCGCTTCAAGGCCTGCGGATCTCGCGCGTCTCCGAAACGCCCAAGGACGCGTCGGGCGAGGTTCTGGCTCTGTCCCTGCTCATGCCCGGCGATAAGGAACTTCTCTTTGGCTTTCGTGACGGCTGCTTTTGCCAGGCTCGAAACTCCTTCAGCTATGAAATCGAGGGTTTTGCGCCCCTTTTGGCGGCCTACGAAGCCCTTCCTCTCGAAAAGGGTTCCCCGTAGAGCCGTTTTCACGCCTTGCGCGAAGGGGGCCCGCCGCGCTATAGTTGTGTTGCCGGGCAGCTAAGCGACGCCGAGGCAAAAAGCGCACGAAGAGCGCAAAAAAGGAGAAATCGACCATGAGCGAAGATTTTTGGCCAAGCGTGGGCAATTTCCTGTCGAGCAACATCGCCTACATCCTCGTGGGCGCGGGCGTGCTGTATTTCGCCTTCTTCATCTGGCAGATCGTCAACTCGCGCAGGACGGGCGAGGGCTTCAGCTTCAAGATCAAGCCCTTCATCGGTTTTTTGCTCATCCTGGGTTTTGGCGTCTACTGCCTGCTGACCGGGCAAGACATCGCCAGTTTCATCCACTAACCCCACTAAACCTTAGGAGGAAATCCCCTTGAACAAGCAGGTTGCGGAAAACCCTGCCACAAAAAACCGCGACGCCTTCACGCCTCTGGTGGCCGTGGCGTCCCTGATGGTGGCAAGCTACTTAACTGCCAATCTCATGGCGGTCAAGCTCATTTCTGTCTTTGGTCTCACCCTTTTTGACGCGGGCACCTTAACCTTCCCCCTCTCGTACATGCTGGGCGACGTGCTCACCGAGGTTTGGGGCTTCCAGACCGCCAAAAAGGTGATCTGGCTCAGCTTCTTTTGCAATGCCTTTCTGGTCTTCTTCACGGCGCTGGGCCTTCTTTTGCCCTCGCCCCCCTCCATGGAGGAAATCTCGCGGGCCTACGCGCTGCTCTTTGGCTATGTGCCGCGCATCGTGCTGGCTTCCTTGGTCGGCTTCCTTGGGGGCGAGCTTTCCAACGCCTACGTGATGGTTAGGATCAAGGCCCTGACAAAGGGGCGCCTGCTGTGGCTGCGCACCATCGGCTCCTCGATGGTGGGCTATGTTTTTGATACCGTACTCTTCGTTCTGCTCGCCTTCGCGGGCACGGTGAGCGCGAAGGAGCTCCTCGTCATGATCGGCGCGCAATACGCCATGAAGCTCTGCATCGAGGCGCTCGCCGGCACGCCGCTGGCCTACGCGGCCATCCGCTATTTGAAGAGAAGGGTCGGGCTTTCATGATCCGCTATTCGAAGATCGCGGGCAAGTTCCCGCGCGAGTTTCTGCTCCTGCAGGGCAGGGGCTGCTTCCACAAAAAGTGCCGCTTTTGCGACTACCACCTCGACGTTTCGGCCGATCCCTTCGCCGTGAACGCGCCAGTGCTTGCGCAAATCATGGGTGAAAGCGGCGTGGTGGACGTCATCAATTCGGGCTCAGCGCACGAAATCGACGAAAAAAGCCTGGCATTGCTGCGCGAGATGGCCGAAAAAAGGGGCGTGCACACCCTCTGGTTCGAGGCCCACTACGCCTACGGCGACCGGCTGGGCGAAATCCGCGCGCGCTTCCCGAAGCAGCGCGTCAAGTTCAGGACCGGCGCCGAAAGCTTCGACCCGGCCTTCCGCTGCGCGATGCAAAAGGGCATTCCAGCCTTCGTGACGCCGGAAATGCTGCGCGAACGCTTCGAGGGCGTCTGCCTGCTCGCGGGCGTGCAGGGCCAAAGCAGGCAAGGCATAGAAAACGATATTCTGACCGCAGCGCGGCTCTTTGAGTACTTCAGCGTCAATCTCTTTTGCCCAAATAGCACCCCAATCCAGCGCGACGCAGCCCTTTCGCGCTGGTTCATCGAAGAAATGGCCCCGCTGGCCGAGGCGCTGCCCAACTGCGAGCTGCTCATCGGCAATACGGACCTGGGCGTAGGCTGAGTACGGCCCTGCGCCTGCCGGTTTTGCTGCCTTTCGCCATTCCCCCATTGCGAAAGGTTAAGTTTTATGTCATACTCTGCCCAAAAGCCGATGGCTTTTTGCGGTTTCGCGAAGGGCCGCCATTTCGTAAGGAGGTTTTTTGTTATGCCCGCCATGCAGTTTTTTTACGACTATGAGTGCCCCTATTCCAAGCGCATCTATGCCCCCCTCGTCGAATTGCTGAAGCAGCACCCCGGCATTTGCGTCGAATACAGGCCGGTGGAGGCCCACCCTCGGCCCGAGAACCACCCCCCGCACACCGACCTTTGCGTGCAGGCCTACTACATCGCGCTGGAACTGGGAGCAGACATGGCTGCCTTCCACCAAAGGATGTTCCAGTGCGTTTCGGCAGAACGGCGCAACGTCGAAATCCCCGAGGTTTTGGGTGGGATCGTCGAGGGGCTCGTCGATCAAGCCGAATTTCTGGCGATCTTAAAATCCGGCAAGTACGAAAAGATGGTGACGGAAAACGACGACCTCGCCTATGAAAAAAGCGGCGTTTGGGCTACGCCGGCCTTCCGCCTGAACGGCAAAAGGCTTGACGCGGTCGAGGGCGTGGGCCTGACCGTGGAACAGATCAAGGAATTTTTGGAGCAAGCCTAAATTATAAGAAAAAAGGAGTGGACATCATGCCGGATCAGGCCAGCGTTCAAGTTCTCATTTCGATGGTCGCCTACCTGGCAGCCATCATCGTCATCGGCGTTTTCTTCATGCGCAGGGCCAACGAGAACAGCGAGAATTACTTCATCGGCGGCCGAACCCTCGGCCCCTGGATCGCCGCCATGAGCGCGGAAGCCAGTGACATGAGCGGCTGGCTGCTCATGGGCCTGCCCGGTGTCGCCTACTGGTGCGGCCTGGCCGACGCGGCCTGGACCGCGATCGGCCTGGCCATCGGCACCTACATCAACTGGCTGCTCGTGGCCAAGCGCCTGCGCCGCTATTCCATCAAGGCGGATAACGCCATCACCATCCCCGATTTCTTTTCAAAGCGCTTCAAAGAGCAGGAAAAGAAGCCGCTCTTGCTGATTTCCGCGGCCATGATCCTGATCTTTTTCGCGGTCTACACCGGCTCGTGCTTCGTCACGGGCGGCAAGCTCTTCTCCCAGCTCTTTGGGCTGGATTATAAGCTGATGATGATTGCCGGCGCCGCGGTGGTGCTCTTTTACACCTTGCTAGGCGGCTTCCTGGCCGAAAGCTTTTCGGATTTCATACAAGGTGTCATCATGATCCTCGCGCTGCTGGCCGTTCTGGGCTGCGGAGTCGCCGCCGCGGGCGGCTTTGGCGCGATGTTCCAGAACCTGCAGGGCTTCCCCGGCTTTTTGTCGTTCTTTGGCATCGCTACGCCAAACGTGGACGCAAGCGGCCTGCAAACCGCTACCGGCGGACTGCCCGACTTTGGCCCGGCAGCGCCCTACGGGATTTTGACCATCCTCTCTACCATGTCCTGGGGGCTTGGCTACTTCGGGATGCCGCAGGTGCTCCTGCGCTTCGTGGCGATCCGCAAGACCTCAGAGCTCACCCGTGCGCGACGCATCGCTACCACCTGGTGCGTGATCGCCCTCTTCGCCGCGGTGTTCATCGGCTTGACCGGCCGCGTAGTCTTCCCCCATACCCCAGCCCTCGCCAGCCCCGCAGGCGCAGAGAGCGTGTTCATCCTGCTCTCGCAACTGCTCTTCCACCCCCTCATCGCGGGCATTATAATGGCTGGCATCCTGGCCGCCGTAATGAGCTCGTCGGATTCCTATCTGCTCATCGCTTCAAGCGCCATCGCCAAGGATATCTTCCAAAGAGCCTTTAAGCGCGACGCGAGCGAAAAGCAGGTCATGCTCGTCAGCCGCGCCACGCTGCTGCTGGTTTCTTTGGTTGGCATCCTGATCGCGCTGGATGAAAACAGCGTGATCTTCTCGATCGTCAGCTTCGCCTGGGCGGGCTTTGGCGCGGCCTTCGGGCCGCTGGTGTTCTTTTCCCTTTTTTGGAAGCGCACCACGCACGCGGGCGCCATCGCCGGCCTGCTGACGGGCGGCGGCATGGTCTTCCTCTGGAAGCTCGTTCTCAAGCCCATGGGCGGCGTTTGGGGCATTTACGAGCTTCTGCCGGCCTTCCTCCTCGCCTGCCTGGCCATCGTGCTGGTTTCCCTGCTGGGCAAGGCGCCGAGCAAGGCCATTCAGGAGGAATTCGAGGCGGTCAAGGCTTCGCGCGACTAATTTAGGCCCAAAGACGGATCAAAAGCGCGCAAAAAAGACCCGGCGTCTGGGAATTCCCCAAAACGCCGGGCTTTTTTGCGGTCATAGAGCTTTTTGCTTTCGAGCCGTTTCGTTTCCGGGCGAAGCGGGCCAAAGCCGCCCCTGCCCATGGCGTTGACTTCCTTTTTTTTCTTCTTCGAGAGCTTTTCATAGCGCACAAAGCCGCCCATTTTCCATCACCTCGATGGCAGTATACGCAAGGAGGGCCTTTTTTGCAAGCCCCCAGCGCCGCTTACGAGTAAAGGAAGCGATACTGCGCGTCGCAAAGCCTGAAATATTCGCCCTTGGCGGCGAGCAGCTCCTCGTGGGTGCCGCGCTCGATGATGTCGCCATCCTGCACCACCATGATGAGATCCGCCTTGCGGATGGTCGAAAGCCGGTGGGCGATGACGAATGACGTTCGGCCCTTGAGCAGGGTTTCGAGCGCCTGCTGGATGAGCAGCTCCGTCTTGGTGTCAATCGAGGAGGTCGCTTCGTCGAGGATCAGGATCGCGGGGTCGTTCAGCAGCGCCCGCGCGAAGGAGATGAGCTGCCTCTGCCCCACCGAGAGCCTGGAGCCACGCTCGTTCACCTCGGTGCCGTAGCCCTTTTCCATCTGCATGATGACATCGTGCACGTGGACTGCCTTGGCCGCCGCCATGACCTCTTCATCGCTGGCGTCGAGCTTGCCATAGCGGATATTATCCATAATCGTGCCCGAAAAGATGAAGCTATCTTGCATCATGACCGACATTTGCCGGCGCAACGAGTTGAGCTCGACCTTGCGGATGTCGTGCCCGTCAATGCGCACGGCTCCGCCGGTCACGTCATAAAAACGCGAGAGCAGGTTCACCACCGTGGACTTGCCCGCGCCCGTCGGGCCGACGAGCGCCACGGTTTGCCCGGGCTTGATGGCAAAGTTCACGTTTTTGAGCACGAGCCTGCCGCTGTCGTAACCAAAGCTCACATCCTCAAAGCGCACCTCGCCCTGGATCGGCGGCAGATCGGGCGCGCCAGGCTCGCTTTTGATGGTCACCGGCGTGTCTAAAATCTCGAAAATGCGCTCTGCCGAAGCCATGGCGGTGAGCAGCGAGTTGTAGAAGTTCGAGAGGTTGTTGAGCGGCTCCCAAAAACGCCCCAGATACCAGATGATGGCCAGCAAGGAGCCGATAGTGATGCCGCCCGGCCCCGCATAGCGTTCGAGCATTTTTACGCCAAAGACGAGAACCAGAATCGTCCCCACCGCGGAAACGATATCTAAAAAGGGCCAAAAGAGGTTGTTCAGGCGAATGGCGCGCATCCATGAAGAGCGAATATCCTGGTTCGTATCGGTAAAGATCTCGCCGTTGACCTTTTCGCGCTTGAAGGCCTGCGTCACCCGCATGCCGGCGAGGCTCTCGTGCAGGTAGCCGTTCATGTTGGACAGCTTGGCCCGTACATTTTGCCAGTTGACGCGGATGCGGCGCTTGAGCCCGAAGAGCAGAAGCAGCAAAAAGGGCAAAATCGCGAAGGAAATCAGCGTGAGCTTCCAGTTCGTGGCCAACATGAAGGCCACGAGAAAGACCAGCGTGATCACATCGATCACGACGTTGACGATGCCATCGGTCAATAGGCCGTTGAGCGAGTTTACGTCGTTGATGATGCGCACCATGATCTTGCCCGCGCTCCGCGAGTCAAAGAACGAAAAGGGCAGATCCTGCACGTGGTTAAAGAGCGTCTGCCGAAGGTCGGCAATGGCCTTGAAGCCAGCGGTATCGAGGATGCGGGCGCGGTAGCGGATGCAAACCGCGCTGACGAGCGAAAGGAGAGCCATCGCGCCGATTAGAAGCGGCAGGCGCGCGATGTTTTGCCGGGTGATGTCGTCCACCGCGACCGACATGATCTTGGGCATGGCCAGGGAGGCAAGCGCGGCCACGACCATCAGCCCGCAGGCGAAGGCGACCGCGCCGCGGTAGGGCTTGAGGAAGGTAAAGATCCTCATCATCTGCCCTGCGTTAAACGGCCTTTCTAAAACCTCGTCGTCGATTACGCGAAGGCGCGGCATGGTTACACCGCCTCCTTTCCAAGGCTTTCGGCATCCCGGTATTGGTCGCGCACCATGGCGGCATACAGGCCGCCCAGCTCCATCAGGCTCTTGTGGTCGCCGCGCTCGGCGATCCTGCCATCCTGCAGGATGAGGATCTGGTCGGCGTTCTTGACCGAGGAGATGCGGTGGGCGATGATGAAGGTCGTCCGGTTCTTCATCACGTCCTTGAGCGCGCTTTGGATCTCGTGCTCGGTTTCCATATCGACCGCGGAGGTGGAATCATCCAAAATCAAAATCGCTGGGTCGTACTCGATGGCCCTGGCGATGGCTACGCGCTGCTTCTGCCCGCCGGAAAGCCCCATGCCGCGCTCGCCCACGACCGTATCGTAGCGCTGCTGCATTTCTTCAATGAATTCCTCGGCCTGGGCCGCCTTCGCAGCCCTCTGAACCCGATCCATCTCGTCTTCTGGCCCGCCAAAGCGGATATTGTTCTCGATCGATTCAGAAAAGAGGAAGGTTTCCTGCATGATGTAGCCCACGCGCGCGCGCAGCTTCAAAAGCGGCATGTCTTTCACGTCTACGCCGTCGATCTTGACCTGGCCGCCCCTGCATTCATAAAAGCGCGCGATGAGGTTGACCACGGAGCTTTTTCCGCTGCCGGTTTCGCCCATGATGGCGCAGGAGCTGCCCGCGGGCACATCCATCGAAATGTTTTGCAGCACCGCCCTGTCGCCGTAGCCGAAGGTCACGTCGTCAAAGACCACGTGGCCCATGAAGGGATCTGGAAAGACCGTCTTCGGCCTGTCTTTGATGGTGGCGCCAAGGTCGGCGTAATGGAAGAGCTTTTCTGCCGAGCTGTGGGCGTTGGTGAACATGTTCACGAGCATGCCCATCGAGCGCATCGGGCCGGTGATCATCCAAATATAGCCCGTGAAGGTGATCAGGTCGCCAAGGCTCAGCGAGCCATTCATGACCATCAACCCGCCCGCGCCCAAAAGCAGCGGCGTGCAAAGGCCGCCAAGGATGTCCAGCACCGGCACGAAGTCCGACCAGATGAAGGTCGTCACCAGCGAAAGCCGAAGCCTCTCTTGATTCTCTTTTTTGAAGGCTTCCTTTTCGTATTCCTCGCGGGCAAAGGCCTTCACCACCCGCGCGCCAGAAAGATTTTCCTGCGTCTTGGTCGAAAGCACGGCGTTCTGCTCGCGCAGGTTGCGAAAGGCGGGATGAATGCGCCGCCTGAAGATGACCGCGATGATCGCCACCACCGGCGCGATGAAGACCATGAGCAGCGCGAGCCTCCAAGAGATGAAGAACATCAAGGTCATGGAGCCGGCAAACCAGATGAGGTTTTCGGCGAACTGCACAATGCCGCCCGCCAACAGGTTGCGCAGGCCCTCGATGTCGCCGGTCATGCGCGACATGATCTCGCCGATGTAGTGCGAATCGTAAAAACCATAGGGCATGGACTGGAGATGGTCATAGAGCGTCGTGCGCATATCGAAGACGAAATTTTGGGAAAGCCTTTCGAAGGCGAGGCCGCGGGAATAGTTGCAGGCCGAGCGCAGGAGCGTAAAGCCAGCCAGCGCGGCGCAAATGGGCAAGAGCAGCTCTAGCCTGCCGTTATAGACCACCTCATCCACCAAAATGCCGTTGATCTTGGGGAAGACCAACCTCGTGAGGTTTGCGATGATCAGGGTGGTGAGGCCGAAGATAAAATAGCGCTTATGCGGCCTGCACAGCCCCCAAATGCGTTTAAAGATCGCCATAAAGCCCTTCCTCCCCCATTTCCTTGTGCCCGGCTTTTCACATCGGTTAAAACCGATGCCCTTCCCTTAACCATACACCTTTTGGCTAAAGCTTACAAGCACGGCGCGCGCCCTTTTTGCAAAAAGGCTCAGCTTTTGCGCTCAATCAGCGCAAAGCCGTGCGCTTCAACGGGGATTTCCTCGCCGTCAAGCTTAAAAAGCCTTTCTTGCGCGCCGAAGTTTATGACAAAGAGGGTTTCGCCCTTTTCGTGGGCGCGAATCTGCACAGAAAGGCCGCCGCCACCCGGGTAAGCGGGCAGTTTCAGCTCCCCGAGCAGGCTTTGATAGAAGTCGTCAAGGAAATCAGCCCCCGTGCGCGCCGCGATGTAATAGGCCTTGCCCTTGCCAAGGGTCATCGCGGTCAGCGCCGGGCGGCCCGCGTAGAAATCCCCCGCGTAGCTGCCCAAAGCCTCGGCCCCTTGGGCGTGGATCAGCTCGCAAAGCTCGAAGGCGCGGTATTGTTTCCCGTTCCAGCAGATGGCGTTCTCGTCGCCCGGGTAGAGCGCGTCCAGCTCCTCAGCCCAAATGCCCAGCACTTCTTTGAGCGGCCCCGGGAAGCCCCCGAGGAAGCACAGATCCGTATCGTTTACGTAGCCGCTAAAATAGCTCGTCACGAAGCGGCCGCCGCCTTCGACATAGGCCTTGACCCTATCTGCGAAGCCCTCGCGCAGCATGTAGCTCATGGGCGCGACGACCAGGGCGTAGCCTTCGAGCGAGGCGCCCTGGTCGATGATCTCAACCGGCACGCCCTGCCGCCAGAAGGCGCCGTAATGCGCCATCAGGGTTTTTGTATAGCCGGTTTCGCCCTGCAGAGCGCCGCGCATACCCTCGATGGCCCAGCCGTTGACGTAATCGTGCACCAGGGCCACCTTCGCGGGCTTGGGCGCGCCAACAATGTGGTCGAGTTGTGGCAAAATCTCGCGCCCAAACTTTTTGATCTCGCCAAAAACCCTGGTGTTCTCGTGCCCCACGTGGTCGATCACCGCACCGTGGAACTTTTCGCTGCCGCCGCGCCCTTTGCGCATCTGAAAATACTGCACGCTATCTGCCCCATGGGCGATTGCCTGCAGGGACTGCAGGATGTGCACGCCCGGCCTGTGCAGCTTGGCCACCGGCCGCCAGTTGGTGGCCGAGGGCGAGCTTTCCATCAGCAAAAATGGCTTTTTCTTCAGCCCATACATCAAATCGTGAAAATAGCCGGTTTCCAGGGCGATCTGCTCGTCCTTCTCGCTGCTGCCCGTCCATTGGGGGTAGTTATCCCAGCTCACCACGTCCAAAACCTCAGCCAGCCGCGCGTAATCCAGCCCCGTATAGCCCGCCATCAGGTTTGTCGTGCAGGGGATTTGGGGCGCGCAGGCTTTTAGCGGCCCAATTTCGTGCAGGTAGAAGTCCACGGTCTGCTCCGTGGTGAAGCGCTTCCAGTCGAGGGTCAGGCCGTGGGTGTCGTTCTCGCCTCTGGGGCTCGGCGCCTCGATTTGGGCAAAGTCCGTGTAACGGTGGCTCCAAAAGGCGCTCCACCAGGCCTCGTTGAGGGCTTCCAGGCTCCCGTATTTGGCCCTTAAATACTCACGGAAGACGGCCTGGCAGAGCGGGCAGTGGCATTCGCCGCTGTATTCGTTCGAGATATGCCAAAGCCCCAGCGCCGGGTGCTTGCCATAGCGCCTGGCCAGTTCGGTGTTGATGATTTTGACCTTTGCGCGGTAGACCTGCGAGCTTAGGCAGTGGTTGTGCCGCCCGCCGAAGGCGTTGCGATGGCCGTCCGCGCGCACGCGCAGAACCTCGGGGTATTTTTGCGCGAGCCAGGCGGGGCGCGCGCCGCTGGGCGTGGCGAGCACCGCGGTCAGGCCGTTTTTATGAAGGCCGTCCATCACTTCGTCGAGCCAGTCAAAGCAAAAGCGCCCCTCCTCGGGTTCGAGCATCGCCCACGAGAAGATGCCCACGCTCAGGCTGTTGAGCCCCGCTTCCTTGGCGATGCGCAAATCCTCTTTCCAGATCCCGTCCTTCCACTTAAGCCACTGCTCGGGGTTATAATCCCCGCCGTGGAGAATGCCCGAAACTCCCTTGGCGATGGGCTCAAAGCGCTTCATGATCGCTCCTCCTCGCTTTTTCGGCCTTTGGGCCGACACGCGAAAATCTTTACCTTCGCGCGGATTGTTTACCGCAATTTTACCATGGCAGGCCTCCAAGCTCAAGCGCGATTTGCCCCGCTCGCTTCAAAAAGCGCGGGCTTTGTGCTATACTCCCCTTGAGATTGGCGGCGCCGCGCCGCCGCGCGAGGAGGAAAAAGGCTTGGGCATTGACTTGGTCGGCAAGATCGGCTCCATGGCGCTGATTCAGCGCGAGGAGGGCGATATGGACTACAACATCTTCGCGAGGCTCGGCCGCGAGCTCAAACCCGGGATGGTCTGGGTTTCTTCCGGTGCGACCGAGATCGGCAGGCTCGATTATCTCCGCCGCACGGGCACGGAGCTTGCCGGCCCGATCGAGCAGGTCAAGACCGACTACGCGGCCCAGGGCCAGGCGATCTTGATGGAAAATTACCGCCGTTATATCGCCCCCGAATACTCCGTGCGGCAGATTTTGGTCGAGCATACGCACTTTAACAAGCAGGCTTCGCGCGAGTTCATCCGCGAGCTGCTCCTTCGCTGCCCCGGGCAGGGGGCCATCCCCATCGTCAACTACAACGACCCCGTTTCCTTCGAAGAAAACCGCAAGATGGAGCTGAGCGAGCTGAGAAAGACCAGCCAAAGTGTGGTCGAGTGCGTCGATAACGACGAAACAGCGGCCGTCATCGCGGAACTGGTCGGCGCTAAGACCCTGCTCATCCTGACCTCGGCGGACGGCATCTACCGCGACGCTGACGACCCGAGCACCCTCGTGCGGGAGCTGAGCGAAAAGGACCCCCAGCGCCTTGAAAACTCGATCCGCCTCTTGCAGCAAAGCTGCGTGGGCGCCTCGCGCGAGGGTGCGGGCGGCGCCAGGGCCAAGCTGGAATACATCTTGCCCTGCGCAAAGCTGGGCACCCACGTGGTCATCGGCTCGCCCAGGCATCGCATCGAAGACCTGCTCGCGGGGCGGGTTCCGGCTACCCATATTCGCCTAGAAGGCTGAGGCGAGGAAGTTTCGGAGCCATTGCATGATAAATCCTTGTCAATCATCCGCGCATGTTGTATACTGCCTCACATAAGCATGAAAAACGACGTTTAGGAGGTCAGCCCCATGAAGCGCGTCTATAATTTCTCTGCAGGCCCATCCATGCTGCCCCTGCCGGTGCTCGAAAAGGCTCAAAAGGAGTTCATCTCCTACGGAGATTCGGGCATGAGCGTCACCGAGATGAGCCACCGCTCCAAGGTCTATGAAGAGATCATCGCCAGGGCGGAAAGCGACCTTCGCAGCCTGATGCCGGTGCCTGAAAACTATAAGGTTCTCTTCCTTCAGGGTGGCGCGTCGATGCAATTCGCCCAAATCCCCCTCAATCTCCTCTCTGCCTACAAGACCGGCAAGGCCGACTATATCAACTCGGGCAATTTTGCCAACCTCGCCATTCAGGAAGCGAAGCGCTTTGGCGATATCAAGGTCGTCGCCTCGTCCAAGGACGACGGCTATTCCCACATCCCCGATTGGAACGACGCGGATTTCCGACCGGACGCGGACTATGTCTATATCTGCCTGAACAACACCATCTACGGCACCAGGTTTACGACCCTGCCCAAGACGGGCAAGGTTCCCCTGGTGGCCGACGCTTCCTCCTGCATCCTTTCCGAGCCCATAGACGTAAGCCAGTTTGGCATCCTTTACGCGGGCGCGCAGAAGAACGTCGCCCCGGCGGGCGTAACCATCGTGCTCATCCGCGAGGATCTGCTCGGCCGCGCGCTCGACATCACGCCCAAGATGCTCGACTACCAGACCATGGCCACAAGCGCCTCTATGTATAACACCCCGCCCTGCTTCCCCATCTATATGGCGGGGCTGACCTTCGAATGGCTGCTGCAAACCGGCGGCCTTAAGGCCCGCAAGAAGATCAACGAAGAAAAAGCGGCGATCCTCTATGGCTACCTCGATGAATCCAGGCTGTTTAAAAACCCCGTTCTGCCGCGCGACCGCTCCATCATGAACGTCACCTTCGTCACCGGCAGCGCAGAGCTAGACGACGCCTTTTGCAAGGAGGCCGAAAAGGCCGGCTTCGTCAACATCAAGGGCCACCGCTCGGTCGGCGGCATGCGCGCGTCGATCTACAACGCCATGCCGGCGGAGGGCATCGCGGAACTGGTCGAGTTCATGAAGGCCTTCGAGCTCGCCCACGCATAAAAAGGGCGCAACAACAAAGAAAGAACGTTTTTAGGAGGGGCAACTTCCATGTTCAAGGTTCAAACCCTGTCTTCCATATCCCCTATCATCCATGAAGAGCTCGATTCTGCGCTCTTCACCGCCGAAAAAGAGTCCGTCGCGCCCGACGCCATCCTCGTGCGCTCGACCGACATGCTCTCGATGGAATTGCCGGCCTCCCTGCTCTGCGTTGCGCGGGCGGGCGCGGGCTATAACAACATCCCGGTTGATCGCTGCACCGAAAAGGGCATCGTGGTCTTCAACACCCCGGGCGCCAACGCCAATGCGGTCAAGGAACTGGCCGTGGCCGCGCTGCTGTTGGCTTCGCGCGAGATCCTGGCGGGCATCGACTGGGCCAAGGGCTTAAAGGGCAAGGGCGCCGAGGTTCCCGCCCTGGTCGAAAAGGGCAAGAACCAGTTCGTGGGCCCGGAACTGCAGGGCAAGACCCTGGGCGTGCTCGGCCTGGGCGCCGTGGGCGGCCCCATCGCCAACGTGGCCACGCACCTGCATATGAAAGTGCTGGGTTTTGATCCCTTCCTCTCGGTCGAAAACGCCTGGGGCCTCTCGCGCGCGGTCATCCGCGCCCAAAGCCAGGATGCGCTCATCGCCCAGGCCGATTATTTAACCGTGCACGTGCCGCTCAACAAGGAAACCCGCGGCATGATCGACGAAACCTTCCTTGGCAAGATGAAAAAGGGCGCGGTGCTCATTAACCTCTCGCGCGGCGAGCTGGTCGAGCCCGGCGCCATGAAGGCCGCGCTCCAGAGCGGCCAGCTACGCAAATACGTCGTGGATTTCCCTTCAGATGAGCTTTTAGAGGTTCCGGGCGTGATTTCAATCCCCCATCTGGGCGCTTCCACCCCCGAATCCGAAGAAAACTGCGCCCAGATGGCGGCGGCGCAGACCAGGGACTATCTCCTTTACGGCTCCATCCGCAATTCGGTCAACCTGCCGCAAATCGAGCTCATGGCCCCGGAATACCATCGCGTAGCCGTCATCCATCAGAACATCCCCAACATGATCTCGCAAATCGCGCAGGCGGTTTCTGACGAGGGCGTGAACATCTCCAACATGGCGAACCGCTCGCGCCAGTCGGTGGCCTATTCGGTGCTGGATCTTGACTCCCCCTTGCCCGGCGCTGCGGTGCGCAAGCTGGAAGGCATCGAAGGTGTCGTGCGCGTGCGCGTCATCCGCTAGAAGCCAAAAAACAAGCGCAAAAATCCCTCGGGTCGTGACGATCCGAGGGATTTTTCTCTGATTGAACGAAATAAGGAAGAAAAAATGGTGAGTGCGGTTTTCGCGACGCGAAGATCCCGCCATATCTCCCCCACCGAGGGAGGACGTCATGGGGGTCTGCCCCAGACCCGCCGCCAAGGAACCCTCTCGCGCCGCGAAAACCGCGCTCTGCCCAGCTCTCTTTCCTCAACGGAATTCTATGCCCCAGTGATCGAAGTTATGCTTACTTAAATCTATGCCGGAACGCGAAAAGGGGTGAGCCTTTTTCAGGTTCACCCTGAAGAAATACGCTCAGCCGCCCTTTCAGGCCCCTTCGGCTAAAGCAGCAGCCGCGCGACCATCGCGAAGCACAGGCTGAGCGCCAAAAGCGCCCCGCAGTATTTCGCGATGAGCCTCGCCTTGAAGATGCGCGAGAGCAAGGCCCATTCCGCCACCGAAAACAGCATCGCGGCCAGCAAAAAGCCAAGGCCCACCGCCCCGGAATGGCCGAGCAGCGCGCGCACGACGGGGGAAATCGAAAACACGTCGGAATGCAAAGCGCCGCCCAACAACACGGCCAACGGCAGCGCAAAAGGGTTGCCAATCAGCAGGCCGTTCATCCTCTCTTCAGGAAGAAGGCCGGTGATGAGGGCCGAAAGCGCCACCCCCAGGAGCATGAAGGGCCAGACGCGCCCATAGATTTCCCCTGCGCCGCAAAGGGCCGCCCAAAGCCTGCCCACGGACTTTTCTTCGTGGTGGTGATGGGCATGCTGGGCGCTCAGCGCAGCGGTTTTTAAGTCCTTTTCGCCCCCCGCGGCCGCGATGTTCGCGCCCAGCAGGCAGATGAGCAGGGCGGAAAGCGCGTAGCTTACGGCAAAGGGCAGGGGAAAGCTGGCGAACACCGCCGTGAGTGCCGTTAAGTTCAGCGCGGATGCGGACGAGAGGAAGACCAGGCAAAGCCTGAGCGGCACCCCCGCGGCCAGGAAGCCCATCAGAATGGGGATAACCGAGCAGCTGCAAAAGGGCGAAAAAAAGCCGAGCCCCAGCGCCAGCATGAGGCCCAACGGCCCCTTGATGCGCAGCAACCGCTCGCGCATCCTGTCGTATGGGATGAAGGTCTGCAAAAAGCAGACCAGACCGACGGCGGCGAGAAGAAGCAGGCTAATGTCTAAAAAGTCGGCCAGGGCGTGAAGGCCGATTTCTACGCCCTCCGCGGGCAGACCGCGCCCCAGCAGCGGGCCTTCGAGCAAGGCTTCGACTGGCCCGACGAGCAGGGAGAAGTGGCTGTGAGCATGTTCTGGCTGCATTATGAACTTCCCTTCGCGTTTGAGATAGCCTTAGTATAGCAGGCTTTCCCTTTTTGGCAAGCAAAAAACGGGCCGCCTTTGCCTTTTTCAGCCTAAAACGGCTCGTTTTTCGTTAAATCGCGAAAAAGTCACTGAATGAACAAGCCCTCACATGCTCATTCAACGTTTTTTCGCGCGCGCACGGGCTATTGCGGCACAAATCGCGCCGTAGGCCCCGCTTTCGCCGCCGGGGATGCTTTCCCTTCTCGCTCTTTCCATGGCGAACTTTTTCGCTTTTGGTTTTTTGGGGGAGGGATGCCGACCGCCGCGCGGGGCTCTATTGGTGGGGCACGCTCGCCTCCACGCCCTGGCGAATCGCCTCCGCTGAGGCCCTAAGCATCCCAAGCTCCTGCTCGCTCAGCGGCACGGGGAGCACGTTCTCGACCCCCCTTACCCCCACGATGGAGGGCAGGCTCAGGCAAACGCCGCCGATGCCGTATTCGCCCTCCATCAGCGAAGAGACCGTCAAAATGGACTGCTCATCCCTCAAAATCGCCTCCACGATGCGCCGCACGGCCAGCGCTACGGCGTAATAAGTCGCGCCTTTGCCCTGGATGATGGCGTAGGCCGCCTTGCGCACCTTTTCGTCGAACTCTTCGGCGATCACCTTGGAAAGGCCGCCCTCGCACTCCCCACAGACCGCGCAGTATTCGTCCATCGAAACGCCCGCGATGTTCGTCAGGCTAAAGGCCGGCAGCTCGCTGTCGCCATGCTCGCCCAGAACGTAGCTGTGGATATTGCGCGCATCCACCCCAGTGTGCTGCGAGAGGAGGTAGCGCAGGCGAGAGGTATCAAGCACCGTGCCCGAACCAATCACCTGGCCTTTGCTGAGCCCAGAAAGCCGCCAGGTTTGGTAGGTCAGCACATCGACCGGGTTCGTCACCACCAGGAGGATCACATCCCTTGGGGCAAACTCCATCACCTTTGGCACGATTTGGCCAAAGACAGCAGCGTTTTTGCGCGTCAAATCCATGCGGGTTTCGCCCGGCCTTTGATTCGCCCCGGCCGAAAGGATCACGATATCGGCCCCAGCGCAGTCTTCATAGCTGCCCGCCTTGATGTTTGCCGGCGGGCAGAGCGGGATGCCGTGCGAAAGGTCGAGCACCTCGCCCCGTACCCGTTGCTCGTTCAGGTCGATCAGCACCAATTCAGATACCAACCCAGAGAGCAGCAGGGTGTAGGCGCTCGTCGCCCCGACCTGCCCAACCCCCACGATCACGATCTTATTACCCTGTTTCAGCATCGAAATTCCTCCTTTTTCGAGCCTTTTTAATCCTTCGCACAGTATACCCTTTTTCTTCCCGCGCGAAAAGTCTTCATTGCTGGCTCCTCGCTTTTCATTTATTTGATTTTAATTAAGTCTTGACGAGCGGACTCATCTTATTACACTGAAGCTGTAGTGATCCCCGATGAAGCAAGCGAGATGAACAGCCACGGCAAACCCCTCGCTTCCCTGCGGCGCGGCCAAGGCTGGCTGCTCGCCCAACCAGGCGGCAATAGTACGCAGCAGGCCATCGTGCCTCCGCTGCTCTTTTTTGGCCGCGGCAGGCCCTTCGCTCTGGCCGCTTGGCGCCCTAAACGTTGAGCTTTCGCCGCTTGAAGCCCTCCCCGCGCCGATCACCGGGCTTTGTTTTGTGCTGTTTTCGTGCATTCCCTTCCTGGGTGGTTTCTCCCTTGTACCCTATGCGGGCAACGGCAAGCTTGATCTTTCGCCCGTCGGGCTTCTTGCGCTCATGCTGGCCTTGTTTTACTTTGTGCGCGGCTTTGGGGGCGATAAGCGGCGCTTTGTGCCCAAAAAAGCGCCTTACCCCTTCCTCACCGTCGTATTTGCCTTCGCGCAACCCCTTCTCAGCGGCCAGTTGGCGGGCATGCGGCGGGTTCGCTCAGGGCAAGCCCTGGTCCGCGGCGCCGCTGGGCTTTGCTCTGCTGTTCGCGCCCGGCCTTTGCCTCTTGCCCTTTTTGCGCCCCCTGCGTCTCCCGGAACCCCTCCATTCCTATCTGGTGCAAGGCTTCGCCGGCGCCTCGCCCGGGCTTTCCCTCGGGCTTTTGCTCTGCGGGCTGCGCGGGCCGCTCCGCAAGAAAACCTCCGCGTAAATCCCTGTTAAAACCGGCCCGCGAAGCTTGACTTTGGGGGCCGGTTTTAATAAGATAGTGAAAATGCCTAAAAGGCGGCGGCGCCTTTTAAGCGGATAAGCGGAGGGCGATCCAATGACGGCGCGATGCTTAATTGAACCCGGGGATCTATCCACAGATGAGATCCTTCACCTCGTAAGGCTTGCGGGCAGCATCATCAGGCAACCGGAGCGATTCGCTACACGGTGCACGGGGAAGCTGCTGGCAAGTCTTTTTTTTGAGCCTTCCACGCGCACCAAGTTCTCGTTCGATGCGGCCATGCTGCGGCTGGGCGGCCAAGTCATCGGCTTTTCGGACCCCGCGACCTCCTCATCCTCCAAGGGCGAAACCCTGGCCGACACCGCAAGAATGGTCGAAAGCTATGCCGATCTCATCGTGGTGCGCCACCCCCGCGAGGGCGCGCCCAAGCACATCGCCAATTTCGTAAACTGCCCGGTCATCAACGCGGGGGATGGCGGCCACCAGCATCCCACCCAAACACTGACCGATCTATTGACCATCTCGGCCCACAAGGGCAGGCTGCAGGATCTGACCGTGGGCGTCTGCGGCGACTTGATGTTTGGCCGCACCATCCACTCCCTCGCCTCTACGCTCGCGCGCTTCCCTGGGATCAAGCTCCTCTTCATCTCGCCCGAGGAGCTTCGCATGCCGCAGTATGTCAAGGATGATTTGGCGCAAAAGGGCGTGCCCTTTGAAGAGAGCACCCAGCTCGAGAGCGTCATCGGCCGGCTCGACATCCTTTATATGTCGCGCGTGCAGCGCGAGCGCTTCGTGAGCGAGGAAGAATACCTTCGCCTAAAGGATTACTTCATCCTCACCAAAGAAAAGCTGAGCCTGGCCAAAAGCGACACGATCGTCATGCATCCGCTGCCAAGGGTGAACGAGATCGCGGCCGATGTGGACTCAGACCCCCGCGCGCTGTACTTTGCGCAGGCGCGCTACGGCATGTTCATCCGAATGGCGCTGATTCTCTTCCTTCTGGGGCTCGAAAAGGAGGGCGACCTTGCATGATCAACGTTTCCAAGCTCAAAAAGGGCATTGTGCTGGATCATATTGAGGCAGGCCAGGGCTTTAAGGTCTTTCAGCAGCTCGGGCTCGACCGGCTCGATGATGTGATCGTGCTCATGCGCAATGTCGAGAGCACGCGCATGGGCAAAAAGGACCTGATCAAGATCGAAACCGACCTCACGCTCGACCTGAACGTGCTGGGCCTGCTCAATCCGGGCACCACCGTCACCTACGTCGAAGATGGCAAGGCGGTGCGCAAGCTCAAGCTCTCGCTGCCCGAACAGGTCGAAGGAATCCTCAGCTGCAAAAATCCCCGCTGCATCTCAAACACAGAAAAGCTCGGCCCGGTACGCTTCACCCTGGCCAACCGGGAGCGCAAGGAGTACGCCTGCGAGTACTGCGAGGCGAGGGCGCGGCTGTGAGGGGCCTTCATATCAAAAACGCCAGGCTGCTCGACGCGCGCGGCGAGCGCATGGGCGAGCTTTATTTGAGCGATGGAAGGATTGGCCTGAACCCCGCCGCCTTCGAGCAGGAAATCGATGCGCAGGGCATGGTTTTGATGCCAGCGCTCATCGACCTGCACTGCCACCTGCGCGATCCCGGGCTGACCTACAAGGAGGATCTTCAAAGCGGCATGCGCGCGGCGCTGAAGGGCGGCTACGGCACGCTCTGCGCCATGGCCAACACCGCGCCGGTGATTTCCACGCCCGCTTTGGTCGAAGCCAACCACGAAAAGGCCCAAAAGCTGCGGCTTTGCACTTTGATTCAGGCAGCGGCGGCGGGAATGGAGCTCAAGGACGAAACCCCGACAGACTGGGCCGCCCTCTCGAAGGCCACGAAGCTTTTGAGCAACGACGGCCAAACCATCTTCAGCGATGGGTTCATGAAAAGGCTCCTCGCCGCCTCGGCGGAATATGGCTTCTTGATCTCGACGCACTGCCAGCCCGAAAGGCGCATCATCGCGCGCGACCTTTCCCTTTTAAAAGAGGCCGGCGGCCGGCTGCACATCGGCCACATCAGCCACCGCGAGAGTTTAGAGCGAATTCGGGCCGCCAAGGCGGAAGGCCTCGCCTTCAGTTGCGAGGTCACGCCCCACCACATCTTCGGCTTTGGCTGCGACTATCGGGTCAACCCGCCCCTGCGCGAAAGGGCGGACGTGCAGGCGCTGATTCAGGGCATCAAGGACGGCGTGATCGACTGCCTTTCGACCGACCACGCCCCCCATTCGCCAGGCGACAAGGAAGCGGGCATGGCCGGCATCTCGAACATCGAATATGCCCTGCAGGTCTTTCTCGAGGTTTTTTATCAAAACGCCATCCCCTTAACGGTTTTAAGCCGAATGGCTTCGCTGCGCCCGGCCGGGCTTCTGGGGCTGAACAAGGGCCTGATCGAGGAGGGCTACGACGCCGACCTCGTGCTGCTCGACCCCGATTCGCCAGGCACCATTCGCGCCGGAGAGATGGTTTCCCGCTCGCATAACACGCCCTTTGACGGCAGGGCTGTCAGGGGCCGGATTCTTTGCACCATCGTGGAAGGAGAGGTTCGCTATGACGCACGCCATTGACCGCCTAAAAACCCGGGCCGATCAAAAGGGCCCGGTCTGCCTGGGGCTGGATACCCAGGCCTCCTTCTTGCCGGGCTATATCCAAAAAATGGACATGAGCCTGGGCGAGAAGTTCTTCCTCTTTAATCAAGCCATCATCGACGCGACCTCGGACGAGGTGGGCTGCTACAAGGTTCAAATCGCCTGCTATGAGGCCTTGGGCCTGGACGGCATGGCGGCCTTCGCCAAGACGCTGCAATATGCCAGGGGCAAGGGCGTGCCCGTGATCTCGGACGTGAAGCGGGGCGATATTTCTTCGACCGCGGCGCAGTACGCGGCCGGCCATTTTGCGGGCGATTTTCAGACCGACCTCATCACAGTCAACGCCTACATGGGGCTGGATGCGGTTTCCCCCTACTTCCCCTACATCAGCGAAAAGGGCAAGGCGCTCTTTTTGCTGGTGAAGACCTCAAACCCCGGCAGCGGGGACTTTCAGGATCAAAAAGTCGGCGGGCAGGCCCTATATGAGCTGGTAGCCCAAACGGTTTCGCGCTGGGGCGAGCCCTTCGTGGGCGAGAGCGGCTATTCTGCCCTCGGTGCGGTGGTGGGGCTGACCTACCCCAGGGAGTTTGAAACCATCAAGGCGCTGATGCCCAAAACCTTCTTCCTGATCCCTGGCTACGGCGCGCAGGGCGGCACGGGGAAGGATATTGCCGGGGTCTTCAAGGGCGGCATTTGCGGCGTGGTAAACTCCTCGCGCGGGCTGATCTGCGCCTATCAGGGCAAGACCGAGGGCGAGGATTTTGCCAAATACGTCCACGATGCGGCGAAGGCCATGCGGGAGGATATTTTGCAATGGCTCTAATCCTTTCGAATGAGTGCGTGGGCGAAAGGGTCTTTTTGATGAAGCTCCAAGGCCTGCGCGCCGCGCCGGGCCAGTTCTATATGCTCAGGCCGCAAGAACGGCTTTCGGCGCCGCTGCTGGGCAGGCCCATCAGCGTCTTTGACGCGGACGAAGAGGGTCTTTCCTTCCTTTACCACATGGTCGGGCAGGGCACGGCCCTTCTCGCCGCCAAGCGCGCGGGCGAGGAGGTTCAGGCCATCGGCCCCTTTGGCAACGGCTTTCGCTTCGCCGATCGGGATCTAAGCGTGATCGGCGGCGGCATCGGCATCGCGCCGCTCTATTATCTGCTCAAGGAGTGGAAGCGCCGCTTTCCGGCGCGCAAAACCGAGGCTTTCTTGGGCTTTTCGCTTGAAAGTTTCATGGTTTCGGCCTTTGAAGACGTTAGCGGGCGCTGCCAGGTTAACATCGGCGGTTTCGTCACCGAGGACGCTCCCCTTGCGCCCGGGCCCCTCCACGTGGCCTGCGGCCCGCTGCCCATGCTGCGCGCCGCGCAGAAAAAGGCCGAAGGAAACGGCGCCGAGCTCGATCTTTCCCTCGAGGCGCGCATGGCCTGCGGCGCCGGCGCCTGCCTTGGCTGCAGCTGTGCGACGGTCGCGGGCAACCGCCGCGTCTGCAAGGACGGGCCTGTCTTTTCGGCCAGGGAGGTGCTGCTGTGAACCCGCTGCAAACCACCCTCTTGGGCGTAAATCTCAAAAACCCTGTGATCGCGGCCTCGGGCACCTTCGGCTTCGGGGCTGAATACCTCCAGTTTTTCGACCCTTCTATGCTGGGCGGCATCTCGTCAAAGGGGCTGACCTTAAACGGCAGCCAGGGCAACGAGGGTGTCCGCATCTGGGAAACGCCTTCGGGCATGCTCAACTCCATCGGGCTTGAAAACCCGGGCGTGCGGCGCTTCATCGCCGAGGAATACCCAAAAATGCGCGCCATTAGCGCCGCCATGCTCGTGAATTTGGGCGGCCATTCCATCGAGGACTATCTCGAGGGCGCGGAGCTGCTCAACGGCGTGGATTTAGACATTTTGGAGCTGAACATCTCCTGCCCAAACGTCAAATCCGGCGGCATGGCCTTTGGCATGGATGAAGATCTGGCCGCAGAGGTCGTTTCGCGGGTCAAGTCGCTCAGCCGCCACCCGCTGCTGGTCAAGCTCACGCCCAACGCGCCAAACATCGTTTCGCTGGCCCTCGCCTGCGAAGATGCCGGGGCCGATGGGCTTTCGCTGGTCAACACCTTCCTAGGCATGGCGATTGACATCGGGCAAAAAAAGGCGGTCTTCCGCAACGTCAACGCCGGCCTTTCAGGCCCTGCGATCTTGCCCATCGCGCTGTCGATGGTGCATCGGGTGGCCAAGGCGGTCAAAATCCCCGTGGTGGGCCTTGGCGGCATCATGACCTGGCGGGACGCCCTAAGCTTTTTAATGGCCGGGGCCTGCGCCGTTCAGGTCGGCACGGCGAGCTTTGCGGACCCGCTCGCCATGCCGCAAATCATTCAGGGACTGCGTCTCTATTGCCAAAGCGAAGGGCTGAAGAATATCGCCGAGATCGTCGGCGCCGTTTAGGCACCAAAAACAAGGAGGGTTTTCATCATGGATCAGGCAAGGGCAATCGAAATCCTGCGCGAAACCGGGGCGTTCCTCGAGGGGCACTTCCTTTTAAGCTCCGGGCGGCATTCGGGCGGCTACTGCCAGTGCGCCCAGCTTCTGCGCTTCCCCGACAGGGCGGCGCAGGTTCTGTCTTTGGTGGCCGAGCAAGTCCGCGAACTTGGCGTCACCAAGGTCTGCGGCCCCGCGATGGGCGGCGTGATCGTTTCATACGAGCTGGGCCGCCAGCTCGGCCTGGAATCCATCTTCACCGAGCGTGTAGATGACGAAATGCAGCTGCGCCGGGGCTTCAC
Source organism: Christensenellaceae bacterium (assembly GCA_031280685.1). Taxonomy (GTDB): domain Bacteria; phylum Bacillota; class Clostridia; order Christensenellales; family UBA1750; genus JAITGM01. The sequence goes on from JAITGM010000011.1 coordinate 35,300, forward strand.
GGTGGACGAAAACGATCGCATCCTCATCGCGGAGGACGTGGTCACCACGGGCAAGTCCACCCTGGAAACCGTGAAGGCGCTCGAAGCCTATGGCGCAAAGGTCCTTGGCGTGGCCTGCATCGCCGATCGGCGCGCGGAGGGTTTTCCCCTGAAGCTTCCAGTCTACAGCGCGGTTCGCCTCCAAATCGAAAGCTACGCGCCAGAAAGCTGCCCCCTTTGCCAGGAAGGCCTCCTGCCGCTGGTTAAGCCCGGCAGCCGCAAGCGGTTTTAAAGGATGCGCCGGAACTTCGGGCCATTTTTCAGCCTTTTGGCGGCGCTGCTTTGCCTGGCGGCCCTGCTGGGCGCCTGCCGGGCCGCCCAAGGGGTGAAAGAAAGCCCCCTGCCTTCGCCGCCCGCCCAAACGCCCGGGCAAACGCCGCCTTTCCATGAAATTCCCCTTCCCCAAGGCCTGCCGGGCGAGCTTTGCGAGGTCGCTGGCGTAGAGGAATTTTTAAGCCTGCGCGTTTCGGACCAAAGCAGCGCGGTTCGCGTGCGCAAGCTGCCCGGCGGCTGCCCGCTCCTGGTGCTTGAGCGGCATGGCGATTTTGCCCGAGTGCTCACCGAGGGCGGCGAGCGCGGCTATGTGATGAGCGCCTACCTAAGGCCAAGCTCGCTCCCCTTCACGCTGCCGGCCGCAGAAGCAGGAGCGTACACCGTGGTTTGCCGCAGCTCGCTCTCGCTGTTCGAAGCGCCGTCCCTGCAGGCCGAGCGCATTGGAAGGATAGCGCCGGGCAGCGGTGTGACGCTCCTTGGTGAGGCCGAAAACGGCTTCGCGCGCATCCTTTCCCCCGACCTTAACGCGGAGGGTTATGCGCTGCTTAGCTACCTTTCCTTCGGGCGGCTGAACGACCCGGAGCCGCCCGACGCGTTTTTGAGCCCCAGCCCTTCGCCGGGCGCGAGCGCCGGCTCGAATCCCTCGCGGAGCCCAAGCCCCGCGGTGCCAAGCGCGAGTGCTCAGCCAAGCCCTTCGCCCGTAAAAACCCAGGGAACAAGCCCAAAACCCGGCGAAGACGGCCGGCCAGAGCTCTTCACCGCATCCTGCAGCCAATACCTGAGCCTGCGCGAAAGACCGAGCAGCGACGCGCCGAGCCTGTGCCAAATCGCAAACGGCGCAGAAGTAAAGCTGCTGAGCTACACGGGAGCCTTTGCAAAGGTCAGCTATCGCGGGGTGGAAGGCTACGTGCTCGCCGGCTATTTAAAGCCGCAGGATCGCTCCGCGTTTAAGTTCACGGCTGTTCAGCCCAAAGAGAACTATTCCTATGCCCAGATGATGGGCGACATTCAGGCGCTAGAGGAACAATACCCGGGGCGCCTGCGCGCCGGAAGCATCGGCCAAAGCGCGCTGGGCAAAGGAATTCCCCTGCTGATCTTGGGCGAAGCGAGCGCGAAAACGACGCTGCTCGTCACCGCGGGCATCCACGGGCGCGAGCACATGACGAGCCTGCTGCTCATGGCCCAAATCGACCGGATGCTGGCCGAAGGCGGCCCGCCAGCCGGCGTTAGCTACCATGTTTTGCCCATGCTCAATCCAGACGGCGTCCAGATCAGCCAAGGGCGCGAAATGACCCCTGCGCTGCGGGCGATCTATGAGGCAGACAGGGCCGCGGGCTTTACTTCCCTCGGCGAAAAGGAGTATCTAGCGCGCTGGAAGGCCAATGCGAACGGCATCGACCTAAACCGCAACTTCGCGCGGGACTTTGGCAAGGGCGCCAAGCGAAATGGCCCTTCCTCATCGCTCTACCCAGGCGCATCGCCCGAGGATCAGCCCGAATCGAGGGCGCTTGGGGAGTATCTGCGCAGCCATAAATTCAAGGCCTCCTTGCATTTTCATGCCTATGGCTCGTGGATCTATGGCCAGTACGGAAGCGACGAGACGCTCAACCGGCTTTCACTCTCCTTGGCAGAAAGGCTTTCTGCCCTCAGCGGCTACCCGCTCAGCGCCGAGAGCGGCGAGGAGGGCGGCGGCCTGAAGGACTACCTGCAGGGCGAGCTGAAGCTGCCCAGCGTCACCATAGAGATCGGCACGCGGGCCTGCCCGCTGCCCTTTGATGAGTTTTACACCATCTGGCTGCGCAATGAAGGGATTCTGCGCGCTCTGGGCGACTGGGCGGCCAAAAACTAGGCTTGCCCCTTTCAGCCCCTTTGGTAGGCCCTTCTGAGCCTATCGGTGATCTGCGCCAAAAAGGCCCGGTTTGTGGGCTTCCCCCTCTCGGGCAAGACGGTATAGCCAAAGAATTCTTCCAGGTTCTGCAGCCTGCCATAGCGCCAGGCGCTTTCTATGGCATAGCGGATATCGCGCTCCACGTTGGGCGCGGCGCCGCCCGATTCCTCGGCCAGGCGCGCGTAAACGTGATCGCGCAGGTTCTGCAGGCGCCGCCCGTCAAGAACGCAAAGCTCCAGCGCGCGCCGCAAATAGTGCGTTCCGCGCATATGAGGCGCGAAACCGAGGGTTTCGAGGGTGTTTTCAATCGCTTGCAGCCCCTCGGGCGAGGGGCTGCGCTCTTTTGCGCCTTCCAGTGCGGCGATGGCCTCATCCCAGCCCCTGCAAAAACAAAGACCGCCCAAGAGCCCACCGGGTTTTGGGAATGGCGCGCTGAGCACGGGCAGCGGCCGCAAAAGCTGGGATCCCTTTTGCAGCAGTTTGGGCAAAAGGGCGATGCCGTCGGTGCCCCGAAGCAGCGCATCGCACAAAAGGGCGTCGGGCAGGCTGCGCCTCATCAGCGCGAGCGCCCGCCCTCCGTCCACAGCCTCGCCCAGCACCGCGTTCCCGCTGAGCAGAACCATTTTTTCCACATTCTTTAAGGTCTTTTCGTCCCTGGCGACGATCAGCACATCCATGCAGCTCAAACCCCTCGCTTCACGTTCCCTTACCATTTCCATATGGGTTTGCGCGAATCCTTCCGCGAAAAATCACTGCATATCGAGCATCCAGTCTAAAAACAGCCCATAGCCCCGGGTCGGGTCGTTGACATAGACGTGGGTGACCGCGCCGATGAGGTACCCATCCTGCAAGATGGGGCTGCCGCTCATCCCCTGCACGATGCCGCCAGTCTTTTGCAAGAGCTCTGGGTCGGTGACCTGAATGACCATCGAGCGCTGCGCGGGCGCCAACTGCGGCGTTACGCGGATGATCTGGCAGTCGAACTCGCGCACGCCGCCCTCGTCAATGGTCGCCAAGATCGTCGCCTGGCCAGGGTGCACCGAGGACTGCGTGCCCACCGGTAACCCCTGCGGATAGAGCGGGTTTACGAAGGCCCCTTGCGGACTGCCGTAGACGCCATAGTCGGTGTTCTTGTTAATGGTGCCAATCTTCTGCTGCCCATCCGAAAACACGCCATGCAGCTCGCCAGGGCTGCCCTTTTCACCCTTTTTCACGTCCACAATCTTCGACGGGTAAACGTCGCCATCCCTGATGGGCAGGATCTGCAGGGTGTCCACATCGGTGATGGCGTGGCCCAGCGCGCCAAAGCGCTTGGCGCTGGGGTCGAAATAGGTCAAGGTGCCTATACCCGCCGTGGAGTCGCGCACCCAAAGCCCCAGGCGCCGTGCGCCGCTTTCATCCACTGCGGGCGAAATGCGCCCTTCGTAGCTTCTGCCGCCGCGCTTATAGTTGATCTTCAGCGTGTTGCTCGTGCTGTTTTTTACGATCGAGAGCAGATCCTGCATGCTGCGCACCTGCTCGCTGCCAAGTTTTGTGATGGTATCCCCGCTTTGCAGGCCAGCCTCCTTGGCCGGGTTCCTGTGCGTGCCGTCGGGCAGGAAGACGTCCGCAGAATCGACGACAAACACGCCGTCGGTATACATCGCGATGCCCACCGCGGCGCCGCCCGGCATCACGACCTTCTCGTTTTCCACCTTCACCGTTACCTGCTTGAGCGGCAGGCCCATCAAGCTGAAGGTCAGGTTCGCGCTGCCCGAGCTTTCGCCCTGAATGCCCAAGCTTTCATCCCCCGAAAGGCTGACCACCACGCTTTCCTGCTCCACCCGCAGCTCCATCGGCAGTGCGAAGGAGAAGCTTTGACTCTGCCCCGTCGATATGCGAATATTTTTGGGCAGATTGCGCAGGCTCTGTACCGATGGCATGAAGTTTAACGCTGTAAGCAGCCCGGCAAGCACGATGCCAAGCACTTTTTTGAAGCTTTTTCTTCGTTTCGCCGCCCTTTCCCCGCTGTGCTCCATCTTAAAATCCTCTCCAATCCTTAATGCTTCGCTTATTGTGGATGGAGCGGCGCCCGCGTATTCTTTGAGAAACTTTCCTTGGAAGCGCAATTCCGCGGCGTTTTCGCTGGAAGATATGCTTGGGTTGAATTCGCAAAAAAGGAAACGCAAAAAGGCGGGCCTGCCTTCCGCGTGCTTTTTGCGCCTTTATCGCGGAAAAAACCCGCTTTAAATTATGGCCGTGCGGCAGCGTTATTCGAACTTCAAATTTGGGGCAAAAAACGCGGTCGCCTCCCGGCCGTTGCACCCAAAGCCGAAGGCCGCGCTATGGAAAGAGTGAAAAGGGGAAGCGCTTCGGCGACGGCGCTTCAAAGCGAAGCTCCTCCCCCGTTACCGGATGCCGCAGATGAAGCCTTTGGGCAAACAGCGCGAGCTGCTCGCCCGGCTTGCCGCCCCCATAGCGGCTGTCGCCCCAAAGGGGGAAGCCGAGCGCCTTCATCTGCACGCGAATCTGATGGGAACGCCCAGTCGTGAGCCGAACGCGAAGCAAGCTCAGGCCGCTCTCAAAGCCCAAGCGCTCAAATTCCAGCTTGGCGCGCTTGGCGCCCGGGGTTTGGGGCGAAACCACGCTGGAGGTATTGGTTTTTTCGTTTTTTAAGAGGTAATGCTCGGCCTTTCCGCTTTGCGGCGCCGTGCCCTGCGCCACGCAGAGGTATTCGCGGCCCATCTCGCGGCTTTGCAGCTGCGCCGAAAGCCGGGCCGCCGCCTTCGAGGTTCTGGCGAAAGCCACAAGGCCAGAAACCGGCCTGTCGAGCCTGTGCACCAGCCCCAAATACACCGCACCCGGCTTTTGGTATTTTTGCTTGATGTAGGCCTTCAATTCGCTCAGCAGATCCGTGTCGCCGCTGGCATCGGCTTGCACGGGCATGTTCGCGGGCTTGAAGGCCACGAGCAAGTGGTTATCTTCATAAATGATGCTCATCTTCATTCAAGCGCGCCAGCGGCCCGAGGCCCCGCAGGGCAACACGCCGCCGCTTTGCACCGGCAAGCCAAGCTCGTCAGCCCGTACCTGCCCGCCCAAGCGCGCGCCGACGGTCTTTTCGACCAGGTTTTGCAGCACGGCGGGCTGCAGGCCGGTCGTGTAGGCGTTGAGGAGGAAGAACAGCGGCCTTTCGCTCAAGAGCTTGGTGCACTCCAGCAGCAGGCCGAAGATCTCGTTTTCGAGCTTCCACACCTGGCCGTCAGGCCCGCGGCCGTAAGAAGGCGGATCCATCAAAATCGCGTCATAGACGCTGCCGCGGCGCTGCTCGCGCAGCACGAACTTGAGCGCGTCATCCACGAGGAAGCGCGCAGGCCTTTGCGCAAGGCCCGAAAGCGCGGCGTTTTCCTTCGCCCAGGCGACCATGCCCTTGGCTGCGTCCAGATGCGTCACATCGGCGCCCGCGCAAAGGGCCGCAAGCGTCGCCCCGCCGGTGTAAGCAAACAGGTTCAGTACCCGAATCGGCCTGTTCGCGCCGCGAATCAGCCCGGCCATCCACTCCCAATTGGCCGCCTGCTCGGGGAACAGGCCTGTGTGCTTAAACCCTGTGGGCCTTACCAAAAAGCACAGCTCGCCATAGGCGATCCGCCAGCTTTCGGGGATCTTTTGCCGAAACTCCCAGGCGCCGCCGCCGCTTTGGCTGCGCGCGTAGCGGGCCTGAGCCCTTGGCCAAAGCTCGGGCGCGCTTTTGGGCCAAATCACCTGCGGGTCGGGCCGAATCAGCCACTGCTCGCCCCAGCGCTCGAGCTTTTCGCCATCCCCCGCGTCAAGCACGGCATAGTCCTTCCAGCCATCCGCCAAAAACATGGCCTAGGCCTTCTTTACGGCCAAGGTCGCCGGCCTGCCATTGATATCCCACTCCCTTTGGAAGGCTTCGGCCGGCGCCGCCTCGAAGAGGAGGGCCACCGCCAGCACATCCTGCGCGATGGAATCCGCGCCCGCCCGCAGCGCGGCCGAAAGCTCGCCGTCGAGCCCGCAAAGATAGACAAAGATGCGGTCGGTCAATTCGAAGCCTGCCTCCTTGCGCATGGTCTGCAGCTTGGAAACCACCTCGCGCACATAACCTTCGGCGATCAGCTCCGGGCTTAGGTTCGCGTCGAGCACGACGGTCATCTCCCCCTCACTCTCGGCCACGAAGCCGGGCTTTTGCGCCGGGGAGATCAACAAATCCTCGCGCGTGAGCTCGATTTCCGCGCCGTTGAGGCTAAAGGCATAACGGCCGCTCTCGTTCAAGGCATCCACGGCCGCGTTGCCGTCCGCATTGGCCAAAAACTGCCCGATCGCCCCCAGCAGCTTGCCGTACTTCGGGCCTAAGGTGCGCATTTGGGGCTTGAGGGCGTAGCTGGTGAAGGCCCGGGTATCCTCAGTGCGCTCGATCTGCTTGACGTTCAGTTCCTCGAGCACCAAGGCCGCCATTTCGTCGCTCAGCCCTGCGGCGCCCTTCAAATAGAGCTTCGAGAGCGGCTGGCGGATCTTCAGGCCCGCCGCGCTTCTGGCCGCGCGGCCGAGCGCCACGGCGCGCAAAACCAGATCCATGCCCTTTTCAAGCTCTAAATCAAGCACCGCGCCATCCTTTTGCGGGAAGTCGCAAAGGTGCACGCTGTCTGGCGCGCTTTGATCCAGCCCCTTGACCAGGTTTAAGTAGATTTGCTCCGCCATGAATGGCGTGAACGGCGCGGTGAGCTTTGCAAGCGTCACCAGCACATGGTGAAGGGTGAAGTAAGCCGCGTGCTTGTCGTCGGTCATCTCGCTGCCCCAGAAGCGCTCGCGGCAGCGGCGGACATACCAATTCGAAAGCTCGTCGCTAAAGTCCGAAAGGGCCCGCGCGGCCTCGGTGACGCGGTAGGCGGAAAGATGCTCGTCAACCTGACCGATTAAAGTATTGAGCCTTGAGAGCACCCAGCGATCCATGACCGAAAGGGCCTTGGGCCGGCCCATCCCATAAGGGTCGAAGCCGTCGATCTGGGCGTAGAGCACATAGAAGGCGTAGCTGTTCCAAAGCGTGCCCATGTATTTGCGCTGCAGCTCCGAAACCGCCTCGTGTGAAAAGCGGCTGGGCAGCCAGGGCGCGGAAGCTGCGTAAAAATACCAGCGGACGGCGTCCGCGCCCTGCTTATCGAGCACCTCCCAGGGCGTGATGACATTGCCGACGTGTTTTGACATCTTGACCCCGTTCTTGTCTTGCACGTGGCCCATAACGATGCAGTTTTTAAACGGCGCCTTTTCAAAAAGCAAGGTGGAAATGGCCAGAAGGGTATAAAACCAGCCCCTGGTCTGATCGACCGCTTCGGAAATAAAGTCGGCCGGGAAGATCCTTTCAAAAAGCTCCTTGTTTTCGAAGGGGTAGTGCAGTTGGGCGAAGGGCATCGCGCCGGAATCGTACCAGCAGTCGATGACCTCCGGCGTGCGGCGCATCACGCCGCCGCACTTTTTGCACTCGAGCGTGATTTGATCGACGTAGGGCTTGTGCATTTCCACGGGCTCGGTCACGTTTTGGCCCAGCGCGCGCAATTCCTCGCGCGAGCCGACGACGTGCACCTCGCCGCAATCCTCACAGACCCAGGCGGGCAGCGGCGTGCCCCAGTAGCGCTCGCGTGAGAGGCCCCAGTCGATCACGTTTTCGACGAAATTGCCCATGCGCCCTTCCTTGATGTGCTCGGGGTACCAATTGACCGAGCGGTTGTTGGCCATGAGCTGCTCGCGCACCGCCGTCATGCGAATGAACCAGGACGAGCGCGCGTAGTAGAGAAGCGGCGTATCGCAGCGCCAGCAAAATGGGTAACTGTGGGTGTATTCGGCGCTCTTTAGCAGCTTGCCGCTCTCTTTCATCTCTTGCACGATCAGCGGATCCGCATCCTTGACGAAAAGGCCCTTCCAAGGCGTGACGGCCTCGGTGAAGCGGCCTCGCTCATCAACAAGCTGCACGAAGGGCAGGGCGTTTTCGCGCCCGATCCGCGCGTCATCCTCGCCGAAGGCGGGCGCGCAGTGCACGATGCCGGTGCCGTCGGTCAAGGTCACATAGTCGTCCGCCACGACGATAAAGGCCCTTTCTTTCGTTTCCCCCATGAAGGGATAGAGCGGCTCGTAGGCAAGGCCGACCAGATCCTGCCCCTTCACGGTCTTTAAAAGCTCGTGCGCGCCCAAGACCTGCTCGCTGAGCGCCTTGGCTAGGATGTAGACCTCCCCGTTTTGCCTGGCGTAAACGTAATCCTCCTTGGCGTTGACCACCAGCGCCACGTTCGAGGGAAGCGTCCATGGCGTGGTCGTCCAGGCCAGAAGGGAGCCTTCTCCGCCCGCGAGCTTAAAGCGCACGAAGACCGAGGGCTCGGTCACGTCCTTATAGCCCTGCGCCACCTCGTGGGATGAGAGGGCGGTACCGCAGCGCGGGCAGTAAGGCACAACCTTGTGGCCCTTATAGAGCAGGCCTTTTTCGGCGATGCGCTTGAGCGACCACCAGACGGACTCCACATAATCATCATCGTAGGTGATGTAAGGGTTTTCCATGTCGGCCCAAAAGCCCACGCGGTCCGACATCAGCTCCCACTCGGATTTATACTTCCAGACTGACTCCTTGCACCTTTGGATAAAGGGCGCCACGCCGTATTTTTCGATTTCGGGCTTGCCGTCGATGCCCAGCTCCTTTTCGACCTCTAACTCGACCGGCAGGCCGTGGGTGTCCCATCCCGCCTTGCGAAAGACCTGGTACCCCTTCATGTTCCAGAACCTAGGGATCAGATCCTTGATGGCCCTGGTTTCGACATGGCCGATGTGCGGCCTGCCGTTGGCCGTGGGCGGCCCGTCATAGAACACGAAGGGCGGCCTGCCTTCGCGCTCGGAAAAGCAGCGCCTGAAGACCTCGTGCGCCTTCCAATACTCCAAGATCTCTTTCTCGCGCTCCACAAAATCAAGACTTGTAGAAACCTTTTTATACAATTCCGCCATGTTCCCCTCCTAAAAATAAGGCCTCGCCCCGATTCCCGGGGCGAAGCCATGCTTGCTCCGCGTTACCACCCGCGCTTGGCGGCCAAGGCCGCCCTCTTCATTCCTCCGCACCGCGATACGGCCCCCTTTTAACGGCGGGGGTTCCCGTTCAGGGCCTAAAAAGCCTCTTTTTTCGCAAAAAGCTCCTTCGGCCGTGCCGCTCCGGGGCGATGGCCCTGCGCGCCGCGCCTTGCCGGGCTTGCACCCTCCCCGGCTCGCTTTTGTTGCGCCTGCGTTTGCCGCAAAACGTCCCCATCCTCGCGTTTATGCCGCTTAGTATACCCCATTGCCCAGCAAAAGTAAAGCCCTTTCAGGCAGCCGCAAGCTGCGGCCCGCCATCCACGCGGCGCGGCACCAAAAGGCGCGCCTCCACCGGCTCAAAGCCGAAAACCAGCCTGTTTTCGGCGCCTCGGCGGCCCATCAGGGCAATGCTTTGCGCCATGCCGGCCTCGATCCGCACCGGGCTGAGCCGCATCCGCTCGATTTCGCGATCCGCCGCGGCGAACTTTGCCAAATACCAAGCCAGCACCTCGGGGATCCCCTCCATGCGGGTTTCGTCGTTCATCCTCATTCCCCTTCCGGGCCTCTGGGGAAGCCGCGCCCCCGCCCTCCTTCATCGCGGCCGTGGCAACGCCCGCACCCGCAATGCGCCATGGCCTTGCGCCTTTCCTCGCGGGGTTCGCCCGGCAGCCCCTCCTCGCAACGCTCGATGATCCGGCCCAGATAGCCGCTGAGCGCGTTTAGTTCCTCTTCGTTCAGGCAGTCGAAAACGTCTTGCGCGCCCTCGTTTTTGCCCCTATCCGCCGCCCGGGCAGCTGCACTTTCGCCCTCATCGGTCAGCCTGATGGTCATCGCGCGCCTATCCTCCTTAGAGGGCTCGCGGGCAACGAAACCGCTGCTTTCTAGCTTGGCGAGCAGTTCGGCCAGCGCCTGCTTGCTTGTGCCCAGCAGAAAGCCCAATTCCCTCTGGCCGATTTCGGGCTTCATCCGCAGAAGGGCCAGCGCGCGCCCCTGCCCGTGGAATGGGTTGTGCCTTCCGCCCTCCGCAAGGCCGCGGAAGGGCGCCCTGTGCATCATGCCGGAACTGCTCTATCACTGTAGTCTTGATTTCGTTCATGAATCGTTCCTCCTTTAGGTCAACGCATTTAGTCAAGTGCTTGACCAAATTTTCTTTCCCAAAGGCCGGAAGCCGATTTTAGCCCTGCTTCTTAAGGAAAAACTCGATCGCCTCACAAAAAAAGGCTGCGCATCCCGGCGCGATCTCGTCGTAATTGGCGCGAAAGCGAGGATCCTCCGCATAGAGCCTCGCAAGCCCCAGATGGTATTCGCGGCTGTAGCCCTGATAGAAGCATTGCAACCACTTCGCGTGCAGCGCACAGGCTCTCTGCGCGGCGGCGCAGCCCGGATCGCCGAGCAAAAGCGCCTCTTTCAGAGCGCTTTTGTAGTCGCTCTCTAGCTTTTCCGCACGCATCCATTCCTCTTGGCTCATCCCGGCCAGCTTGGCGTTCGCTTCCTCTGCCGCGCGGGCACCGTAGCGCTTTCGCACTTCCCTGCCGTAGTCCCTTTCATTCCTTGCGATGAGGTTTTGCTTAAACGCCTCGAATTTTTCTTGATCGCTCATGGTTTCCCCTCCTTTTTTTTCGTTGATGGCCTTTTTCACCGCGAGAATCAGCCCTTCCAGTCGCCCTCGCCTTTGCCGCAGGGCCAAAAGGTGCCGCTCCAGCGCCTTTTCGGCATCGAAGCCAGGATCGTCCAAAATCGAGCGAATCTCGCCCAGTTCCACGCCCAGCTCCCGATAGAACAGGATCTGCCGCAGGCGCTCGATTTCTGCCGGACCATAGAACCTGTAGCCGTTTTCGCCGCGCCCAGCCGGGCGCAGCAGGCCAATTTGGTCGTAATAGCGCAGGCTTCTTTCGCTCAGGCCCGCCAAATCGGCCAGGGCCTTCACCGTGTAGTCCATCGCGTTCATCTCCTTGCAAGGCCCAGGTTAAACCTTGACGCCGCGTCCATGTCAAGCCCTTTTTAGGGGGTAAAAGAAAGGCCCGGCGAGCCTTTGCGCTTCGCCGGGCCTTTTTTACCCTTTTTTGCCTGCCTTTAGAGCAGGATGACGCCCTTGACGATCTCGGCCTTTTTTTCGACCGCTTCCTCAAAGGCCTTCTGGCTCTCGTCAAAGCCGTAGCGGTGGCTCACGAGCCTGCCCACAGGCGCCACGCCCGAGACCACGGACTCGATTGCCAGCGGGTAGATGTTGCGGTAGCGGAACACCGTCTTGATCGTGGCCTCCTTGCCCATCAAAAGGCCGATGTTATAGGGCATCACGCCCTCGGCCGCCATGCCGATGAGCACCACGGTGCCGCCGCGCTTGACCAGCTCGGCCGTTTGCAGGGTGGCGCGCTCGTTGCCGGAAGCTTCGAGCACCAAATCGACGCCCTTGCCGCCGGTGGCCTCCAAAATGGCCGCGACGGGATCCGTTGCGCTGGCGTTGACCGGGATGCCGCCCAGAGCCTTGGCGGTTTCGAGCCTGTTCGCGAGCACGTCGGTGACGAAAACCGTCGATACACCCATGGCTTTGAGCGCCAGCAGCGTCGTCAGCCCGATGCAACCCGCGCCCAGCACCGCGGCGCTCTGCCCCACGCGCGCGCCGCCCTGCAGCGCGGCATGGAAGCCGACCGCAAGAGGCTCAAGCAGAGCGCCTTCCTCAAAGCTCATGCCGTCGGGCAGCGCGAAGGCCATGCTCTCGGGGAAGGCGACGTATTCACACAGGCAGCCCTGCACGGGCGGCGTGGCGAAGAAGATCACATCCGGGCAGAGGTTGTATTTGCCCTCGCGGCAGAACTCGCACTCGCCGCAGGGGATGCCGGGCTCCAGGGCCACGCGGTCGCCGGGTTTGAACTTCGTCACCCCGGGGCCGACCTTTTCGACCACGCCGGCGCACTCATGCCCGAGCAGGAAGGGCGGCTCCACCACGTAGTCGGCGATCCTTCCATCGTGGAAGTAGTGCACGTCGGAGCCACAAATGCCCACGCACTTGATTTTCACCAGCAGATCGCTTTCGCCCAGCGCGGGGATTTCGGCCTTGCCCGGCTCGATCCTTCCAAGGGCAGTCATTTCCATGGTCTTCATCGTCATGGTGCTTCCTCCTCGTCAATTGGCTTCTAATTGCTCTAAAATAGCCTCGATTTGCTCCCAGGCACCCTCCCAATCCGCACCGGTGCCGTTCTCGACCCAGTGGCAAGGAAGGGGCAGCTTTTGCATATCGCCCTCTGAAGGTAGCGATCGACTTGCCAACCCTTTGCGCGGAGCCATTCCGCGATCCTCTTGGCAACGCTCGTCTTGCCGCTTCCCGGCAGGCCCTCCACAAGAATTAGCCTCGTCACGCGCAAATTCCTCCTTTTGCCGCCCCGTTCGCGGGGAAAATCCCCTCAGGCCGCGATATGCAAGAGGTTCACCGCGAAGAGGAAGTACACGATCAACGCGATGGCATCGACGATGGTGGTGATGAGGGGGCTTGCCATCACGGCCGGATCGAGCCTGCAGAGCTTTGCCACGATGGGCAACAGGCCGCCGATGGTCTTGGCCACGATCACCGTCAGGAACACCGAGAGGCTGACCGTGAGCGAAACCATCGCGCCTGAGGAAGTAAATAACAAGATTCTGCCAAAATTCACTGCGGCCAGCGCCAAGCCGACCAGGATAGAGATGCGAAACTCCTTCCACAGGACGCGGAGCATGTCGCCAATGCGGATTTCACCGAGCGCGATGCCGCGAATGATCAGCGTTGAGGACTGCGCGCCCGCGTTGCCGCCGGTATCCATCAGCATGGGGATGAAGGCGGCCAGCGCCACCGAAGATTGCAGCACCCCCTCGAAGCTCGTGATGATGCTGCCCGTGACCGTGGCGGAAATCATCAAAATCAGCAGCCACAAGACGCGGTCCTTCGAAAGCGAGAGCACGCCGGTCTGTAAATAGGGCTTGTCGTTCGGGGTCGTCGCCGCCATGATCTGAATATCCTCGGTGTTTTCCTCCTGAATGACGTCCACGACGTCGTCCACGGTGATGAGGCCCACCAGGCGCCCCTCGTTATCGACCACGGGCATGGCCGAAAGGTCGTAGCGCGTGAAGGTCTGCGCCACGAGCTCCTTATCATCAAAGGCGTTCACCGCGAGCACGTTTCTTTCCATGCAATCCGAAAGGAGCGCATCTTCTGGGCTGGTGACGAGCTTATAGAGCGAGATAAAGCCCGTTAAATGGTGGGTTCGGTCGATGGCGTAGAGAAGATCAACCGTTTCCTTATCGACCGCGGTCGCGCGCAGCCTGGCGAAGGCTTCCCGAACGGTATAATGGTCGTGCAACTCGACAAACTCGACCGTCATCAGCGAGGCCGCACTATCTTGCGGGTACTTTAAAAACTCGCTGATCTGCTCCCTCGTGCCCTTATCGACGCTGCGCAGCACGCGCTTGACCACGTTCGCGGGCATTTCCTCCAAGAAATCCACCGCGTCATCGAGGAAGAGATCCTCAATGACGGCGCGCACCTCGCGGTCTGAAATCGACTCCACGATCATGAGCTGCTGGGCGGTATCTTCCATGTAAGAAAACACGTCGGCGCAAAGATCCTTGGGCAGCAGCCGAAAGACCAGCAGCGCACGCTCTTTTGGTAAATCCTCCATGAACGCGGCGATATCCACCGCGTTCATTTCGCGCAGCGCGGACCGAAGCTCAGGCAGCCGATTGCCCTGCAAAAGCGCGCCCAGCTCCTCAAAATGCTCCATGGGGTGCCCCTCCTTTATGAATTCCTCCCTTTTCCCCGCGAAAGCCCTTTCGCGGGCGCAAAAAGCACGGGCCAATCGCAAAACATGCCCGTGGGAAGATAAAGGCCGCCCGGAAGGGCGCATGCACGGCAAAAAAGGCTAGTTCCGCGCCAAACGGACGCGGAAGTGCCTACTTCGGCCGGGCATGGCTTCGCCCGGGCCGCATTTACCGTTCCCGTCCATCCGCTTTCACCGCCCTTTGCCCCATAAATTCGAACTTCTTCGTATGGTCAATATACCAAAGGCCCGGCAAGGCTGTCAATCCTCCGGGCTTTGGAAGGCCGCATATTGCCCTTGCCTGCGCGCGAACCCGCCGGGCGCACCTCGCCGGGCGGCGGGGCTTTGGACGCGGTGGGCGCCAGGTAGCGCCCCTCGTTTAAAAATTGGTTGAAGCGCCCGCGCTGGTCGCTTGCCTTGGGCCAAAGGAAGTGCAGGGTCGCGGGATCCATGCCGTCTGTGAAGCAGTCGAGCGAGCCATACCCGCAGGGCGAAAGGCCGCCGTCCTCGGCGATGGTGCGCACCAGGCAGACGAAGTCGCCGGGCGCGGGCACGCGCCATCTCAGCCTTTCGTCGCCCCATTCGAAGTAGGGCAGCTCCAGGCCGCCAAGTGGCAGGATGATGCCCTCCTCAAGCTTGCCATAGACGTAGCGGCGCAGGGCAAGCCCCTCTTCCACAACCACGCAAAGAAGAATCTCCTCCGACCCGCGAAAAAGGTTGTTTTCCATAAGGGCTTCGGGCAGATCCCGCGCGAAACAGGGCGCGACAAGCGCGAGCAGGCAGAAAAGCAAGGCCGCCAGCACGCAAAGAGGCTTCATCATGCCTTTCAGTATAGCCCCTTCGCCCAAGGCCTTCAAGCCCGCCGCGATTTTCCCTGAAAATCCGGTTTTTTTTCGCAGGCCTGCTGCATGAAAAAGGCTCGGCGAGAGCGTCAAGCTCCGCGCCGGAGCCGGGCAAAGGTCAAAAATGCGCGGGACGGCTCAGTCATTGCGCTTGTCAAACTGGCTAAGATAGCGCTTGCGCAGATAGGCCTCGTAGGCGGGGCACTCGCCTTGCCTCGCCGCATGCGGGCACGCGTAGAAATTGCAGTTCGGGCCTGCAACATCGTTCGTTTGGCAGTCTGAAAACGCAGCCATATTCTCTTCCTCCCCTATAACTTCATTCGTATAAGTGAGTATAACATGGTGCGTTAACCAGTTTCAACCACGTAGGCTATTTGCCCCTTCCGTATGCGCCTTGCGCCCAAGGCCTTCAAGCCGCCGCTGTTTTGCGCCGTTTTTGCGGCTTTCGGGCGCGTTTTACATTTCCGCCGCCCTGGTGTATACTAACCGCAAAGCTTTTTGGGCGAGTTTCGCCGATTTTGCATCCATTTTAAAGGAGGAAAACTCTTATGCCCTTGGTCAGCGCAAAAGCCATGCTCGAAAAGGCAGCGGCCGGCGGCTATGCCGTGGCTCACATCAACATCAACAACCTCGAATGGACCAAGGCCGTGCTGCTCACGGCGCAAAAGGCGAATTCGCCCGTGATTTTGGGCGTTTCGGCCGGAGCCGCCAAGTACATGGGCGGCTATAAGACCGTCGTGGCCATGACGCGGGCCCTGCTCGAAGATTTAAACATCAGCGTGCCCGTGGCGCTGCACCTCGACCACGGCGGCTTCGATGATGCGGTTGCCTGCATCAACGCGGGCTTCTCCTCGGTGATGTTCGACGGCTCGCACTACCCAATCGACGAAAACATCGAAAAAACGCGAATTCTGCGCGATGCCTGCGGCGTTTTGGGCCTCTCGCTCGAAGCCGAGGTCGGCGCCATCGGCGGCGAGGAAGACGGCGTTTTGGGCGGCGGTGAGCTGGCCGACCCGGTCGAGTGCAAGCGCGTCGCCGATTTGGGGGTGGACATGCTGGCGGCCGGCATCGGCAACATCCACGGCAAATACCCGGCAAACTGGCCGGGGCTGAACTTCGATGTGCTGGGCAAGATTCACGAAGCGGTCGGCGGCAAGCCGCTGGTGCTGCACGGCGGCACCGGAATCCCCGATGAAATGGTGCGCCGCGCCATCACGCTGGGCGTGGCGAAGATCAACGTCAACACCGAATGCCAGCTCGCCTTTCAGGAGGCGACCAGGGCCTACATCGAGTCCGGCGCCGACCAAAACGGCAAGGGATTTGACCCGCGCAAACTGCTGGCGCCCGGATATGAGGCCATTTGCGCCAAGGTGCTTGAGAAGATTACGCTCTTTGGCTCCGCCGGGAAGGCCTAGCGCCATGAGAAGGAGCGATAGGGAAATCACCGACCTTGCCCGCATCGAAGAAATCATCCGGGGCTGCGATGTTCTGCGCCTCGGGCTCAACGACGGGGGCTACCCCTACGTCGTGCCGCTGAACTTCGGCTTTGAGATGCTGGATGGCCTGCCCGTGTTCTATTTCCATTGCGCGCTCGAGGGCAAGAAGCTCGAGCTCATCAAAAACGACCCGCGCGCCTTCTTCGAGCTCGACCGGGCCCATCGTTTGGTTCTAAGCGACGACGCGGCGCGGTGCACCATGGAGTATGAATCCGTAATGGGGCGCGGGCTCTGCGCCTTCATCGAGGACGAGGCCGAAAAACTCCGCGCGTTGCGCCTGCTTTTGGGCCAATACCGCGAAGGGGCGGGGAACATGCCCCTTCGCTCCGAAGCCGTGGCGGTTACCTGCGCGTTTAAGCTGGAAAGCAGCCAGATCACGGCCAAGGCGCGCAAGGTCGCGCCCTAGAGAATTTAAAACCGAAAGGGTTATGACATGAAGGAACTTCTTCTAGGCAACGAAGCCATCGCCAGGGGCGCCTGGGAGGCTGGCGCAACGGTTTCTACCGCCTACCCTGGCACTCCCTCAACCGAAATCACCGAAGAGCTGGCGAAGTTCAGCGAAATCTATTGCGAATGGTCGCCCAACGAAAAGGTTGCGCTCGAGGTTGCCCTTGGCGCCTCAATGGGCGGCGCGCGCGCGATCTGCTGCATGAAGCACGTGGGCGTCAACGTGGCGGCCGATCCCCTCTTCACCGCGGCCTACACCGGCGTGAACGGCGGGCTGGTGCTTATCGCGGCTGATGACCCCGGCATGCACTCCTCCCAAAACGAGCAGGACTCGCGCTTTTACGCAAGGAGCGCGCATGTGCCCATGCTCGAACCCTCTTCAAGCGAGGAATGCCTTCTCTTCACCAAAAAGGCCTTTGAGTTGAGCGAGAATTACGACAGCCCGGTGATGCTTCGGCTCGTCACCCGCATCGCGCACGCAAGGTCGCTGGTTCAGCCCGGCCAAAGGGAGGAAACTCCCCTGAAGCCCTACGAAAAGAATCCCCGCAAGTACGTGATGATGCCAGGCTTCGCGCGCGGGCGCCATGTGGCCGTCGAGGCGCGCGAAAAAAGGCTTTTGAGTGAAATCTCGGCCCTCGGGCTCAACAAAATCGAGTGGAACGACCCGTCTTTGGGCGTGATTTGCTCAGGCTCAGCCTATAACTATGTAAAAGAAGCCCTGCCGGCTGCCTCAGTGCTCAAGCTCGGCCTGGTTTACCCGCTCGATGTGGAGCTCATCAAGGAATTCGCCCAAAAGGTCGAAAAGCTCGTCGTGGTCGAGGAGCTTGAGCCCTTCTTCGAGGAGCAAATCAAAGCCTTGGGGCTCCCCGTCTCTGGCAAGGAAAAGACCGGCCTGCAGGGCGAGCTCTTTTCGCGCAAGCTGGGGCAGCTCTTTGGCGCGGAAGCGCCCGCGGGTCCGGCTGAAACCCCGAATTTGCCCCAAAGGCCGCCGGTGCTCTGCCCGGGCTGCCCGCACCGCGCCGTTTTTCACGTGCTGCGCAAGATGAATTTCGTCGTCGCCGCCGATATTGGCTGCTATACCCTGGGTGCGCTGCCGCCGCTGAACGCGGTCGATTCTGTGGTCTGCATGGGCGCCTCGATCGGTATGGCCATGGGGCTTGAAAAGGCGCGAGGCCGCGATTTCGCGCAAAAGACGGTTTCCGTCATCGGGGATTCGACCTTTGTGCATTCCGGCATCACAGGGTTGATCGACCTGGTTTATAACAAGGGCAATTCCACGGTCATCATCGTCGATAATTCCACCACCGGCATGACGGGCCACCAGCCAAACCCCACTACCGGCCAGGATATTCACTTCCGGGCAGCGCCGCAGCTGAGCCTTGAGCGGCTCTGCGAGGCGGTCGGCGTGCAGTCGGTCAAAGTCGTCGATCCCTTCGACCTCGCGGCCCTGGAGGGCATTTTGAAGGAAGAAACCGCCAAAGATGGCCCCTCGGTCGTCATCGCGCGCAGGCCCTGCGCGCTGCTCAGCCGCGAAAAAAAGCCTCCGCTGCGCGTGAAGGCGGAGGCCTGCATCCGCTGCGGCGCCTGCCTGCGCATCGGCTGCCCGGCCATTTCCATGGGCCAAGGGGGCCTTTCCATCGACCCCGCCCTGTGCGTCGGCTGCGGGCTTTGCGCCGGGCTATGCCCCAAATCCGCCATCGAAGGAGGCACGCTATGAGCAAGGCCTTAAATCTCGTCATCGTGGGCGTCGGCGGCCAGGGCACCCTGCTCGCCAGCCGGGTCTTAGGCTCCATCGCGGGCCAGTTGGGGCTCGACGTGAAGCTCAGCGAGGTGCACGGCATGAGCCAGCGCGGCGGCTCCGTGACCACCTGCGTGCGCATGGGCGAAACCGTCCACTCCCCCCTCGTCGAGCAAGGCGGCGCGGATTTCATCTTGGCCTTTGAGGAGCTTGAAGCCCTTCGCGCCCTGCCCTATCTCAAAAAAGGCGGCTCTGTCATCGTTAACACCCAGCAGATCCTTCCGCTGCCGGTCATCATCGGGGCCGAAAAGTACCCCGAGGGCATTCTCACGCGCCTGCGGGGCGAATGCGAGACCATCGCCCTGGATGCCCTGCCCTTGGCGACCAAGGCGGGCAACGCGCGCGCGGTGAACACCGTGCTGCTCGGTCGGCTGGCCAAGTCCCTCCCGCACGAAAAGGCCCTTTGGCACAGGGCACTTGAAGAAACCCTGCCCCCGCGCTTCCTCGAGGCCAATTTAAAGGCCTTTGAGGCAGGCTATGCGCTCTAAAAGGCGAATCCCTCATCGAAAGGCGTGAATCCCCCATGTTTTGGAACAAACCCATAGAAACCATGAAAAGGGAAGAGCTTGAGCGGCTCCAGCTCGAGCGGCTGCGGGCGACCGTGCGGCGCGTCTACCAAAACGTGCCGCTCTACCGCATGCGAATGCAAGAAAAAGGCCTCGTCCCCGAGGATATCAAGACCTTGCAAGACGTTCAAAAGCTGCCCTTCACCCAAAAGACCGATCTGCGCGACGAATACCCCTATGGCCTCTTCGCCGCCCCGCGCGAGGAGATCGTGCGCGTGCACGCATCATCAGGCACCACGGGCAAGCCAGTCGTGGCCGGCTACACACAGGCCGATCTGCAGATCTGGGCCGAGGTCGTGGCGCGCTGCCTTGGCTGCGCGGATGTGGACTACCGCGACACCGTGCAGGTCGCCTACGGCTATGGCCTTTTCACCGGCGGCCTGGGCCTGCACGACGGTGCCCAGCGCGTGGGCGCGCAGGTGGTGCCGATCTCATCTGGCAACACCCAGCGCCAGCTCATGCTCATGGAGGATCTGGGTTCCACGGTGCTGGCCTGCACCCCCTCCTACGCGCTGATGATCGGCGAAAGCCTGCGCGATTCTGGCTTTGATTTAACGCGCCTGAAGCTGCGCAAGGGCGTCTTTGGCGCCGAACCATGGACGGAAGGCATGCGCGACCAGATCGAAGGGCTTTTGGGCATCCAGGCGCTCGACATCTACGGCCTGACCGAAACCATGGGTCCGGGCGTGGCCATGGAGTGCCTAGAAGGCAGAAATGGCCTGCACGTCTGGGAAGACCACTTCCTGATCGAGATTTTAGATCCGGAAAGCGGCGCCCCCCTGCCGGACGGCGAAACCGGCGAGCTGGTCATCAGCACCATCAGCAAGGAGGGAATGCCCCTTCTTCGCTACCGCACCCATGACTTGACCTCCATCCTCCCCGAACCCTGCGCCTGCGGCCGCACGCACCGCCGCATCCGCCGCCTGCGCGGCCGCACCGATGATATGCTCATCATCCGCGGCGTCAACGTCTTCCCCTCACAGGTCGAGGCAGCCATCATGGGCATCGAGGGCATCGCGCCGCGCTACCTGCTGGTGGTCGATCGCGTCAACAACCTAGACACGCTTGAGGTACAGGTCGAGCTGATGCCGAACCTACCCTTCGACGAGGTTCGCCAGATCGAACGGCTCGAAGGCCAGGTTCGCAGGGCAGTCGAGCAGGTTTTGAACCTCTCGGTCCGCCTGCGCCTCGTGGAGCCGGGCTCCATCGAGCGCAGCGAGGGCAAGTCCAGGCGCGTGCTCGACAAGCGCACGCTCTTCAACTAAAGGAGGCGCGTTTTCGTGTTCATTCAGCAGCTTTCGGTCTATATCGAAAACCACCAGGGCCGCCTGGCCGATTTTTGCGCCCTCTTGGGCGGGAACGACATCGACCTTTCGGCCCTTTCCATCGCCGATACCTCGAATTTCGGCTTGATTCGCGCCATCGTGAGCGATAATGAAAAGGCCCTCGCCCTTTTGCAGCAAAACGGCTTTGCGGCAAGCCTTACGCCGGTGCTCGCCGTTTCCGTGGCGGATGCGCCTAGCGGTCTTGCGGCGATCTTGCAGATCCTGCGCGAGGGCGGCCTTTCCATCGAGTACCTTTACTCCTTCATGCGGCGGATCAACCACGAGGCGGTCATCCTCTTTCGGTTCGATCAGCCTGAACCTGCGGCAAAGCTATTGCTGAGCCGGGGCGTTCGCCTGCTGAGCCAAGAAGAGATCGCTTCCTAAACCCCGTTCATAAATGACAATGGCACCGAAGCCGCGGCTTCGGTGCCATTTCACCTGATAATAGACCGCGCCATCCAAGGCGGACACCAGCGCTTCGTCATTACTGGGAAGCAGACTTGCAGCGGAGGACTTGCGGATCAAGTCGCCCACATCCACCATGTTGGTATAGCCCTCGGAAGTGTTGTTGCCACCGTAGTTTTCAGCGCTTCTAGTCGCTCGCCCAAAGGATGAGATGTAGCTTGGATCAAAGCCCACCAGCATAAGCGCCTCCACGCCGGCCGCGTCGTATGCTTGCAATAATGCCGGTGTTTTAGACAGGTCAACCACCGACAGCGTCGCCGCGTCGGCCTGACCGATAGACTCGCAACCCTCGTAGTACGTGTCGCAGATCGCCCTTCCAAGCTCCACGCCATTCATCCCGGGATTTTTGGCAAGCGCGGACTAAAGTCCTCATACTCCCAGCCGCAGCCTGGCTCAACTTCCTCCGAGGCCACCAGATGGTTTGCGTACTCATAAAACGTCCCTGCCGCGTCGATTGTGGCCATCAGGCAGGCGTCGAAGCCCAAAAGCTCGTACTTCCCTCCGAAATGAGCCGCCGAAAACGCCTCTTGAAAACGCTGGCCACGCTGCCACCGCCGTGGTTCCAGAACACAACGGCTCTGTTGTCGGCGGGATAATTCTCGTTGCAGAACGTCAAAAAATCCGCCAGCGTCGAGCCGTCGCCCATGCTGGCAGCGGGAAGCTCGTCCATCACCGTCAGACCCTCCGTGTCATAGACGGCGCGGGTCAGCTATCCGGGTTAAAGCCGTTCTCCCAGCTTTGTGCGCCGCTCGTCTCTGTGACTACGGCGATGTTTTCTGGCAGTGAAACCCGCATGAACTCCTCTATGTCGCCGCTGCCGCACAGATGCCAGAGAGATTGCCCAAGTCTCCGAAGCACTGCCCTTAGCCGTGTCATAAACCTCCGTCGATTCCGTTTCGTTCCACGCGGGTTTCGCCGTTTCCTCCGCGCTGTCTCGGCTGCACCCCGTCACGCTCCACAGCAACAGAGCCACCAGCAAAATGGCAATCGCCCTAAATTGTTTCTTCATAAATCGCACCCCCGAACCCTGTATAATGTAAGATGCCGAAATCGGCAAATCCCCCCGATTTCGGCATCCTTTCGCCGTCGCTATGCCGCCAGCTCCTCGCCGGATTTGGTTTTCATTTTGCCGATGGCAATCATGATGACATCGATGAGCCACCAAATGCCGAAACCGCCTACGGTAATCAGTTTCAGAATACCCAGCCCAATGTACCCGAGGTAGAAGCGGTCAATCCCAAGTTCCCCAAGGAAAATGGAAAGAAGCAGTGCAACCATTTTATTTTTCAAGATACGATCTCCTCAATGGCTTCTGCCAATTTTTGCATCACAGCCTGATTGCCCTTGATGCCCTTTGTGCCCAAAAGCGTTGACCAGCCGCTGGTGGCTGCATCCAGAGCGAACGTGCCGACTCTGTTCTTCGCGGAGGTTTGTATCTGGCTGATCCTGATCTTCTTTTTCTTGGGGACAATGTAGTTCTCGTAGCCGTCCACACCCTGAGCAACAATGATTTCGCCGTTCATGATGACCTTATCGCGGGATTCAAGCTCGCCGAACTCACTACCCAGCTTTTCCTTTAGGAGGGCGAGCAGGCTGTCGCGGGTGTATTCCTGCTTTGTGTCAATCGTCAGGTTCGTTTTGTCCATGCTCCATTTTGCCATAGTTGATTGCCATCCTTTTGAAATAATGAGTTTTTTGTGTTTATGCGAGACCGGCGCCTTTACTGAAGTTCAAAGTACAGCGTGATATTTTCTTGCTGTGTCGTCATGGTATTTCCGTCCGCAGTAAGATCGAAGGAGCCGCCTCCAAGGGTAACGGGATTGTATTACCGCTTTCCGTGTAGGTTCCGTCTACGGAATTGCCAGCCGCCGAATTGGTGACAACGCCGCCGTCCTTGAACTCATAGGTGACATCTCCACCCATCAACTCTGCAAAGTCCACTTCCACTCCGTCCTGTTCCGCCTGAACAAGTGCCCAGGTCGTCCCCGCGATGGAACTTTCGTTTCCCGCATCCTCTTGCGGTTGCGTTTGACTTCCGCAGGCATTCAGGGCAAGGAGCGCCGACACGCACAGCAATACGGCCAAAATGGCTGAATTGATTCTTTTCATTGATATTTCCTCCAATTTTCATTCATGGTATTCCACCGTGTGATTTTTGAACATTCCCGCATTCCCGCGCAGCAACCGCGTCTTACGCACCTCCGCCGAAGAAGCTCGTGATACTAAACCCGGTTAGCATGGGGATGGTGAACATATAGGCGGTGGCAATCAAGAACGCCGCGCCTGAATGCACAGAACCGCCATCTTGTTGGCGTTGAACAACCGTTGTCGCTGCTGTAATCAAGGCTTAGATGAATCATGATTTTGCCCTTTTCGTAGACATATGCACCCGAATGATTGAGATTAGTGTTGCAAACGACATAACCCGGCCGGCCTTCGCCATCATGAGCCCCAAAACTCTTGCCGACCTCGGCCAAATACGGTGAAATGCTCCAGACTCTGCGGGCCGAAATCAGCGGGCTGGTCGGATAAGACCCGCCTTTGCGGTAAAAAGACGGCGCGCCCCTCAAGGGGCGCGCCGTCTTTTTTCTTTTTGCTAGATCCCGTCGTCAAAGAAGACTTCCTCGGGCGGCTTGAGGAGCTGCGCCGGGTTTTTAAAATAACTCCTGAGCTTGCGGACGGACTGGGCGTAGTAGTAGCCGTCGCAGATGCGCTCGTCGAGCACAAAGCGGAAGAGCATGGTTCTATCCTCCCTTTCGCCGCGCTTTTTGCCCAGCGCGATGAAGACTGAAGTCGTCCCAAACTCGTAAAGGTGATGGTAGATGGGGTCGATGCCGATGGAACCCATTGATGTGACGAAAAAGCTCGAATGAAAGGGCGAAACTCGGTTGATGCGCCTTGGCATCCAGCCCACGGCGTCGAGCCCGCGCATCAGATTGATGAAGCCGCGCCGGATGCAGCCAGGGATCGCGCCCAGGATGCGAACCGTGCCGTCGGTGCTGTTGCCGGCAGCGCGCAGAGCTTCGTCCCTTGCCGCGTTGAACCCGAGCACCACGTCCGCAAGGCAGTCGCTCAACTCAAAGCAAGGCATGACGCAGGCCTCCGGCGCCCCGTCGCTCATTTTTTCTTTCACCATCATCGAGATGCGAAAGTAGTTCCTCGCGTAGATATTTCCGCCGCTGCTGAAGCGGTTCAGCCGCGGCCTTTGCGAAACCATCCGCACCAGCGCGGCCAGAATGACGTGCAGTAGCGTCAGCCCCGGGATATTCTCCTTTTCTTGGCTGACCAATGCCTCCATAGCGGTGATGTTCAGCTCTTCCTCCATGTAGACTTGCGCGTCCACCCTCGTGCGCATGACATGCGGAATCAGCAAAAACATTGGGTCTAGCTTGCGCACCTTCCGGCCGTCATAGCGGTCGCCCCATCTGCGCTTCTGCCTTGCCTGCAAGCAAAACTCTCCCTTCTCTTGCGGGTTTCCCCCTCTTTCCTCCTTACAAAGATACGACGGCGCCGCGAATCTTCCTCTTTTTTCGCAAATCCCGGGCGTGACGAGCAGCTTTTTGCCCGGGCAGAGAGGATTTCATCGAGCGCTGTCGAATTTGAATACCCCGAGTCGTCGAGTTGGATCGACTTCCGGAAAGACGGTGCGATATGGGCAAGAAAAACCCGCATGAAGGCCACCGGGCGCGTCTGCGCGGCAGAGCCGCTCAGGAAGGCCTCCAAAGCTTTTCCTCCCATGAGATTTTAGAGCTTCTGCTCTTTTACGTCATCCCCCGGCTGGATACCAACGAGCTCGCCCACCGGCTCATCGAGCGCTTTGGCTCGTTTTCGAGCGTGCTCGACGCAGAGTTTGAAGATCTGCAGTCCGTGCCCGGCATCGGCGCCGGCGCCGCGCTGTTTTTAAGCCAGCTACGCGATGTCTTGGCGGTTTATATGCGGGATCGCTTCGGCGAGAGGCCCCTGCTTTCCACCGCGGCTGCAGCCGGGAACTACTGCGTGCATCTCTTCACCAGCCAAAGGAACGAATCCATGGCCGTGCTCTGCCTCGATACCCAAAAGCGCCTCATCAAGGCCGATCTGCTCTTTCGCGGCACCATCGACGAAACCCCGGTGTATCTGCGCAACCTTGTCGAGTACGCCCTGCGTCACAATGCCCGCTCCCTCCTCATCGCGCACAACCACCCGGGCGGCGGCCTGAAGCCCAGCGCGCAGGACATCGCTCAGACCAAGGCCATCCAGTCTGCGCTCCGCCCCCTGAACATCGACCTGGACGACCACATCATCGTCTTTGGCAACTCGTTCATGAGCCTGCGGCAAGAGCAGGTCTATACAGCTGAGCTGCCCCTTCGGCAGCGCGGTGCCGCCGCAGAATCCGCAGCCCCAAGCCCGGAGGATTTTTAGGCGGATTTTGCTTCGTTTTCCCCCTTTTCTTGCTCCACGAAGGCCAGGGCACGCACGGGCGAAGCCTCCGCGCGGATCTTGAGCGGGAAGGCGGCCACCTTGAATTCCCGCGCGCCCACGAGCGCGCCGAGATTGCACAGGTTCTCAAGCAGGGCGATCCCCGCCGCAAAGCAGGCCTTATGCGCCGGGAAGGGAAAATAGTCCGGCGAAAAGGCGTCAAGCCCCAGCATTTTCACCCCGGTTTTGGCCAAAACGCGCACAAATCCCTCCGAAACGGCGGGGTAGCTTTCGTAATAGCCAGCGCTGCCATACAGCGACTCCATCCCGGTATAGGCCAGCAGCACCGAGCCTTCCTTGAGCCGCAGCGCTTCCGCGTCGGCCACGCAAAGGCTCTTCTTATCGCGCGCATCCAGCAAAACCCCCTCGCCCCAAAAGCCTTCCAGGGGCATGTCCGCAACCTGCACCGGGCTCTGGCTCAGGTGCGAGGGCGCGTCGATGTGGGTACCCGCGTGCAGGGCGCTTTCGAGCCTGTAGCCGTTGTAGCCGTCTCTATTGAGGAAGCGGCTTTGGCGCAGGAGCAGCGCTCCGTCCCCCTGGTAGGCCGGCATGCCCTCCTCAATGGGGCGGCTTAGGTCGATGATCCTCAAGCCTGCTCCTCCCTTTGCGCAAAGTAATCCAAAACGCCCTGGCAAAGCCCTTCGACACAGAGCGCCCGGAAGCTTTCGGTGTTGATGAGCCCATCCTCTTCCTCGTTGGTCATGAAGACCATTTCGCTGAGCACCACCGGCACGGTAGACCAGTTAAAGCCGGTCATGTCCTCACGCTTGCGCAGGCCTCGATCCTTCCTGCCCGTGGCCTGAATGAAGGCCTTTTGGATGATCTCGCCGGCCCTTTTACTCTCTGCGTTGATGGCCTTCGTGCAGTCGTTATTGGGAATGAGCATGGACGAGCCATGCACCGAAGCATCCTCGTTGCCGTCGCAATGGAGGCGCAAAACGAGATCGACGCCAAGCTCGTTCATCATCTTAGCGCGCTCAGAATTGGGGATGTTGACCTCGTTGCTCTCGCGCGTCATGTAGACGGTCGCACCCTGGGCCTCCAGGGCCTCGCGCAGCTTTAGGCCGACCAACAAGGTAATTTCATATTCCGGCGTATGGCTCCAGCGTCCTTGCGTGCCGGAAGAAACCGAGTTTTTCATCAAATCCGAGCCAGGCGCCAAGTGCTCCTGGGTTCGGTTGGCCTTGCTTTGGTGACCCGGATCCAGTCCGATCTTGATGCCCGCCAGCGGCAGCGCTTCCGCGGGCTCCTCGCCGGGCGAAGGACTGGGTACAGGCTCTTTTGCGGCGCTTGGTGCGGGCGATGGGCTGGATACAGGCTCTTTTGCGGTGCTTGGCGCGGGCGAAGGGCTGGGTACAGGCTCTTTTGCGGCGCTTGGCGCGGGCGAAGGCGCCATAAAAAAGGAAGGGGCGGCCCCGAGACTGAGCGCGGGGCTGATTTCCGGCGGAGCGGGTTCCCCGGTCAAGTCTGCCCCGGCCGGCGCTGCCATACAGCCGCCGAGCAGGCAGAGCGCGAGCAGAATGGGCAGGCAACACCGCATTTTCGGTTTCCTCCTCGGTTGAAATCCCATTGCGGCCAGTATACCCCCCGGCTTTTACCCTTGCAAGCGCGCGCCGCTTTTTGTATGATGGGGAAAAGGCAAAATCAAGCCGTTTAAAGTCAGAAAGGGGAATTTTATTCATGAATACCTTCAGCATGGAGGGGAAGATCGTCATCGTCACCGGGGCTTCGCGCGGCATCGGCCGCGGGCTGGTGAGCTACTTCATCAAGCAGGGCGCCCGGGTGCTGGCCATGGCTCGCAACGAGCAGCGTGCCGCCCTGCTGCGCGAAGAGCTAAAGGCCGCGGGTGAAAACGCGCAGGTCTACGCCCTCGACGTCTGCGACGTGCCCTCGATCCAGCCGGTTTTTGACCAAATCGTCAAGGATCACGGCCGCATCGACGTTCTGATCAACAATGCCGGCACCGGCAAGCCCATGCCCGCGCTCGAAGTCAGGCTCGAGGATTGGGATGAGCTGATGAACCTGAATCTGCGCGGAGCCTTCTTCTGCGCGCAGGCGGCGGCCCGGCACATGATTGCGACGGGCAAGGGCCGCATCGTCAACATGAGCTCGCAGATCTCGGTTGTGGCCAACGAAAACGAACTGGTCTATTGCTCTTCAAAGGGCGGGCTCAACCAAATGACGAAGGTCTGCGCGCTGGAATGGGGTAAGTTCGGCGTTACGGTCAACGCCGTCGGCCCGACCTTCACCTACACCCCCGGCACCGCCGAACGGCTCGACACGCCGGCCTTTCGCGACCAGGTTTTGCGGAACATCCCGCGCGGACGCCTGGGCACCATTGAGGATATCGGCTCCGCCATCCAGTTCCTGGCTGCGGATTCGTCCGATATCGTGAACGGCCACATCCTCATGACCGACGGCGGCTGGACCATCGTCTAATCCAAAAGAGGTATTTCCCATGCCTTTCGGCTTCGAATGCCTGAGCGTGGCCTTTCCCATCGCTTCTTGCCTCATCTTGGGCGCCACGGTGTTCATCGCCGTGCGAGGGCTTGCCCAGTGGGCGCGCAACAACCAATCGCAAAGGATCACGCCGAAGCCAGCGTCGTAACCAAGCGCGGCAAAGCTTATGTTGTTTTGATCTTCAGGCTCAGCTCAACGAGGCCTTCAAGATGACGGGCATGCGGCTGCCGGAATTCCTCGGCAGGGAAATTGCTGCCAAGGCGGAACCTGAAGCGCCGATTCACGCTGAGGAGTGAGGTTTTAAAGGCTAAAATGAAACAAAAAAGCGCCCGAACTGAATTCGGGCGCTTTTTCTTATGCCTTTTTGGGGTTTACTTCGCGTCCACCTCGGCCATGTAGGCAATCAGATCGACAACCTTGTTAGAATAGCCCCACTCGTTGTCGTACCAAGCGATGAGCTTCACAAAGGTGTCTGAAAGCTGAATCCCCGCCTTGGCATCGAAGATCGAGGTGTTGGCGTCGTGGATGAAGTCCGAGGAAACCACGTCGTCTTCGGTGTATTCGATGATACCCTTGAAGCGCGCGGACTCGGAAGCTTCCTTCATCGCCTTCTTGATCTCTTCATAGGTCGTGGGGGTCTTGAGACTGCAGGTGAGATCCACCACCGAAACATCGGCGGTGGGCACGCGGAAGGACATGCCGGTCAACTTTCCGTTAAGCTCAGGGATGACCACGCCGACGGCCTTGGCCGCGCCGGTGGACGAGGGAATGATGTTGAAGGCCGCGCCGCGGCCGCCGCGCCAGTCCTTGGCGGAGGGGCCGTCCACGGTCTTTTGGGTGGCGGTGGTTGCGTGCACCGTGGTCATCAGGCCCTCTTTGATGCCGAACTTTTCGTTGATGACATAGGCCAGCGGAGCCAAGCAGTTCGTGGTGCAAGATGCGTTCGAGACCACGTTCATGTCCTTGCTGTATTTCTCGTGGTTTACGCCCATGACGAACATGGGGGATTTGTCTTTTGCGGGGGCGGTGATGACGACCTTCTTGGCGCCGCCCGCAAAGTGCTTGGAAGCGCCGGCCTCATCGGTGAAGACGCCGGTAGCCTCGGCTATGTAGGTCGCCCCGACGGAGCCCCAGGGGATCTCGGCAGGGTCGCGGAAGGCGAAAACAGAAACCTCCTTGCCGTTGACGACGAGCTTGCCGTTCTTGGCCTCCGCCGTGCCGCCAAAACGGCCATGCACGGTGTCGTACTTGAGCATGTAGACCATATAGTCAAGATCGATGAAGGGGTCGTTGATGCCGACCACATCAATCTTGCCGGACTCCAGGGCGGCGCGGAAAACCAGGCGGCCAATGCGGCCAAAACCGTTGATACCAACCTTGATAGACATGTCGATACCCTCCTTAAAGTGCAGGCTTTGATTCTAACCCTTATTCTAGCTCGATTTCCCATGGAATTCAAGGCATTGAGCAAGAAATGACAAAGTTTTAACGCGCGAAGGGTCTGGTTAAACCAAGTTCTCTGGGTTCAGGCCTTGCAGCGCCCCGGGCAGGAAGAGTCCGTTCTTGCGGATGAGCTCGCCGTCGAACCAGATCTCGCCCCCGCCGTATTCCGGCGTCTGGATCGTGACCAGATCCCAGTGGATCGCGCTCTTGTTGCCGTTTGAAGCGTCTTCATAGCAGGCGCCCGGGGTAAAGTGGAAGGAGCCGCCGATCTTTTCGTCAAAGAGCGTGTCCTTCATCGGCGCGGTGATGTGCGGGTTGACGCCCAGGGCAAACTCGCCCACAAAGCGCGCACCATCGTCGGTGTCGAGCAGCGCGTTGATGCGCCGGTCGTCGTTGGCGGTCGCCTCGATGATCTTGCCGTCTTTAAACGTCAGGCGAATGCCTTCGTAGCTGAAGCCTTCTTCAAGCGAGGGGGTGTTCACGCTCAAAACGCCGTTTACGCTGGTCTTCACCGGGGCGGTGAAGACCTCGCCGTCCGGAATGTTGACCTGGCCGTCGCATTTGGTGGCGGGGATGCCCTTAATCGAAAAACGCAGATCGGTGCCTTCGCCCAGGATGTGCACCTGGTCTGTCCTGTTCATCAGCTCGACCAGCGGATCCATCGCCCTTGACATCTTTGCGTAATCGAGATTGCAGACCCTGAAGTAAAACTCCTCAAAGGCGGCTGTGGACTGGTTCGCGGCCTGCGCCATGGCCCCATTTGGGTAGCGCATCACCACCCAGCGGGTTTTTGGCACGCGGCGCTCCATATGCACGGGCTTGTGATACAGGCTCGTGTAAAGGCGCATTTTTTCGGGCGGAAGATCGGCCAGCTCGGCGCTGTTGAGCCCTGAGCGCACGCCGATGTAAGCGTCCATGCCCTCCATCTGCTTGGAATCGACCTCCGCCCAGAATTTGAGCTGCGCTTCGCCGGCCGAAAGCAGCAGCGCGCGCGTAATCGCCGGGTCGCGCAGGTTCACGAAGGGCTGGCCGCCGGCCTTGTAGGCTTCTTCGACCAAAAGCTCGACGAAGTCCCTCTCAAGCCCGGCATTCTCGATCAAAACCCTTTCGCCCGGCCGAAGCTTTAGCGAATAGCCGATGATGTTCCTTGCCAGGGTCGCAAGCCTTGGATCCCTCATGCGAATCGCCTCCTTAAAATTTATGCTTCCCGCGCCTCCGCGTATTGCTCCAGCAGCACGCCGGCCTCCTTTAAAAGCTCGCGCGAGAATTCATCCGGGTAGTCGTGCTCATAGACCACCCGCGAGATCCCCGCGTTGATGATGAGCTTGGCGCAAATCACGCAGGGCGAGTAGCTCACATACAGCGTCGCCCCAAAGACCGGCACCCCCATGCGCGCAGCCTGCACCAACGCGTTTTGCTCGGCATGCACGGCATAGCAAAGCTCGGCCCTCGTGCCCGATGGAATCCCCAGCTTTACGCGCAGGCACTCGCCGCGCTCCGCACAGGGCAGTATTCCCTGCGGCGCGCCGTTATAGCCCGTGGTCAAAATGCGCTTATCGCGCACGATCACCGCGCCCATCTTTCTATCTTGCTTAAAGCAGCTCGCCCAGCCTGCTATGGTGCGGGCCATCTCCACAAAGCGCCGATCCCACTTGTCAAACCCCATGGCCATCCTCCCCTTTTGCCTTCATTATAGTCCGGCCCGCTTTTGGCTGTCAATTCCGCCATCCTCACTCACCGTTTGCGGCAAAACCAGGTAAAATCACGCGAAATCAAGAGAAAAAACGGTGTTTTGCGGCGTGATTCGGCACCCACAAGGTGATTTTACATGATTTCAACCTGTTTTTATCTGTTTTTCCGGTTGCGCATCGCGCCTGCTGCGGGTAAACTAATAACCGTGCTTAGCACTCGACCAACATGAGTGCTAACAACCCAAAAGAGCGACCAAACGCAAAAGCATAACAAGGGAGGTACCCCCGCATGAAGATCAAGCCTTTGGGCGACCACGTGGTCCTGAAGAACGCGGAAGCCGAAGAAACCACCGCGAGCGGCATCGTGCTGCCCGGCACCGCCAAGGAAAAGCCGCAGATGGCCGAAATCGTGGCCGTAGGCCCTGGCGGCCTGGTGGATGGCAAGGAAGTCAAGATGGAAGTGAAGCCCGGCCAGAAGGTGTTCTACTCTAAGTACGCGGGCAGCGAGGTCAAGCTCGGCAAGGAAGACTTCATCATCGTCCGCCAGAGCGACATCCTGGGCATCATCGTAGACTAAAAACAGCGCAAAAGACGCAAAACGGAGGCAAAAAGCATGGCAAAGCAATTCAAATACGGCGAGGAAGCCCGCCGCGCCCTGGAAGTGGGCGTAAACGCCCTGGCCGACACGGTCAAGATCACCCTGGGCCCCAAGGGCCGCAACGTGATGCTCGATAAGAAGTTCGGCGCGCCCCTCATCACCAACGACGGCGTGACCATCGCCAAGGAAATCGATCTGGAAGACGCCTTTGAGAACATGGGCGCACAGCTGGTGAAGGAAGTCGCCACCAAGACCAACGACGTGGCCGGCGACGGCACCACCACCGCAACCCTGCTTGCCCAGGCCATCATCCGCGAGGGGCTCAAGAACGTGGCCGCCGGCGCCAACCCCATGCAGGTCAAGCTCGGCATCGCCGCAGCCTGCGAAGCCGCAGTTGCCGCACTTAAGAAGGTTTCCAAGCCCATCGAATCCAAGGAAGCCATCGCGCAGGTCGCCGCCATCTCGGCGGGCGATCCCGCCGTCGGCCAGTGGATCTCCGACGCGATGGAAAAGGTCGGCAACGAGGGCGTCATCACCATCGAAGAATCAAAGACCGCCCAAACCGAGCTGAAAATCGTCGAGGGCATGCAGTTTGACCGCGGCTACTCCTCCCCCTATCTCGTCACCGATAACGACAAGATGGAGGCAGTGCTCGATAACCCCTACATCCTCATCACCGATAAGAAAATCTCCAACATTCAGGATCTGCTGCCCGTGCTCGAGCAGATCGTGCAGGGCGGCCGCAAGCTGCTCATCATCGCGGAAGACATCGAGGGCGAGGCTCTGGCCACCCTCATCGTCAACAAGCTGCGCGGCACCTTCACCTGCGTGGCCGTGAAGGCCCCGGGCTTTGGCGACCGCCGCAAGGATATGCTGCGCGATATCGCGATTCTGACCGGTGGCCAGGTCATCTCGGAAGAAGTCGGTCTCGACCTCAAGGACGCGACCATCGAGCTTCTCGGCTCCGCCCGCACCGTGCGCGTAGATAAAGACTACACCACCATCGTCGAAGGCGCCGGCCACGAGTCCGACATCAAGGCCCGCATCACCTCCATCAAGAGCCAAATCGAGGATACTTCCTCCGATTACGATCGCGAGAAGCTCCAGGAGCGCCTGGCCAAGCTCGCGGGCGGCGTCGCCGTCATCCATGTGGGCGCCGCGACCGAATCCGAAATGAAGGAGCGCAAGCTCCGTGTGGAAGACGCCTTGGCGGCGACTCGCGCGGGCGTTGAGGAAGGCATCGTGCCGGGCGGCGGCATCGCCCTCCTGCGCGCCATCCCCGAAGTCGCCGAAGCCGCCAAAAAATACAGCGGCGATGTGCGCACCGGCGTGAACATCGTGCTGCGCGCCCTCGAAGAGCCCCTCCGCCAGATCGCGGCGAACGCGGGCCTTGAAGGCTCCGTGATCGTCGAGCGCGTGAAGGGCCGCAAGGATGCCAACTACGGCTTCGACGCCCTGAAGAACGAGTATGGCGATATGGTCGAGCGCGGCATCATCGACCCCACCAAGGTCGCCCGCTCCGCCCTGGAAAATGCCTGCTCAATCGCGGCCATCCTGCTGACCACCGAGTCCCTGGTCTGCGATATCCCCGAGCCCACCCCAGCGGCGCCTCCGGCCCCGCCAATGTATTAAGCCCAAACAGCTCAAAAACATCCAAAAGCGGGGAAGGCTATGCCTTCCCCGCTTTATCTTTGCCTTTTTTCCTTGTTGCCGAATCGCGCCCCGCTTCGGCATCCGGCAGGCCCTTTTCGCGCAAAACACACCCTGCCCCGTCATTGCGATGGCACCGAAGCAATCCAGCACATTTCCTCTCTGCAGGGCCTGTGCATATCTGCCGGACTGCCGTACCGATGCGCTCAATGACGGTGAGCGCGGCCATCAGCGCGAGCGCGAAGGGCTGGCTGTGCCCCCTTGACGGCTATTTCGTCATTGTGAGGGCACTGAAGCAATCCAGCACACTTCCTCTTTGCAGGGCCTGTGCATATCCGCCGGACTGCCATGTCGATGCGCTCAATGACGGTGAGCGCGGCCATCAGCGCGCAGAGCTGATGGCCGCCTGGCCCCTTACAGAAAGCGCATCATTTTGTACCCGTCGAAGTAGCCGCCATCGCCGTTCTTAAAGAGATGCGGCACGCGCCCGACGACCTCAAATCCAAGGCTTAAATAGAGCGAAACCGCCCGCAGGTTCTCACTCGCCACCTCGAGTTCGGCCTGCTCAAAGCCCGCCCCCTTGCAAAGCCCCAGGGCGGTTTCCATCAGTAGGTGCCCGAGTCCCCTACCCTGCATGCAAGGCAGCACCGAGATGCCGAATTCCGCCCTATGCTGCAGGCGCCTGCGCGCACTAACTGGCGAAAAAAAGCAGTTTCCGGCCATTTTTTCCTCATGGAAGGCCAGAAGCATCAGGCTTCGCCCGGCCTCCTCCCTCTCGCGCAAAAAGGCCCTTTCCCTCCCTACCCACTCCGCGTCCATGACGATCTCGCCCGGTTCGCGGGTGAGATAGGGCGTGCTTTGGTCCATTTCCCGCAGGTATTCGGCCAGCGCGGGGGCATCCTCGGCCCGCACGCTGCGCAGCAGAAGCGCTTCGCCGCCCCTTAGCTCAAACGCCTTCTCGTACCGCATCTGGCTCCCCTCTCTCTTTAAAAGCCCTTTAAAACCCTTCGTTATTGGCCGTTTTTGCTCTTTTTCATGTCGTTTTCGCGGATTTCCACACGGCGGATCTTGCCGCTGATGGTCTTGGGCAGCTCGCCGACGTACTCCACGATGCGCGGATATTTATAGGGCGCCGTGACGCGCTTGACGTGCTCCTGAATCTCCTTCGTGAGGGTGTCGCCGCCCTCGTAGCCCTGCGCGAGCACGATGGTCGCCTTCACCACGAAGCCGCGGTCCTCATCCGGCACGCCAGTGACGGCGCACTCGAGCACGGCGGAGTGCTCCATCACCGCGCTTTCGACCTCAAAAGGCCCGATGCGGTAGCCTGAGGACTTGATCACGTCGTCTACCCGCCCCACATACCAAAAGAAGCCGAGCTCGTCGCGGTAGGCGGTATCCCCCGTGTGGTAAAGCCCGTCATACCAAACCTTTTTGGTCATCTCCTCATCGCGGAAGTAGCCCGAAAACAGCCCGAAGGGCTTGCCGCCGCCCGCTTCGTCGGTGCGCACGCAGATTTCCCCGGTCACGCCTGGCGCGCACTCGCCGCCCTCCGCGTCCACGATGCAGAGGCGCCAGCCGGGCGCGGGCTGGCCCATGGAGCCAAGACGCGGCTGCATCCAGGGGTAGGCGGTCATGACGCAGAGCGTAGTTTCGGTCTGGCCGAAGCCCTCGAAGATCTTAAGGCCAGTCTGGGCCCGCCAGCTGTTGTAGACTTCGGGGTTCAGCGCCTCGCCCGCCGTGGTGCAGTGCTTGAGGGCGCTCAGGTCGTATTTTTTCAAGTCCTCCTTGATCATGTAGCGGTACATGGTCGGCGGGGCGCAAAAGGTCGTCACCTTATATTTTTCAACCTTTGAAAGGATATCGGCCGCGTTAAACCGGTCGAAATCGTAGGTGAAGATGGCGCTGCCGCCCAGCCATTGGCCGTAGATCTTGCCCCAGAGGGACTTGCCCCAGCCAGTATCTGAAATGGTGAAGTGCAGTCCGTCCTCGACGACCTGGTGCCAGAAGCAACCGGTGAGAAGGTGCCCCAGCGGGTAGGTGTAGTCGTGCCAGACCATCTTTGGGTAGCCCGTCGTGCCCGACGAGAAGAACATCAAGAGCATGTCGCTGTTCTTGCTGCCCTCGGCGCCCGTTGGCCTGGGAAATTCCTTGGGCTGGGCCGCAAGCAGCGCGTCAAAGTCCAGCCAGCCGGCGCCCGCGTCCTTGTGCTTGGTCACGGCGCGCAGCTTTACGGTTTCAAGCCTGGGCAGCGCCTCGTCGATGTGGCGGGTCACGTCCCCGTCGCCCGTGGCCACCAGCATCTTGACCGAGGCCGCGTTGCAGCGGTAAACATAGTCGTTCGCGGTGAGCAGATTCGTGGCCGGCACGGCCACGGCGCCCAAGCGGTGCAACCCCAGCAGCGCGACCCAGAACTGCCAGCCGCGCTTGAGCACCAGCATGACCATGTCGCCCTTTTGGATGCCCTGGGCTTTGAACAAATTGGCTGCCTGGTTCGAGAGCCTGCTCAAATCGGCAAAGCTGAAGCGCCTTTCCTCGCCGTCGGCCCCCACCCAGAGCATCGCCAGGCGCTTTTCATCCCCCGCGAGGACGTCCACCACGTCGTAGGCAAAATTGAAGCCTTCCTCGACGCTCACCTTAAAGTTCTTCTGCAAATCCTCCAGCGTAGCAAAGTCGTCGCGCAGACGGCCAACGTATTTGTCGTATAAAACCATGGTCTTCCCCTCCCCTATGCGTTTTGCTGGCTCATCACAACGGCCAGGAATTGCGCCCTTTCGCCGTTCATCGCGCGCATGGCGTGCGGCACGGCGGAATTGAAATAAATGCTGTCGCCGGCCTCGAGCACATAGATGACCTCGTCGATATACAGCGCCATCGTGCCCTCGAGCATGTAGTTGAATTCTTGGCCGCCGTGCTCGTGCAGCGCCGGCTTTTCGGATTCCGGCGCGGGCTCGACCGTCACCAAAAAAGGCTCGCCGATCTTATGGCGGAAGGTGTGGGCGAGGTGGCGGTAATCGTAGGCATCCCGCCGGTCAATCTTCAGGCCCTGGCCGCGCCGCACCACGGCCGCGCTCGAAAGCTTGGGCGATTCCCCGGTGAGCAGATCCACCACATCGACTCCCAAAGCCCCGGCCACCGTGTAGACGAACGAAAACGAAAAGTCCCGCTTGCCGGCCTCGTAGGCCTCATACTCCTCAAGGCTCAGGTCGCATTTTTCCGCCAGTTCCTCCGCGCTAAAGTCCTCCAGCACGCGCAGGGCCTTCATCCGCTGCGCAATCTCCTTCAGCATTTCTGACATTTCGGGTTTCCTCCTTCAAGGTCGTTTTGTCGATAGACTCTCTGCCGTTTTTATGGGGTCTGGGCGATAAAAAACGCCTCATCCCAATCTTCATTGGGACGAGGCGCGTTGTTTGCGCTTCGCGGTACCACCCAAGTTGGCAGGCTTCGTTTGAAACCATGCCCGGCTCGTTCGGGCTCCATCAAGCCCGCCGCCTATAACGTGGCGTTTACGTCCGCGCTTACTTCCGCCCTTGTGCGGGTTCGGCAGGGCTGCTCAAGAGGGATTGTTGGCCCGCTCCGCTGCCGATTTGCACCAACCATCGGCTCTCTTCAAGCGGTGTTGCGCGGCCCCCGGCTCTTTCTACGCATTTGCTTGTGGATGAGTATAGCCGCGCGCGTGGAAGCCGTCAAGCCCCTTTTTCAAAAAAAGCCCGTGGTAGTTTCTTACAGCTCGCTGAGCCGCGTTTGCACATCGGCGCGCTCGAACACGCCCTTTTGGAAGTTCAGCCCCAGGCCGGGGGTCTGGCTCAAGCTGATTTCACCGTTGGCGATGCCGATATCCTCCTCGATGATCTCGGGGAAGGTTCGGTAAATGGCGCGCACGGTCTCCATCTCAATCGAGTTCGTGGTCGAGATGTTAAAGTGCGCCGCCGCCTTGGTCAGCACCGGGCCGCCGCAGTTGTGCGTGGTCACGGGCAGGCGGTGGGCGTCCGCCAGGGAGGCGATCTTCTTGCCCTCGGTCAGCCCGCCGCTCCAGCTTAGGTCAATCATTACGACGTCGGCCCCCTCGGCCTTCAAAAGCGGCATGTATTGCGCCCTGGTGAAGAGCCTTTCGCTGGCCAGCAGGGGAATGTTGATCTTCCTGCGCAGGGCGGCCAGGTTCGCCACGTCATCGACCAGGATCGGATCCTCGATCCACTTAACCGCGTAATCCTCCAGCGCCTTTGCGATGCGGATGGCGGAGGGGATGTTCCAAACCGAGTGGCACTCCAGGGCGATTTCCATTTTGTCGCCCACGGCGGCGCGAATCTTCTCGAAGGGCTCCATTCCCCTGCGCAGCTCCTCATAGCGGATGGTCTGCCCAAAGGTCTGCCTGGCAAGGCCGTCGAGCGGCCAAATCTTCATGGCTTTGATGCCGCTTTTGAGCAGATCCTCGGCAAGAGAGCCCGCATCCTCCATAAACCAGTCGTTATCCTTCCTGCCGGTGATGCGGCCGCCATGGTCGCCGCAGGTGTTGTAAATGGGCACGGCGGGGCGCACCTTGCCACCCAGCAGGTTGTAGACCGGGGCGTTCAGCGCCTTGCCCTTTAAATCCCACAGGGCAATGTCTAGGGCGCTCAGGGCGCGAAGTTCCGCCCCGGCCGAGCCTTGAAAGTTGCTCTGGTCATAGATCCTCTTCCAGATCAGCTCGCTGCCCAGGGGATCCTGCCCCAGGGCGAAGGGGGCGCAAAAGTCGTGCAGCGAAGCCTCTACGCTGCGGGGCTGGTTGGTGGATTCGCCCAGGCCGCACAGGCCCTCATCGGTATGCACCCGCAAAAAGACCGAAAGAGGGAACTCAGGAATGCGAAAGGTTTCCAGCGCGGTGATCTTCATAAGAAAAACCTCCTCAAAGGCGGCAACCCCGCAGAAGCGGGCCGCCGCCGTTTTTTTGGCTTAACTGATCTTGTAATAGAAGCGCCCTCTCACGAGCGGCAGTCCATCGTCGGTCTTGCCGAGAACCTCGGCGTAGATCTTGTATTTTGTGCCTATCTCGGGCCGCTTCCCCTCGATCATCTCCATCACGATGATCTTTGGCGCGGATTCCGAGCCCGCGTTAAAGCGGAAGGTATAGGGTTCGTCCAAAAGCACGCTCTCGATTTGGCCGTCAAACCGGAAGGGACGGGCCTTGTTCTTATAGTTCTGCAGCTCAGCAAGATCCTTGGGCATCACGTAGGCGGACGAGGTGTAGCTGTCAACATCGGGGTTGTAGGTTACGGCGTGGTAAAACGGCGCGTCTTCCTCGCCGTTCTTCGAGGCGACGATCTCGATGATGTTCTCGCCAAAGCGCGACAGTTTCGCCTTGAACGAAAAACTGCCGTTCGAGTTGAGCACGATTTCCCCCGCCGTGGGGCTGTTGACCTTGATCGTCGCCCCTTCGCCGACCTTACCTGAGATCGTCACCGTCCCCTCGTTCGAGATGCTGGGCGTGCCCACGTCGAGCGAGATCGGGATCGCCCTCTTTTCGAGGTAGAGCTGCACGGTCTTGCGCACGGTCTTAAAGCCCGGGTTGCTAACTTCGATTTCGATGTCGTTATCGCCAATGGGCCGCAATTCCACGTTGCGCGCCAGGATGCCCGCAGTGTCTGCCTGGGTGGAGATGGACTCGGAAACGTCCTCGCCGTTGATGGTCACCTTGGAGCCGACCATCACGCGCAGTTGGATCTGGTAGACCATCAGGCTGACCTCTTCGCGCCCGCCGGCCGGGGCGATGATCTCAAGCGCGGCGTCCGGCGGCGTCACCTGCAGGTGGATGGGCGGCAGAGCTTCATCCTTGCCCGAAGCGCTGCGCAGAACGGGCTGGAGGGTTACTTCCACCGCCTCTTCCACGATTCTCTCGCCAATCAGGCGGCTATCCTCCACCTTAAAGATGCCCACGCCGCCCACGATGGTCACGTTTTGGTTCAAGGGCTCGGGAATATAAATCACGTCCCCGTCGCTGCCCGTAAAGGTGATGATGCGGCCCGGCTGGCCGTTGACGGTGCCGGTCTGCACGTTGTTTGCCTCCTCGGCTCCGCCGGAAGGCTGTGGGGTGGTCGTCGTCGCGGGGGAAGCCCCGGCGATTGCGCTGCCAATGGCCCCGATCCCCTTGACCACGCCGAAGATCAGCAGCCCCAAAAGCAGCAAGACGCCGACGAGAATCAGCCAAAACTGCAGGGGATTGCGCAGCAGCGCGCTGTTTTTCAGCGGGAGACTCAGCAGGCCTCCGCGCTTGGGCTCTTCTTCCTGATTGCGGCTGGAATGCTGCCGAATCAGCCCGGAGCCGCCCTCTTCCCGGCGCAAATCCGCGGATTCACGGGCCAAAGAAGGCCGCCTTACGCCGGGCCGCTCGGCAAACTCCTGGCGGCTCGAGAATCCCTCTTGCGGCAGACGCCGCGGGGTGGAAGCGGGGGGTTCGCGCCCGGTTTGCGCCATGGACGCGCCGGCCTGCGCGGGCACCCGCCTGGAGCCGAGGCCATCGGGTCCGCCGGGCTGCCTCTGCGTCTGGCGCGCGGGCCGGGCATTGGCAAAGCCCGGATCGCCCAAGGGCATTGCCTGCCGCTGGGATTGCCTGGGGCCAAAGCCTTCATCGCGCAGGCCCTGCCGGGGCGCGGCCACGACTTGGCCGCCCTGCTGCTGCCGCGCCGTGGGCTGCGGAATCGCGCCCTGCGGGTACATGGCGCCGGGCCGCGCGCCCTGGCGCACGGTTTGCTGCGGCGCCGCGCCGCTTTGAGGGGCCTGCGCAGAGCCGAAGCCCTGGTCCCTCAACCCGCCCTGCTGCTGCCGCCGCGCCGTGGGCTGCGAAATTGTGCCCTGCGGGTACATGGCGCCGGGCTGCGCGCCCTGGCGCATGGTTTGCTGCGGCGCCACGCCGCTTTGAGGGGCCTGTGTAGAGCCGAAACCCTGGTCCCTCAGCGCCCCGTTCGGTTGCTGCGCCTGCTGCCGCGCGGGGGGCTGGCCTGGCGGATTCGTGCGCTCGGTTCGGCGCATCTCCGGCACGGAAGCCGCCATAAAAGGCTGCGCCTGCGGGGAAACGGGGCGTGCCGTGCCCTGCATGGCATCCTGCCTTTGGCGCTGTGGGGCCGCCGGCTGCCGCTGTGCCCGGGGCTGGCCAAGGTTCAGGCCAAAGTCCGTGGGCCCGGCGGCGGGCGGGGCGGCTTGTTCTTCGATGACGCCAAAGGCGGTTCCACGCCGCGTTTCGCGCCGAACGGGCTCGCCCGGCTGCTCGTTCACGCCGAAGCTTTCCCTGCGGGTTTCGCGCCGCCTCGGCTGCGGTTCCCGCTCTTGGCCCGCGGAAAGGCCAAAGCTGCCGCCCCCCTTGGGCGCGGCGCGGCCGGGAAGGGTTTCCAACCCGCCCACCTCTACGCCGTCCTCTTCCAGGTTGCTGATCGCCTTTTGCGCCCACTCGGGCGCGGCGCTCTGGGGCGCGGGCGCTCCCTCGGCCTCCATTTGCTCAAGCGCCCTCTGCGCCCATTCCGGCCTGTCTTCCACAGGCGCTTCCCGCTCGGCTTCGGCCGCCTTTTGGGGCGCGGCAAGCTCCCGCATTTGCATCAGCCTGCGCGGCACGGCGGGCTTTTCCTCGCGTTGGTTCAGGGGCGCATCATCGATCCGTGGCGGCGGCGGGGCCGCCTCCTGCCTTTTGCGCTCGATGGCCTCGTCTATGCTCGCCGCCAGGGATTTGACCCGCTTGGGCGGTTGGATTTCATCCTTCAGATCAAAGGGCTCCGCGCTCTGCGCGATCTCCACGCGCTGGGCGCTTGCGCGCGCGCCCAGGGGAATTACCTCAGGCTCCGGCTGGGCAGGCCTTTCTTCGGCAGTTGCAGGCTCTTGGGGCTTTTCGGGGCGCGTCTCCGCTTTTTCGGGCTCCGGCTTCCTGGCCGCCGGGGTCTTGGTTTCGCCCGGCGCGGGCGCTTCTTTTAAAGAAGCTAAAGCCGCTGGGTCGGCCCGCTCCGGGGCCTCCGGCTCGGGCTCGCGCGCCTTGGGCTGGGTGATGGGCTCAGGCCCCGCGCGCAGGGCTCTTTCGGCGCGGCGCTTGGCCGCTTCCGCAGCAATTTTCTCGTTTTTTTCGCGCCATGTCGTCATCGAAAGCATCCTGCGCGGCTGGCGCGGCAGCGCCGCCCCCGGGGAAGCTGTAGCGCCCGGCGCCGCCCCGGTGTTGATGGCGTTGATGATCTGCTCGTCGATCTCCACCGGCTGCTGGGCGCTCTCGAGCAGCTCATCGCGCGAAACGGCGCGCGCCGGCACCAAGACCTCGCGGGTAATCCGCTTCGTTCTAGGCTCCTGCGCGCCAGGCTCCTCGCTTTGGGCCCGCGGCTCCTGCTCGGCCTCCGCCTGCTCTTCCTGCGGCTCGCCGGGCACCGCGGTTTCGTCCTCATCGCCCCAGTTACTATAATCGAAGAGATCCAGCTTGTTTTCGTAGCTCGAAAGGTTCTGCGCGGGCTTCGTTTCGACCGCGAAGGGCTTAAAATTGGGTTCGTCGCCCTCCTTTTCCGCCTCGGGCGCATCCTGCTCAGGGCCTTCGCCGGGCATGCCAAAGGCCAGGCCTTCGTCGCCCGCGTCGGCCGCCCACACCGCGGATTCCTCGGCCTCCGGCAGCTCGCCCCAAGGCGTTTCCGCTGGTTTTTCGCTCACAGCCTTCTTGAGCCCGCCAAAGAGCGAGGCAAGAAAGCCTTTACGCTTTTCTTTCGCGTTGGAAGGATTCGACTCGCCGTATGAATAGGCCTCCTCAGCAGGTCTTTCCCCCGCTGAGGCAGGGGAGGTTTCCTCACCCTCGACCTCTGGCTTTAATTCGGCGCCGCAGTGGAAGCAAACCTTATAATGGCTTCGGTTCCACACGCCGCAGGAGGGGCACTTCATGCTTCCCATCCCCCTTTTCTCTCCATTTCCATGGCTTTGCCGCCAAAAGCAGACAGCAAACCAACTACTTATTCGAGAAAAAGCGCCGAACTCCTTTTTTGTGCGCGGAAAAGCGCCGAATTCGAAAATTCGCGCCGCCAAGCGCTTTGCCGCTGTTCAAAACCCGGCAAACATGGTAGACTAAAGGGGAAAGATTCCGCTTTTCGCGCTTTGGCTAAGGAGGAAATTCCACCATGGATCATTTTCGCGAGGAAATCGTCGCGCGCAAATCCGGCAAGGGGCTTACCCTGCTCTTCCGCATCGTGACCTGGTTCTTCATCGTGATTTTCGCCCTCATCGCCATGCTCTATTTAAGCCAGGTCATGGCCATGCGCTTTGATTTGACGACCATCCTGCCGCTGCTGGTCTTCGGCGGGCTGGC
This sequence comes from Christensenellaceae bacterium, assembly GCA_031280685.1. Classification (GTDB taxonomy): domain Bacteria; phylum Bacillota; class Clostridia; order Christensenellales; family UBA1750; genus JAITGM01. The sequence goes on from JAITGM010000011.1 coordinate 77,853, forward strand.
CTGGTTCCTCTATGTTTATAAAGATAATCTGCGCACCGAGTACGAGTACGCCTTCACCAACGGCGAGATTGATTTCGCCAAGGTCTTGGGGAACAAGCGCAGGAAGGCCCTGCTGGCGCTTCGGATGCGCGAGGTCGAGGCGGGCGGCTATATCGACAGCCCCAATTTCGATAAATACCTCGTGATGGAAGGCGTTAAGCGCCTTGACTTCTACCTGAACGGCAAAGAAAGGCTCTATTTCCTCTACTTCACGCGCGAGGGCAAGCGGCAGCTGCTCGTCTTTGAACCGAGCGAAACGCTGGTGAAGATGATGGGGGAATATTCAAAGGCAGTCGAAACGGCATGATCTATCTCGACAACAGCGCCACCACCAAGCCCTTTCCCTCGGTCGCCGAAAAAATCGCGGCCTGCCTGAGCGAAGACTATTTTAACCCTTCGGCGCTCTATGCAGGCGGCATGCGGGCAAAGGCCCTCGTGCAGGAGGCGCGCGGCGCTATCCTAGCCGCGCTGCCGGGGGCGAATCGGCTCGTCTTTACTTCAGGCGGCACCGAAGCCGATAATTTGGCCATTTTCGGCGTTGCGCAAGCCTTGCGCGGGCGCAGGGGCAGTTTCATCGCCAGCGCTATCGAGCATCCGGCGGTGCTCAGCGCCATGGAAAGGCTCAAAGCGGCCGGGCACGAAGTGTTCTTCGCGCCCGTTGACGAAAGCGGCGTGGTCAAGCCCAACGCGCTCGCCGATTTGGTCAATGAAAACACGGCGCTGGTTTCCATCATGCAGGTCAACAACGAAACGGGGGCAATTCAGCCCATCGCGGCGCTTTCGCGCGCGATCAAAGCCAAAAACCCCCGGGCTCTCTTGCACGTGGATGGCGTGCAGGGCTTTTTGCGCTGCCCCATCGACCTAGGGCGCGACGGGGTTGACCTTTACTCGCTTTCTGCCCACAAGATCCACGGGCCCAAGGGCGTCGGCGCGCTGGCGCTCGCCGGGCGGCCGAATCTGCTGCCCGCGCTTTATGGCGGCGGGCAGGAAGAAGGTCTGCGGTCAGGCACCGAAAATGTGCCCGGTATCGCCGGCCTTGGCGAAGCCGTGCGGGCATATTCGCGTCTGCCCTCGCCGGGCGAAGCCCTCCTCAAAATGAAGCTGCGCCTTGCGGAAGGCATCCTTTCCTCTGTCGAAGGCGCCGCGGTCAACGGCCCAAGGCCAGACGAGGGCGCCCCGCACATCCTCAACATCGGCTTTCCGCTGCGCGGCGAGGTGCTCCTCCACGCGCTCGAGGGCGAAGGCATCCTGGTTTCTACAGGCTCGGCCTGTTCCAACATCAAGAAAACGGCTTCGCAGGTGCTCAAGGCCATGGCCCTGCCTTCCTGGCGCATCGAGGGGGCGATTCGCTTCTCGCTTTCCCCGCAAAACACCATGAATGAAATCGAAGAAACCATCGCCGCGGCGCAAAGGCTATCGACCCAGTACCGCCGCTTTGTAAGGAGATAAGAGCAGTGCAGCAGGTCTTGCTCGTCCGCATGGGCGAAATCTTTCTGAAGGGCGATAACCGCCCCCAGTTCATCTCGGCGCTCGTCAAGCGCGTGCGCTATGCCGTAAAACCCCTCGGCGGCCGGGTCGAAAGCGTGCAGGGCCGCATCTTCGTGCACGATCTGGGCGAAAACGCGGGCCTGGCCGAGCGCCGCGTTTCGCGCATCTTCGGCGTGCATTCGCTGAGCCATGCCCTGGAGGTCGAAAAGGAAATGCCCCTCATTGAAGAAGCCGCGCGCGAACTTTCGAAGGATCTGACCGGCAGCTTCAGGGTCAGCGCACGCAGAGCCGATAAGCGCTTCCCCTTGGATTCCATGCAGCTCAACGCGCTGCTGGGCGGCGTCGTGCTCGAATCGAACCCAGCCCTTACCGTGGACGTGAAGCAGCCCGAGCACACCCTGACGGTTGAGATCCGCGAAAAGGCTTACCTGCACATGAAAAAGATCCCCGCGGTCGGCGGCATGCCCGTGGGTACCGACGGCAAGGCGTTGCTGCTGCTCTCGGGCGGGATTGACTCGCCGGTGGCGGGCTACCAAATTGCCAAGCGCGGCGTAGAGCTCAGCGCCATCCACTACCACTCCTTCCCCTTCACCTCGGAGCAAGCCAAGCAGAAGGTGCTCGATTTGGCCGCCATTTTGGCCGAATATACGGGGCCGATCCTGCTGCACGTGGTGCCCTTCACCCGCATTCAGCAGGAAATTTACGATAAGTGCCCCGAAAGCCAGACCACCATCCTGATGCGGCGCTTCATGATGCGCATAGCGGACCGCGTGGCGAAGGAAAACGGCTGCGAAGCCCTCGTCACCGGCGAATCCATCGGCCAGGTCGCAAGCCAAACCCTGCAAAGCCTGCTTTGCACCAACGCGGTCTGCTCCCTGCCCGTTTTTCGCCCTCTGATCGGGGCTGACAAGACCGAGATCATGGATCAGGCGCAAAGAATCGGCAGCTACGCGACCTCAATCCTTCCCTTTGAGGATTGCTGCACCATCTTCACGCCCAGGCACCCCGTCACGAGGCCGAGACTTGAGATGATGGAAGAATCGGAGGCCAAGCTTGACGTCGAAACCCTCGTTGAAGAGGCGATTCGGGGCATCGAAACACTGCGCATCCGCGCCGCGCTGCGCAACTGACGGGAACCCACCCAAGCAGGGGCACCCAAAAGGGTTCCCCCGCACCCCCTTCCTTCGAACGCGGAGGGAATCCCTTCGGGATTCCCTTGAATAAAGCGGGGGATGCTGCGCCTCCCCCGAACCCCCTCGGCCCTGAGCGACAGGCCCTGCGCAAAACCAAAGCTTGGAGGAAAACCATGCCCACTATCCTCGTGATCGGCTCCATCAACATGGATCAAGTCATGACCTTACCCCATTGGCCCGAGGTCGGGGAATCCATCATCGGCACGACATTAAGCTACAGCCCCGGCGGCAAGGGCGCGAACGCCGCCATCGCAGCGGCGCGGCTTGGCGCCTCGGTGCGCTTTGCAGGTTGCGTAGGGAAGGACGATTTCGGCCAGGCCTTGCGCAGAACCCTCGAGGACGAGGGCATTTCCACCTCCCTTTTGCGTGCGAGCGGCGAAGCTGCGACCGGCCTTGCGCCCATCCTGGTTTCCGCGGGCGGCGAAAACATCGTCATCGTCTACCCAGGGGCCAACATGCTCCTGCGGCAGGAAGACTTGCCCGCCATGTTTCAAGGGCAGATCGACGCGCTGATGATGCAGCTTGAAATCCCCCAGCCCGTCATCCTCGCGGCCTCGCGCATGGCCGCCCAAAAAGGAATTCCCGTCGTTTTAGATGCCGGCCCGGCGCAACGCTTCCCGGTTGAAGAAATGGAAGGGCTGTTCATCCTCTCGCCCAACGAAACCGAGTGCACAGCGCTGAGCGGCCTGCCCGTGGGCTCTTTGGATGAAACGCGGCTGGCCGCAAGGTCGTTGTTCGAAAGGACGAAGGCGCGCTATGTGGTGGTCAAGATGGGTGCGCGCGGCGCGTATATCTATGGCGAGGGCATCGACCGGCATCTGCCCGCCTTCACGGTTAAGGCGGTCGATCCCACCGCCGCCGGGGATGCCTTCACCGGCGCGATGACCATCGAATACCTGCGCTGCGGTGACATTGAGCGCGCGGTGCGCTATGGCTGCGCCGCGGGTGCCATCGCGGCCACAAAGCTGGGCGCGCAGCCCTCCTTGCCCAGCGCGCAGGCGGTTGAAGCCTTTTTGCGCGGCTAAATTCCCGAAAACGAGGTGAGCTTTTCATGATTCCCTTCACGAAGATGCACGGCACCGGCAACGACTACATTTACATCGACCTCTTTGGCAAAGCGCTCCCAAGCCTTGAGCGCCGCGTGGAGCTCGCCATCCAGATGAGTGACCGCCATTTCGGCGCGGGCGGCGACGGGGTGATCTTCATCGAACCCGCGAGCGACGGCAGCGACGTGCAGATGAGGATGTTCAACGCGGACGGCAGCGAGGGCAGGATGTGCGGAAACGGCAGCCGCTGCGTAGCGCTCTATATGACGCAAAGACGCGGTTTTGCGGGCGAAAGCCTGAAATTGCAGACGCTTTCCGGTGTAAAGATACTGCGGAAGGTGCCAGGCGGCTTTGAGGTCGACATGGGCGAGCCCGGCCTGGCAGCGCAGGACGTGCCCGTTTTAGCGAGCGAACCCGAGCGGCTAAAATTGGAGGCCGGCGGGCGCGAATTCACGCTACACTGCCTTTCGATGGGCAACCCGCACGCCGTTACGGTTTGGGAGGATCTCTCAACCCTTGAAATCGCCCGCTTCGGGCCCGTTTTGGAGCATAATGCGCTCTTCCCAGAGCGCGTGAATATCGAGTTTATTCAGCCCGAGGGCGAAGCGCTCCGCACGCGGGTTTGGGAGCGCGGTTCGGGCGAAACCCTGGCCTGCGGCACCGGCGCCTGCGCCAGCGCGGTGGCCGCCATCCGCATGGGGCTGGTGCCCAGGCGGCCCGTCACCGTGCGCCTGCTGGGCGGGGATTTGCGCATCGACTGGCGCGAATCCGACAACCATGTCTATATGACGGGTCCGGCGGCCTTCGTCTTTGATGGAAGCTGGCCTGGCGAGCTATAAGCCTGCCTCCATCTAAAAGCAAAAAGCGCCCCGAAAGCCATGGCTTTCGGGGCGCTTTTTGCTTTTAAACGAGCTTTGCGCTGACGAGGTGCGGCCAAGGGCATCCAAGGTGAATTCGATGTCAAAGGCCTTCTCGTGCTCCTCATCCTTGAAAACAGGCCCCCTCGCGCAGCAGCTTAAGAACACCGTATGCGCCGCGTCCTCGGCATTCTGCGCGTTGCCCGTCATCAAAAAGCAGAGCCTGACCACCATGCCGATCCTGCGGTGATAGATCGCCGTGAATTCCCCTTAGTCAATCCCCTTCCCTCCTCTCACCCTCAACACGAAGCAGCGCCTTAAAAGGTTGTGTTTTTTGCGTTAAAAAAGGCCGATCGAAGCGTTTTTCGCTTCGGCAGGCCTTTTGCTGACTTTTCCTATGAGTTTTTCATCGCGGCGCGCTCTAGCGAGTTCGCGAGGTGCTCGCAGGCATCGCAGCACTCTTCAAACCTATCGAAGGTTTCGCTCCAGGCCACCAGGGTGATCGGCGCGAGCCCCTCTTCGGAATACAGGGCGCGCATCGCGTCCACATAGAGCGTGTCGCCCTCTTCCTCAAGGCTGTTGACCTCGACCACGGCTGCGTGCAGCGCGATGGACTTTTGAAAGTTGGGCATTTCCTTCACCGCAGCCTGCAATTCCAGGCAGCAGCGGCGAATCACGTCCGCGAAGCGGAGCGCCTCGGGACGGATCTGCTTAATGTTATACATATAGACTCGAATGAGGATGTCCTCGATCTTGTCGATGACCTCGTCCATCTCGTTCGAGAGCTGGACGATGTCTTCCCTGTCGATCCGCGTGATGAATTCCTCAGCAAGCCTTTCCATCATGCGGTGCTTGGTTTCATCGCCCATGTGCTCGATCTCGTGCAGGCCCGCCATCTGCTCCTTGAGCGTTTCGGGCCGGAATTCGGAAAGGGCCTCATAGAGCCTTTCTGCAGCCTTGCCCGCATAGGCAAGCAGCACGATGAATGTACTAAAATACTCGTCGGTTTTCTTTGCCATGTTAATTTTTCCTCCCTTATTAGAAGATCGCGATGAAGATTCGCGCCATCAAAAAGCCGATCAGGCCGCAACCGGGGAAGGTCAGCACCCAGGTGAGCACCATTTCCCTCACGATGGACCAGTTCACGCTGCGAACCCGCTTGTGCGCGCCTACGCCCATGATGGCCGCAGTCTTGGTGTGCGTGGTGGAAACCGGCACGCCGAACAGCGACGAGAGCAGCAGGCAGAGCGCACCCGCTGCGTCCGCCGCGAAGCCCTGGTACTTTTCGAGCTTGACCATGTCCATTCCCACTGCCTTGATGATGCGGTAGCCGCCGATGGAGGTGCCAAGGCCCATCACGGCGGAGCAGAGCAGGATCAGCCACATGGGGATTTCAAAGCTGGACTGCGCCGCGTTGCCGCTGGCCAGCGCGGCCCCCAGCAGAAACACGCCCATGAATTTCTGCCCATCCTGCGCGCCGTGCATGAAGGCCATCGCAGCCGCGCCCGCCACCTGCGCGTTGCGGAAGGGGGTCAGGGTTTTTTGCCTGTTGAGCCGCTTGCAGGCAAACTCGGTGAGCGCCACCGTGAGCCAGCCCATGATGAAGCCCAAAAATGTGGAAAGCGCAAGGCCGTAGAGCACCTTGACCCATTCCGCGCCGTTGATGCCCTCAAGCCCGCCGTGCATGGCGATGGCCGCGCCCGAAATGCCCGCGATCAGCGCGTGGCTCTCGCTCGTTGGGATGCCGAACTTCCACGCAGCCGTCGCCCAGGCGACGATGGCCACCATCGCCGCGCAAAGCGCCACAATCGCCTCGTGCGCATTGTCGCCAAAGTCCACCATATGGTAAATGGTTTCGGCCACGGTCTTGTTGACCAGGGTCATGACCAAGATGCCCAAAAAGTTAAAGATCGCGGCCATGATGATCGCCGCGCGAGGCGACATGGACTTGGTCGAAATGCAGGTGGCGATGGCGTTTGGCGCGTCAGTCCAGCCATTGACGAGAATCACGGCCAAGGTGAGCAAAACCGTAATGAACAAGGCCGGATTTTGCAGCATTTGCTGCAAAAACTCCCAAGCTGCCTCCATATTAAGTGCCCTCATTCCCTTATCGCGTGCGCTTTTGGCGCCGCTCTTTAGTCGCCGGAAATCGCTTCTTGCTTCTGCCGCCTATATTCCTCCGCATAGGCGCGCTCCTTTTCGGGCTGCACCAGATGCGCGACGATCAGGTTGCCGACCGAGAAGAACGCGGCGATGAAAAACACCCACTGGCTGCCGAAGACCTCCCAAACAAGGCCGCAAATCGAGGCCGCAATCATCGCGATGATATGATCTAGGCTGACCCCGGTCGAAAGCGCGGGCGTGACCTCTTCGACTTCGAGCGCGATGGTGCGCAGGTAGATCGAGCGCACGATGGACATGTTCATAGACATCCTGTCGAGCACATAGAAGAGGTAGAGAATCACCACCGGCCAGCCGGCCATGGGCAAAAAGGACTGATCGACCCCCCAGACCACCAGGCCGTAGACCAAATAGAGGGGAATGAAGATCAGAGCCTCAGCGTACATCATCTTTTTTGCGCCGAAGCGGTCGAGCCAGCGGCCAAAATACTGGGTGAAGAAGATGCTGATGAAGGAGGTGGCGATGGCAAGCAAGGCCATCACGTCGGTGCCCTTGAGCAAAATATCGACGATGACCCAGGAACCGTACACAAAGGCGATTTGCTTTTTGACGCCGTTAAAGACCGTGAGCAGGTAGAAGTATTTATATTGCTTGCGGAAGATGAAGCGCAGCTTCTTGCGCTCACCGGGCGCGGCGCCCCGCCGCTTCACCAGCAGAATGGCCACCACCGCGGCCAAGGCAAAGACGCAGGCGCTAATGAGGAACACCGCGATGGGGGAAGCAAAGCTGAAAACACCTAGCCTAAAGCCCAAAAACACCAGGGCGGATGCGGCGACGCCCACAGCCGAGCGCAGCGAAGCGTATTGCCCCATGCGCTTGCCCACCTGGCTAGGTTCCGCCAAAGACATGCCGATGGAATCCTGAATGGGCAGGAAAAGGTGCACGCCCAAGGAGTTAATAAATAAAAAGACGAGCATCGTGCTGAAGCTCGGCGTCCAAAAGCCCAAAACCATGATGCCCAGGCAGGAGAGGATCTGCGCGATCAGCGCCATGCGAAGATCGCCCAGGGAGGATAGCAGCGCAATGATGATGCTGCACACCACACCCGGGAATTCGCGCGGTACCTCGATGAAACCACGCTGCCCCGACGTGACATGGTAGACTTCTTTATAGTAGTTTGAAAAGACGGAGTCGTTCAGGCCGCCGGCCAGCGCCACGCAGCCGATCAGGATGAAAAACAAGAGAATCTCGGTCTGATAGGCCTTGCCTTTCTGCTGCAAATCGCTTCCCCTCCACTTCAATCCCGCGTTTTTACGCGCTTCTTACATCATACCTCCTATTTTTACAAAGCGCAAGCGCCGCCGTTTCGGTATTTGGACCAAAGCGCTTGGAACATTCCACCACGCAGCGCTCTTCGCTCCAAAAAGGAATTGGCGCGTTTTGCCGTTTTGCTATTGCTATTGCCTCGCCCCTATGCAACTATTATATCCTCGGTTTCGCCCAGATCGACCGGGAGCTTCGCATGGCCCTCGACGCCTTCAGAAGGCAATACGGCGAGGATCCTAGACTCGTCGTCCCCCTGCAAGGCGCCATCGGAGCCGCGCAAAACAGGGACGAGGGCAGGCTGAAGGCCAATCTTCGGGCCCGCGGCGATTGGTTTCTTGAGTTTGCTCGCGGGTTGAGCCTAAATCTGCTAACCTTTTACATTACCCGGCAAATGCTGCCCTAATTCAGGCAAAACGAGGAGGCACCCCTACGGCGTCTCCTCGTTTTTTGCCCTTTTTCATTCCCTCACGAAGCCAAAGCGGGCCTGCAGCGCGCTCTGCCGCCCCGCGCTAAGCTCATCCTTGCCCGCATAGGGGAAGGGCAGCGCAAGCGCCTCGTACTTGGGCGCGCAGAGCTTGCGAAAGGCCAGCAATTCAAGCCTTTTCACGCAAGAAAAAGGCTCGGCCAGCTCGCGTAGCGCCAAAAGCTCGGCTTCGCCGTCGTTCACGCCGGGAACGACCACCTGGCGAACCCAGCATGGTTTGCTTAACGCCTCAAGGCGCCGCAAAAGGCGCAGCGGCGCATCCAGCGGCAGGCCGAATTCGCGCCTGTAGCTCCCGTCGTCGGCCCGCTTGATGTCGAGCAGAACCAAATCCGTCCTTTCGAGCAGGGCGGGCAATTCCGGCGGCTCCAGGCAGCCCGAGGTATCAAGCGCGGTATGAAAACCTTCGTCCTTCAAGCCTTTGAGCAGCTCCAGCGCAAAGCCCGCCTGTAAAAGCGGCTCGCCGCCGCTTAAGGTCACGCCGCCGCCCGTTAAATAGGGTTTAAAGCGCAGGATTTTTTCTATGAGCTCCTCCGCCCCCATCTCCTGCCCGCCACCTTCCTCCCAGCTTTCCGGGTTGTGGCAATAGGGGCAGCGCAGCGGGCAGCCCTGCAAAAAAACCACGAAGCGCAGGCCCGGCCCATCCACCGCGCCCAGGCTCTGCAGGCTCGAAATTCGGCCCTTCAAGGCCTAAACCGCCCCGTGGAAGCTGCGCATGACGACCTCGGCCTGCTGCTCTTTCGAGAGCCTGTGGAAGTTCACCGCGTAGCCCGAAACCCGCATGGTAAGGTTTGGGAAGGCGTTCGGGTCATCGAAGGCCTTTTGCAGGGTTTCGCGGCTGAGCACGTTGACGTTGATGTGCTGCGCGCCCTTTTGGAAGTAGCCGTCCAAAATCGCGCAGAGGGTTTCACGGCGCTCGCTTTCCCAGTGGCCCAGGGCTTCGGGCACGATCGAGAAGGTGTTCGAGATGCCGTCGCGGCAAATTTCATAGGGCAGCTTGGCCACGGAGTTGAGCGCGGCCAGCGCGCCGTTCTTCTCGCGGCCGTGCATGGGATTTGCGCCTGGGGCGAAGGGCTGGCCCCCCGCCCTGCCATCCGGCGTGGCGCCGGTCTTTTTGCCATAGACCACATTCGAGGTGATGGTGAGGACGCTCAAAGAGTGCTCCGCGTTCCGGTAGGTTTTGTGCGCCTTTAAGCAGGCGAAAAAATCTTCAAGCAGCGCGCGGGCGATGGAATCTGCCCTGTCGTCGTCGTTGCCGAAGGCCGGGAACTCGCCCGCCGTCAAAAAGCCGGTGATGTTGCCTTCGCCGTCGCGAATCGGCGCGACGCAAGCATAGCGGATGGCCGAGAGCGAATCCGCCGCGACCGAGAGCCCGGCCACGCCAAATGCCATGAAGCGCTTGGGGTCGGTGTCGTGCAGGGCCATCTGCAGCTTTTCGTAAAAGTATTTGTCGTGCATATAATGCACCACATTGAGGGCGTTCACATAGAGCTTTGCCAGCCAGGGCATATAGAGCTTTAAACGCTCCATCACCTCGCCGTAATCGAGCCTGTCGCCCTGCAGCGGGCCCAGTTGCGGGCCGATATGCGCCCCCGCGTAGCTGTCGTATCCGCCATTGATGGCAAGCAGCAGCAGCTTGGGCAGGTTGCACCTGGCGCCGAAGAACTGCATCCTCTTGCCCGTTTCCATGGCGGAAACGCAGCAGGCGATGGAGTAATCGTCGCCATAGAGGGGGCGCATGAGGTCGTCGCCTTCGTACTGAATCGAATCCGTGTCGATAGAAAGCTTGGCGCAGAAGCGCTTAAAGCCCTCCGGCAGCGCATTCGACCAAAGAACGGTCAGGTTGGGCTCCGGCGCCGGGCCGAGGGTATAGAGCGTGTTCAGCATGCGGAAGGAGCTCTTGCTTACCAGAGTGCGTCCGTCCTCGGCCATGCCGCCGACCGCCTCTGTGATCCACATGGGGTCTCCGCCGAAGAGCTCGTTGTACTCTGGCGTGCGCAGGATGCGCGCGAGGCGCAGCTTGATCACGAAATCGTCAAAAAGCTCCTGCGCGCGGCTTTCGTCGAGCTTACCCTCAGCGATGTCACGCTCGATAAAGATATTGAGGAAGCTGCTCACCCGCCCGAGGGACATCGCGGCGCCGTTTTGCTCCTTGATCGCGCCCAGATAGGCAAAATACAGCCACTGAACGGCCTCTCGCGCGTTTTGCGCGGGCAGGCTGATGTCGAAGCCATAGAGCGCCGCCATTTCCTTCAGGCGCCCGAGGAAGACGATCTGCTGATAAAGCTCTTCGCTTAGGCGGATGGTTTCGGCGGCCATTTCGCCCTGGCCCAGGGCTGCCTTGTCGCGCTTCTTCTCTTGAATGAGCCGATCGACGCCATAAAGCGCTACTCTGCGGTAATCGCCGATGATGCGCCCTCTGCCGTAGGCGTCGGGCAGGCCGGTGATCAGGCCGATGCGCCTTGCCGCGCGCATCTCGTCGGTGTAGACGCGAAAGACGCCGTCGTTATGGGTCGTCCTGAACTGAAACTCGTCCTCGATCTTGTCGCTGAGCTTGTAGCCGTAGGCTTCGACCGCCTCGCGCGCCATGCGCACGCCGCCGAAGGGGTGCACGCCCCTGCGCAGGGGCTGATCCGTCTGCAGGCCGACGATGATTTCATCCGCCTTGTCAATATATCCTGGCCTGTAGTGCGTCAGCGATGAAACCGTGGAAACGTCGATGTCCAGCACCCCGCCCGCCTGCGCCTCGCGGCGCAGAAGGCTTTGCACGTGGCCCATCAGCCGCGTCGTTCGCTCGGTCGGCCCCGCCAAAAAGGCCTCGTCGCCCTCGTAGGGGATGTGGTTCTTCAAAATGAAGTCCCGCAGATTGATCTGCGTCTGCCAGGCCCCGGCCCGGAACCCTCGCCAAGCTTCTTTCATGCGCTCACGCCTCCTCATGCCCTGAAGGGATGCAAAAAGGCAACCCTTTATAAGGCCTCATCGGCCAAGGATTGCCCAGACGGACGGCATTTTTCCGCTTTTCGCAAAAGCTCCGGCTCCCCCCTGGTCAGATCCAGGTTTTCCGTCAGTCGCCGGGCGGAATGGTTCTTACAAGCACAGTATACTCCCCACGGGGCCCAAGTCAAGCAAAACCCGCGTTATTCTTCCGCATTTAGGCGCTTGCTCGGAGCACAGCCCTAAATATGGGGGAAGGGCCGGCTAATCGAAGGCCAGGCCGAGGTAGCCGAGGGGCAGATGGGCATAGGCTTTCTCAAGCGCCGCGTCGTACCAGCGGATGGAGCCAAAGCGCCTTGCGCCCGGCGGCAGCTCCGCGCCCGAAATGGGCATGCGCGCCAGCAGTGCGGGCTTTTTCAGGCTCTGGAGCAGGGCCGAGGCTGCTTCCGCCTGAAAGGGCGGCGGGCAGAGGAATTCCTTCAAGATGGGCAGGCCGTCCTCGCCGAGCTCGGCCGCCGCAAAGGCCTGGACACCACCCGCTTCGATGGCGTAAAGGTCGCAGCCCGCTAGCTTTGAAACCCTCTTTTGCCACAGGATTTGGTCTTCAGGGTAAAGAACCGAAAAACCGCCCGCCAAAAACCCCTCGCGGAAGCTGGCGTATTCCTCGTGCCCCACCGAACGCACCCGCGCCCGGCCTGGCGCGTTGTCCGCCGTGAAGCGCCGCTCGCCAAAATAAAAGCGGGGCGAAAGCCCGGCGCTTTGGAAGAAGGCAAAGAGGCTGGGCATGGCCGGAACCGTCAGCCCAAGGGCGTGGCCAAGCGAGGCGAGATGATCGTAGGCAAAAAAGAGAAGCTGTTTGGCATAGCCCTTGCCGCGCGAAAGCGGATCCGTAGCTAGGGCGTAAAAATAGGCCCCTTGATGGCGTTTCCCATCCGGAGTTTGAACCGAAACGGGCAGGCAGATCACCATTGAGCGAATCACGCCGTCTTCGAGGAGGACGAGCACGTCTTCGGGGCGATAGCAGCTCCGGTAATATAGGCTGACGTACTCCTCCTCATCGTGAAAGCAGATCTGCCAGAGCTCGCGCTGGCGGGCTTCCTCGCCGGGGACCGAAGGGCGGATGACGACCATGGAAAAGCCTCCTTGTTATTGAAGGGAAAGGGTGGCCATATACTTTTCTTCAAAGATGGGATGGTAGGATTCCTTGGCCTTGCGCAGACCCTCCAGGCCCATATCGTCCTCCCGGTTGACGAAGAGCACCTCCGGGTGCCTTTCGCGAATCAAGTTGGCGAACTCGCGATTGATGATGGCAAAGGCGCCCTGGATCTCGCCATAAGCCTTTTCAAAGACCACGTCAAAGCAGCCGCCTGCGGAAAGGCAGCCGATGGCGAAGGCCAAAACCCGCCCTTCCGCGCGGATGAGCAGCCCCTCAAGGCCCATAGCCGCGTAATTGGCCGCAGCCAGGGCGAGCGCGGCGCGCTCCGCGACCACGTTCTCGTCCTCGCCCTGCTCCTCGTGGCCCGCATACCAATCTTCCGCCATTTCAAGGCAAAGGGCGACGTTTTCGGGCGTGACCGGCTCCGCCCGCCAATCCGGGTTGTTCTCTTCAAAGCGGTGGATGTGGTTGCGCTTCTGTTGGTATTTCTTTCCGGATAGCTCGCACAAATCGCCGATCGGGTAGAGATAGTCGAAGCTGTCGCGCACGGGCTCAATGGCAAAACGCCCGGGGAAAAGGCGCTCGGTTTCTTCCGCCTGGGCCTTCGAAAGGCAGACCAGGCGCAGCTCCGCGCCGCCGGCTGCGCGCGCGTCGTTTTCGATCTCGACAAAGGCGTTTTTCAGGTCGCCCTCCCCGACGGGGAAGAGATAGCCGCTGCCCAGCCGGATAAAGAGGAAGCCGCCAGCTTCTGCGAAGCGCTGCTCGTAGCGATCGCACCAAATGAAGATGTTGGTGAAGTTGTATTCGCAAATGCGGAGGGCGGATCGGTTCAAATAGGAATCAATCAGGGTTTTATCGTCTATAGTGGGGCGCTTAAAGCTCAGCATACGGCAGCAATACTTCCTTTCAGGCGGCGGTCGCCACCACAAAGCATAGCAGATTGGGAGGGTTTTTTCAATCGCGGTATTTTAAAAAAGAAAGGGTCCGAAAGCCGGGCCCTTTCGGGGTCATAGGCGAAAGCCGTGGGGAAGCAGTTCCCCGAGCAGGAAAGCCTGCAGGCCGCCTTCGCCGTTTGCCGTGAGCACTCGGAAGCTTTGCGGGTCGCAAAACTCGAGCAGCGCCTGCAGGCAAACGCCGCAAGGCAGGCAGGGGGCGCTTCCCGGCTCGCCCGCCTTGCCGCCCGCGATGGCGATAGCCGAAAACTGCCTCTCTCCCGCGGCGACGGCGGCAAAGAGCGCCGTGCGCTCGGCGCAGTTCGATGGGGAAAAGGCCGCGTTTTCAACGTTGCAGCCAAGGAAGACGCGCCCGCCCTTCGCCAGCAGCGCCGCGCCCACCAAAAAGCCGGAATAGGGCGCGTAAGCGCGCCCGCGCATGGCGGCAGCTTCCGCAAACAGGGCTTCGTCGCCGCTCTTTTGCATGGCTGCCTAAAGGATTTCGACCACTTCGGCAGCCGACTTGCGCGCCCGCGCCTCCGGGGCTTCATCGGCATAGCCAAGGGGCGTGATGGCCACGACGGAAGCGCCCTCCGGCAGCGACAGCGCGGCCTTGATGTCGCCCTCCTGGTAGCTGGCCATCCAGCAAGTGCCCAGGCCAAGCTCCCAGGCCTCAAGGATCGCATAGGCCGCGCCGATGGAGACATCGACGCTGTCTACCCTGTGGCCGTTGGTCATGACGGACTGCTTGAGCCCGCAAAAGACCAGCATCGTGGGCGCTTCGGTGACGAAGCTCGGCTCGCGCATGCAGACCTTGCGGATCTTCTCGCGCAGGGCTTCGGTCTTGACGATGTAAAGCTTCCAGTTTTGGCCATTGCCGGCCGTGGGCGAAAGGCGGAAGGCTTCCGCGATCTTTTCGAGCTTTTCAGGCTCAATTGGCCTGGACGAGTACTTGCGGATGCTCCTGCGGGACTCGATGGCTTCAAAAACGGTCATCTTTGGCTCTCCTCTCTAAAAAGGGCGGATAGGGAAACGGTTTTCGCCTTTTAGTATAGCGCCCCGGACGCCGCCGTGCTATACTGGGGCCGGAAGAATTGTGAAGCCTAGGTAAAAAAACAGGCAAGAATTTACGAAGGCGGCAAATAAGGAGGATTCAACGATGGCAGCGATCGACCCAAGATTGGAAAAACTGGCTCAGCTCGCCCTGGAAGAGGTGGAGGGCAATATCCTTCCCTTTTGGAAGAAGCACGCAATCGACGAAAAGTATGGCGGCTTCATCGGCGCGAGCGCGGACGACGGCAGCCCGGTGGAGGGCGCGCCCAAGTGCCTGATCTTGAACGCCAGGCTGGTCTGGAGCTACGCCAGCGCCTACAGGGTGCTCGGCAAGCCCGAGTACCTCGAGCTAGCCAAGAGGGCCTACGACTACTTCATCGGGCACTTCCTCGACCCGGAATACGGCGGGGCTTACTACATGGTGGACCACACCGGCAAGCCCCAGCAGGACCATAAAATGGTCTATGGCAACGCCTTTGCCATCTATGGCCTGGCAGAGTATTACCGCGCCACGGGCGACGAAGGGGCGCTGAGGCGGGCCATAGAGATCTTCGAATTGCTGGAAAAGCACGCCTTTGACCCGATCAACCTTGGCTATTACGAGATGTTCACGAGGGACTGGCAGCGCGTGGAGCGCCAAAGCCCCCATCGCCGCATCGACATGACCAAGACCATGAATACCCACCTGCACATGATCGAGGCCTATACCTGCCTGTTGCGCGTCTGGCGCAACGAACGGATTGAAAATAAGGTGCGCGAGCACCTGAATGTGATGCTCAACAAGGTCACAAACGAGGAAATAGGCCATTTCACGATGTTCTTCGACGCGCAGTGGAACGGAACTTCATCCGATGTTTCTTACGGGCACGACATTGAGGGCACCTGGCTGATGATGGAAACTTGCGAGGTGCTTGGCTGGCACGAAGCCGAGAAGGAGGCCGCGCCCGTGTGCCTTAAAATGGCAAGAGCTTGCCTTGACGAATCCATCGACGCGGACGGCGCCATGCTCTATGAATACAAGCCGGATACGAACGAGATGCTCCGCCAGCGCTCCTGGTGGGTACAGTCCGAGGCGGTAACAGGCTTCCTCAACGCCTGGCAAATGGGTGGCGGCGAAGAGTTTATGCAGGCCGCTCTGCGCAGTTTCGCCTATATCCGCGAGCACATCGTCGATCACGCAAACGGCGAGTGGTTCGCGATGCTGGACGAGCACAACGCGCCCATGTCCTCGAGCGATACCAAGATCGGGGGCTGGAAGGCGCCCTACCACAATTCGCGCATGTGTTTTGAGCTGATCGAGCGCGCGCGCAAGGCAAAGGGGGAGTAAGGCGCGGGCTTTTGCCGCGGGAGGAGCGCGTACCGCGATATAAAACCGTGAGAGAGATTGATTCGTCGTCCCCTTGCGTTAAATTCCGATGGAGTGTATGATAATAAACGATCTATTCTTGGGCCTTTTTATGTAAAAAGGCTTGCCAAAAATCGAAGGAGGGACTTCCATTGGCTACAGAAACTTACGAGAGCACGCTTGCCTATACCAGAACGGGTTCCAAGCCGACCGACCTTAAAATTACCGATATGCGCTTTGTAGACATCGTGGGTGCGCCGATGCACTGCACGCTGCTGCGCATCGAAACCAACCAGGGCATCACCGGCTACGGCGAGGTGCGCGACGGCTCCTCCAAGGTCTACGCGCAGATGCTCAAGCGCCTGCTTTTGGGCGAAAACCCCTGCAACATCGATAAGCTCTTCCGCCGCATCAAGCAGTTCGGCGGCCAGAGCCGCCAGGCGGGCGGCGTTTGCGCCGTTGAAATCGCCCTGTGGGACATCGCGGGCAAGGCCTACGGCGTACCGATCTACCAAATGCTGGGCGGCAAGTTCCGCGACAAGATCAGGATGTATTGCGACACCGACGTGAGCGGTAAGGATACCGGCCTGAACATGGGCGCGGCGCTCAAGGCCCGCATCGAAAAGAACGGCTACACCTTCCTGAAGATGGATCTTGGCATCGGCACCCTGCGCGATGTCGAAGGCGCCCTCACCGCGCCCATCGGCTTCCTGGCGGAAGGCCGCGAGCTGCGCGAAAAAGCCAGGCAGGCGCGCGAATCCGGCGATCTTGCCGCCGCTCGCTATTGGAGGAACCGCGCCTACGACTATCAGAACGTCGCGCATCCCTTCACCGGCATCCACATCACCGAAAAGGGCTTCGATTACCTCGAAAACTACGTAGCCGAGGTTCGCAGCGTGATCGGCTACGACATTCCCCTCTCGATCGACCACTTCGGCCATGTGGGCCTGGATGACTGCATCAAGTTCGCCCGCCGCGTCGAAAAATATAACCTTGCCTGGCTTGAGGATCTCATCCCCTGGCACCTGACCGACCAGTATGTGCGCCTGAACAACTCCACCGCCGCCACCATCGGCACCGGCGAAGATATCTACCTGAAAGAGAACTTCAGGCCCCTCATCGAAAACGGCGGCGTGGGCGTCATCCACCCCGACCTGCTCTCGTCCGGCGGCATCCTGGAAAACAAGAAGATTGGCGACATGGCGCAGGAATACGGCGTAGCCATGGCCGTGCACATGGCCGAAACCCCGGTGGCCTGCCTGGCCGCTGTGCACTCCATCGCGGCGACCGAGAACTTCCTCGCCCTTGAGTTCCACTCCAACGACGTGCCCTGGTGGTCCGACATGGTCAAGGGCGACGAAAAGCCCAGGATCATCGACGGCTTCATGGCCGTGCCCGAGAAGCCGGGCCTTGGCATCGACGAGCTCGACGACGAAGTGCTCGCCGCCCATGTGGATCCGAAGATCCCCGGCGTTTGGGAGTCCACCGACCAGTGGAACGACTGGGACTCCAACGACCGCCTCTGGTCTTAAGCCCTTGGCTTTTAGGCCGGCCGCTTAAACCCAAATTCCCAGCAGGTTATGGCTTTGCCGGCATTGTTTCCAAGCGATTTTGGGTACTATGCCGGCTTCATCTTCAATTTGGGGGTAATGAACGATGCGCTTTGCAAACAAGACCGTGTACGTCACCCAGGCAAATGGCGCCTTGGGGGAAACCATCGCGCTGGACTTTGCCAAGGAGGGCGCGAACCTGGTGCTGGGCAACCCCAGCGAGGC
>JAITGM010000038.1 GCA_031280685.1 Christensenellaceae bacterium
GATATTGCAGGGGTTTTCGCCCAAAATCACGCGCTTGAGCATGAGGGCATAGACGGGGCTGGCGCCGTCGCGCACTTCGCCATAGCCATACAGGCCCTGGTTGGTGTCGATGCGCAGGACGGAGTTAAAACGGGGGCCGCCGCGCTGGTGGATCTGGACGATCTTCATATCGGTGATGCGAAGATCCGCCGGGCTGGAGGCCGTGCTCTTTAGGTTGATGTCCACGATGGGCTCACGCCTTTCTTCTCTTTGTTTTTATGCCCTTATCAAGAAGGCGGGGAGGAAGCGCGCCCAGCGCCTTCCTCCCCAATGGAGGAGAACGATGTTATTGACCGAATTTGGCCGCTTTGAAGGCTGCGTACTGCTTTTGGGCTTCTTCCAAAACCTTGGGCAGGCCAGCGGCCGTCATGCGGGTGAGCGCTTCCTTGTAGCCAGCTTCGTCCAACGCGCCGGTGAGCAGCGCGCGGCTGTAGGTGCTCTTGACGTTGGCGAGCGCCGCATACTCGTTCTCGAACCCCGAGGGATCCATGCGGAAGCCGAGGGATTCGTGGTTGGTGAAGCTATCGCAGAGCGCCTTCATCTGCTCGTACTTCTTGGCATCCTCGCTGATGCCGATAATCTGCTTGAATTGCGGCCCAATCGACCAGAAGCCGCCGTGAGAGTCGGACCAGCCGTTCATTTCGGTGGGGACGGCGCGGCCGTCGCCAGACAGGGTGTAGTGCACGCCTTCGACGCCCCAGGTCATTAGGTTGAGAACGGCCTGGTTCTGATAGATCTCGTTGATGAACATCATCGCGCGGGCCGGATCCTGCGAGGTGACCGGGATGCCGTAGGCGGCGCCCGCCGAGTAGCTGGTGGTGTTGAAGCCCGCGGAGCTTTCAACGATCACTTCCTCAAGCTTGAGATCCGGGTTGCCGGACTGGCTCATGAGCTCCTGCGACTTGACCTGGCCACCCTTGTGGCCGTGGGACTCGAGCAGGAACTGCCCGGAATTGAGCATGTCGTATTCATTGTAGGACGAAAGCGCGGAATCTGGGTGGAGCATGCCGTCCTTATACCATTTGCGCATCGTGGCGAGGTAGCTCTCGGTTTCGGGCCGATCCCAATAGCTGAACAGCTCGCCGTCGGTGGCGTTCGGCTCGCCCTTGAGCATCGCGATGCCGTCGATGTTGCTGACGGGCGCGAGGAATGGGGTGTCGCCAAAGCGGCCGTTGCCGATGGTGAAGACCGGGTACACGTCGGGCTCGTTCTTCCTGAACTCGTAGATGACGGGCTCGAGCTGTTCGAGGGTCTTGATGTCCTGAATCGGGATATTGTACTTATCGACGTAGGCCTTGTTCCAAATGAAGGCCGTCTTCACGCCGGTTTCCTTGATGGTCGCCACGCAGTAGAGGTTGCCGCGGATGATGTTGCCCGTGTAGAAAGGGCCAAGATCTTCCGCGGTCTGCGGCGCGTAGGTATGAATGAGGTCGCCATACTTGCCGCTCGCGTCGTCAAGGGGCAGCAAGGAGCCCGCGTTGACGTTTTCCATCAGGTTCTGCCATTCCGGCGTCCAGAACGCGTCGATTTTGACGCCAGCGCGCAGAGGCACGATGGCCTTCTCGCTCCAGTCGGCGCCGGTGATCATTACGAAGTCAACGGTGGCGTTGAACTTGGGCTGAATGATCTCGTTGATCGCCTTCTCGACCAGCTCCTGCTGATCCGAGGTTTTGATGGAGTAGAGATAGTAGGTGATTTCGTAGGGCGTCAGCTCGGAAGCGGGCGCGGATTCAACGGGCGCCGCCGAATCCTCAGGCGCATCCGTGGCCGCGGGGGTATCGGTTCCCGCAGGGAGCTGGGAAGCGGCCGGCCCGCAGGCGGTGAAGGCCAGAACGATGGTCAATGCGAGCAATAAGGTTACGATCTTTTTGCTCAAACCAAAACATCTCCTTCGCGTTATATTATTAAGGGGAAGGCCCCCTAATATCGCTTTTTTGGTCTGTTTTCCGGCCTTTTTTGCGACGATCAACCCTTGACCGCGCCGATGGTCAGCCCCTTGACGAAGTATTTTTGGAAGAAGGGGTAGGCCAGGACGATGGGGCCCATCGTCACCACGGCCATGGCCATGCGGAAGGATTCTGAGGGCATGTTGGCTAGGCCGCCGCCTACATCCGCCATGACGCCCGAGGAGGACGCCATTTGCTTCATAAACTGCACCGTGCGCAGGATCTCATAGATGACATACTGCAGGTTATAGAACTTCGCATCGTTGACCAGCAGCAGGCAGTTAAAGAAGTTGTTCCAGATGCCGACCGCGGCAAAGAGCGCGACCGTGGCAAAGCCCGGCACCGCTAGGGGGGAAACGATCTGCAGCAGGGTGCGCCACTCGCCCGCACCGTCGATGCGGGCGGACTCGATGACGGAATCAGGCACGTTCGACTTGTAGAAGGTGCGCATAATGATGACCCAGTAGGCGGAAAAGCTCTGCGGCAGGAAGAGGGCAAAAAGCGTGTTGTTGATGTGCAGAACTTGGGTCGCCTGCAGGTAAAAGGCCACCGTGCCCGGGTTAAACAGCATAGAGAAGAAGGAAAGGAAGGTGAAAAGATTCCGCAGCTTGAAATCCGGCCTGGAAAGGGGGTAGGCATAGAGCCCGACTGTGACCACACACAGGCAGGTGCCCGCAATTGTGGCAATAATGGTGTTGATGTAGGCGATGCTCACAGCGCCGCCACCGGATTTGAAGAGGAAGAGGTAGGCGCTGTTAGAGAATTCGGGGGGCCAGAAGCCGTATCCCTGGCGGACGAGCGCCTGCTCCTGCGTGAGCGAAGCGGAAACGACCACCCAAAGCGGCACGATGCAGCAAAGGCAGCCCAAAGTGAAGATTAGGTGCAAAACGCCGTTGGCGATGGGCGAAAGCTGGTTCATGTCCTTGTATTTTTTCGTCGAGCGGAGAGCCGCCTGCCCATCCAGAACGCTACTCATCATGATCATCCTCTCTTGCTGAGTACTAAAACGAAAAAACTGAAAATGAAGTGGTAAAGGCCCTTAGAACATGGCCATGTCGCCATCAATCCTGCGGACGATCGCGTTGGTGGTCAACACCAGCAAAAAACCGATGCCGGACTGGAACAGCGCTGCCGCAGCCGGCAGGCCGATGGGCTGGCCGGAGCGCAGAGCCTCGAAAACGTAAATGTCGATGGTGAGCGAGGCATCCTTAATCATGCCAGAGCCGTTCGGCAGGGAGTAGAACATATCAAAGTCGCCGTTTAGGATGCGGCCGACGGCGAGGATCTGCAGGAGGATGATGGTGGGCACCAAGAGCGGGAAGGTGATGAAGCGGAACTGCTTCCATTTGCCCGCGCCATCCATCGCGGCGGCCTCATAGAGCTGCTGGTCGAAGCCCGTGATGGTAGCCAAATAGATGATGGAGCTGTTGCCTGCATAACGCCAGACGTTGGCGAGCACAAAAATGAAGGGCCAGGCGCTGATTTTTGAATAGATCTGCACCTTTTCCCTCCCAAAGGATTCTAGGATGTGATTGATGACGCCGTTTGAGGAGATGAAGGCATAGAGCACGTAAGTGACGATGACCCAGGAAAGAAAGTAGGGTAGAAACAAGATCGTGTGGTAGAGTTTAGCCATAAAGCGTTGGCGTAGCTCATTGATGCCTACCGCGATGCCCACCGCGAAGCACAGACCCACAAACATGAAGGTTAAATTATACCCCAGCGTATTGCGCAGGAAGATTGCGAGCTCGGGGGAGCCAATGATAAACTTAAAATTGTTAAAGCCTACCCAAGGGCTATTATAGATCAAGGAATAGATGAATGGATTGCGAATCCAAGCATCCTCGGGGGGCATGGCCATTTTGTAGTTTTTAAAGGCCAAGACGATGGCCGGCATGGGCATATAGCTGAAGGCGATGAGGAAAATAAGACCCGGCAGAACCATTGTGAGGTAGGCAAGGAAGCGCCGAAGCTCACCTTGGCCCCATTTCTTCCGCGGGCTTCGGCCCTTCCGCCTCATATAAAATAGAACCATCAAAAAAACTCCCCTTTGCCGTAAAATCCGAAAGGCACCGCAACCAGGCGGACACCGCCCGACATGTTTCTTTTGATAACAACCAGTCAACATTCACGGCCTTATTTAATCATATATTTACGTGCAATTTTGTCAATGCAAACTATCGTTAATATCGTGTTAATAGATGCTATTCCAGTCATAAAATAAGAAAGCGAAAGCATTTTATGACCGCGATAATTAGCAAATATGACAATAGATATAAAAAATATCATGTGAAGATACAAAAAGCAAAATCCAAGAGCAATTCGCATAACTCATACTGGATATGGCGCGAAAAGAAACAGCGTGGCGGAGGGCTTTGAACGCATAGAGCATGTTAACAAACACACGCAAAGAAAACCAAGGTTAAAGTCGTTCGCACGGCGCTGTTGCGCGGCAACTTAACTGCGGACTGCTCCCTTGACGCTAGCGGGCGAAAATGTTATTCTTCTATGTGTGCGAGGCGGTGTGATGAAATGGTGGATATGCAAACCTGAAAACCCAATGGCGCCGCTGCCTGCGACAGCACGACCTTGATTTTGCAAGAGCTTGACAACTCTATAGGAGCTCTGGTTTTTATATTCCTCCGATTTCTAGAAATTGATTTTGGTGTCGGATTTAAAACAAACCGGCCGCAGTGGCGGAACTGGCAGACGCCCGGGACTTAAAATCCCGTTCTGGCAACAGAGTACCGGTTCAATTCCGGTCTGCGGCACCATCAAGGTAATCTGAAAAAGATACCTGCGTAAAAACCCGCTCAGTGAGCGGGTTTTTACCATGCCTGAGGGCAAAATCTCGAAACCTCATTTTATGGATGAAAAAAGCCTGTTTTGGGCTTGCGCGAGTATGAACTTCGCGTGATTGCCGAAATCGCAAAACCAAATAAAACCCGCCTACGCTCGTTGGAAAAATTCAAAATCCGGCGGGCTTTTTGCATTGAAGGGAGCAAATCACGATGAATCAAAACCGGCAAGCCATCCTCTTCTCCCGCG
>JAITGM010000007.1 GCA_031280685.1 Christensenellaceae bacterium
AAGGGCATCGGCGCGGGAATCGCCAAGGCCTTCATCGAGGCCGGCGCCAAGGTGGTGCTCAACTGCAACTCCAACCGCGCGATGGCGGACGAATTGCTGGCCAAATACCACGCCGATTACGGCGAGGATAGCTGCATCCTCGTCCAGGCCGACGTATCCGAATACGCGCAGGCCGAAGGGCTGATCCAGGCTGCTGTTGACCAATGGGGCAGGCTCGATATCCTCGTCAACAATGCGGCGCTCCAAAAGAACACGCCCTTTGATGGCTACAGCGAGGAAAACTACGATTTGCTCATGAAGGTGAACCTCGGCGGCTACACCAATATGATGCGCGCCGCTCTGCCAGAGCTGAAAAAGACCAAGGGCAACATCATCCTGATCTCGTCCGTACACGGCAAGCGCGCCACGGACTTTGACCCGGTCTATGCCATGACCAAGGGCGGCATGCACATGCTGATGCGCGAAGCAGCGGTCGAGTTCGCCCAGTATGGCGTCCGCGTCAACATGATTCAGCCCGCCGCGGTGCAGATCGAGTTCAAGACCGGCGTCGAGTCCGGCAAGCGCGCCACTCGCGAGCCTCGCCATGCCTATATCGACAGCAAGATGCTCAACGAAAAATACCCCCTTTATGCGCTGGGCCGTACCGGCCTGCCCAAGGACGATGCCTATGCCTGCGTCTATATGGCGTCAGACGAAGCCGAGCATTTAACCGGAGCTTCCCTGCGCGTGGATGGTGGCTCCATGCTAAAGTAAACATCCCCCACCCATCTTTCAAGAAGCGCCTGGCCTTCGCTGGGCGCTTCTTCAACCAAGGAGCGCAACAATGAAAAAATTCGTTTTCGCCGTATTTTTCGCCCTTCTCCTGCTCGCGCTCTGCGCCTGCCGGGCGGCTCCCGCGATCCCTGCCGCTTCCCCTTCGCCGGCGGCGGCGGAAGCGCCCAGCGCCGCGCCCACTACGGTCGCGCCAGAAGAAAGCGCGGAAAACGCCACGCCAACCCCGCAAATCAGCGAAACGCTGCCAGAAGAAAAGCCGCTCACGGTGACGCGCGAGGGCAACGTGGAGGAGTTGCCCTCGCGGCTGTTCCGCAGCGAAAAGGGTTACGCCATCTATGTTTTTTCAGATTTTTCATTTAAGGCGGACGCCGTGGAGGGTGGCGACCTCATTTCGCCAACCGAAGAGAGCGGCATGGATCCCTCCATCCGCATGCTCATTCTTAACGCGACTGGGAACGCTACGCCTTCGGCACCAAGCGGCTTGGATCCCGCCGGGACCATCGTTTGGAAGAACATTGCCGTTGGGGAAAAGAACTTCGATGCCTGGATGCTGTACCCGGCCGAGGCCGCGGAAGGCGGAACCGTCCTCCTTGAGGCCATGCTCGATAGCATGCTCCCGCTTAACTAGTGCCCGCCCAAGGCCCAAAAGAGCCGTTCCCCTCCGTAATCCAGGAGAAAAACGGCTCTTTTCCTTGCTTTTTGTGGCTTCCTAATCAGCCGCGATCTCTGGCTTGTGCTGCAAAAGCGCGCCCAGAGCGCTCTCGATCGCACCCACGGCCTCTTCCCCGGCTGTCGCCAGCATGAGCTTGATGCGGTTTTCTTGATTGACGCGCGCGGCGCTCGGGTCATAGTCAATGGCCACGATATTGGCCTTGGGGGCGATGGACTTGACCTGATTCATCATACCCCTGCCCACGATATGGTTGGGCAGGCAACCAAAGGGCTGCGCGCAGATGATGTTGGGGTAGCCCATCTCAACCAGCTCAAGCATTTCAGCCGTGAGCAGCCAGCCTTCGCCCATCTTGCAACCGTGACCGATCACCCCATCGACCAGCTCGCGGGTGTGCTCAAAGCGGCCCGGGGCCTTGAAGCTCGTGGCCTCAACCGCGGAGATCAGCGCGCTCTCCATCTTCTTTAGATAGCCGGCCAGCACCTGAACGGCCCACTTTTTGAGGGCGCTGCCGCCATAAAGGCGGTGATCCTCCAGGCGGTTATCGAGGCTGAACATGCCAAAGCCGATGACCCCGGGCACCATGACCTCGCAATCCTGCTGATGCAAGAAGGCTTCCAGCCCGTTGTTGCCCAGGCTTGCGTATTTGATGTAGATTTCGCCCACGATGCCCACCTTGATCTTTTCGATGGCCTCGCGCTGAATGCCCTCGAAGCTACCTGCGATGCTCTTGGCCACCTTGCGCAACTGCCTGAGGGAATAGGCCTTGCCCTCATGGAACTGCCGCGAGATCTCCTCCACCCAATGCTTGAGCAGCGCGTCGGTTTCGCCTAGGTTGATTTCATAGGGCCTTGCCTGGTTGCCTAGCAGCATGAGCTCGTCCCCATAGACCAGCGCGGCCAGGAGCTTCCTGAGCATCTTGAGGTTCATCTTGAAGCCCGGATTGGATTCCATGCCGCTGAGGTTCAGGCTGATGACCGGAACCTGCGCGTAGCCCGCGCGCTCCAGCGCCTTGCGCAGGAGGTGAATGTAGTTCGAAGCCCGACAGCCGCCGCCCGTTTGGGTGATCATCAACGCGGTATGGTCCAGGTCGTATCGGCCGCTCTGCAGGGCGTCTATCATCTGCCCAACCACCAAAAGGGCCGGGTAGCAGGTATCGTTATGCACATACTTGAGGCCGAGCTGGGCGATGTGCGGCCCTTCGTTGGTGAGCAACTCTGCCTGGTAGCCCCTCTCGCGGAATACGTTCTGCAGCAGCTCAAAGTGCAGCGGCAGCATCTGCGGCAAAAGAATGGTGTGCGTCCTGCGCATCCGCCTTTCAAACAGGATCCTGCCCCGCTTTTCGCCCTTTTCCCTCGTTTTTAGCTCTCTCTTTTGCATTGGTACGCCTCCCATCCTATGCCGCCCCGCCCTGCTTTTCGAGACCCGCGGCCGCAAAGAAGCTGCGCAGCCTGATGCGCGCCGCCCCCAGGTTTTCGATCTCGTCTATCTTGATTTGGGTATAGATCTTGCCCGCTTCCTCGAGGATGCGGCGGCACTCATCACCCGTGATGGCGTCGCAGCCGCAGCCGAAGCTCACCATCTGCACGAGTTGCAGATCGGCCTCCCGCGCAACCAACCTGGCCGAAGCATAGAGCCTTGCGTGATAAGTCCACTGGTTCAAAACCCGGAGCTTCGGCGCGCCCTTGGGCACGAGGCGCAGAATCGCGTCCTCGCTGAGCACGGCGGCGCCAAAGCCAGAAAGAAGGCGGTCGATTCCATGGTTGATCTCGGGGTCGATGTGGTAAGGCCGCCCGGCCAGAATGACCACAGGCCTGCCCTCTTCCCTAGCGCGCCGCAAAATCCCCTCCCCCATTTCACTGATCTTCGCCATGTGGGCTTCATAGGCCGCAAAGCCCTTTTTGAGCGCACGGCGAACCTCTTTAGGCGCAAGATCGGGGTAATAAGTCTTCAACGCCTCGTAAAGCTTGGTTGGCAGGTCACGCCTGCGGTGCAGGCCCACGTAGCACTTGATGAAGCGCAGCCCTTCGGGCATGGGCTGGTTCCCCGCGATGACTTCCGGGTAAAAGGCCACGACGGGGCAATTATAGCAGTTATCTGAAAGGCCGTCGTCCATATTGTAGCTGCCGCAAGGGTAGAAGATGGTGCCAATTCCTTGGTCGATCAGCCACTGCACGTGGCCGTGCATCAGCTTGGCCGGGTAGCAGACCGTGTCGCTGGGCACGCTGCCGTGGCCCAGCAGGTAAAGATCCCTGCTTGAGAGCGGGCTGAGCACCGTTTCGATTTGAAGCTCGGTGAAGAAGCCATGCCAGAAGGGCAAAAGCTCATAGAAGTTGAGCCCAAACGGCAGGCCGATCTTGCCGCGCGAACCCGGCTTGCCTTGATAGCTCTGGATCAGCTCCAGCTTTTTTTCGTATATGTTCAGGCCCTGCACGCCCTCCTTTTGGGCGAGGGGCCTTTCGCAGCGGTTGCCGCTGAGGAAGCGCCTGCCATCCGCAAAGCGGTTGACCGTGAGCGGGCAGTGATTTTCGCAAAGGCCGCAGTTCGTCAGCATCACCTCGTGCTCAAAGGCGGCGACAGCCGCTTCGTTAAGGGTCGTGGACGGCGCGCCATCCTGCCCGTAGCGCTCCCTGGCATACAGAGCGGCGCCGTAGGCGCCCATCAGGCCCGCAATATCGGGCCGCAGCACCTCAAGGCTCATTTCCTTTTCGAAGGCGCGCAGAACCGCATCGTTTAGGAAGGTTCCGCCCTGCACGACGATGTGGCTGCCCAATTCTTCCTTGCTCGAGGGGCGAATCACCTTATAGAGCGCGTTTTTGATCACCGAAATCGAGAGCCCCGCGCTGATATTTTCTTTGCTGGCGCCATCTTTCTGCGCCTGCTTGACCGACGAGTTCATAAAGACCGTGCAGCGGCTGCCCAGGTCAACCGGCCGGTCGGCAAAAAGGCCGAGCTTGGCAAAGTCCGCGATCTTTTCGCCCATCGCTTCGGCAAAACCCTGCAAAAAGCTGCCGCAGCCGCTGGAGCAGGCCTCGTTCAGGTAAAGATTTTCGACATGGCCGCCCCGCAGCCGCATGCACTTCATATCCTGCCCGCCAATGTCCAGAATGAAGTCGGTTTCGGGCTGGAGATGGCGCGCGGCCTTTAAGTGCGCCATGGTTTCGACCAGGCCGTGGTCGAGGCAAAAGGCGCTTTGAATCAGGCCCTCGCCATAGCCAGTCGCCGCGGCGCGAAGAATGCGCAGCCCCGGCTTTTCAGCATAAAGCTCCTCAAAAAAGGCCTTCACCAGGGGGATGGGGTTGCCGCTGTTGCTTTGGTATAGGCTTTTGAGCAGCTCGCCTTCCGTGGAAAGCACGGCAAACTTCAGCGTCGTGCTGCCCGCGTCGATCCCCAAAAAGACGGGGCCGTCGTAGCTCGCAAAGTCGCGCCTAGGCGCCCTTCCCTTCTTATGCCGCTCAAAAAAGCTTTGATATTCCTCTTCGCTCTTAAATAAAGGCTCCATTGAGGCAAAGGCATGCTCGGCACCCCGCTCTTTCAGGGCCTTTAGTACATCGCGCAGGCGAGTCTCTTCCCGCGCGCTCAGCGCCGCGCCCAGCGCGACGAAATAGAGGCTGTTTTCAGGGCAAATGCCTTCGGCGGCGAGGGATAGGTCAAAGCTCTTCCTAAGCTCGCTCAAAAAGTAGAGCGGCCCACCCAAGTAGAGTACATTGCCCTTAATGGCCCGGCCCTGCGCCAGCCCGCCGATGGTCTGGATCACCACCGCGGCAAAGATGCTCGCCGCCAGGTCCGACGCCTTCGCGCCCTGGTTGATCAGCGGCTGCACGTCGCTCTTGGCAAAGACGCCGCAGCGGCTCGCGATGGTGTAAACCCGCTCGTGTGCCTTCGCCATCTCGTTCAGTTCACCCGCCGAAACGCCCAAAAGCGCCGCCATCTGGTCGATAAAGGCGCCGGTGCCTCCGGCGCAGCTACCGTTCATCCGTGCGTCTGGCTGGCCGCTGAGAAAAAGAATCTTCGCATCCTCGCCGCCTAGCTCAATAGCCACATCGGCATCCGGAGCCTGGCGCGCGCAGGCGAGCTTCGTGGCATAGACTTCCTGCACAAAGGAAATCCCGCTCTTTTGCGCGATGCCTAGCCCCGCGCTGCCCGAAATCGAAAGCCTGACGGTCTCTTCCCCGGGGAAGCTTCGCTCAATCTCTTCCAAAAGCTCGATCACCTTGGCCGAGACCAGGCTGTAATGCCGCGCGTATTTTTGAAAGATCATTTCCCCGGCATCATCCAGCACGGCTGCCTTGATCGTTGTCGAGCCCAGATCCAGTCCGATTCTCATGCGCGGCATTCCTCCTTTCGGCCTCTTTGCACAGGGCGTTATTTGGATTTAATGATACCGCAGGGGCCGAAATACTGTCAACAAACTTCGCCGAAAATCAACACTACAAAACAGGAAAGGGCCTGCCTTGACATGCAAGCGCCCCCTGTGCGGCACCGCCACGCCGCGCTCTTTGAGGAATAGGCGGGGCGGCGTTCGCAGCACGATTCCCTTGGCCGCAAAAGCCCAAATGCGCGCGCTTCGGCCCGCGGGGAACGCGGCGCTCCCTTCCGGTCGCGCCGAAACGGGCCAACTTGTCTGCTTCGCAGCCGTGAACGGCGGGAGGGCTTTTCCGCGCCGATGGCGCAGAAAAGCCCTCCCGCCGTTTGCTCGCTGATGCTCGCCGTTGGCCCATGAAGCGCGAGCCGAGCTTCCACCGTTTAAAAGAAGCCTCACAACGCAAGCACGGGCAGCATCATTCGATGGCGCCCGAATCGCATCCTCGGGGGCCAACCAGGCGGCGAAACCGCCGAATCGCCGGCCAAGGCGTCGGGACGGATCACAGATCCAGTCCCGCGCAGGGCCGGCGAGGGAGCGAACGTCAGCGAGCGTCGGCCCCCGGGTTCGTTCCCGTGGGTTGCCGCCCGCAAGGCAATTGAGTGCCACTACGCAATGATTCGCGCCGGCCTCGCCGCCCCATATTAGCTGGCCGCCAGGGGCGGCCAGCCGCGCAGAACGTTCAGTAGCTCCACCATGAAGCCCGACGGGTTGATCTCAGCCCGCACGGTCAGCGGGACGACCTCAAATTCCTCCCCGTTTTTGAAAAGATGCGCCTTGCCAAGCTCCTGCCCGGGGATCAGCGGCGCCTCCAGGCTTTCTGGAGCCTCGACCTCCACATAATAGGCGCTTTCTTCGCCCCTCTTGGCCAGGATCCGCAGCGGCTCTTTCAGATACAAATCCGCCGTGAAGCCGTTCGCGTTGCGCACGGGGATCGCGTTGGCCAGCGGGCTATCGGCCTCCACGGGCGCAAAAAAGGTATAATGGTCAAAGGCATAATCGAGCATCGCGGACGCTGTATTGAATCGCTCCTTCCCGGTTGCCGCCCCGAGTACCACGGCGATATAGCGCGCATCCCCGCGCTTGGCAGAAGCCGAGATGCAATAGCCTGCCTCCTGCGTGGAGCCGGTCTTCACGCCGTCCGCACCCTCGTAGAAGCGCACCAGCCGGTTGGTGTTGACCAGCTCCGTCTTCCTGCCCGAGTTGTGCGCGATCTCATCCATCCAAATCGTCGAAAATCGAAAATACAGCGGGTGGGAAAGCACCTTTCGCGAAAGCTCGGCCACGTCTCTGGCCGAAGTATACTGCCCTTGCGCGGGCAGCCCCGTCGCGTTTTGATAGGAAGTCGCCGCAAGCCCAAGCTCCTTCGCGCGCGCGTTCATCGCCGCGACGAAGCTTCCCTCAGAGCCCAGCGCATATTCTGCCAGCGCTACCGCCGAATCGTTGGCCGAAGCCACGATCAGCGACTTGAGCAGTTCCTCCATCTTATATTGTCCGCCCGCGTCGAGCAGCGCCTGCGAGCCCCCCATGCCTGCGGCGTTCTTTGAAACCGTCACTTCGCCATCCAGGGATATCCGCTGATCCTCAAGCATCTCCAATAGCAGCAGGATGGTCATCAGCTTCGTCACCGAGGCCACGGGGCGCTGCTCATCCGCGTTCTTTTCGAAGATGATCTGCCCTGTGCTCTCCTCCATCAGCAGCAGGCTCGCCTCGCTGCCCGAAAACGGCGGCCCGCTCTCAAGCGGCACGCCGGCCGCGTAGCAAGTGATGGGTAAAAGCATAAAAAAGGCCAGCAAAGCAGCCAAAACCCTTCTTTGGCGCATCGCGAAGTCCCCCTTTCCTCTCTTCCCTATCTATATTTCGCATCAAAGGCCTTTTATGCCCTTTCGCGACCGAAAAAGAGGCCGCGGCTCACGCCGCGGCCTCTTGCCAATGGCCCTGAATTCAGCCCTTTACAGGTCAAAAGCCTTCCCGACCGCCTCCTCCTGGTGCTTGCGGTAGCGCTCGATGATCTCCATGCTCATCCGCCCGTTGTGATAGGGGCAAACCGGCCCGGCGACCTTCAAGCCGCGCTCGCGGTTGGGGTTGCCGTCGAGGTCGGTGCCCGTAAACCAGCCGCCCTTTTCGTGATCGACGAAGTGCTCAAGCGTAAACTCGAGGGTTTTGAGCGACGCATCGAGGAACTTCTCATCCCCGGTTTCTTCCCAGGCGTTGAGGAAGCCCACCACGGCCTCGTTCTGCTCCCACCAGCCAAAGCGCTTGCTCTTTTCGCCGTTCGCCGGGTCAAATTCGGTGTGAAGGCCGCCGCGCGGATCGAAGGCCTCTTCATAGCAGGCCCTAGCGATGTTCACGCACACATCGCGGGTCTTGCGATGGGCTTCCGGCTCGCCCAGCACATCCGCGGTTTCGAGCATCAGCCAGCTACCCTCGATGTCGTGCCCATAGGTAATGCCGGTCGAGGTTGGGGTCCAGTCCCTGGCTTGGAAGTAATGGTAGTGGTGCGTTTCGTTATTGACGATCTTGTTGAGCATCACATAAAGATGCTCGCGCACCTTGTTCTGCACATAAGGCGCCTTGTTCACGCGCAGGTGGCAGGTATAGGCTTCGATCATGTGCAGGTGGGTATTCATGGTCTTGACGTCGCTGGGCACGCGGTTTACGCCGTGAATCCAGGGGTTGACCTTCCAATCCGCCGTGGCGGCCTCGTAATAGCCCTTGTATTGCGGATCATAGACGTGCTTGTCGAGGTTCAGCATCTGCTCATAAGCATACTTAAGCGCCTCTTCGCTGCCCGTGGCCCTGGCGTATTCCGAAAGACCATAGAGCGCGAAAGCGTTGCCGTAGATGAATTTATGGTCGTCCACCACGTCGCCCTTATAGTCCACCGTGGTGTAAAAGCCGCCGTTCTTCTTGTCGTAAAAATGGGCCATGAAGTAGTCGTAGGCCCGGTCGGCCAGCTTCTTCCACCTTTCGTCGCCCAGCACGCGGTAGGCATTGGAAAAGGTCCAGATCAGGCGGGCATTGAGGGTAATGAACTTATTCGCCTTCTCAATGGGTCTGTTATCGAGGCCTACCTCGCCGTAAAAGCCGCCGTATTCTTCGTCCACATCGTATTTTTCCCACCAGGGGAGCAGGTTCTCGGTCAAATCCTTGTAGGCGAGCTGATAGAGTTTTTCGAATTTGGGGTTCATGTCGTCATCCCTCCTTGCAGCGTTTGGGAACACTGCCAGTATAGACTCATCGCCCCGCGTTTTCAATAGTTAGCTCCGGGTTAAGCCAGGTTTTTTTGCCCCCTGGGCGGCGAAAAAAAGCCCCTTGCGCCTAAAAGCGCAAAACGCTATACTTTTTTATAGGGAAGAATGGGGTTTAGCGGGGAGGGTTGGCGAATGCGGAGGGTTTTGGCTTGGCTGAAGGCGCGGCCCCCCTGGCTGAAGCTTCTTGTGCCCTTGGCCGTCTTCGCGGGGCTGATCATCGCCCTTTTTGCCCGCCCGCTCGGCGCGTGGGTGGCAAGCGCGGCTGCCCGGTTTGGCGCGCAGCACATTGCCTTGCAGGTTTTTGGCGGCATCGTCGTCCTTGCCGCGATCGCCCTCTTCGCCCTTTACCATAAAAAGCAGCATAATGAGGAATTCGCGAAAGCGCACACGATCTCGCTGCACGCGGCGCTCTTCGTGTGGCTGGCCGCGCTATTAGGCGGGCTGCTCTACCTTTTTATCAGCACCCAGCTCACGCAGAACGGCAAAAGCCCCAGCTCTGACGACATGAAGAACTTTGCCCAAACCGTGGTTTGGGCCCTTGGCCTGCTCACCGGCGCGGGCGCCGCCGCCGTGCAATACCGCAAGCAAAAGGGCGCCGAGGAAACGCTGAAGCTAGAGCAGAAGAAGCACGAAGCGCAGCAAAGGCTGAACAACAACGAGCTTTTTATGCGCGGCGTGGAGCAGCTTGCGAACGAGGCCGACACCATTAAGCTTGGCGGCGTGCACGCCCTGCGCAACTTGGCTATGGACGGCAATTACAAGCCCGAAATGATTGCCGAGCTGCTCGCGGACTATTTTAGGGATGAGTGGAACGATAAATGGAAGCAAAAACGGGATGCTTTCGTTGAAGCCGTGCAGACGGAAGGCATAAAACGCCCCCTTTACGGCCTGCCCAGCTACCTGCGCGCCGCACTCGTTTCCCTGGCGGAGCTGCACGGCAAGCTGCACGAGATGCGAACCGAGGAAGGCCGCATTCCCGCCCTTGCGGCTGACCTTGACCTAAGCTATTGCGATTTTTCCAACCTGCGCCTTTCATGGCTTCGCGCTTCGCAGTGTGCCTTCAATAATGCCAACCTCTCCGCGGCGCAGCTTGAAGGCGCCGACCTCACCGGGGCGCGTCTTGAAGGCGCCAACCTCTCCTGGGCGCGTCTTGAAGGCGCCAACCTTCGCGGGGCGAATCTTGAGGACGCCGACCTCAGCGGGGCGAATCTTGAGGGCACGAGCTTTCATGACACAATATATGAATTGGAATTTGAAGCAGAAAACCTCACCGTTGAGCAACTTGCCTACACCGAAATGGACGAGGATACCGTTTTGCCGCCCTATATCAACATCGAAGAGCTCAACGAGGCCCGCAAAGCCGCAGGCCGCCCGCCCTACGTGCCCAAAAGCACGCCCTAGTGCGGCGCGTCCATTGCGAGGAGCGCAGCGACGCGGCAATCCAGCAAGCGCGCAAAAAGGCCCCATCAAAGCCGAAGTGCGCTGGATTGCTTCGCTTCCGCTCGCAATGACGGCAAGAAGGCACCGCAACGACAAGGCGTGGCGGCCGGTTCCCTCCCCTTTTTCACAAAAAGGGGCCAAAAACGAGGGCAAAATGGGCAAAAGCGGCCACTTCCCCCTTGACGGGGCGAATCTGCGGGTTTATAATCAGCTTTGCGTGCAATGCCACTAGCCCCGGCTTGCGTGCCGCTCCGCGGCGAATGACCAGCGCGCGCGGCCACGATTCCCAAAAATGCACTTGAAACAGCGGAGGATTCAGCAGTGAAGACCTTTATGGCAAAAGCCGAAACCATCGAGCGCAAGTGGTACGTCGTAGATGCGGCCGGCAAGCCTTTGGGCCGCCTAGCCAGCCAAGTGGCGGCCATTTTGCGCGGCAAGAATAAGCCTACTTTTACCCCCCATGTGGATACTGGGGATCATGTCATCATCCTCAACAGTGATCAGGTTCTGCTCACGGGCAATAAGCTCGACCAAAAAAAGTATTACCACCACTCGGGCTACACCGGCGGCATGAAAGAGACCGCGTATCGCGATCTCATCGCCAAAAAGTCCGACTTTGCGGTGGAAGAAGCCATTCGTGGGATGCTGCCGCACAACTCCCTTGGCCGCCAGATGATCAAGAAGCTGCGCGTCTATAAGGGTAGCGAGCACGAGCAGCAGGCCCAGAAGCCCGAAGCGCTTGAGCTTCGCTATTAAGGCAAGGAGGAAACAAAAAATGGCAGCTTTAAACTATCAGGCCGTCGGCCGCAGGAAGTCTTCCATCGCGCGTGTCCGCCTTGTGCCGGGCGAAGGCAAGATCACCATCAACCGCCGCGATATCGACCAGTATTTTGGGCTTGAAACCCTGAAAATCATCGTGCGTCAGCCCCTGACGCTCACCGAGACCACGGCACGCTTTGATGTGCTGATCAACGTTCGTGGCGGCGGCACCACCGGCCAGGCAGGCGCGATTCGCCACGGCATCGCCAGGGCCCTGCTCAAGACCGATGCCGAGCTTCGCGATCCGCTCAAAAAGGCCGGCTTCCTCACGCGCGACCCACGCATGAAGGAACGCAAAAAGTACGGCCTCAAAGCGGCCCGCCGCGCGCCGCAGTTCTCGAAGCGCTAAACCTTTCCGCATTAAAAAGGGGCCGAATTGGTCCCTTTTCGCTTTTAAGGAGGTTTTTTCATGCAAGTGCCCCTGATTTTGTTCACGGCCTTTGCGCTGGTGCTGGCACTCTTCCTCTTCATCCTGCTTTCAAGGCTAGGCAAGCGCATGCTCGCGGTGCTGGTGCCGGCTGGTATCTTGCTGGTGCTCTGCCTCGTGCTCTTCGCTTCCAGCGTGCGCATCGTCAACGCCACGGAGGCGCTGCTCATCAAGGAATGGGGCAACGTCAAGGAGGTCAAGCGCGCGGGGTTCAACACCATCAACGTCTTTTCGCAAACCGGCGAGCTTTATAACCTGGAAACCCAACAGGTTGACCTGAGCTTTCAGGCCTACTCGAAGGATGCCCAGGCGGTCGATGTGCAGATGACGATGCAATACACCATCGACCCGGCCCGCATCCCCGACATCGCCCGCCAGTTCGGCAGCCAGTGGATGCTTTCTGAAAAGCTCTCGAAGATCATCGAAGAAAAGGCCAAGGTCGCCTTTTCTTCCCAGTCGGCGATGACCATCATCGAAACCAGATCGACCCTCAGCCCCAGGGTGCAGGAATTGGTCGCAGAGGCCGAATCCGACTACTATATCGGCATCTCAAACCTCGCAATTGTAGACATTTCCTTTAGCTCCGTGTTCGAAAACGCGGTCGAGCAGAAGATGCTGGCCGAGCAAGAAAAGCTCCGTGCCCAGTACGACAAGGAAAAGGCCATCATCAAGGCTGAGGAACAGCTTGAGGTCGCCAGACGGCAAGCAGAAAGCGTGATCGTGCAGGCCGAGGCTGAGGCGCAGGCGCTGCGCGAGGTGCAAAAGGTCTGGGCCGAGCTTTCGCCCAGCGTCATCGACGCGATTTTGCGCAGCAAGTTCTACGAGAATTGGGATGGCGTTCTGCCCTCGGTCGCAGCGGGCGATGGGCTTTCGATGATCCTCGACCCGTCAAGGAGCGCAGTCTCCGCTTCCACGCCAAAACCCGGCGCAACCCAGGCGCCCGCTGCTGAATAAGGCGAATTTCAGCCCGCCAATCGTGAAAGCCAGCCAACCATCAGCCTTTCGGGATGCCGGAAGGCTGATTTTCTTTCCACATTCCGCAATTACCTTCTTTCAGCAGCCGCTAGCGAGGTTTCGTCCGCACTGTCTGCCAGCGGGCATTATTACTTTGATGCAACGTCGAATTCTTCTTTCTTTTTACCAGCTATACCGTAGCTACGATCAATCTCCATTGAGGGCGACTAAGAAAGGGAGCGAACAAATTCATAAAAAATCTTGGCCCTCTCACTGGCGCTATGCTTGCTCTGCCCTTCTCTGTTTCGGCCGCCGCCAATAATGAGGCAGCCGCGTCGATGGCAAAAGTGAGCATCCCCGGCAGCAGCGGATTGTATGAAGGCGGGTTCGAAAACGGAGCTGCGTCCTGGATCTCTCAGGCGGCTCGGAATCCTTTGCTTATTGGCATTTCGTTCCTTCGGGCAAGGATGAAGCGAAATCAGGCTGTTCTTCAATAATGGCACCGTCGTCGGCCCCTTGACGCCCGCCAAGAGCGGCGGCAAGGTCAATGGCTGGCTCATCAAGACCCCTGCGAACTGGGTCTTGAACGGCGGCTACGTTGTGGGCGCCGGCGGCAACTTCGCCCTGAGCGCTGTTCAGGGCAACCCCGAGATTCCCGAAGAACCCGCCAAAAAGAACTACAGCTTCCCCCTCGCGCTGCACCTGGATATCACCGGCAGCGGCAACAGCAGCGCGACTGCGATCAAGCGGTACGGCGACTCAATGGCCCGGCAGCAGCATTTCACTCTTCTGAACGCGCAAAGGGCATGCCGAGGGCGACATAGCTAGGAACATCTCCCTGGCGTCCGGCCCCTCCCTCATGCGCGGCCAACTCCTTTCGCCCATAATACAAGCAAGCGTCCTTAAAGGTTGCGCGCGCAAAAAAAAGAAGGCGGGGAACTCATTCCCGCGCCTCCTTATTGCATCCCACTTCACCGCAAGGCTCGTTTTATGGCTAAACCGTGATGATTTTCAGCTCGTCCCCTTCCACCGCGATGGCCTGGTTGTTGCTGATGGGGCGCAGATCGAGCCGGTCGCCGTAAGCCGCCAGGATTTTCTCTGCCGCCTTTTTGAAGGGCGCGTTGGTCGCATGGGGGAGAACCGAAAACGGCGTGACCGACAGCGCCTCAAAATCGCCGTTTAGGTCGGGCGCGGCCGCTGGCGAGTCCATGTGCTGGGCATACTCGATGTTCCCCGCCAGGATCATGGAGCCCGCCGAGGCACCGATATAGGGCGTTCCCCTATGGATCTGCTCGGCAATCAGCTTGCCGGCCTCGGTTCGCCTCAGCTCTTGCAGCAGAAAGAAGGTGTTGCCGCCCGAAACGAAGAGATAGTCCGCCCGCAGTATGCACTCGCGAATCCTCTCCATGGGCGTTTTTGTGATTTCAAGCTCTTCCACGATCAGGCCCAGCTTCTGCAGCGCCTTTTTATCCGCACCAACATAAAAGGTGACCTTTTCGGGCAGGCTCGCGGTCGGGATGAAGCAGACCGTCTTTCCGCCCAGCTCGGCACCCGCGAAATTAGGAAAAGCCTCGGCCACGCCTTTGAAGAACGACGTGAGGAATAGCTTCTTCATCTGGGGATCCCCCTCCTTATGCTTCTTTGTTATACCCCTTTTCGCCATAGGGCCTGAGCTTCTCGAGCCAGGCCTTTTCCATCTGCCGAAGGGTCAAATCCCGGTCGATCCCGGGCTCTATCTTCTTTTCTTCCAAAACCTCATAGCTGAAGGCGCTTTCGCCCATCGCCTTCCAGTCGGCCTGCAGCTCGGCATTGCGAAACTGCCCCAGATCGAGCTGCATCTTCATGGTGAGGTAAGTGCTCTTGAGATTGTTCTTTGAAAAGACGAAGAGCTTTCCGCTCTGCTTGTTTTTTAGCTGCGCCACGCCCATCATCGTGGGAATTTCATCGTACTGGCCGCGCAGCTCCTTGCGCCGCTGCTTATCCATCTCTTCCCCTCCTTTTTCAGGGCCTTAGAATAGCACGGCCAGGGCCAAAGCGCAAGCGCCCCCGAGCAATGCGCAAAGGTCCCGCAGGGCAAAGGGGTAATCCTTATAGCCGCTCTTTCTTCCGCGCAAGTAAAAGCCTCTAAGCTCCGCCGAAATCGCCCCGCCCTCGATCCGCCTGACGGAAGAAACCAGCAGCGGCGCGCAGAGTGGCAGCAAAAGCGCAACCTTCTTAAAGAAGTTCCCGGTGTCAAACTCCACGCCGCGCGCCGTCTGCGCCTCCATGATGCCCGCCATCTCCTGCGCAAACAGCGGGATGAAGCGAATCGCCGTGCCCAACACGAAGGCGTATTGGTAGGGCAGGCCAAGCCTGCGCACGAGGACGTTCGGGATGTCGCTGGTCTGCGTGACAGAGAGCATCAGCCCCAGCGGCAGCGCGGCGGCCAACAGCCGCAGCACGAACAGCAGCGAAAACGAGAGGCCTAGGTCTGTGATGCAAATCCCCAGCGGCAGCGCGAGCAGGGTTGCCCCTTCGCGCACAAAAAAGATCTGCACGAGGAATAAAAGGGCCGATAATTTGAGCAGGGAGCGCAGCATCCTGAGCGCGCGGCCCAAGATGCCCGCTGAAAGGGCCAAAGCGAGGTTCAGCGCGATAACGCCGAGCACGATAAAATGGTTCCCGGTCACAAAGCAGGCGGCGCAGAGCACAAAGGCCAAAAGGAGCTTCACCAGCGGGTTCAGCCTGTGCAAAAAGCTGCTGCCCGGCACATAGTCCAAAATGCCTTTCATGCTTCCGCCCTCTCTTTTTCCCCTTTTTTCCCTACGGCCAGCGAAAGCAGTTCCTCCACGCTGAAGGCTTCCGCGTAGGGGCCGCCAAGCCGCGCCCCGAGCGCCGGAATCTGCGCCGGCAGCAGCGAAGCCCTGCCCAGCAGCGCTTCATCCCGCATGATCCGCCGCACCGGCCCGTCGCCGATCAGCCCGCCCTCACTTAGAACCAGCGCCCGGCCTGCAAAATCGGCCACGATCTCCATATCGTGCGAGATCATCAAGATCGTCGTCCCCTTTTGGTGGAGCTGGGCGACGATGCCCATGATGGCCATGCACTCGCGGTAATCGAGCCCGGTCGTGGGCTCATCCAGGATGAGAAGGCTTGGCGCCCGCGCCAGGACCGAGGCCAGGGCGATCTGCTGCCTTTCCCCCCGGCTCATGCCGAAGGGATCGCGCTCGCCGCTGAGCGAGAAAAGCTCCAGCATCTCCTCACAGCGTGCCCGCCTGGCAGCTTCATCCGCTAGGGCGATCTCCAGGCCGAAGAGGATCTCCGCCCGCACGCTGTTTTGGCAGATCTGCCGGTCAGGGTTCTGGAACAAAAACCCGATATCCCGTGCCAACAGGCTGGTTTTGACCTGCTTGGTATCCATCCCAAGGGCCAAAACACGCCCGGCCGAGGGCTTTAGCAGCCCATTCGCCAGGCGGCAAAGCGTGGACTTCCCCGCGCCGTTCTCGCCCAAAAGCGCCACGAATTCGCCTTCGCCAATGGCAAAGCTCAAGTCCTTCAGCGTGGCGCTCTGGCCTTCGTAGCCAAAGAAGACGCGTTCAAACTCTAGCATGGCCGCAGCACCTCCCGCATCATGGCTTCCCCCTCGTCCAGGTTCAGCGGCAGTTTACCGCCATAGAGTCCCTCCTCGCGCAAGGCGCGCGCCAAGGTCGTCACCCTGGGGATGTTCACGCCCGCGGCCTCGAGCCTGCCCGCGCTCTGCAGCACCGCGGGCACCTCACCCTCCAAAATGAGCCTGCCCTCCTCCATCACGGCCAGGCGCTTGGCGAACTCACACAGCAGCATGATCTTTTGCTCGACCACGATGATGGTCACACCATGCTTTTCGTTGAGCTCCTTCAGGGTTTCAAAGACCCGTCGGCTCGACCTGGGATCGAGTTCGCCGGTCGGTTCGTCTAAAACGATGATTTTGGGCCGAAGCGCGGTGATCGCCGCGATAGCGACCTTTTGCCTTTGCCCGCCGCTGAGCTCCGAGATGAGGCGGCCGCGAAGCTCCGAAATCCCGGCGGCCGCAAGCGCCTGCGTGACGCGGCCCTCGATCTCATCCCTTGGCACGCCGAAGTTTTCGAGCCCGAAAAGGATCTCATCCTCGACCACGGAGGCCACCATTTGCCCGTCGATATCTTGAAAGACGCAGCCCAGAACCCTGGAAAGCTCCTCCGGGCGATGCTCCGCGCTATCCATCCCCTCGATGCGCGCCTCGCCGTAGAAATCGCCCCGGTAATGGTGCGGCACGATGCCCGAGAGCGCGTAGCACAGCGTGGACTTGCCCGCGCCGCTCGAACCGATCAGGCCGAGGAAGGCGCCGTCCTCGACCGTAAGGTCGATTCCGTCAAGCGCCAGCCTTTCGGCGCCCGAATAGCGAAAGCCAAGGTTTTTTAGCTGAATCATCGCAAAACACCCCAAAAACGTTATTTCTTCAGCGCCAGCTTGAGCGGGATATAGAGAAGCTGCACGATGACCGCGTTAATCGTCGCCGTTCCGAAGATGATGCCCATGAAGACCGCCAGCGGTGTGGGCGTGATGTTGGCGCCGCTGAAATACATCAAATACATCACCCCGATGAAGCTAAAGCCGCTGACCAGGGTGCTCAGGAAGGTGCAGACCACGGTCTGCAGCGGCAGTTTGCCCAGCTTCATCGGCAGCTTGACGAGCAGCGCCATCGCCAGCGCGCCGAGCAGCTCGCTCACGATGTTGATGTAGGGCTGGCCGGGGAAGAATTGGCAGATCGCGCCGGCCAGCAGTCCGATGATGCCGGCCTGATAGAGCTTGGGGCGGATGAGGATGAGGATGAGGCAATACATGGCGATGATGAAGTTCGGCTTCATGCCAAAGTTGATGACCTGGCCGACGACCAGCTTCAGCACCGCGCCCGCGGCCAGCAGAATGCCGATCAACAACAGGTCGGCCACGCTCAGTCCCTTTTTCTCTTGCAGCTTGATCTCGCGCTTTGTGGTGTTTTCCATGGTTTCGTCCTTCTTTCCTTGGGCTTTTGCCCGATTTTGGGGTTTCGCTTTTGTAAGAAGAACAAGGCGCGCTTTTGAAATAAAAAGAGCCTGCCCCATATAAGGGCAGACTCTCAAAAATCCGCGGTACCACCTTATTTCCCCCGCGCAAAACCGTTCATGAACCACCTCTGCGCGCGGGCTCTTACAAAAATGCTATCACATTCTTGTGCCCTTAACGCGGGCCATCGTCTTGGATACTCGGTCGCCCTTTCCCCTCGCCCTCAGTGGACCACTTGCCGGTTCGCATCTCCGCAGGTCTTCCACCGCCGCCTGCTCTCTGTGGGCGCGCACCCCGGTTTGACTTCCACATCAATGGTTTGCTATGCACTTTGTTGACCCTATTTATAGCACAGGCCGCGATACCTTGTCAACCAGGGAATTTTATGCAATTGCCTCGTCGACCGTGCCGCTCAAGCGCTTGCGAAAGACCGGCTCCCGCCGGCCCCAGGGCGTATCGGTCATCGCGACCGGCTCAAAGCCGTATTTTTCATACAGCCCCGTGTCGCCGCTGACCAAATAGGCTGCGCGAAAGCGGAGTTCCTTCGCGAGCGCGCAGGCTGTATCGCATAGGCACCCGCTGAGGCGATGCCCCCGGGCTTGGGGCGCAATATAGACCGAGCCAATGAACGGCAGCAGGCTGGCCGCGCTTCCTTCGGCATTTTCAAGCTCACCAGCGCTAGAAAGCGCCCATCCGGCGCCTTTATCGAGCGTGCAGGCGCCCGAAAGCTCCCCGCCGAGAAAGGCCGCAAAGACCGCATAACCGTCCCCGAAGCCGCCGCGCATGCGCCGCGCCAGAACCGACCCCACGCCCCATTCCCAGCCCTCGGCAAAGCGAATCAATTCGCACCAAAGCGCCGTGCCGAGCAGCACTTGCCGGACTTCGAACCCGGTTCGCCGCCCTTCATCCATTAAAACCGCCCTCTATCCTCGTTTCTGGTGCCCGCATTGCCATCCACTGCATCGCGCAGGGTCAGGGTGTAGATATAGCCGCTCTTGAAGGCGTAGTTCTCGCTGCCCTCGAGAATGAGGGTCTGGTAGGTAGCGTTTTCATCGCCGAACATCTCCTCCGGCCCGAACCATAGCTCGCCGTAGGAGGAGCGGATTTGGTAGGTATTCGCGGGCAGCTTGATGCTGGGTGACGCGCCGCCCCGAATGAAAACAGAGGCCACCAGCTCGCCCTGCGGCGTGTAGATTTTGAGGAATGTGGGGCGGGGATCGTCCTTTGGCGTCTTGATCTTGAGCGTCACCGCCGAACCCTTGAAGTTCTCGTTGCGGTAAAGCGTGCCGGTATCGGGGTATTCCTGCTCGCACAGATCGGCGCGGCCCGCCGCGTCCTCATAGTCGCCCAGATCCCTAAAGAGCTTGAAGGCGGTGTAAAACTTCCCCTCGGCCAGGGCCTCTTCGGCCTTCGCGTAGCCCTGAATGTTGCGGCAAAGGGTCAAAAGCGCCTCGCTATCCTTCACGCGCTGATCCGCCAAGCCCTCAAGCAGCTCTTGTGCAAGGGAATAGTCGCCTGCGGCCATCGCGGCCGTCGCTTCTTGGTAGCCAAGGGCGTTCTGGCAGTCCTTCGCGAGGAGGAGCGCATCCTTATAGCTGCCCAGAGGCCGAAAGAGCTCGTAGGCCTTGGCATAGTCCTCCGCCGCGAGCAAAGTGGTCGCCTCGACGTAACTCTTTGCCTGCAGGCATTCTTCGGCCCTTGCGGCGGCATCCTCATAACCGCTGAGCGCCGCAAAGGCCTCGGCCGCTTCTTCATAGCTGCCCGCGCTCATCAGCGCCGCCGCCCGATCGTAGGCAAGCGAATTTTCGCAACTTTCATAAAGGGTCGCCGCGTCCTCATAGCTGCCAAGAGCCGCAAAGGCGGCCATAGCGCCTTCGTATTGGCCCCCTTCCATGAGGGACACTGCCTCTTCGTAATTTGCCCGCTTGATGGCCGCGCTGGCGAGCGGAATCGCGGCCGCCGCCGCGACGACCACGAAGGCGATGGCGCAGGCGGCGAGAACGCCAGGCCGTGTGCGTCTCTTTTGCCCGGCGGCACGCGGGGAGTGGGGTGCCGGCGGGGCGCTTGGCTGCGCCGCGACCATCGCGCCGCAAAATGTGCAAAACCTCGCGCCATCAGCTAACTGCTTGCCGCATTGGGTGCAAAACAATTTCAATTCCCCCTCCGCTTTAGTCAACCACAGATTAACACTTTGCGCGAAAATGTCAAGCTCCGGCGCAGGGGAAGCAGGCCGCGCTTAGCCCTCCGCCGCGCGCTTCAGGCCAGGCACACCTTATATTTGCGCATCCAATAGTCCATCTGCACGAAGTAAGCGATAGTCTGCGGCGTGGTCATCAGCTGGCCATACCAGGGCGTAGGGTTCTCGGCTCGCAAAAGCGCCTCCAACGCCTCTTTCTTCACGATCTGCAGCAGAGGCGAGTCAGGGTTCGCCGTCACCTCACGCAGCATCGCCGAAACCGCGCGCAAATAAGCCGGGTTGTGGGTTTTGGGGTAAGGGCTCTTCTTGCGCCAGAGGATCTCATCGGGCAAAAGCCCTCGCATCGCTTCGCGAAGCAGGCCCTTTTCGCGGCCCTGGTCATTCTTCATTCCCCAAGGCACGGCGTAGAGGGTTTCTGCGATGCGGTAATCGCAGAAGGGTACCCGCACCTCCAGCCCGCTGAACATGCTCATCCTGTCCTTCCGGTCGAGCAGCGTCTGCATGAACCAATCAAAGTTCAGGTTCACCATTTCCTTCATGCGCCTTTCCTCGGGTGGGGAATCCGGCATAATCGAGCAGTCCGCCAGGCTCTGCCTATAACGCTCCGTCACGAAGGCCGGGCCGTCAAGTTCGGCGGTGATCTCCTCGCGCAAAAAACCGGCGCGGTAAGCCGTGGACTGCGCCCATGGAAATCCTTCTTTTTTCAGTATGTTCTTATCTCTATACCATGGATAGCCGCCAAAAATCTCGTCCGCGCACTCACCAGAGAGTGCCACCGTGACCTCTTCCTTGATCTTTTCGCAAAACAGCAGCAGGGAAGCGTCCACATCCGCCATGCCGGGCAGGTCACGGGCCTCGACCGCCGCATAAAGCGCCCGGGCCAGCTCCTCGTTGTTCAGCGTGACAATGTGGGCCTCGGCGCCCAAAAAATCGTTCATCTTGCCAATGAAGTCGCGGTCGCTGTTTGGCTGGAAATGGCTGGCGGTGAAGTATTGCTCGTTGCCCACGTAATCGACCGAAAAGGTCTTGAGCCTTTCGCCCCTTTTTTTGAATTCGGCAGCGGCGATGGCCGAAATCAGGCTAGAATCCAGTCCGCCCGAAAGGAAGGTACCCAGGGGCACGTCGGCCACGAGCTGGCGCTTCACCGCGTCTATAACAAGTTCGCGAACCCGTTCCGCGGTCTGCGCGAAAGAACCGCGGTGCTCCGCGTCCGCAAGGCGCCAATAGCGCCAAAGGCGCGGGCCGCTTTCATCCACAAAGCCGCAGAAGCCGGGCTTTAACTCCTCCACGCCCCTGAACACGCCGCAGCCTGGCGTACGCCCTGGGCCTAAAAAGAGCAGCTCTGCAATGGAGTTTCGGCCGATGACAGGCTC
The DNA here is from genome assembly GCA_031280685.1 of Christensenellaceae bacterium. Taxonomy (GTDB): domain Bacteria; phylum Bacillota; class Clostridia; order Christensenellales; family UBA1750; genus JAITGM01. The sequence continues at coordinate 21,315 of JAITGM010000007.1, forward strand.
CACGAAGGAGGACGCCAGCAAGGCCTTAATTTCGGAACCAAAGACGAAACCCTCCTTGCGCAGCGCGTAAAAAAAGGGCTTCACGCCGATGCGGTCGCGAGCGATAAAGAGCCTTCGCGCCCTCTCTTCCCAAACCGCGAAGGCGAAGATGCCGTTCAGGCGATGTACGCACTGCTCCTTCCATTCTGCGTAGGCGTGCAGGAGCACCTCGGTATCGGAATGGCCCGCAAAGCGGTGCCCAAGCGCCAAAAGCTCGCGGCGCAGCTCTTCGGTGTTATAAAGCTCCCCATTATAGACGAGCGCGTAAGCCTCCCGGCCCTGCGTGAGCCGCATCGGCTGGCGGCCCAGCTCCAAATCCACCACACTCAGCCTTGCGTGCACCAGAGCCACCGGCCCGTCGAAGTATTCGCCGCTCTGGTCCGGCCCGCGGCGGCGCAAGGACTCCAACATGGCCGAAAACCCAGCGTTTGGCCCCTGTGCCCTTCCATCTAGCGCGAGAAAGCCCGCAATTCCGCACATCGTGCACTCCTCCTTCAAAAAAGATCTCGTGCCAATGTATGCGGCGCGCCCAAAAGCGGTGCCACTCCATGCCCTTCCCCCTCAAAGGGCGGCTAGCTCCTCACGATATTCCCAGCGATGTTTTCTTGCCTGCCCCTTGCCGATACTTCTCCCTCATCTCATCTACCAAGCTTTCAAAATCCGTGTAAAGCCACGGGCGATTGCCCTCGCTTCGTTTGCTCTTTATGAGCCAAGTCAAGCGCTCAAACCAGTCGATGGTTGTTCTTCCCGCACATCTCATGTAGAGGTCACGGTCATAGACCCCGGCGTTTATTCCTACGGCAAGTCGCTCCATCGTCGATAAATACCGCGCAATGGCCTTTTGCAGTTCCACATCCTTTTGCAGCTGCGCATCCGCCGGGTTAACCGCAGCATTCTGCCCAAAAATAGCATTAATGTCCTCGCGCAATGGCATAGTCAGCGAGGTAATCTCTTGATAGAACTCGATGGTCGATTGCTTCTTGCGGCGTTCATGATCGGCCTTCATCGTCCTGACCGCAACCCATACCCCCACGGCCGCGATAACCGCGCCGACGACTACCGCGAAATTCGTGACAATGTTCATGACGCTTAGAAAGTCCTCCATAGTTCAATTCACCCCACCTTTTTTCTCCATGTATAAGGCCATATACAGCCAGCAGTCAACCAATCCTTGCAAGATCGCCCCTTTTCTTCCGAAAAGGGGCGATCTTAAAGGCTTCGCGAATCAACGGGCGGAGGCGCAGGCTAGCCCAGCAGCTTGCGCACGGGGCGCATGGGGTCGGCCTCCACGCCGCCGATGTACTTGCAGGCCTCGCTCAAAATCTGGCTGTAGTTACCGTAGGCGCCGGCCACGTGGTGGATGTAGGGGCCAAAGACGATCTTTTCTTCCCATTCCTCCCAATTATCGACCTTCAGCCACAGGTAGGTACCGCCCTTGGCCGGGCCGTCCACGCCCTTGCCTTCGCCCGAGAACAGCGAGTATTTGCCATTGAGCATGTCGAAGCGGGCGATGGTGACGTCGCCGTTCTTCATCTCGAAGTTGCCTTGCCCGCCCGGCGCGACCCAGGGCTTGGCCTTCGGGTGGTGCAGCGAGGAAGGGAAGGGCCCGCAGTGCCATAAAAGCTCGGTGTTGTCGTCCTGCGCGTGGCGAACGGTGATGTCCGCAAAGAAGAGGCTCTCGCCGCCCAGGGCCGCGGCCTGCAGGAGCACGGCCGAAACGGCGCCGAGCACGTCGGTTTCGCAGGCGGTGGGAATCCCGAGGTCAGAGAGCATGCCGATGACCTGGCAGCCGCCCACGCCGAGATTGCCGGGCAGCAGCGACCAGCATTCCAGCGCCACGCCATCCGAGTGCGTGGCCTTTACCTTATCTAGAACCGCCAAGCGGATTGCCTGCTGCCCGCGCTGGGCTTCAAGGGGCATCTTCGCCAGATCCACCTTGGCGGCATAAGCCTTGACGCCCTCCTCAACCTCGCCCGCGCGCTCTTCCAGGATCTTTTTCACATCGCGGACGACCGAAGCGCTCGACCAAGGGGTGATTTCGATGCCGAAACGGCTTAAAAGCTCATCCTCGTTGTAGATGACCGAAAGGAAGGGCTGCGGGCGGGAACCAACCTGCAAAATGCGCATGCGCTTTGCGGCTTTTGCCACGTTGGCGACTGCGCAAAAATCCAAAAAGCCTTTCACGAAGGTCTTTGAATCCACATCGGAGTTGACGATGTAGCTGAAGGGCACGCCGTAGCGCTGCAGGCACTTGGAGGATGCCAGCGTGCCGCACTGGGTATCGCGATCCCTGCCGCCGGGGTCGGGAAGCGGGTCGCGGTTGCCCCAAAGCAGGACGGGCAGACCCATCATCGAGCCCAGGCGCCCCACAACCTCCTCACAGCCAAAGTCGCAGTGCGGCAAGAAGAGCGCGTCCACCTTTTCGGCATCGAGCCTTACCTTCGCGGCGTCGAGCTGCGCATGATCCCAGAGGATTCCATTTTCTAAAATGCCCTCCATGTTGACCAATTCGACGGCTTTGGGTGTGATTTCCTCGAGCTTTTTCAAGAAAAGCTGCTTTTGCTGCACGGCGGACTCCATATTCGTTCCGCCGCGCTTGATGGGCACAACGCCGATCTTAACCAATGCCATATGCGGTGCTCCTCCCTTGCTCGTTTCTTCTATTTCACGCTGAAAGTAGCGTAAAATTCGGTCTTCTGGCGGATCAACTCCCGGTCGAAATCCCCGGTGCGCAAGAAGTCCATCGTCATTTGGTAGTCGGGGATCGAGGCCCTGCCGCCTATGCCCATGCACTTAATCGCCGCCACCGCGTTGGCAAAACGCGCGCTTTCGCCCGGATCCATGCCGCGCATCAGGCCGTTGAGGTAGGCTCCGTGGTAAACGTCGCCCGCGCCGAGGGTATCCTGCACCGTAATTTTATGCCCTGGCACATAGCGGTAGCCGCCCCGCCAAAGCGCGGCGCAACCACGATCACTGAAGGTAAAGACCACGATCTCGGGCCCCAGTTTTTGCAGGCTGCGCAGGTTCACTTCATAGTTCTCGCTGCCACCGAAGAGCGAGCGGTAGTAGAACTCGGAGCCCACAAAAATATCGATCTTAGGCACGATGGCGTGCATTTCTTCCGAGTATTCGTCGCCGTCGATGTAGGTTTTGCCGCCTGCCTCGTGCATCCAGTCGCAAAGGCGGTGCGTCAGGGCATTCGCCTGCTCGATGAAAAGGACTTTATGCGAGCACAAAAAGGCCTTGTCTACATCCTCCAGCGTGTAGGGCCTGCAAGCAGGCCCATGGTTGATGATGTTGCGCCCCTTGGTGACTGGATCCGAAAGGATGACCGAAAAGGCGGTCTTGCCATCCACGATCAGGCGAGAGGTATCAACCTGATAGCGGCCAAAGTCCTTCACCAGGAACTGGCCGTAGCTGTCGCCGCCGATGATGCCGGTCATCGCGCTGACGCCCCCAAGCTGCCCATAGGCCGCCAGCCCGGTGGAAACCTTGCCGCCGCCCTGCCAACTCGTCGCGACGATGTGCGCGCCCTCGTCCTTTTGCGTGGGCAAGTGGTCTGTGTTCACCAAAAAGTCCATAAAAGGCGTGCCGTGGGCCACCACGGCACGGGTTAAAAGCTCGGTCATCGCGAAAAACCATCCTCCCACATCATAAACGCTATATGAGGGAGTATAGCATGGCTTTCACCGGCCCGCAATCTTCTTTTAACATTCGCGGGGATTGACGGTTGCGCCCGAATCCTGTATGATTCCCCGCAATAGGATTTTGGAGGTATCCCATGCTTTCCTTCCTGCCGCTGATTCTTAGAACGTTTTTGGTTGGACGAATTACCATCGCCCTTCTAATTGCCATTCCCTTTTTTTCACGGCGGACTGCGTGGGTCACAAGCTAGTCTCCCTTCACCCAAGGCAAAATAACGCGTCCGCCGCGAAAGGGTTTCGTGGCGGGCGCGTTTTATTTTGAATTCTCAAAACGGAGGGGTTTTCATGAGCAACACCACCCAACAGCGGCCTAGGGACTGGGCCAACCCAACCCCCGCGGGGCTCGTCGCACTGGCGGCAGCCTGCATGTGCTTCTTCGCCCTGTTGACGGGCTCCGTCAGCGTGGCCGCGATGCCGCTCATCGGCTGCTGGCTTCTCGGCGGCTTTCTCATTCAGGTCGTCGTGGGCCTGTTGGACCTAAGGGGCGGCAACCACGCGGGCGGCAACACCTTCTTGTTCTTCAGCGCCTTTTTCATGTTCGCCAGCGGGCTTGAGATGTTCCTCAAATACAACGCGATTCAGGCCGGCACGCCGCTGGACGGCAGGCTGGACGGCTTCGTTTGGCTTGCCCTGGCCATCGTGATGCTGCTTTGGACGCCCGCGTTCTTCACAAAGCTCAGCCTGCTCTCCATCATCGTTTTGCTGGTCGATGTCGCGTTGCCCTTCATCGCCCTTAACGACCTTGGTCTGCTCCCGAAAGGCCTTTCGGCGGTTCCCGCCTATTCCCTGCTGGCTGCGGGCGCCGTGGCTCTCTATTTGAGCGGAGCCCTCGTCGTCAACACCGCCTTTGGCAAAAAGATCTATCCTCTGCCCTGATTCCGCGGCTTCGAGACATCAAAGGGGGCCTCCCTTGCCGGAGAGGCCCCTTTGATCAAGCCCTTATTGGCCGTAATAGTTAATCAGGCAACCGGCCAGAAGGATCTCGCTTTCGCCCGGACTCAAATCCGGCAGCGAGAGCGCGATTTCCTCCCTTTCGCCGCTTTCTTTGATGAGCGTCGCCGGGATTTTATCGGTCTTGCCTTCGATCAAAGCCTTGCGGATGCCCTTGATCGCCACAACGTCGCCCCGCGCGATGCCGCTCCGCGCCGCATCCTTGAGGATGAAGGGCAGCATGCCCCAGTTGACCACATTCGAGCGGTAGCGCTTCGTGGCATAGTCCCCGGCGATGTTGGCGCAGCCGCCCAGAACCCTTTGGCAGGAGGCTGCCTGCTCGCGGGCAGAGCCGTCGCCGGGCTTGAGCGCGAAGACCAGCGAACCAATCCCCGTATTTTCGGCCGCAAGGCCGGCCAGGCCGAGGAGTTTTTGGGCCTCGGCGTTCGGCGTACCCTCCCTGCGCGAACTCTCCGCCTTTTGCGCTTCGAGCGCGGCGGGCACATAGTCCGGATCCTTGCGCGAGAGCGCGAACATCGAGAGCCGGATGGGGTTTGAGCGGTAGGACGAGGTTTCGCCGGAGGGAATCAGCTCGTCGGTCGTAGTGACTGGGTCGTAGATCGCGGAAGCGACCTTGAGCACATAGTTTTCGGGCAGGGCGATCTGGCTTGGCCAATCCGCGATGTTGGGTCCGAACTGCAGCTCCACGCTCTCGTCCGGCCTGCCCCAGCCGTCATAGACCCGCGAAGCGTAGGCCGCGTCGTCATATTCATAGGCGTAATCCGGCTCTTCGGGCAGCTCAAGCTCGTTGGCGGCGGTCAAAATCCCACCGTTCAACGCCGTCGCGGCGATCGATCTGGCGTCCATCAGCGCCACGTAGGCGAGCTGGCCTTCACCCGGCTTCGCACCCTCGCGCGAGGGGAAATTGCGGGTGTTGTGGCGGATAGAGAAGCCGCCGTTGGCCGGCGTATCCCCCGCGCCAAAGCAGGGGCCGCAGAAGGCCGAACGCAGCGTCGCCCCGGCGAGGGCCAGCTCGGTGGCGGCGCCGCTCTTCATCAGTTGGATGTGCTGGGGCTGGCTGGCCGGGTAAACCGAAAGCGAAAAGGCCCCGCTGCCGATGCTGCCGCCCTTGAGCAGGTTCGCGGCAAAGAGCAGGTTCTCGTAAGTACCGCCGGAGCAGCCGCCGATCACGCCTTGATCGACCTGGAAGCCCATTTCGCCGAGCTTGGCGGTGAGGCTTGGCGGCTCCTTGCCCTTGATCATGGCCGAAGCCTCTTTTTCGACGCCTTGCAAAAGCTCCTTCGCCCTTTCTTTAAACTCGCGGATCGGGTAGGCGTTCGAGGGGTGGAAGGGCAGGGCGATCATGGGCTCGACGCTCGAGAGATCGACCTGGATCAGCCCGTCATAGAGCGCGCCGTCCTGCGCCTTAAGCTCCTTATAGCTTTCTTCGCTGCCATAGGCCTTGTACCAATCCAAAACCTTTTCGTCGGTTTCCCAAATCGAAGATAGGCAGGTGGTTTCGGTCGTCATCACGTCGATGCCGCTACGGAACTCCACGCTCAGCTCCGAAATCGCCGGCCCGATGAACTCCATCACCTTGTTTTTGACGAAGCCAGGCTCAAAAACCGCCTTGATGATGGCCAGGGCCACATCCTGCGGGCCGACGCCCCTCTGCGGCCTGCCCTTTAGGTGCACGGCGACCACGCCTGGGTAGGAAATATCGTAGGTCTTTTCGCAAAGCTGCTTGACGAGCTCCGGCCCGCCTTCGCCAATGCCCATGGTTCCCAAGGCACCATATCGCGTATGCGAATCCGAACCCAGGATCATCTTGCCGCCGCCCGCCATCTTTTCGCGCACATATTGGTGGATGACCGCCTGATGTGGCGGCACGAAAACGCCCCCGTACTTCTTCGCTGCCGAAAGGCCGAAGAGGTGGTCGTCCTCATTGATGGTACCGCCGACGGCGCAGAGGGAATTGTGGCAGTTGGTCAGCACATAGGGCAGCGGAAAACGCTTCATGCCGCTGGCTCGCGCAGTCAGGATGATGCCCACATAGGTGATATCGTGCGAGGCCATCCCATCAAAGCGGATGCGCAGCTCGTCCATGCAGCCCGAAGCGTTATGCGCCTGCAAAATACCATAGCTGAGCGTCTTTTCCCGCCCCTGCGCCCCCTCTTCAGCCCGCGAGAACGCGCCGCCTTTATAGAGAAACTTACCTTCTTTAAGCTGAACGGCCAAAATCGTTCCACCCCCATGATTTAATACCCCCATCGTATAAAAAATGATCGGAATCGTCAACTCCTTTTTCGAAAAGGCGCTCCTTCAAGGAAAGCGGCCGTTCTTTCGCCTAGTGGCTTGCGCTTTTTTCGCAGACCGCGCCATTTCGGACGGCCGGCACCTGCCAATTCGCCCCGCAGTCGCAAGCCACGCCTTCCGCGCGCCAAAACCCGCCGCGCTAGCTGCGTTCCTCGTCATCGCGAGCGGCAGCGAAGCGATTCAGCGCGTTTCCTCCTTAAAAAAGCCTTTTGCGGAGCGGCCAGGTGCCAAACGCAGCCAAAGCAAACGGCATCAGGTTCAACGCTGGCGCCCGAATCGCAGCCTCGGGGGCGGGTCCGGAGGTTTCCTCCGGGGGCGTCTGCAAAAGGCCCAGGCCGAACCCGCGGGTTCGAAGCCTGGGCCTTTGCGGGCGTCAGCCGCGCGAAGCGCGGCGCCCGCCCCTTGGCGCGCGAACGCAGTGAGCGCGCCCCCGTTCCCGTCCACCCTCCGCCGCCTGGCATGGCGAAGCGCATGCAAAGAAGGGGCGAAAAGCGCGCAAAAAAGAGGGATAAAACCTCGTTTTTGCGCGATTTTGGAAAGATTCTAAAACTCCGTCGCCTTGTTGTAGATCACCAAGGGGCCTTCTTCCCCACCGTTGAGGCCTTGCAACTCGTCCGGCTGCAGGTGGAAGCGCTTGGCGACCTGCCAAATATCCTCATCCTGCGCTGGGTAATAGAGGAGCACGCCAGCTGCCCGGCTAAAGCTTCCTTCGCCCTCTTGCACATCCTCCACGAATGAGAGCCTGCTGCTCTCGAGCTGGGTGAAGTTCAACTGAAGGCCCAGCTGCAGCTCCACGCGGTCGCCGCCCATGAGGATTCCCTGGGCGCTATACACGCCCAGCGCGTAAGCGCCGCCCCAGTCGATGTTTGGAAAGGTATAGCGGAAGGGAATCTCTTCGGCATGGGCCGAAACCCCGAATCCATCGCCATAGAGCACCGTCGCCTCGATGATGCCCTCGCTGACCAGCTCGCCGCCCTCAATTTCAAAGCTCGTGGCGATGGGCCTGGCCAGCACGGCGAGTACGCTGCCGCGAAAGCCCGGGATTTCAATCGGGTGGTTGAGGTTCAGGCTCTGCGAGAAGGCCCTGATGCCCCCCACGAATTCCTGCTCGGCATTCTTTGCTTCTATGATGCGGTTATCGGCCGAGAAGATGTCTTCCAAGGCCGAGTATTCGGTCTGCGAGAAGGCTTCGGCGCCCGCCTGGAGGATGCACTCGATGCGAAGGGAATTTTCGCTCTCCCCCTGAACCGCTTCGGCGATCAGCTCGCGGGTTTCCGCGCTGGTGAGCAGATCCATGCCATAGCGCGCGCCGGGAACCTCGACGTTCATCGAAAACGGCAGGCTGAACTCCTTCACGTAGTAGGGGGCAGCCGCGGACGCCATCGCCACCTCAACGCGCACATTTCCGTCCAGCGTCACGCTGCCCGCGCCGATCACCGCGTTGCCCACCGTCGCCTTCGCCCCAGTGAAGAGCACCCGGGCGCCCTCTTCCTGCGCAAGGGGGAAGCTTTCAGAGAGCAGCACGCGCTGCCTGCCACCGCCCGCCCGGGTCAGCGCCACGGTTCTGGCATCGCGCCTGGCGACGCTGCCCGCCTCCTCGACGTTGGCGACGGTCTGCAGCGTCTTTTCCTCGATGAGCTGCGCCTCCAGGGCGATATCGGCGCGCACCGATAAGCGGCCGCCGGATTCCACGGCGTTTACACCTTCGATATAGCCCCAAACGCTCGGGCGCATCTTCGAATTCGCGTTTTCGATTTCGACCGCCGCGTTCAACGTCGTTTCCGCCTCGATGGCCTGCACTCGCCCCTCTGAATCGAGGTACAGGATCAGGAAATGCACGGCTGCGTCGGTCACGACGCGCCCGGCCTGCGTTTCCGCGCCCAAGATCTCGAGCGTCGCGGTCTTGTATAAGATGTTCACGTCGCGCTCGTTCCCCGGCAGCATCAAGGTGCCTTCCGCCCTTGCCAGCGCCTGCCCCATCCCGAAGGGCCGTTCAACCTGAAGATTCTCCTTTAAAACGCGCACAGCGCATCCCCTCCTTGCGGTTCTACCCCAGATATTTTCATATATACAGGGGCAGCGGCCCTGTTTAGAACCAAGTGGGCGGGGATTTTAAAGCGCCTTCTTAGGCCGAGCGCTCGATGACGAGCCTATCCGCGATCAGGGCGATGAATTCACCGTTGGTGGGCTTATCGGTTTTTAAATAGATACGGCTGCCGAAGAGCTGGTTGATGTTTTCAACCTGGCCTCTAGTCCAGGCCACGTCGATGGCGTGGCGGATCGCCCTCTCGACCTTGGAGGCCGAGGTGTTAAAGCGCCTTGCCACGGAAGGGTAAAGCTCCTTGGTGATCGCGTTGATGGTTTCCGGCGTTTCGACCACGGTTTTGATCGCCTCGCGGAGGAAGTGATAGCCCTTGATATGCGCCGGAATCCCCATCGAAAGGAAGATATTCGCAATGCGCTCATCGAGGGAATGGGTCACGGCCTGAATCGGGCTTGGGAGGGACTGAAGCGAGGCGCTCGGCGCGAACAAGTCGGCGATGCGCTGGCAAATGACCTCCGCGTCGAAGGGTTTGAGCATATAATAGTCCGCGCCAAGGCCCACGGCCCTTTGAATGAAATCATCGCGCATCAGCGCTGTCAGCACCACGATCTTGGGCTTTTTCCCAGGCAGTCTTTGGATGTTTTCAATCAGCGTAAACCCATCCATGATGGGCATCACCAGGTCGGTGACCAGCACGTCCGCAGGCCTTTCCTGCAGGATCTCAAGGGCGGCGGCTCCGTTGCCCACACTGCCGGCGACTTCCATGCCCGGCCGCTCTTTCAGGGCGTTTTCAAGCAGTTCACGCACAGCCGCGCTGTCGTCCACTAAAATAACCCGTTTGGATTCCATGAATCATTCCTCCTGCATTTCCAGCCGCCCTTCATTCCACTTTATGGGGCTTTGGGCCGCAAAAGCGCGACTTGCGGGCTGGATTTTGGTGCCGGCCAACACGATTGTGGCTTAAGCTACCCCGAGTTTATCGTTTTCTGTCATTCCAGTCAACGATTTCTCCCCTTTATCCTTCTCGCATTCCGCGCATTCAAAGCGCAAACTGTCATTTCCGCTTAAAAAATATCCTTAATCAATAAGCGTTTTCAATCGTTTTTACAGAAATCAGCGAGTTTTCCGGGGAAATATCGAGGACGTATTCGTTCAAAATCATCCGAAGTTCATGTTTATTCGACAGAACCATTCAATATTTCATTCAATTATCGCCTTTTCGTTCAAGCAATACCCCATAAATCGCGCGCGCAATCCATTTTGCGCATTAGGAATATACAGGATACGCAAAAAATGCTCTTTTCCTTCATTTTCCGCAAAAAAACGTGCGCAGCGAGGCGCTGCGCACAGCCCGTAACCCCAAATGGTTTTTACTCGCCCTCAGCCCAGCCCTTTGCGCGCTCCACAGCCTTGGCCCAGCGCAGGAGCTCGCGGCCGCGCCAAGCATCGTCCCTCCCGGGGAGGAAGAAGCTCTCGCCCTCGCGGAGCGCCGCGATTTCGGCCTGATCCTTCCAAAGGCCGACGGCCAAACCGGCCAAATAGGCGGCGCCGGCCGCCGTGGTTTCCACAACCGACGGCCTGCGCACGGCAATGCCCAAAAGATCTGCCTGGAACTGCATCAAGAAATTGTTGGCCGAGGCGCCGCCATCCACCTGCAACTGGCCAAGCCGCAGGCCGGAGTCCCCCTCCATCGCGCGGACGACTTCGGCGGTCTGGAAGGCGATGGATTCGAGCGCGGCGCGCACGATTTGTGCCCGGCCAGAGCCTCTCGTCAGCCCCACGATCACGCCGCGACCGTACATGTCCCAGTGTGGGGCGCCAAGGCCCGCGAAGGCGGGCACGAGGTAAACCCCGCCGCTGTTTTCGATGCTCAGGGCAATTTCCTCGGTTTGAGCCGCGGTTTGGATGAGGCCAAGCTCGTCGCGCAGCCACTGGATGGCGGCGCCGGCCACGAAGATGGAGCCTTCCAGCGCATAATTCACCTTGCCGCCGTTCGCGCCCCAGGCAATGGTCGTGAGCAGGCCGTTTTTTGAATCCCTCGGCGTTTCGCCGGTGTTCATCAGCAAAAAGCCACCGGTGCCGTAGGTGCTCTTGACCATGCCGGGCGCAAAGCATGCCTGGCCAAAGAGCGCCGCGTGCTGGTCGCCCGCCATGGCGGCGATGGGGATCTCCGTGCCCAAAATCTCGGCGCTCAGCGCGCCCACGATCTGGCTTGAGGCGACCACCTTGGGCAAAATCGCCTTGGGGATGCCGAAGGTCTTGAGCAATTCCTCATCCCAGCTCAGGGTGTGAATGTTGAAGAACATGGTGCGGGAGGCATTGGTCATGTCGGTCACGTGCACGCGGCCCGCGCTCAGGTTCCAGGTCAGCCAGGTATCGACCGTGCCAAAGAGCAGCTCTCCGCGCTGCGCGCGCTCGCGCGCGCCCGGCACATGGTCAAAAATCCACTGCAGCTTGCTAGCGCAAAAGTAAGCGTCCGGAATCAGACCCGTCTTTTCGCGGATGGTTTCGCCAAGGCCCTGGGCCTTCATCGCCTCAACATAAGGAGCCGTGCGCCTGCACTGCCAGACGATGGCATTGCAGACAGGCCGGCCCGTCGCCCTTTCCCACAAGATCGTGGTTTCGCGTTGGTTCGTCACGCCGACGGCCAAAATCTCTTTTGCGTCGATTCCGGCCTTTTGCACCGCGCTCTTGAGCGCGCCCAGCTGGGAATAGAGAATATCGTTGGGGTCATGCTCCACCCAGCCGGGTTGGGGATAGATCTGCCGAAACTCAATTGCGTGGCCGGAAACGACCCGGCCCCTCTCGTCCATCACCACGGCCCTTGAGCTCGTGGTGCCCTGATCCAGGGCGACGATATAGCCCATTTGAACTCCCCCTCTTTATTAAGTCCTCGCCTTTTTTAACAAAAGGCAGTGTCAACAAAGGGGCCCACGGCATAGGGTACATAAAAGCCCGGTTGCAAAGACCGCCTTCGTGATGGAAAGGAGATTTGCCATGGATCGCCCTACATATTCTAACCTGGCGAATGAAAGCGCCAAGGCCCCGGACCTCCAAAAGCTTCAGGAGGCCGACCGCTGGGTTTCGCTGCGCCAGCTACGCGGCCAGCCCCACGAGACCACCGCCATTGAAGACAGACCGACGGCCCAGCCCGCGGCTTCGCAGGCGCAAGCCGCCACCACACAGCAGCCAAACTCGCTTTATAGCGACGTCTTGCGCCGCCACGCCCAGGTAAGCCAACGCGCCGGCCTGCCCGGCCCCGTGATCGCGCAGCAGCAACAGCGCGGCCCCGTAAAACCCCCGGCGACCACGCCAGTGCTGACGCCGCAAACGCTCTCTTTCGCGCAAAACCCGGCGCGCGCAGCCTTTGCCGAGGTGCCGGCTCCGCAGCAGACCCAGGGCAGCGTCGGGCAGCCCTCCCCTAGGCAAATCGCGGTGCCCAGCACCGCTCCCCAGGCTTAAGCGCAGCCAAAAAGCGCCAGACGCCATCCCAAAAAGGGGCGGCGCCTGGCGCCTTTGCTCGTTTATTGGGGCGCGGGCGTCGGGCCTGAATACAGCGCCTCAAGCGCGACCGGAATCGCATCCACGCTGCTTTTCCTGGCTGCCTGCAGGGTAAGCCCTCCGCGCCGCACCGCATAATTATTGATGTCATACGGCAAATACTCGACCAGGAGCTTTTCTTCCCCGGTCAGCAGGCTGAACTCGACCGTGAGCGCGGGCTCCGCGCTCGCGTCGAGCTTCCCTTCGTCAACAAAGTCTGCCACGACCACGCCGATGATGGCCTGGTAGGCCGTTTTAAAGGCCTTTTCCTCCACCTGCTTGCCATTGACCGTGTAGCTGTAGGCATAGTCCGGCTCGCCGTTTTCATCGAGCTGCTCCTTCCTGCCGATGCGCAGGGCATAGCTCTTCCCGCCCCCGCTCACGCTGATCTCATCGGTCTGCATGATGTTGATGATGGAGGTGAACTGGTCGAGCAGGGTGCGCAAATCGAGGTTCTCGGCGAAGGCGAATTGCTGGGCGTTCGCCAGGTAAACGTCGTTTGAGCCGGGTTTGAGCCGCACATAGAACTTTCCGGCTTCGTTCTTGCCGCCCAGCTCGAAATGGCGCGTCTGGTCGTTGGGATCGACGAATTCGAGCGTCAGGTAGGGGTCGTCCAGCCCGCAAGCCGTGATTTCTGCCGCGCTCAGCCTGCCCAGGTATTGGTCAAGCGCCACCGCGCCGATGCCGTTGATCAGGGCATAGACCGGCTCGTAGCCCACGTCCAGGTCGTAGGGCTCCTGCAGGTGCCAGCCGTTGGATGTGGCGGCCTGGGTGCCGTCTTGCCGCGCGATGCGCCAATTTTCGCCCCCGCGCTGGCGGATGAGCAGGGACTTGCCGTCTTCCACGCTGGTTTCGGGCAGGCGCAGGGAATAATAATCGTTGCGCACGTTGAGCATGCGGGTGGCGAGCACGGTTTGGGCCAGATAAACCTCGGGCTTGCCCTCTTCCATGAGGTAATACTGGGCGCTCACGGGCACCTTTGCCCCCAGGAGGAAGCTTCTTTCGCTCCCGTCGGCAAAGACCAGGGTCATCCTGGCGTTTGGCGCGTCAAAGCCATAGAGCGCGGGCGTCGCCGCCTCGTTGGCCGCCACATTGTCTACGAACATCCTCTCGACGTTGGTATACAGCGAAAGGCCGATATCCTGCTCCAAAAGCTCCTGGGGCACGCCCTCAGCGCTGTAAAGTCCGCTTTCGGGGTCATAGCTGACCGTGAACTCCTCGCTGTTTTGCAGCTTGACCTGCGCAATTTCCTCTTTTTGAACGTATACCAGGTAGATGCTGCGCGGCGGCACGGTTTCGGCCGGTGCGGCAGCACGCGGCAGGTAGGTCAGCAACGCCACAGCAAGCCCGATCACGGCCAGCGCGGCACCCGCGATGATCCAGCGCTTCGGGCCCTTTAAGTCGCGGCCGCCGCTCTTGCGAAGGGGCTGCCCCTCCGGGGCAGCAAATTCCTCTTCCTTCGCTTCGGGCTTCCTCTCGTCTCTCTCGTTTTCGCGGAATTCCTCGCCCATCTTAGAGGTGCCTCCTTCTCATCCAGAGGATGGTGCCAAAGCATAGCACCAGCAGCGGCACCACGAGAATGACCAGCGCGGCCAGCACGTAGATCTGCGTGGCCGAGGTAAAGCGCAGTGTGTTGCCGACCATGCTCTTGCCGATGATGGTCACGGTGTCGCTCTGACCCATCAGCCACTTGACCGAGCCCATGAAAAAGTCGATGTTGATGCCGCTGAAGGAACTCGAGCCGACGAAGCTCATGCTGCCCACCAGCACGATCTTGGTGCCTGAATCGTTACCCTCCTCGTCGATCTGGCGAATCACGAGCGAAAGGTCAAGCGGGCCGCTCAGATCGCCCTCTTCCTTCTCGATGGTTGTGGCCTCGAGGTTCGTCTTGCCGTAGGCGCCGGCGCTCGTGGTCAAGGTCGGCTCCACCGCGAATTTCTTGCTCTGCACCACGCCCTGCGAAAAGCTCGAGGCCGAGGGCAGCAGCACGATCTGGTTATTTTCCTTCACGCCGACCGCGCTTTGGTGGTTGCCGATGTTGGGCACGAGCTGCGAAGGGTTGCCATAGTAGCGATCCGCATCGGTTTCCACGACGAAATCGTGGTTAAACTTCACGTTGTATAGATCCAGCAGGGACTCGAAGTAGGGCAGTTCCGGGCTGCCCGGCTCCACCATGTAGACCATGCGCCCCTGATTCTCTAAAAAGGTCTTGATTTCAGCCTGCTCGCTTTCGATCAAGTCTACCCTGGGGGAGGCGACGAAAAGAATATCGTCTTTCGTGAGCCTGGAAAGCTCCGTGCCCGGCAAGGAGGAAACCTGCAGGTTTTCGGATTCGAGGTAGGGCATCAGGTGCGAAAGGCCCGAAAGCTCGACTTCCCCGTGGCCGCTGAGAAAGTAGGCGTTGGTGATGGTTTCCGCGGTGACGAAAAGCAGCGCGTTGGTGAGCTTCTGCTCGCCGATGAAGGCCCGCGGGTAGCTTTGGTAGGTGTTTTGGTCATAGCTAAGCTCGAACATCTCGGTGTAGTTGATAAGGCGAACCTTGCTTCGGTCGGGGTTGGTCACCACCAAGGAGTTTTGCGAGAGATTCACGCCACCAAACTGCGTCGCGAAGGCCGGGTTGGCGACCGGATCGACGTTTGAAACCTTGATCAAATCGGGGTTGAGGCGGCGATAGTTCTCGAGCATCTGCGAGATGGAGAGGTCCTCGCTCCCCTGGCTTGCCAGGGCATAAATCTCAACCGGCTGGCCCAGGGCCTTGACGGTCTTTACGGTTTGATCCGAAATCGAGAACATCTTATTGCGCGAAAGGTCGAGCGACAGGCCAAAGCGCGAATCGAGCAGGCTCGCGGCCAGGTTGATCAGCACGGCGGCAACGATGGCCAGCAGCGCGAGCAGCACGGAGGCCCCGCCGCGGCGAAGCTTGGTGTTTTGAAAGATCTTTGGCATCTTCATGGCTTAACCCTCACTCCATCTTCTCTTCTCAATCACCGAAACGGTCAGATAGAGGAAGACCGCGGCGAACGAGAGCATGTAGATCACGCCGGTGAGGCTAAAAATCCCCGCGCTGAAGGCTTCAAAGCGCTGGAAAAGAGAAAGCCACTGCAGCGCGGCCACCAGAAAGGCCAAAAAGGGCGCCGTAATCATGGCCGCCATCCCATCCATGAGAAAGAAGAGGAGGATGATGCCGAAGGTCGCGATGGCGGCGGTGACCTGGCTTTCGGTCATGGCCGAAATCAGCAGCCCGACGGCGATCAGGCAGCAGCCGGTGAGGAAGAAGCCAAAGTAATTGACCAAAACCTCGGGCACGGAGATGACGCCAAAGGCGCTGAGGATCAGCACATAGATGCCCGTGATGCCCAGCGTGACCAGGAAGACCGTACAGGCCGCCAAAAACTTGCCCACGACGATGGATAGCAGCGAAACCGGCGAGGTGAGCAGGAGTTGGTCTGACTTGTTGCGCCTTTCGTCGCTCATCAGGCGCATGGTCAAAATCGGCACGACCAGCATGAAGATGAAGCTCAAATTCGAAAACATCGAGCTAAAATCCGAGCTTTGGGCAAAGATGTTGCCGAACGTGAAGAAAATGCCCTGGATCAGCAAGAAGCTGCCCATGAAGACATAGCCGATCGGCGTTAAAAAATAGGCCTGCATCTCTCGATTGTATACGGCGAGCATGGCGTTACTCCTCCTTTGCGCTTTCGTTGGTCAGTTGCAGGAAGATATCTTCGAGCGTTGCCGCCATCGGCTGTAGCATGAGAATTGGGTAGCCGCCCGCGATGAGCGCGTTGCCGAGCTGGCGGCGCACATCGCTGCCCGGCTGGGATTCGACCATGAAATCCACCGATCCCGGCTCCTTCACGCCCATGGGCTCCGCCAGGCTCACGCCAGGCAGCTCGCGCAGAAGGCGCTGCACGGGCTTTTCGGCGCCGACCACGCGCAGCATCATGCGCGTGCCTTCCCCAATGCCCTTGGTCAGGTTCTCAAGGCTGTCTTGCGCGACGATCTTGCCCCGGTTGATGATCACGACCCGGTCGCAAACGTCGGAAACCTCGTGCAGGATATGGGAAGAGAGCACCACGGTATGGCTCTTGCCAAGGTCGCGGATCAGCCGCCGGATTTCGATGATCTGGCGGGGATCCAGGCCGACCGTAGGCTCGTCCATGATGATGACATCGGGGTTGCCCACCAGCGCCTGCGCAAGGCCCACGCGCTGCTTATAGCCCTTTGAAAGGTTCTTAATGAGCCGCCGGCGCACATCCTGAATGCGCACCAGCTCATAGATATCTTCCAGATGGGCTTTTTGGCTTTGCCTGCGGATCTCCTTGATGTCGCAGACGAAGCGGAGATATTCTTCCACCGTCATGTCCATATACAGCGGAGGCTGTTCCGGCAGGTAGCCGATATGGCGCTTGGCCTCGCGCGGCTCTTCCAAAATGTCCATCCCGTCGACGAGCACCTGGCCAGAGCTCGCGGAAATGTAGCCCGTCACGATGTTCATCGTGGTGCTCTTTCCTGCGCCGTTGCGGCCGAGGAAGCCCAAAACCTCCCCCTCGTTGATCGTGAACGTAACATCATCTACGGCAAGGTTCGCGCCATAGCGCTTGGTCACGTTTTTGATTTCAATCATCCTTGCTTTACCCTCCCTCAAGCCCTTGACGCCCGCTCTTTTTTGGGGGGCGGCCAAGCTTCTTTTGCCAGTATAACGCAGCGCTTTGAATAAAGTTTGAACAAACTTTGAACAGCGCGCCTCTTTCCGCAAAAAAAGAGCCTGGCCGCCCCTGTCTGCCGCGCCTTCTTCATTTTACACGTTTCCAGCGCTTTGTAAACTACCTTTTTGCCGCCCCGACGAGCTGAAACCTTTTCGGCACGCGGATCGTTGCGTTGGTTTTGCCGCTTTCCAACGGGCGCTTCCGCGCCTTGGGGCGCATCGCCGCTGGCGCTGAAAAATCCCTCCTCAAAAGGGATTGACAGCCCCCTTTTTTTCTGCTAGAATGAGCAGGCATTTGGAAGGGGCACGCTAAAAAGAGCCTTTTCTCCATATTCCTCGGTAGCTCAATGGCAGAGCATTCGGCTGTTAACCGAAGGGTTGTAAGTTCGAGTCTTACCCGGGGAGCCACAAAAAAGAGCCCGATTTCAGGCTCTTTTCTTTTGTGATTTATGAACTCTCGACTTGGCCCTTGAAGGAGATGGCAACCTTTTATTTCTGCGCTGCTCGGATTATGCATGGCGTGCGCCGACCTTCGCATGCCTAGTTCCCTCAACTCTTCGCGCGCAACTATTTCTAGTTGCATTTCCTTCCCCTTTGGAATATACTATCAGAGGAGTTGATGGAGTGAGTACTAAAGATAAACTCCTTGAGCGACTGCGGACGCGCCCGTCTGATTTTACTTTCGATGAGCTTGCAACGCTTTTGCGGCAGCTTGGGTATACTTTGCTTGCTGGAGGAAAAATGGGCTGCTCGCGCGTCGCATTTGCGAACGTAAACGGCGACTATATCCGATTGCATAAACCGCACCCGAAGAACATATTTAAGCGCTATCAGATCGATGAAATCATTGAAGCGCTAATGGAAAGGGGATTAATATGAGCAATCGCATGAGCTATAAGGGCTACGTAGGCAGCGTTGAGTTTTCAGAAGCGGATGCGACCTTCTACGGAAAGGCCGTAGGCATCAAGGCGTTGCTCTCCTTCGAGGGCGCAAGCGCTGCCGAGCTTGTAGATGATTTTCATAGTGTCGTGGACGAATATCTTGAGTACTGCGCCGAAAAGGGCATCAAACCTGAAAAGCCCTTCAAAGGCTCCTTCAATGTGCGCGTGGGCGAAGAATTACACCGTCAAGCGGCTCTTGCGGCATCGGCAAAGGGCGTATCTCTGAATGCTTTGGTCGAGGATGCCCTGCGGCGCGTAGTAAACTAAGGCTAAATACGAAAGGCCCTCTCTCTTATCCGTTCCATCGCGGCTCCCTTCGCTATCCAGCTTCCGCGGGCCTGAGGGAGGCATCCCCGAGGCGATTTTTCGATGATCGTTCCCTCTGGAGCGCAAAAAAGGCGCCCGGCGAATTCCTTCGCCGGGCGCCTTTGGGGCTTTGGCTTACTTTTCCTCGGTGCTGGCCTTGTCGCTGGCGATCAGGCTGCCGGCGCCCCCCTTGTATTTGCCTGTGGAGCCGGTAATTTCAAACAGCCGCAGGACGCACTTTTTTGTGGCCTCAAGCAACGAGGGGTAGAAGCGATGGCCCGCGTTGCCGGTGAAATCGCCATTAACGGCGGCCTGAACGTTGGCCGCCAGCACGTCGGTGACGATGTTAACCTTGGCCACGCCCATGGTGCAGGCCTTGTGGATGTTCTCATCCCCGGAGCCGGAGCCGCCGTGCAGCACCAGCGGCAGGCCGCAGGCCGCGTTAATCTCCTGCAGGCGCCCGAAATCGAGCTTGGGCACGCCGCTATAGGTGCCGTGCGCGGTGCCGATGGCGACCGCAAGGCCGTCCACGCCGGTTTCCGCGATAAAGCGCTTGGCTTCCTCGGGATCGGTCAGCTGGGAAACACCATCGACCGCGTAATTGCTGCCCTGGCCCACGTGGCCAAGCTCCGCCTCGATGCTCACGCCGGCTGCGTGCGCCATCTTGGCCAAAATCAGCACTTGCTCAACGTTTTGCTCGTAGGGCAGAACCGATCTGTCGGCCATGATGGCCGAGCAGCCCGTGCGGATGCCCATGACGCAGTCTTCAAACGTGGGGCTGTGATCCAGGCACAGGGCCACGGGGATGCCGGCCTGCTCGGCGAAGTAGCGCACGATGCCGTGCGAGAATTCCGGGTTGCCACGGTTCGAGGTCAGGAAGATCAGCGGGGAATTCGCTTCCACAGCGGCCTCGATGGAGGCGCGCACCAGGATCTCATTGTGAGCCGGCACCGCAGGGACGCCGTAGCGGCCCGCATAGGCCATGTCCAGCACTTGCTTCATCGGCACAAACATTGGTAATTCCTCCTTGTTTCTCTCGCCCGCGTCGCGAGCCAAGCCTTTTACGCCAATATAACATAGGGCAAGGCCAGTTTCAAGCGCAATTCCGCTCCGCCACCTACCTGGCCAGGTTTTTCAAAAAAACGGAAGGGTCTTTGCCCGCAATCAAAGCTCGTTAGCTCCGGCGCCCGCGCATCATCGCGGCGCTGATAAAGGAGGTCAGCGGGCAGACGAGCACCAGACCGATGCAGCCCACGAAGGAGTGCAGAATCTCGGCCGCGATGCTCTTTGAGTTGAGCACGCTCATCAGGGGCGTGCCTTGCGCCATGTAAACCATCAGCACCGAAAGATAGCCGCCCATATAGGCAAGGAGCAGCGTGGTGGTCTGGCTGCCGACGATGCTCCTGCCGATGCGCCAGCCAGAAACCCACAGGCTCTTGAAGCTGGCGCTGGGCTGATTGATCGCGATCTCGTCGAGCGAAGCCGAAATATCCATGGCCAAATCGAGGATCGCGCCAGAGCTTGCAAGGTAGATGCCCGCCTGGAAGATCATCGTAAGATCGAGCCGCTCAAAGCCCGCATAAAGCAGCGATTCAGACCACTGCATCACCGCGCCGTGGATGGCGAAGACCTTGCCAAAGCCCATTGCCAGCGCCGCAGTCAGCAGCGAGCAGATCGTGGTGCCCAGAATGGCCGCGTAGGCCTTCTTGGTCAGGCCGGCCACGAGCAGCAGCGTCGCCACAGAGATCAGGTTGCCGGTAAGAAGGGCCACCAGCATCGGGTGCACCCCCCTTAGCATGAGGGGGATGAGCAGCTTCCAGATCGTCAACAGCGCAAACGCGAACGAAAGCAGGGTCCGAAGCCCCGTCACGCCTGAAAACGCGACGAGAAGGGCGGCAAAGAGGGCAATCAGCCACAGCTCCTTATCGAAACGGTAATGTTCGACCAGGTTGGTGAAGGTGATCGCTCCCTCCGCGCTCTGCTCGAGCAGGACCCAGGCCTCGTCGCCGGGCGAAAACACCTTGTCAAACTCCAGCTTGCCCGTGAAGATGTTCATTCCCGTCACGGTTTCGCCCCTATGCGTGCCCTCTTCTATGCGCACCACGCAGCGCTGGTCGCCCTGCTTGATGAGGCCGTTGGTATAGATGCCAGAATCGTCTATGCTGAGCACCGTCGCCCGCACGCCCTGCGCGTTGAGGTAGGGCGAGGTTCGAAAGCCGGTCGGCAAAAGGAGCAGCGCCACAACGGCGGCCCCCAGCAGCGCGCAGAGCAAAAGCTCCCTGCGCACGCCGCGAATCCCTTGAAAGGGATTCGCGGCGTGCGAAAACCATGGTTTTTTCATTCTTTTCTTCTAACTTTTCGGCTTATTTGGCCTGCGTCAGCTCGGCCAGCTTCCTAAAGATGTCGGTGTTGTCGTAGGAACCGCCGAAGGCTTCGGCACCGGCGCCCATCGCGTAGATCGGCACCGGGGTGCCGGTGTGGGCGTAAGAGGTCCAGCCGATACCCGCCTTGTTGTTGACGATATGGGTCAGCGTGACCGAGAGAGGGTCGTAGCTGCCATAGAGCAACCCGGCCTCCACGCTGGCGTCCCTTTCTTCGGAGGCCTTCATCGACTCCGCGAAGGCGTCAGCAAGCTTTTTATACTCATATTCGTTCAAGACGAAGGCCGCGTTCGCCTCGACGGCGGCATCCGGGTCGCTTTCGGTCAGCAGGCCAAAATCTTCCTTGATGAGGGGCAGAACATCCTCGAGAGTAAGGGCCGTGTTCTGGGCCTTCAGGTCGCCAATCAGCGAATCGAACGCCACGTAAGACATCTTTTGGCGGTTCAGGATCGAAAAGGCGGTGCTGTAGCCCGTGGTCGCGTAGCCGATGGTCAGCCCGCCGGTTTCGTGGTCGCCGGTGACGAGGATTAGGGTTTCATCCGGGTGCTGGGCGGCGAAATCCACGGCCTGCTGGATGGCACCCTCGAACTCGATCACTTCGCGGATCGCCGTGAAGGCGTCGTTGGCGTGGCAGGACCAGTCGATCTTGCCCGATTCGCACATGAGGAAGAAGCCGTTCTCGTTATCGAGCAGTTCAATGCCCTTGCCCACGAATTCAGCCAGGGAAACGACGCCTTCGTCGTTGTCAACGGCGTAGCTCATCGCGCCCGAGTCCTGCAGCAGCGGGCTGACCGCATAGACCTTCTCGTCGCCCTTCTTTAGCGCGCGGATGGACTCCTGGGTGTCTACGATGGTGTAGCCGTCGCGCTTCAAGATGTCAAACGCGCTTTCTTTGCTGCCGTCGCTGCCATTGGGGCTTTGGATGGTGCCGCCCGCGTAATAATCAAAGCCGTTGGCGCTCATTTGCAGGGCGATGTCGTAATAATCGTTGCGTGAGGCCTGATGGGCGTAAAAGGCGGCCGGGGTGGCGTGGTTGATGGTCACGCTGGAAACGATGCCAATCTTGCGGCCCGCATCCTTGAGCATCTCGGTGATGGAGCGGGTCTTGCTGGTCTTGTCTACCTCCATGCCGATGACGCCGCTGTGCGTCTTGACGCCGCTGGAGACCGAGGTGGCCGTGGAAGCGGAATCAGGGCAGAACGAGGTCGCGTCATAGGTTGTGGCCACGCCCGCCACGGGGAAGGTGGTGAAGTTAAGCTTCGCTGGCTCCACCTCGCCGGAGGTATTGTTGCCAAGGTAGACCTGGGCCGCGTTGACCTGCACGTGCGACATGCCGTCGCCAATGAAGAGGAAGATATACTTCGGCTCCGCGCTCTGCGGCGCGGGCTCCGCGGTCACAGCGGCGATGGGCGCCGCCGTGGGCGGCGGGTTGGTCGCAGGGGGCTCGGAAACCTGGGCGGCCGGGGTCGCGCCGCAGCCGCTCAGCAGCGCGGCGAGCAGGCAGAGCCCGAGAAGGGCGCAAAGCAATCGTTTTTGCATCTGGGAACAGTCCTCCTTCGTAATCCTTCACTTTCACTTTTGGAAGTGTTCCCAGCATAGCGCGCGGTTGTAAGGCCTAGCGCCCGCGTTGCGTCAAATTCGCGTAAACGGCCCTTTTTGCTCATTCCACGCTCTTTCAAGGATGAGCCATGTCGATTTTCTTGATGTGGCGGTACATGATGGCGTTGACCAGCACGCCTGAAAAGACGCGGCTCGGCCAGAGGCTGTCAAGACTGAACATGAACGTGTCCACTTCCATCGTAGCGAGGATATAGCGCTCAAGCCCGACGCCCAGGAACCGGCCCCGACCAATGCCGCAGAGCGTCAGCAGCACGTTTTCAGGGCAAATATAGGCGGCAAGCTCGCGGCCGCACACTTCGAGGTTGATGGAGTTCAGGCAATACAGCACCACGAAGACTAACGCGGCAGCGAAGGCGATCAACACCACCATCACCGTGTTCATCGCACCCACTATATCCGAAAGGCGGGCGCTCGTCTCGCTTTGCAGGACCACGGCGGCCACGGCATCCAGCGCGAGCAGGCTTTGCGCCAGAGTCTTTTCGTCCGTACCCTCAGTTAGGTTCAGGAACAGGCCCTTGGCCTGCGCCACCTCCTCAAAGGCGGCGCCATACAGCACCCCGGGCATGAAAACATAATGGGAAACGTAGTTTTCCGCCACGGAGGAAACGGTGAACTCGGCCTCTTCCTCGTCGGCCGCGCACAGGCGCAGGGAATCGCCTGGGCGAAGCCTTAAAGGATCGGGCATCTTTTGCCATCCTTGGGCAGGCGCAGGGTTTTGCCGCCGTTCCAGCCCTTTAAGACCAGGAAGTCAGAAATCGCGGCACCGTCAAAGGGGATGACCAGCTCCACGCCAAGCCCCTCACCCGGCGCGCCGGCAGGAAGCGCATCCACGGGCTTGCAAAATACCTTGGGCCGTGCCAAAATCTCGGGCAAACCCGCGACGCTTCCTAGAATTGGCGCCTTTCCTCCTCGCTTGTATCGGTTTTGAAGTCGAGCTGCCTATCGCAGATCTTCAGCTCCTCCGTCTGCTCGGGCGCGATCGGGGGTGATGGAATCGCGCAGGCCAAAGCCAGCCAGCATCAGCGCGGTGCGGCCAGCCACGCCCAGCAGCGTCATGATCAGGCGCTTTTTATAACTAAAAAGGTTGCGCAGCGCGAGCTTTTGCGAAAAGTTCAGCGCGCGCCAAGGGAGCCCGGCCGCTCAAGGTGGATGCGGCGGCCCGAGGGCGGCGAAGCGGGCCGCGGAAGCGCCGTGGGACTTCGCGCGGGGTGGCCCGTTAAACAAAGGCCGCGGGCAGCGTGGCGCTGAGCACCGCCGCCAGGGTCAAGAGCGCCGCGCAGCCCAGGTTGAGCTGCGTTTCCAGCGGCGGCAGGGTATACAGCGTGCCATAGGCGCTGGCGGTCACTCTCGGGAAGAGACGCAGCCCCACGGCCAGCCCCAAAACCAAGCCCAAGAGCGAGAAGGCCAGCGCATAGAGCACTTATCGCGTCCTTCGGGCACGGCAAGCCTTCGAAGGGGCGTTTCCGCGATCAATTCACCGTTTCTTCACATTTCCACGCCCGCCAAAAACGAGGTGGAAAACACTCGCGAATGTGCTATACTGCTCTTGAAATTCCACCTTACGAAGGAGGGTTTGCCATGACCGGGTTTCAGCGCTTCACTCCCCAAATCGGCGCCCCGCTGCCGCGAATTCGCCCCGAAAATGCCGGGGTCAGCCCCGCCGCCGTCTTGAAGATGATCCGAAGCTATGCCGAAAAGGGCCTGCGCATCCACAGCTTCCTGCTCATCAGGGACGGCAGGGTCTACTCCGAGGGCTATTACGCCCCCTATGCGCCCGATCTTTTCCAGACCGTCTACTCCCTGAGCAAATCCTTCACCTCGGTGGCGATGGGCATCGCCGAGGGCGAGGGCCTTTTGAGCCTCGACGAAAAGATCGAAGACATCTTCGCCGAAGAGATCAAGCAGGCCGGCACGCAACCCTCAAAGGAGCTTTCGGGCCTGACGGTGCGCAACCTTCTTCGCATGGGCACCGGGCAAGAAAAAGAAAGCTGGTCAGGAACCGACCATATTCTCTCCTTCCTCAAGGAGCCCTTCCACGAGATGCCCGGCGAGCACTTCCGCTATAACACCGCCGCCACCTACATGTGCGCGGCCACCCTTTGGAAGAAGGGGATCGACCTGGAGGCCTACCTGCAAGAGAAGCTCTTCGGCCCGCTCGGCATTTCGGGCGCGCACTGGCAGCGCTGCGCGCGCGGCATCTGCACGGGTGGCTACGGCCTCTCGATCCTACCCGAAATCATCGCCAAATTCGGGGTTTTGCTCGCGGGCGACGGCGTTTTTGAGGGCAGGCAGCTCATCCCCAAGGGCTACCTCGACCAGGCCACCACAAAGCAGATCAGCAACGCCCACCATAGCCCGAACCCGGATTGGCAGGCCGGCTACGGCTACCAATTTTGGATGTGCCAAAACGGCAGCTTCCGCGGCGACGGCATGTACGGCCAGCTTTGCGTCGTCAACCGCGCAAAGAACGCGGTTTTGGCCATGACCGCCTTTGTGGACGACATTCAGGCCGAGCTTTCGGTGTATTTCGACGAAATCCTCTCGCAGATGGCCGATGCCCCCATCCCCGAAGAACCCGAAGCCTTCGCCGCGCTGCAGGCCGAGCTCAAGGGCCTGCGGGCGGCCATTCAGCCGGTTGTGGACGATGGCGGCGCCATACCCAAGTCTGTTTTGGGCAAGGAATACCGCCTGGGCCCGCACAGCCTGCGCGTGGAAGAAGAAGGCGGCAAGCTCAGCCTGCACGCCAGCTTCTATGGCGAGCCCGTGGTGCTGCCGCGCGGCAGGACGGGCCAATATCTCTTGCCCACCAACCTAGGCGCCAATAAAACCGGAATCGCCGTGTTCAGCCCTGCGGTGCTGGGTTACGGCGTGCGCGGCGGCAAGCTCGCCCTGCGCATCCTCTCGCTCGAGTTCATGTTCGACGTAAGCATCGAAATCGGCGAGGACGGTCTCAATGCCTGGCATGTTTATGATGTGAACCACCACAAGCGCATCGAGCACATCGGCTTTTAGCCATAAAAAATGCGCCGGCGTTTTTACGCCGGCGCATTTTTTGTGGCTAAAAGCCCAAGGGAACTAAAAGCCGAACTCGCGCAGAAAAGCCTCGAGCAGCGAAGGCCAGGCCTTGGCCAGCGGGGTTTCTTCCGCCATGGCCAGCCCATGCCTGCCGAAGGGGAAGACGTGCAGGGCATAAGGCACCTTGCGGGCCTGCAGCGCCCCCGCGAAGAGCAGCGAATTTTCGAGCGGAACCAGCTCGTCGGCTTCGGTGTGGAAAAGGAAGCAGGGCGGCGTATCGTCGCGAACGGACTTGACCGCATCGACCTCCTCCACTTTTAAGCCCGCAGTCAGCGCCTTTTTTGAGCCCGGATGCGACAGGCCGTCTTCCATCGAGAGCACGGCGTAGCAGGGAATGATCATGTCGGGCCTTGAGGAAACCCTTTCGATCGGGTCGGCAGCGTTTTCATCGCCATAATCGAAGCGGCAGCCGCTCATGGCGCAAAGGTGCCCGCCTGCCGAAAAGCCGATCACGGCGATCTTGTCTGGCTTGATGTTGAATTCCGCCGCCCTTGCGCGCAAAAGGCGCACGCCGCGGTTCGCGTCCACAATCGGCGCTGGCCAGGCATAGGGCGCGACGCGGTAATCGAGGATGAAGGCGTGCAGGCCCATGGCGTGCATGGCCTTGACCACGGGCAGCTTCTCGTGCGCCACCTTTTCGATATAGCCGCCGCCGGGGCAGATTAGGGCCGCCGCGCGGGGCTTGTTGTCGAGCGGGTAACAGGTCAAAAACGGCCGCTGCCCCTTGCTTTCGTCATAAAGCGGCGTCTTGCCGTCCTCCCAAAGCCAGATCCTTTCTTCCATAGCTTAAATCCCTGCCTTTCTTTCGTTTTGCCGGATGGATTCCGCATCGAGTTCAGCGCCCCTCGCCTTTTCGCGCTTTTCTTTTATAAATAGGGAATCAAATCCGAAAGTCTTTCGACCAGCACCTCGGGCTCTATCCCGGTCTGCTCAATCTCCTTCTCGCTGCCTTCCCCGGTCAAAACCATGACCGAGAGCAGGCCGTGGTCCAGGCCGGTCTTGATATCGGTATAGAGCCTGTCGCCCACCATGGCCATTTCGCCGGGCTGCAGGCCCGTGCGTTCGGCGGCCGCGCGCACGATTTCGCCATAGGGCTTGCCCACGATGAGATCGGGCCGCCTGCCTGCCGAAGCTTCGATGAAGGCGATGATCGCGCCAATATCCGGCACAAAGCCCGTGGGCGTGGGGCAGTTGAAGTCCGGGTGGGTGGCGATGTAGGGCAGGCCGGCGCGCACGAAGTCGCAGACCGCGCACATCTTGGCATAGTTCAGGCTCGTGTCAAAGCCGATCAGCACGATTTCGGGCTTCTCTTGGTCGATTTTGATGCCAAAGCGCTGCATTTCGGCCAGAAGCGAATCGTTCCCCAGCAAAAAGACGCGCTTGCCCGGATGCTCGCGCAAAAGGTACATCGCGGCTGCCTGGCCCGACGAGAGCATCTGCCTTTCGCCGATGAAAACCCCCATGGCTTCGAGCTTTTTGATATAGTGCTCGGTGCCGCGGGACGAGTTGTTGGTCAAGAAGGCGAAGCTGCGCCCCGATTCTTCGACCGCCCTTAAAAAGGCGAGAGAGCCTTCGAAAATCTGGTCGCCCAAATAGAAGGTTCCATCCATGTCGAGCAAGAAACAGCGCACCTTCTTGAGCTTTCCGCGCAGCTGTTCTTCGGTTAGTTCCCCAAGCTTTTTCAAGCGCTTCCCTCCATTTTTCGGTCGCTTTTACGTTGTTTCAAGCAAAAATCTCCTCCGCGATCTCCTCCAGAACGCCCAGGCGGAAGGCCATGCGCAGCGCGCTGTAGCGCGGGCGCAGCAGGAAGGCGCAAAGCATCGCGTCCTTCATGTCCTGCCTGGTCGCGCCGATGCCTTCGGGCGCCGAAGGCCCGCCGGCCGCTTCGAGCATTTGGGCGAAATCTTCCCTTTTCGCGGCCAAAACGGCCGCTTTTTGCGCAAAACCATCAAAGTGCCGCAAGTAGCCCTCGTATTGTTCCACGCTCGTCCTCCCCTCGCCCTGTTCCAGCGGCGCGGCGCGCAAAAAGCCCCCGGCCAGCGGGCCGTAGCCCCGCCGCAGGCGCGCTTCCCAAAGACGCAGATCGACGGGCTTGGCCTCCCGCCGTTTTTGGAACAGCTTTTGATAGAACTCGATCATGAAGAGCGTCGCCACGCCGACCTTATCGCCGTGCAGGCTGGGCTTTTCGCCCCGCAAGAGCTGCCGCATCTCTAAAAAGTGGGCGATATGGTGCTCCGCGCCGGAGGCCGGCCTGGAATTGCCCATCATCTGCATGGCCAGGCCTGAAAGGGTGAGCCCTTCAGCCAGCCTCGCGGCGGCGCCCTCTTCGCCCGCGGCAAGGCCGGGCGCCAGCTTCTCGCAGCGGGCCAGCGCCTCGCTCATCAGCCCAAAGACCGCCTCGCAACGGCTTTCGCCCAAAATCGCCTGGGAAAGCTCCCAGTCGAGCAGGGCGATGTGCTTGCCCAGCATGTCGCCCAGGCCCGCCGCGACCATCTTGCGCGGCGCGGCGGCCAAAATGCCTTCGTCAAAGAGCACGGCCTCGGGCGCGACGGCTTCGTAGGTGATCTTCATCCCCTGATCGAGCACCGGGGAAACCGAGGAGGCGTAGCCGTCCATCGACGGGGCGGTGCCGAGCACCAAATAGGGCAATTTGAGCCTGTGGGCGACCAGGCGCGTGGAATCGTTCACCGTGCCCGAGCCCACGGCCAGCAGGAGCGCCGTCTTTTCGCCCGCACGAAGTAGAATCTGCCCCAGGGCCCTTTCATCCGCGTGGATTTCATCGCCCAGCAGGATCGCCTCGGCCTGCGGCAAGCCGCGCAGCGCCTCGCTGACCAGGGGCCCTGCGAGCGCCTTCGTGGTCGCGTCATACACGCAGAGGATCTGCCCACCCGCGGCCAAGTCCCCCGCCAGGGCGCGGAGCCGCCCAGGCACGCGGCCGCCCGAATAGAGCGCCCTGGTTTGCAGCGCGTGCCGCCGCCCGCAGGCGCATTCGCCCTCCAAGCGCCTTGCCAGCGCCAAAAGATCTTCCGGCATTCAAATCCCCCCTCGTTTTGCCTACACTCTATCATAAAATGATTGGGGAAACGAGCAAAAAAGGCATTGCAATCACTGTAAAATAGCTGTAAACTAGCACCAAGGACGGGAAGGCTTCCCGCCCTAGAGCAAAGAGTAACAGGGAGGTCTTTCCAATGGGTGAGCAAATCGTCAAGATCGGCATCATCGGCTGCGGCGGCATCGCCAACGGCAAGCACATGCCGAGCCTGAAAAAGTTCGCGGACGTGCAGATGGTCGCCTTCTGCGATATCGTGAAGGAACGGGCCGAAAAGGCGGCTGCCGAATACGGCGCGCCTGGCGCCAAGGTGTATACCGACTATAAAGAGCTTTTGAAGGATGAATCGGTCGACGTCGTGCACGTCCTGACTCCGAACATCGACCATAGCTACATCACGGTGGACGCCCTGAACGCGGGCAAGCACGTCATGTGCGAAAAGCCCATGGCCATCAACACCGCAGAAGCGCAAAAGATGCTCGACGCCGCCAAAAAGACGGGCAAGAAGCTGACCATCGGCTACCAGAACCGCTTCCGCAACGACTCGCTGTATCTAAAGCAGATCTGCGATAACGGCGACTTAGGCGAGATTTATTACGCCCGCGCAAAGGCCATCCGCCGCCGCGGCGTGCCCACCTGGGGCGTGTTCATCGATGAGGAAAAGCAGGGCGGCGGGCCGCTGATAGACATCGGCACCCACGCGCTGGATCTGACCCTGTGGATGATGAACAATTACGAGCCCGAAATGGTGGTGGGCACCAAATACCGCAAGCTGGCCGATACCGAAAACGCTGCCAACAACTTCGGCCCCTGGGACCCCAAAAAGTTCACCACGGAAGACAGCGCCTTTGGCTTCGTGCGCATGAAGAACGGCGCCACCATCGTGGTGGAAAGCTCCTGGGCGCTCAACACCCTCGACATTGGTGAGGCCAGAACCGCACTTTCGGGCACCAAGGGCGGTGCGGACATGGAAGGCGACCGCGCCAAGGGCGCCCTGCGCATCAACGGCGAGAAGAACTCGCGCATGTTTGTCGAAACCCCCGAGCTCAACGTGGGCGGGGTTGATTTCTTCGAGGGCGCGGGCAGTTTCAGCGCCTCCGACCTTGAGGCCCGCATGTGGATCGACCACATTAAGGATCCTTCCAAGCCCCTGACCACCAAGCCCGAGCAGGCCATCGTGGTCACGAAGATCCTCGAAGCCATCTACGAATCCGCCAAGACCGGCAAGCCGGTGTACTTCGACTAGGCCCATGGTTACCCGCGCAACATAAAATAAGGGCGCCATGCTTCCGTCAGCGTGGCGCCCTTATTTATATTAAGTGAGTTTCTCGCTGTTTATGGAATCGAAGATTGAACCTTGGTCATGACCCCGGCCTGCGTCTGTGGCATTTCGGTCAAATGTGCGACTTGATTCTGTGGGAGATTACGTGAAATATCCCAGTCAGTCCCCCCATAAATCGTGTATCCAAGGTATTCATAGCACCATTCCACAACTCCATCACAGCGCATCGCGATCAGATTCGTTATCCCTACCCAGGTATTCGATACCGGCGCCGAATATTGCAAAATCTGCGCCAAGCAATAGGGCAAAGATAAATTCTTTAGCTGATTAGCCATTGCTGCCGCATTATCGCGCGTCAGGCTGCTAATGAATTGGTTTGGCCTGTATACGCCCTTAAACGTGTTACTCGCACTGCCAGAATTCATAAATGTGCTCCATGTCACCAGGCCGACTGTCTTGCCCGATCCGCTAGCCTGTATCACCGAATAAGACGCTGATGTTGACGTGTACATCATCCCCGCATGCCATACGTAAGTAGTAAAAACGCCATCGCGAAACACTGCATAGCCCTGCGCGCCTGTCGCGGCAGAGGCAGGCGCCACGCACAAAACGCACATGGTCAGCACAATCGCAGTCAATCTCACAAATCTATTTTTACCCATTTTCTCTCCTCTTTCCCTTTTTGTTGAATCCCTACTTGTGCTTGTCCACATGCATAATTCCTTCTTTCTCTACAAGCTCGCAAACCCTCTTGCCTTGCGCCACAAGCTCTGGGGAAGTTTTTGCCTTTTCAAGCCTTTCTACCTGTTTTTTTAAGTAAGGAAGGCAATTGTCGATGGGATTGACCTCCATCGACTCGAGAGCAACCTGTAAATCTGCTTCCGAGAGTTTTTCATCCGCAAGCTTTTGTTCTATCACGGGATAGCTTTCATAGACACACCTTAACTTTACCAAACGATCTATTTTATCATTTGAAAGCAGATATCTGAGCGCATTCCAGCAATTCATATCCCCGAGAGCATAGGCAATGCTATCCCTGAATTCTTGGGAATCCACTTTTGCAAAAAGTTCCTTGCATATTGATAGGAATTTCTCTTGCTCCTGCAGAGATGCGCTTCGCAGCGCAGGACCACCATAAAGTACTGCCCCTCGAAGTCTTTCCAATGGTTGCTTATCGCTGTCATTCAAAATCGTGTTTAGAACGACTTGAAATTCTCCAGGGTATGTTTGGTATAACCTGCGAATGGCGATAAAAGACATATTCGGCTCTGCATTAAGAGCAATTTCCTTCAAAACGCCGGAATCCTTCGGCGCGCTAAAATTAAGCAGTTGTTCTCGAATGCGAATCTCCACATTGTTGTCATAAATCAACGCAAAGACCTTCTCGTTGAGCTCATCCGAAACCCTTTCGACCCTAAGGTTATCATATAGAAGCTCGATCGCCAGCATCCGAGTGACTGCCGGGCGTTTGTCGTCCAAGACCAGTCCCGCCCAAAAGAGTGAATCTCTTTCATTTTCCTTGATGCGTAAGGCAATCGCATAGGGCATCGCTTCTTCGTTGTAGTCGAGCTTTTTCTCCTCAATTTCAGTTAGGAGTTCCTCTACGCTCTTCTCGTTCAACTCGCGCATGAACGCCTCCGCTTGCTCAACCGCCTCCTTTGCAGGATGATCCTTCGGGATGTTTTGCGTAGAGAACAGATCCACGCCATACACAGCCATCGGAATGAGAATCAGCAGGCAAACCAGAGCAATGATCCAAATCTTTTTCTTCACCGTTACTTCCCCTCCTTGTTTACTCTCGGTTTTCCATATCGGCTCCATTTCCTTTCCAAGCTCGATAATGGAAACCAGCGCAACCAGAATAAATCATTTTTTTATTCTGTCAAGCGTTAATTCATCACTCGGCTAAATTAACGCCCCCGGATTGCGCCCGCCGGAAACAATCCCCGCCTTGAAAGCGTTTCCCCATGTGATATAATGGCGAAGAAGAGAGAAGGGGTTTTGTGGACTACGCCATTCGCTTTCTGGCCTGCCTGCTCAAATGGATGGTGATCGCGGCCGTCGTGACGGCACTCGGTTTTTCCGCCTTCACGATGGCGATGAACATGAGCCATCTCTATATCCTCGTCACCGAGGGAATGAATACGCGCCTAAACGTCGCCGTTTGCCTGAGCGACGAGGTCGAACTGCCCAAATTCTTCAGCCAAGAGGCCTACATGAGCGACCCCATCTACGACAAGCGCCGGATCTATGAGGATTATGACATGCAGGGCGCCGTCAGCGAGGTGAAGGTCACTTCCATCCACGCCCTGCCCTGGGAAGACAAGGCGATGGTTCGCCTCGAGCAGGTCGTGGAATCCGTAACCGGCTACTTGCCCATCGCCAAGCAAACCCCCCAGCAGCTCGCCGACCCCAATAAGATCCCCGCCCCTTCTTGGGCGGACGATTCAGCCTACGAGCTCGAGCTTCAGCGCGAGGGCGACGGCTGGAAGATCGTTCGCCTGACGGAGCTGCCGGATGACGGCCAAAGCTGAGTTGCAGGCCCTGATTCCAAAGGGAAGCCTCTTTTTGGCACCCATGGCGGGCGTGGGCGACGCGCCCTTCCGCGCCCTGTGCGCAAGGCAGGGCGCGGATTTTTGCGTCACCGAGATGATCTCTGCCAAGGGCCTGGTGCTCGGCCCCCAAAACCGCGAAGAAGTGGCGCTGCTCAGCCGGGTTTCACCCGGCGAGCAGGCCTTTTTGCAGCTTTTCGGCTCGGAGGATCGCTTTTTGGTCGAGGCCGCGCTGCGCTTTGAGGGCGGCCCTTATCTGGGCATTGATTTCAACCTGGGCTGCCCCGCGCCGAAGATCGTTTCGAACGGGGATGGCAGCGCGCTGCTGCGCAATCTGCCAAAGGCGCAAAAATCGATCGAAGCGATGGCAAAAGCGCTGAAAAAACCCCTCAGCGTGAAGATGCGTCTGGGCTGGGACGCGCAAAGCCGCGTCTTTTTAGAAGCCGCCCGCCGCTTTGAGGATGCGGGCGCGGCTTTTATCACCCTGCACGCCCGCACCCGCAGCCAGTTCTATGGCGAGAAGGCCGATTGGGCGGCCATCGGCGAAACCGCGGCCAAGCTTTCCATCCCCGTCGTGGGCAACGGCGATGTTCGCACGCCCGAGGATGCCGAGGCCCTGCTGCGCCAAACCGGCTGCCATGCCGTGATGATCGGCCGGGGGGCCATGGGCAACCCCTGGCTGTTTGCGCAAATCAAGCGGGCACGGCAGGGTCTTGCGCCCTTGCGCGTATCGCCGGGCGAGCGGCTCGAAACCGCGCTCGGGCAGGCGCGCGAGCTGGCCGCGCTGCGCGGGGAGCCCGCCGCGGTGCGCGAGATGCGCAAGCACATGGCCTGGTATGTGAAGGGCCTGCGCGGCGCCACCGCCGCCAGGCTGCAAATCAACGCCTGCCAAAGCCTAGGCGCGCTGGAAGAAACGCTGCACGCACTGGCCGCGGCGCAGCCAAGCGAAGGCTAAATCGCCGCGCCCAACCAAGCGTGCCTGCGGCCCTCGGGCTGCGCATTGATGGATGGGGGCCCCTCCACTCCCGCTGCCCGCACCTAATCTACCCAAAAAAGTTTAAAGTACAGGCGCAGGGCAAAGCCGCGCCTTTTTTTCGATTTTTCAAAAAAAACCGGCAAATCCGCCCTCTCGTTTGTATTGTAAGTGAAAGGAGGGGGATAGACCCAATGACGCATTCCTTGTTGCGTACGGACAAGGAGATCGTGGAGATTTATTCTCGGCACGTCAGAACGATTTACCGCGTCTGCATTGCCTATATGAGGAACCCTCATGACACCGAGGATGCCGTGCACGACACATTCATGAAAATGATCACGTCCAATACGGCATTCGAGAGCGAGGAGCACGAAAAGGCCTGGCTGATCAGAACAGCCATAAATGTGTGCAAAAACGCTCTGAAGCACTGGCGGCGCAAGGTTGAAAGCATGGACAAAATGGAGGACCTTGAGTATCCTGGCGGCCAAAGCGCAGAAACGAGCGGCCTTTTTGACGAGATTTGTGCCTTGCCCGATAGGTACAAGGCGGTCGTGTTCCTCTATTATTATGAGGGTTACACCAGCGCTGAGATTGCAAAAATGCTCCACAAACCGCAGTCCACGATTACAAATCATCTTTCAGAGGCGAGGAAGTCGCTTCGTAAAATGCTTGGGGGCGATTGAAAGTGAAAAATAGGCGCATCGTTGAAGCATGGAACAAAACCGATCCCAGCATCGAGGCCGAGCGCCGTATGCTTGACGGCATTCTCGCCGACGCGCACCGCATAAACGCCGCAAACAGAAAGGAAGATTTTATGCAAAAGCAACCCGTTTATAAATACAGGCCGCATCGTCGTTTCGCGGCCGTGGTGATCGCGGCCCTGCTCATGTTGGCCCTTGCAGGAACGGCATTCGCCATCTATCGTTTCTGCATGAAGGACTTGGCCGGCCCAACTTCGCAGATCGGCGCGGAAGAAGTACGCACCCTTTCCTTAAACGGGCTGAAAGGATCCCCGGAATATGAAGCCGCGCAGGAATGGGAAGCCCACATCCACGCTTGGTATGCCGCGGGGGAAAATTTAGCCGCGCCAGATTTGGTTCCCGATGCGTATTCCGAATACAACGCGTTCTCGCGGGAGGCCAAGGGCACTCTGGATGGGATTTTGCAGAAATACGGTCTGAAAATGCACGCGGCCCCGGTTGACCTGAGCTCCCTTGATGCGCTCTATTCCGCGCTAGGGGTCAGCGGTTTTATGCCCGCAGCGGGCAGTAACGGGGAATACCCCGTCAGCGGCAGGCTCTATGAGGACGCCACCTTTAGTTTTAACAGCGCTGCCGCATTGCCTTCTGGCGTTGATCTGCGCTACCAGTTCTATCGCTTCGCGAAAGGCTCCCTAACGCGCACGGGCTTCCTGATTGCCGATGCCGATGCCTTGGATGAATGGACATACCCCACCGCGGGCGGCGTGAACGTTCTTCTGGCCATCGGGGCGAACAAATCCATACTGGCCGCAGATCTTGATAATGGGTTTGTGTTTATAAACGTCCTCGCCGGCACGGAAAACGGCAATATCAACGCGAATTCCTTCGGCGCAAAAGCAATCACGAAGGCCGACCTTGAAGCCTTCGCCGACAGCTTTGGCTTTCCCGTGATAGACAGCTTGGCAAAATAAGCGGCAAAAGCGCTGCGTCCCCTTGAATGCAGCGGCTCGGCTCGCGCCTTCGGGGGCGATCCCCGGAGGCATAGCCTCCGGGGATCGGCGGGCGGGCGAACGCCTTCGCGCCGAGGGCCTTCGGGCTGCATGGCATGGATCTGGCCTCTGCCTCGGCGCAAAACCGCCCGCGCAAGTAAAGAATTGACGCCATAAAACATGGCAGCGCTGCCGAACTTCGTCTTTGCCCTCATATTTCTTCCCAAAAACGGCAATGCTCTTTGAAAGGAATGGTTTTTAGGAGGGAATAAAGAGAATATGAAGGCGATCATCATGGCGGGCGGCAGCGGGCAAAGGCTGCGGCCCCTTACCTGCCTGATTCCAAAGCCTATGGTGCCCCTTCTGGGCAAGCCCGTGATGGAATACGCCGTGGAGGCGCTCGAAGGCCTGGGTCTGAATGGCATCGGCGCCACGCTGGCCTACCGCGCGGAGGAGATTCAGCGCCATTTTGGCGAAAGGCTGCACTATTTCATCGAAGAAAGCCCCATGGGCACGGCAGGCAGCCTGCGCCTTGCCAAGGATTTTTTAAACGAGCGCTTTTTGGTCGTTTCGGGCGACGCGCTGACCGATATTGACCTGGCCGCGGCCCTAGCCTTCCATGAGGAGAAAAAGGCGCTTGCCACGCTGGTGCTAAAACAGGTCGAGATTCCGCTGGAATACGGCGTGGCGCTCTGCGACGCGGAGGGGCGCATTCAGCGCTTCTTCGAAAAGCCGGGCTGGAGCCAGGTCTTTTCGGATATGGCCAACACCGGCATTTACATTCTGGAGCCAGAGGTCCTCGAGCTGATTCCTCCCGAAGGCCACTATGATTTCGGCAAGCAGCTCTTCCCCAAGATGCTGGATGAAAATATGGGCCTGTATGGCTACGCGGCGGAGGGCTACTGGTGCGACATCGGCGATAGCGAGGTCTATCGCCAGGCGCATTTCGATGGGCTGGACGGCAAGATCCGCGGCCTTACACCCTTGGTTGAGGAGGGCGCGCTCATCGAGGAGGGCGCGGAGCTGATCGAGCCGGTTTGGATCGGGAAGGGCGCCGAAATCGCGGCCGGGGCCATGATCGGGCCCTACGCGGTGATCGGGCGCGGGGCGCGGGTGCGCGGCGGGGCCTCGATCAAGCATAGCGTGCTCTGGGAGCATGCGCTGGCCGCCGAGCACGCGGAGCTGCGCGGCTGCCTGGTCTTGGACGGCGCGCGCGCCCTGCGCGGGGCGCAGGCCTATAGGGGAGCGGTTCTGGGCAGCGGTGCCCTGCTGGGCGAAAACGCGGTTTTGCAGGATGGCGCGCTGGTCTGGCCGCACAGCGAAGTGGCAGCCGGAGCGCGGGTGAGCGGCCAGCTACGCCCTAGCTTTGCCGGGCCGGTTTGGCTGGCCAGGGGGCTGCACGCGGGGGGGCTTTTGGAGCCTGCGCTGCTCGTGAGCCTGGGACGCGCCCTGGCCCTCTCGCTCAAGGGACCCTGCTTTGCCCTTGGCAGCGATGGAAGCGGCGCCGCAAGCCTCGCCCTGCAGGCCCTTGCGGCCGGCCTCTCCTCAGGTGGGCTGGCGCCCGCCCTGGCCGGGGAGCTCAGCCCGGCCGCGCTGCGCATGGCCCTTGAGGAGCAGGACGGCGCGGGCGCAGCCTACTGTGCGCTGCGCGGGGGGCGGCTCTGCGTGGATCTCTATGGGCCCGACGGGCTGGAACTGCCGCTTTCGGCGCGGCGCGGCCTGCAAAGCGGCTTTTCGCGCCTGGAAGGCGCGCCGCTTGCGCTTGAGGAACTGCCTAAGCCCCTGCTGCTTTCCGGCATCACAGCGCTGCGGCTCATTCGCTTGACGCTGCTGGCCGATTTGAACCGCCAGCCGGGGCGTGCGCGGCTTGAAACCCCGGCGGGGCCGCTTTCGGCCGAAGCCGCGCTGCTCTTTGAGCCACGGGGGCTGATCGCGGCGCGGGTTTCAGATGACGGCGAAAGCCTTGCCCTAAGCGATGAGGGCGGCACGGCGGTGCCCGCCGAGCAGCTCCCCCTGCTTTGGGCCGCGGTGGCGCACCACTTCACCCCCGGCGCGCCCTTGCTTGGCACTTGGGCAGATTCTATGGGCCTTGAAGCGCTGGCCGGGGAATACGGCGTAGAGCTTCGGCGCTGCGCGCCCGGACGCGGGCAGCTTATGCAGCTCTGCCGCGACCACCCAGTTTATTTCGCCCTGTTCTTTGATGCCATCGCGGCGCTGGCACTGCTGCTGCGCGCGCTGGACGGCATGGGCCTGGAGCTGCGCGCCCTATTGAAAACCTTGCCCCAAACCTTTCGGCGCGCCCGGCGCTTCCCCTGCATGAACGCCCAAAAGGGGCGCGCGCTGCGCCTTGCGGCCGACCGGCTGCGCGGTGCGGATTCGCGGATGGAAAACGGCATTCTCGTCCGGCACGGGGCCAGGGGCTGGGCGCTGATCGTCCCCGAGGAAGACAGCGAGGAGTTCAGCGTGATCTGCGAGGCGATGAGCATGGAATTTGCAGATGAGCTGCTCGCGGATTACGCCAAGCTGGTGGGCGAGAGCATTCAGGGCCTTTAGCCCCCTTATAAGGCCCGGCGAAGGCCCCGCTCCTTTGGCTGAGCGGGGCCTTCGCGACGGATTGGGCCCCGAAGGGAGTTGCAAAAGGGCCCGCTTTAGCGTATACTCATTAAAATAGGATTTTTACGGGCAGTTTGCATCCAGCGCTCGCCTGCCGTTTGCCGGGAAATCCCTTCCCGTTTCCCCGAGCCAAGAAGGGGCTTGACGCGGGGCCAAAGCAGGCGCACGATGGAACCTTTCGAGGGACTGTCCCGTCTAAATACGTCCAAAAAGCCATGAAAACCATTAAAAAAGGAGGAGTTGTCACAAACAGGCCAGGCTTATTTGTGCAACGCAAAAGCAAATATGAGCGAAAACGATCAAACCAACCGCCCCGGTAGGGGGCAGAGCAAGGGCGAGGGCCAAAAGCCCGCCCAGCCCCCAAAGAAGAAGGAGGGCGAGGCGCCCGCCAACAGGGCCATGAAGGCCATTGCCGCGCTGGCCGGTAAGGCGCGCGGGCCAAAACCTGAGGCCAGGCAGGCCCAGCCCGCCGCGGCAAAGCCCAGGGGCGAGGCCGCCCCCAAAGCGGAGGAAGCGAGCGCTAAGCGGCCGCCTTCCACGCGGGGGGAGGCTTTAATCGCGCCCAAAGAGGGCCAGCGGCACCGCCCCGCGCAGAACCGCAATTCCGTAAAGGCCAACGTGCGCCAGGAGGCGCGCGAAGAAAGCCCGGCGGCGCCAAGCCCCCAGCCCCAAAGGCGCAGGCCCCCGCAAAGGCAGCAGGCCAAGCCAAAAACCCCTGCGGAGCAGCCAAAAACGCCGGCTCTGTCCACTTCCTCGCGCGGCAAGCTCAAGATCATTTTCCTGGGCGGCGTGGAAGAGATCGGCAAGAACATCACCGTGCTCGAATTCGCGGATGATATCGTGATCGTAGACTGCGGCTCGATCTTCCCCAAAGAAGACCTGCTGGGCATTGATCTGGTCATCCCCGATGTGAGCTATTTGCAGCGCAACCGCGAAAAAATCCGCGGCATTCTGGTCACACACGGGCACGAAGATCACATCGGCGCCATCCCTTACGTGGTCAAAATGCTGGGCGGCGTCGTGCCCATCTACGCAAGCTCGCTGACCCTGGCGCTCATCGAAAACAAGCTCAAGGAGCACCGCGCCGCGCCCAACGCGGCGCTGCACACGGTCGCCCCAGGCAGCCACGTAAACCTGGGCTCGACCCTGCAGGCGGACTTCATCCGCATGACGCATTCCATCACCGGTGCGCTGGCTATCGCCATCAAGACCCCCATGGGCCTGGTGGTCGCCACCGGCGACTTCAAGGTGGATTTGACCCCCGTGGATGGCGAAAGGATGGATTTGGCCAAGTTCGCCTCCCTCGGGCAGGAGGGCGTTTTGGCCCTTTTGATGGATTCGACCAACGCCGAGCGCCCAGGCTTTACCATGAGCGAGAAGAGCGTGGGCGAAACCTTCGACGGGCTCTTCCCTCGGGCCGCGGGGCGCATCATCGTCGCGATGTTCGCTTCGAACGTGCACAGGGTGCAGCAGGTCATCGATTCCGCGGCCAAATACGGCCGCAAGGTCTGCCTGACCGGCCGCTCGATGGTCAATGTTTCGGGCATCGCCCGCCAATTGGGCGAGCTTCGCATCCCCCAGGGGATTTTGATCGACATCGACGACCTGGATCGTTACCCTGACGACGAAATCGTCGTCATTACCACCGGAAGCCAGGGCGAGCAAATGAGCGGGCTTACGCGCATGGCCTTTTCTGAGCACCGCAAGCTCGATATCCGCGGGAGCGACATGGTGGTTCTGTCAGCCCACCCCATCCCGGGCAACGAGCTTAGCGTTTCCCGCGTGGTCGATCAGCTCTTGCGCAAGGGCGCCAACGTCATCTACGAATCCCTAGCGGAAGTCCACGTTTCCGGCCACGCCTGCCAAGAGGAATTAAAGCTCATGCACGCGCTGCTCAAGCCCAAGTTCTTCATCCCCGTGCACGGCGAATACCGCATGCTCTCCATCCACAAGGGGCTCGCCATCGCCATGGGCACGCCCGAAGAAAACATCTACGTGCCCAAGCTGGGCGACTGCCTGGAATTGAGCCGCGAAAGCATGCAGCTAGGCCCGCAGGTGCCCGCAGGCGCCGTTTTGGTCGATGGACTTGGTGTGGGCGACGTGGGCAATGTCGTCCTGCGTGACCGCAAGCATCTCTCGCAAGATGGGCTGATCATCGTGGTCGTCGGCATCGAAAAAACGACCAAAACCATCATCTCCGGCCCCGAAATCATCTCGCGCGGTTTCGTTTACGTGCGCGAGAACGAGGCGCTCATGGATGAGGCCCAGGCGCGGGCGCAAACCAGCATCGAAAGCTGCCTTGGCGAGAGTGAAAGGGTCGATTGGTCCGGCCTGAAAACCCGCCTGCGCGACGACATGCACGACTTTCTTTACCAAAAGACCAAGCGCAGCCCGATGGTGCTGCCCGTCGTGCTTGAAACCTAGGCAAAGAAGGAGTGTGCGGCCGTGAGCGTCTACGATATGGCTCATTCCCTGGCTGCGGAGCTGAAAAAGAGCCCCGAGTACCTCGACTACATCCGCCTGAAGGAAATTGCCGAGCAGAACGAAACCCAAAAGGCGCTGCTGGGCGAATATAAAAAGCTGCAGTTTCAGCTCCAGGTTGCGATGGCGGGCGGCGGCGCGCCGGATCCGAACGAGATGGAGCGGCTGCAGAAGATCAGCGCGGTCTTGCAGATGAGCGCTGAGGCGGGCCAGTATATGCTGGCCGAGTTCCGCTTCCAGCGGATGCTGGCCGATATTTACAAGATCCTTGGCGAGGCCGCAGGGGTCGATCTGGATCTGCTCACCGGCAACTAAGCCGGACCGGCCCTCGTTTAAACTAAAAGCTGGCCGAAAAAGCCGCAGAAGCGATAGAAAAAGGTGGGATTTCCCCAATGCCCAGGCGGGATGATTACGATTGGACTCAGGACGAGCCCCAGCAGGCCCCTCTTCAGGACGACGAGGAGCGGGAGCGCCTTCGCTGGTACGAGATCCTCTGGTTTCCGCTCAGGCCGCTGCTCATCTTCGCCACGGCGCTGCTGATCGCGGCGGGCAGCATCATCAGCCTCTTCCTCTATAGCTACGAGCACTACGTCATGCCGGTCGATTCCGGCGACCTGCGCCCCGTCAAGCTCGTCATCAAGCGCGGCTCATCGATTTCTTCCATCGCGGCGCAGCTCAAGGATGCCGACCTCATCCGCAACAAGGGCGTGTTCCAATATCTTGCGGACTTTTCCGGCAAGGGCGGCAGGCTCAAGGCGGGCGAGTACGAGCTGAACCGCTCAATGTCGGTCACGGAGATCATGGCGGCCCTGGAAGCAGGCAGCGGCACCCTTGAGGTGATGCGGTTCACCCTCGTCGAGGGCCTGACCATCGAGCAGATGGGCAAATCCCTGGTAGAGCAAGGCGTGTTTAAGGACGATAAGCGTTTTCTCGCCCTCTGCCGCGGCGGCGAAGCCTTCCGCGCGGAATTCCCCTTCGTGGACGAATTGCTAAATGCCGGCGTGAGCGGCCGCTTCTATGCCCTTGAGGGCCTTCTCTTCCCCGACAAATACGAGATCTATGTGGATTCGAGCGAGGAGCTGGTCATCGGCAAGCTGCTCAGCAGGATGAACCAGATCTATGGCGCCAGCTACGCCACGCGCGCCGGGGATCTGGGCCTTAACATGAATCAGGTCATTACGCTCGCCTCCCTCATCCAAAAAGAGGGCAAGCGCGCCAGCTTCGAAAGGGTTTCGGCGGTGTTCCACAACCGCCTGAGCCAAAACATGGCCCTGGGTGCCGACGTGACTATCCACTACGCCCTGGGCATCAACGATTTGGTCCTGAGCCAGTCGGCGCTCGATACCGAATCGCCCTACAATACTTATACCCACAAAGGCCTGCCCATCGGCCCTATCTGCAATCCCGGGCAAGAAACCATTGAGGCTGCCCTCTACCCGGACGATGAAACCCTCAGCGAAGGCTACCTCTACTTCACCCTTACCGATCCTGAAACCGGCGAGCTCGCCTTCTCAAAGACACTGAAGGAGCATAATAAGATCGTCGAAGAATACCGCCCCCTTTGGGAGGAATACGACAAAAAGCGGAAGGAAACGGCCGCGGCCGCCTCCCCCGCGCCGTGAGCGCGCCGGAGCTTCTAGCCCCGGCCGGCGGGCCGCGCCAGCTCGCCGCTGCCCTGCGCTTTGGGGCGGATGCGGTCTACCTGGGCGGCAAGCAGTTCGGCCTGCGCGCCTTCGCGGGCAATTTCAGCGAGGAAGCCTTGGTTTCTGCCCTTGATCTGGCGCACAAGGCGGGCAAAAAGGCCTACGTGACCGTCAACGCCTTCCTTTATGAGCAAGACCTGGAGCCCTGCGCGAAATGGCTTAGGCGCCTTTGCGATCTGGGGGCGGACGCGGCCATCGTTTCAGACCCGGCCGCCGTTCTGCTCGCCAGGCGCGAAGCCCCTTCCCTCCCCCTGCACCTTTCCACCCAGGCCAATACGCTCAACTCCATCAGCGCCGGGCACTTTCACGCGCTCGGCGTTTCGCGCGTCATCGCCGCGCGGGAACTGAGCCTTGAGCAGCTCGGTGCCTTGCGGCAAAACATCCCCGAAACCCTTCAAATCGAAAGCTTCGTGCACGGTGCCATTTGCGCCTCCTACTCGGGGCGCTGCGTTCTCTCGAACCACCTCGCGGGGCGGGACGCCAACCAGGGCGCCTGCGCCCAGCCCTGCCGCTGGAAGTACGCCCTGGTCGAAGAAAAGCGCCCCGGGCAGTTTTTGCCCGTGTTCGAGGATGAATCGGGCAGCTACATCTACTCTGCGGACGATCTTTGCATGCTGGAGCACCTTACAGACCTTTTGGCGGCCGGCGTGTCGAGCTTCAAAATCGAAGGGCGCATGAAGAACGAATACTATGTGGCCCTTTCGGTTCTGGCCTACAGAAGGGCGCTCGACGCGGCGCTTGAGCACCCGGAGCGCCCCTTTGACCGGGGCCTGCTCAAGCTGGTGCATTACGCCAGCCATCGGCGCTTTTCAACTGGCTTTTATTATGGCACCCCCAAAAGCCCGCCTGGGCAGGGCGGTTACAGCCAGGGCGCGCAGTACGTCGCGCGCGTATTGAACGCCGAGGGCGATGAAAGCCTGGTCGAGCAGAAAAACCGCTTCTTTTTGG
The DNA here is from genome assembly GCA_031280685.1 of Christensenellaceae bacterium. Classification (GTDB taxonomy): domain Bacteria; phylum Bacillota; class Clostridia; order Christensenellales; family UBA1750; genus JAITGM01. The sequence continues at coordinate 64,213 of JAITGM010000007.1, forward strand.
GTGAAGATCTGCTCCTGCTTTCGCCGGCAGGGCTTTTCCCCTTCCGGGCGGAGGATTTGCGCGACGAAGGCGGCAGCGCGCTCGCCGGCGCGCCCCACCCCGAACAGCGCCTGCATCTCAATCTGCCCAACACCGCCCAGCCGGGCGATCTCATCCTGCGCGAAGAGCCAAGCGAAGGAGGCCTTTCATGAAAACCCTCGATTTAGGCTGCCTTTCCCTGCCCGTTTTGGGCCAGGGCGGCTGGTATATGGGCGACGATCCTGCCCTTGAGTCCTCGGAAGGCTCGGCGCTGCGCTTAGGGCTAGAAAAAGGCCTCTCCCTCATTGACACCGCGGAAATGTACGGCTCCGGCCGCTCAGAAAGCCTCATCGGCCGCGCGCTTGAGGGCATCCCGCGCGAGAGCTACCTGCTCTGCTCCAAGGTCTATCCGCACAACGCGGGGCACGCGCAGATTTTCAAGAGCTGCGAAGCCTCGCTGCGGCGCCTAAAGACCGAATTTTTAGACCTTTACCTCCTCCATTGGCGCGGCTCCGTCCCGCTGGAAGAAACCATCGAGTGCATGGAGGAACTCGTCCTGCGCGACAGGATTCGCCGCTGGGGCGTTTCGAACCTCGACCTTGGCGACATGCGGGAGCTTCTCTCCCTTCCGGGCGGCGAGCGTTGCGCGGTGAATCAGATCCTCTACCACCTGGGTTCGCGCGGCGCGGAATATGATCTGCTCCCCTATCTGCGCCAAAACCACATCGCCGCCATGGCCTATTGCCCGCTAGCCCAGGCCGGCAGCCTGCGCCGCGGGCTGGTGCTCAACCCCGCCGTGGGCGCAGTAGCCAAAAGGCACGAAACCACGCCCTTTGCCGTGCTGCTCGCCTTCGTCCTGCGCCAAGACTGGCTGGTCGCCATCCCAAAGGCCGGCCGGATTGAGCACGTCCTGGCCAACGCGCAGGCGGCCGAGCTTGTTCTTGACGAAGCGGATCTTACCCTGCTGGACGGAGCCTTCCCGCCGCCAACGCGCAGGCAGCCGCTCGACATCGTTTAACCAAAGGCAAAAAGCAGCCCGTTTTTCGCGGTCTCGGGTCGCCCTGTCAGCATCGCGGCGCAAAAAAGGCCCCTCGAAAAAGAGGGGCCTTTTGCCTGCCCACGGGTTTGCTTCGCCGCTTTCATTCCTCGCGCATAGCCGGGGGAGCCGTACGCGCTGCCGGCATGGCCTGCAACTTCGGAAGGGGCCGGCAGGCCGCAGGGCTGCCACTGCCGCGTAGCGGCAGACCGCGCGAAGCGCGGAGCCGGCCCCCGGCGCGCGAGCGAAGCGAGCGCGCCCGCCCTTTCTTCACAATGGACGGCAAAAGCATCGCTTTGGCGGCTGAAAGGCGCTGCTCCTGCGCGACCAGGGCACCCACCTCCTCGTCGCACGGGGTACCGCAGCGCCCTTCCGCGAAGGCCCGGAGGGCCGTGCTTTACTCCACCGTCACGGATTTGGCGAGGTTTCGCGGCTTATCTGGATCATAGCCTCGGAGCACGGCGCAATGGTAGGCGAAGAGCTGCAGCGGGATGATCGAAAGCAGCGGAGCGAAGAGATCGACGGTGCGCGGGATGCGCAGAACCTGATCGGCCAGCTTTTCCCTCAAGTCCGTATCGCCGTAAGTCACGCAGAGGAGCTGAGCGCCGCGCGCGCGAACTTCCTGGATGTTGGACTCGAGCTTATCTGCCACCAGGCCTTGGGTAGAAAGCGCGACCACGAGGGAGCCCGGCTCGATGAGCGCGATGGTGCCATGCTTGAGTTCGCCCGCCGCCATGGCCTCTGAGTGAATATAGCTGATCTCTTTCAGCTTCAGCGAGGCCTCCATGGCGGCCGCGTAGTCCAGCCCCCTGCCGATGAAGAAGATATCCTTTTGGGCGTGGAAGAGCTCCGCGGCGCGCCGCATGGGCTCCGTGGACGACAGGATGGTTTCCGCCTTGTCGGGCAGGGTTTCCAGCTCGCGCAGGTAAAGGGCGTAGTCCTCTTCTGAAACCAGGCCCTTGTCGAAGGCGAGCTGAATGGCCAGAAGGTAGAGGCATAAGAGCTGCGTGAGGTAGGCCTTTGTTGAAGCGACGCCGATTTCCGGGCCGGCCCAGGTATAGAGCACCCTATCGGCTTCCCTAGCAATGGTGGAACCGACCACATTGGTCACGGCGAGCACCTTGCAGCCGCGCTCGCGCGCCAGGCGCATGGCCGCGATGGTGTCCGCGGTTTCGCCCGACTGGCTGACCACGATGCAAAGGTCATCCGGGCTTAAAATCGGGTCGCGGTAGCGGAATTCCGAGGCAATATCCCATTCCACGGGCACGCGGGCCAGCTTTTCGATGGCCGCCTTGCCCACCAGGCAGGCATGCGAGGCCGTGCCGCAGGCCACGAGCACCACGCGGGAAACGCCTTTTAGGTCTTCGTCGCTCAGGGCGGCCTCGCTCAGGTCGATGCTGCCCCGGCGCACGCGGGGCACCAAGGTGTCGCGCAGCGCCTTGGGCTGCTCGAAGATTTCCTTGAGCATGAAGTGGCTGTAGCCGCCGCGCTCGGCCGCGTCCACGGACCAGGTGACGGTATACAGCTCCTTTTCAACCCTCTTGCCCTCAGCGGAGTGGATTTCGACCCTGTCTTCAAAGACCAGCGCGATTTCCCCCTCGTCTAAAAGGTAAACCTCACGCGTATAGGGCAAAACGGCCGGGATGTCGCTCGCGATATAGTTTCCTTCTGCGGAAACGCCCACAATGAGCGGGCTGCCGCGCCTGGCGGCCACCAGGCAGTTTGGCGTCTGCGCATCCAAAATGGCCAGGCCGTAGGAGCCGCGGAGCTTCGAAAGTGCCCTGACCACGGCGGGCAAAAGCCCGGCTTCGGCCTTTAGGCACTCTTCGATGAGGTGCGGAATCACCTCGGTGTCGGTCTGGCTGATGAAGGCATAGCCCGCCTTGCCCAGCTCTTCCTTCAATTGTAGGTAGTTTTCAATGATCCCGTTATGTGCCACGGCGACGCGGCCGGAGGCGCCGGTATGCGGGTGGGCGTTGATGTCTGAAGGCTCGCCGTGCGTGGCCCAGCGGGTGTGGCCGATGCCGGCGCTGCCTTTTGGGGCGCCGCCTTTGAGCTTTTCGACCAGGTTGCTCAGCTTGCCGCGCGCCTTGGCGACCTGAATCCTGCCGCCCGAAAGGGCGGCGACGCCCGCGGAATCATAGCCCCTGTATTCCAGGCGCGAAAGCCCCGAAAGCAGAACCGGAACGGCCTCCTTGGGGCCGATATAGCCAACGATGCCGCACATGCGGTGAATCCCTCCCTTTTTGCGCCTTTTGCGCCGTGCTTTGGCCTGGCTCAGCCCAGGCTTTTCTCTAGTATATAGCAAATGCAAGGAAATGTTCAACCGCCGCGGTTTGAAATGTTATGCGCCCGAGAATGGCGCCGTGTTTTTCACGGCCCACGGCAGCTCCCATGCCTTATGCCCATGGGAATTTTGCGCTCTCTACCATGCAAAGAATAAAGAAGTTAAAAATAGAAAGCCTATTGATCAAAAACATATTGACAGACAAGCCATTAAGTAATAGTGTCTAGAAAAAAGAAACAAGGGATGGAAAAAATGAAAGGTCCAAAATCACTGAGCAGTGCGGAACTGGAAATCATGCAGGTCTTCTGGCGGGAAGGCAAGGGCATGACGGCTCAGGAAATCCTATCAAAAATGCCAGAAAAGAACTGGCGAATCGAAACATTGCTGACCTTTCTCTCTCGCCTTTCGCACAAGGGCACTGTGAGCAGCGTGAAGGTTCCCGTCGCGCGGCGTAGGCCGCACAGTCTTTTTAGTGCCGGGATTAGCCGGCTCGACTATGCGAAGTGGCAGGATCAAATCCATATCGATAAATACCACGACGGCGATGCCGAAGATTTGGTCAAAATGCTGCTTGACGAAGGACTGATCACGAAGGAGTGCCTGCTCAAGATCGCGGCGAGCTAGGCCGGGGAAGCACGAACATGGCTGGGGAGCATGAAGTTCCCCGGCCTTTTTTCATCTTGCCCCGCTTTAAGGCTCGGGCGGGGAGGCCGGCCTCTGCCGCCCCCTCGCCGCCGCAAATCCCGCCCGGCTCCCCGTCACTGCGAGCCGCAGCGAAGCCATCCTCCGGCGCGCTTCATTCTTGACCGGCCTTGCCGGGCTGCCCCGCCGCTTCGGGCAGCCGATGGGTGCCATGAACCCTCTAACGCAACCAAGGCAAACGGCGTTGAACCAGAGCGAGTGCTCAAGTCGCGCTCACGAAGGCGGCCCCGAAGCTTTCCTCCGGGGTGGCTACACGAAGGCTCAGGCCGAACCCACAGCTTCGAAGCCTGAGCCTTTGCAGTCGCCAGGCGCGCGGAGCGAGCACGCCCACTCCTTCGACCTTTGGAATGACGAAATGGTTGATTTTCGCAATTCTCCCCTGAATAGAAATTACGAAGAGTTGCGTCCGAAAGCCTTCCTGCCTGAGGGAGCGGCTTGCCGCGGACTAGTTTGCAGCGCCGTGCTCCAGTTCGTCTACAATGGCGCGCATCTCCTTGCGCGAGGCGACGTTTCTGGCGCGCCGCAAGAGCTGCGCCTTCGCATCCTCGCTCAGCGCGCTGTAGCCGCTCAACGCGCCGGGGCTTTGGGCCATCAGCGCGGCCAATCCCAGGGGAATATTCTTATACTGTTCGTCCTGCATTTTCTTCCTGCCTCCTGCCTGCTTGCGGGCGCCGTCTTTCCGGCCGCCCTCCCTATTTATATATGCCCAAAGCAGGTCATGGGGATACGGAGCGCGCGGCAAAATGCGGGTAAAGCCTACACCTTCTCCCCGTTCAGCCTTGCGCGCCAGGCATCCATCATCAAAAAGCCGGCCTGCGCCTCCGCCGAGGTGCCTGAGCTTACGAAATGCGGGCAGCCGCAGACATCGTGCAGAAGGCCGATGGCATCAAACTTGCCGAGCATGGTTTGGTAGCTCTTTTCTGCATATTCGCGGCAGTTTTCGTCCAGCCAGCCCTCAAAAACGCCCCTGAAGATGAACGCCGCGGCCATCATCGCCGAGCTTCCGTCCACGAAGGAGCCTTCATCGTCCAGAATGTCATGGTAGAGGCCGTCCTTCCTTTGGAAGGGCAAAAGCGCCTTCAAAAGGGCCTTCCCCATCGCCCGAGCCCGCTCTTCCACGTCGTTTCGCCCGGCTGCTTCGGCCAGCGCGCGCAGGCGCGCAAGGCCCATCAGCGCCCAGCCGTTGCCCGTGGCCCAGAGCAGCTTGCGCACAAACCTCGCGCCGCTCACGTCATAGTTGTGGTAGAGCAGGCCGGTTTCCCCATCCTGCAAATAGCCAAAAAGCCCCTCCATCTGCAGGAGCGCATCGTCAAACTCGCCCATCGCCGCCAAAAACGGCGGGGCCATATAGCAGCTATCCACCCATAGCTGGTCTGGCGAATAGCCCTCCGCAAACGAGACCTCGTTGTGATACAGCACGCCTTCCTTCGTGCGCGGGGCTTTTTCCTTTAAATAGGCGAGCATTTTCTCGGCCGCGGCCCTGTAAAGCGGCTCGCCGGTCAGCTCGTAGGCGCGCAGGACCGGCTCGCCGTTGGCCGCCGGATCCGTCACGGCGATGTTTTGGTTGATCACGGCCAGGCGGCCGTCCGGCTGCTGGCGCAGAACCGCGTCGTGCGCCATGGCGATGAAAAGCTCCATCTCGCCCGCCTCATACAGCGCCTGCGCGCAAACCCCTTGCTCCCAAGGGTAGCGCTGGATGGCCAGCATCGCACCCATAGCTCTCCTCGCGTAGTTGTTCATGGTGTTCGTCCTCCCCCTTTTTGCGCCTTTAAGCGATTTTGCCCAGTATACGCCTAAAATCGCCCAAAAACAAACCCTGGCCGCGCTCCGGCCCTATTGTAAACCATATCTTGCGCATATTTGGTTGACATATACCTTCACAGCCTGCTATACTGGGCAAAACAATTTTGGAGGGATTTCCCCATGCGTAAGATCAGGATTCGCGATTTGACGCTTTGTGCGCTCTTCGCCGCGCTCAGCGCGATCTTTTCTCAGCTCAGCCTGCCCATCGGACCCGTACCTATCAACCTGACGCATCTTTCCATCTTCCTGGCAGCCGGCCTGCTGGGGGCGAACCTGGGCGCGCTGAGCCAGCTCGCCTTTGTGCTGCTGGGCATCGTTGGCCTGCCGGTGTTTTCAGGCTTTTCGGGCGGGCTTTCGGTGCTGCTCGGGCCAACTGGGGGCTTCATCGCCGGGTACATCGCCTGCGCCTATGTCGCCGGCCTGGTCATCGAGCGCTTCGGCCATAAACTGCCCAGCGCGCTTCTGGCCATGGTCCTGGGTCTCGTCGTCACCTATGCCCTTGGCCTTGCATGGTTTATGTACTCCACCGGCTCTTCCCTCGCCGCGTCCCTTCCTCTTTGCGTGCTGCCCTTTTTACCCGGTGACGCGGCAAAAATCCTCGTCAGCGCCCTCCTGGTCGGCCGCCTGAGGCCCCTTCTGCACCGCGAAGCCCGTTAGGCCAAGGGTTCCGCATCCCAAAACCGTGTTTCATTTTCTTGCTCTCGCCCCCGCTCTGTGCTACACTTATCAAAAGGGCGCGCCCGGCGCAAAAACCAGGGTGCGCCACACAGACCGCGCTTGCGGAGGGGTGTTTTTCATGGAAAAGGCGACCGTTCAATCCATCGACAGGGCTCTGACCATCATCGAAACCCTGGCTAGCGAAAAGGATGGACTCGGCGTGACCGAAATCGCCGGCAAGGTGAGCCTGCACAAGTCCACCGTCCACCGCCTGCTCTCTGCCCTTGCAGAGCGCGGCTATGTGGAGCAGCGCGCGGGCAGCGCCTACCGCCTGGGCATGAAGCTGGTCGAGCTTTCGAGCCTGTACCTCAATCAGGTCGAGCTGAAGACCGAAGCGCAGCCCTATTTGCGGTGGCTTCTGCAAAAGACCCGGCAGCCGGTGCATCTCTCCATCCTCGAGGATTTGGAGATCGTCTACATCGACAAGATCGAGTCTATTCACTCCATCCGAATGTATTCGCAGATCGGCAGGCGCTGCCCGGCGATGTGCACCGCCATGGGCAAGGCACTGCTCTCGGGCTTGCCGGATGCCGAGCTTTGCGCCAAGGTGCGCGCCGCAAAGATCCCGACCTACACCTCCCGCTCCATCACCGATCCGGCGCTTTTAATCAAGGAGATCCGCTCGGCCCGCGCGCAGGGCTGGTCGAGGGACGATCAGGAGCACGAGCCCGGCATCCGCTGCATCGCCGCGCCGATCCGCGACTATCGGGGCAACGTCATCGCCGCGGTTTCCACCTCCGGCCAAAAGCAGATTTTGAGCCCCGCGCGCGACCAAGAAATCGCGGGCTTTGTCATGGAGGCGGCCGAGAGCATCTCCCAGCGCATCGGCTACCACCCATAGAGGCGCAGGATGACTCTCTTTTTTGATCTGGACGGCACCCTGTTTGAAACCGGGCCCTGCGTCGCTACCGCGGCGCAGGGCCTGCTTGCGGAATATGGCCTGCCTTCCCTGACGGAAGCCGCGATCTTAAGCGGCCTTGGCAAGCCCTCCCTGGAGTTCCTGCGCGGCCTCTTGCCGGATGGAATGGATCCCGCGAGCGTTCGCGGCCGCTTCCGCGAGCTGGAGCGCGACGCGATCCGAGCGCGGGGCAAGCTCTATCCCGGCGCGCGTGAGCTGCTCGAGAATCTGCGCAAGGCAGGGCATTCCCTTCATATTTGCTCGAACGGCAGCGCGGAGTACCTTCAAATCGTGCTCCGGGCGACGGGCATTGAAGGGCTTTTCGATGGGGTGCACAGCGCGAGCGAGCACCCGAGCAAGGGCGCGCTGCTGCGGGCTCTTTTGCGGCCTGGCGAAGCTGCGCTGCTCATCGGCGATACGCGCTTTGACCTGCAGGCGGCCGAATGCTGCCGCATCCCCTTCATCGCGGCGCGCTACGGCTATGGCTCGCGCGGAGAGCTGGCGCCCGCCTGCCTTTTTGCGGACTCGCCGAGCGAAATCGCCTCCCGCGTCGCCCAGGCCTGCGTTTTCGTGGCCATTTCAGAGGAAATCAAACGAAAAAGCGCTAAAATTGTGGGCGTCAACGGTGTGGACTGCTCCGGCAAAACGCGCTTTGCCCAAACGCTCGCGCGCTTCCTTCAAGCGTCAGGGCAAGAGGCCTCGGTCGTTCACGGGGACGACTTCCACAACCCTGCGGCCCTCCGCGCACAGGGGGATGACGAGGCCGAAAGCTACCTGCGCAACGCCTTCGATCAGGAGCGGCTCGCCCGCGAGATTCTTGCGCCTTTCCGGACCGATGGCGCCCTGCGAAAGGAGTTGCTTTGCCTAGATCTTCAAAGCGATCTCTTCGAGCGGCGCATCCGGCTGGACGCGGGCGAAGGCAGCGTTTTGCTCGTCGAAGGGGTTCTGCTCTTCCGCGAGCCGCTTTTGCCCTATTTTGACTTAAAAATCTTCCTAAAAGTCGGCTTTGACGAGCTTCTGCGGCGCGCCGCGCTGCGGGATGTTCCCCTGATGGGCGAGGGCATCCTCGGAAAGTACCGGCGGCGTTATATTCCGGCGCAAACGCGCTATTTGAATGAAAACGCCCCCGAAAGCGGCGCGGATTTCGTCGTTTGCAACGAAGACTTTGCCCGGCCTGCCATCCTGCGGCAACCGGGGCGTTAAAGCTTTTCGCCAAGCGCGTCATTTGACTCAAACCCAGCAAAAAGAAGGCCGTGTTTCGTCATTTTGGAGGGGATGGGTTCCCTTCCGGCCACTCCGCGCGGGGCATGGCTAGGGCTGCAATAAGTCCGTGCGGCGCTTGGTTGTTTGCGCCCGAAACTGCGTCAGCTTGGCCTTAAAGCGCCTTGAAACCATGAAAAACGCCTCGTTTTCGCCGTTTTTCGTCGTTTTTGAAGGGGCAAGTTCCCTCCCGGCCGTTCTGCGCTCCAAAAAAGCGGGGCGCTTTTTTGCTTGACATACTGTGTGAAACACCATATAATATCTATAACGATACAATGTGAGGTGAGGGCATGCCCACGAAGGAGGAGCTGCTTTCGGGCTTTATTCAGGAGCTTCGGCGCGGAACGATCCTGCTACCGGTGCTGAGCAAGCTGCAAAGGCCCGCCTATGGCTACGAGCTGATCGCGGATCTGGCGCGGGGCGGTGTGCGGATCGAGGCCAACACGCTCTATCCCCTTTTGCGCAGGCTAGAAGGGCAGGGGCTGCTCGAAGCCAGCTGGAGCCTGGACGCCGCCAAGCCGCGCAAGTACTATGCGGCCACGCTCCTTGGGCTGGAGCTGCTGCGCGACATGAAGGCGCACTGGCAAAGGGCCGTTTTGAGCCTGCAGACCATCTTGGAGGAGGATTTGCCGCATGACCAACCCTGAGCTGACCGAACGCTACATCTACGCAGCCACCAGACGGCTGCCGCCCAAGATGCGCACGGACTTGGAAAAGGAACTGCGCGGCCTGATCGCGGATATGCTTGAAGAACGCTGCGGCGAAGTGACTCCCACGGAGCACGACCTGCGCGTGGTGCTAACTGAGCTTGGCAGCCCGGGCGAGTTCGCGCGGAAAAGCCTGGGCGACCGGCCGCAGGCGCTGCTTGGCGGCGAGGTTTACCCAAGCTATGTGCTCGTGCTGAAAATCGTGATAGCGGCGACCGCCTTTGGGCTGACGCTGGCCATGGTTTTGTCTTTTGTGACCGACGGCGCGGCGACGCATCCTTTAGTGGCGGCGCTGGAATGGCTTTCCTCCTTATTTTTTGGCGAAATGCTCGCCTTTGGTTTCGTCACGCTGATCTTCGTCCTCTTCGAGCGGCGCGGCGTGAAATTCCAAATGGGGGAAGAAGGGCTCGACTCCCTGCCACCCGTGCCCAAGTCCAGGGAGCGCATCCCGCCTTGGGAGCCGATTTGCGGCATCGCGTTTTGCCTCGGGTTCCTCTTCGTCTTTCTCGTTTGCCCGCAGATCATTGGCGGCTATTTCAGCCGAGATTTCGTCTGGACGCCGATCTTCGAGGCCGCGGCCATCCGGCGGGGCTGGCCGATCTTGCTGGCCTTTGCGGCGCTGGGCATCTGCCGCGAAATCATCAAGCTGCTGGAGGGACGCTATTCCAGGCGCGTGGCGCTGGTTTCCCTTGGCGCCGACCTGCTCTCGCTCCCGCTGGCGCTTGGCTTCTTTTGGAACCCCGCTCTGATCAACCCGATCTTCGTCGGGCAGATCCATGCGCTGCTGGCGGATGTGGGCGAGCTAATGCTCTTTGGGCGCATGCATCACTTCATGGGCTGCGTGGTGCTCTTCGCCCTCGTTTTGGATGCCGCGACCTCTCTCTTTCGCGCATTCCGGGCGGGGCGCGAGCAGGGCGAGGTCTAGGCAGGCGCCGGGGGCTGTGCTATACTCAAATTACCTATTTTGCTTAAAAGAGGAGGCGCCTTTCATGCCAAAGAGGGTTCTCATCCTGCTGGACGACTACTGGCACCCCAGGCATACCATCGAGCCCGCCCTGCCCCTGATCCTTCCCGCCGAAGAGTTCGACTTGAGCATCGTGGAAACCGTGGAAGAAGCCCAGGCTCTTCCCTTTGCACCCGATTTGATCGTCAACTTCAAGGATGGCATCGCCAACACTCAGATTCCGACGCCGAACTGGTACTCAAGCGCGCTGGCCGGGCAGATCCTTGCACTGGTGGAAGGCGGCGCGGGGTTTTTGGGCATCCATTGCGGGCTGGCCAACATCCCGGATGGCAACGCCGTCTTCACTAAGGTGCTGAAGGGGCGCTTTCTGCGCCACCCACCGCGCTGCCAGGTTCGCTTTGAGCCAAAGGGCGAGCATCCCATCCTTCAAGGCGTCGAAGCCTTCACGGCGGAGGATGAGCACTACATGGTAGAGGTGCTTGAAGCGCAAACCCAGGTGCTGGGCAGCAATACCTCGGAGCACGGCACGACCATCGCGCTTTGGGCGCATGCGCTGGGCCGGGGCCGCGTCGCGGGCGTGACGCCCGGGCACAGCACCGAGGTGCTGTGCCACCCGCAATACGCCAAGCTGCTGCACAACGCGGCAAAATGGTGTGCCGGGCTCATCTGGTAAAAAGGAGGCCTGCCTTATGCCCCTTATGGAATGGAAGCCCAGGGAACTCAAGCACCTCCGCGTGCTGGGCCGCAGCACTCCCATCGAGCCGCTGAACCTGTTTTGGACGGGCAGCGGCGTGGAGTTTGACCTGCGCGGCGGCGAACTTTGGGCTGAATTCGAGGCCGATTATGACGATTTGGAACCCTGGTTTTCGGTGCTGCTCAACGGCCATTGCGTATTGCGCCAGCCGCTTGAAAGGGGCAGGCGCTGGCTGCCCCTGCTCCGCGGGCTCGACGCAAGCAAGCCCCATCACATCCTGATCCTGCGCGAAACCCAGCCCATGCCGACCGACCGCTCGACCTGCTTGAAGCTGCACGCGCTGCGCTTCAGCGGCGAGCTTGCCCCCCTGCCCCCACCGAGCTGCCGCATCGAGCTTCTGGGCGACAGCCTGAGCAGCGCCGAGGGCGCGCTCGGCGGCCCGCAGGATGGCGAATGGCGGCCGATCTGGTTCTCGGCCTGGCAAAACTATGGCAGGCTCTGCGCCGAGCGGCTCGGCGGCGAGGTGCGCATCCTTACGCAGAGCGGATGGGGCGTTCGCTCCTCGTGGGATAACGACCCTGCCTGCAACCTGCCCGAGTATTACGAAAGAGTCTGCGGCGTGGCGCCCGAGGGCGCGAAAGGCGCCTGCCATCAGCCCAACGACTTTGGCGCCTGGAAGCCGGATGTGGTGGTTTGTGCGCTGGGCACGAACGACCGCGGCGCGACGAACCAGCCTTCCAGGCTAGATGAGCGCACAAACCGCCTCTTTAAGCAGGAAAAGGACGATTTGCAGCCCTTCGAGAACGCAGCGCTGGCCTTTTTGCAAAAACTTCGCGCCTGCAACCCAGACGCCTACCTTCTGTGGATGTTCTTCGAGGAGGAAGAAGTCGTCCTGCCCCGCCTGCGCGCCGCCATGGAGCGCTTTCAGGCGCAGGGGGATGCGCGCGCAGAGCTCTTTCTCGTGCCCATGATGAAGCCCAGCGGCGCGCGCTTTCATCCGGGCGGGGATGAGCACCTGCGCGTGGCGGAGCGCCTTTCGGCCAAAATCGCCGCGATTTTGGGCCTTGCGCGCCCCGAATGACCGATGCGCTTTTATGGAGAGAACCGGGAAGCCTGGGGCTTCCCGGTTTTCGTTCTTGACAGGGGCGGCTTCGCCCGATATACTAAAGGGCGTTCGGCGGCTTGCCGCCTCGCCGTGTGACCGGCCTTTGGAGAGATGGCTGAGTGGTCTAAGGCGCGCGACTGGAAATCGCGTGTGCGTTAATAGCGCACCTAGGGTTCAAATCCCTATCTCTCCGCCAATGCAATTCAAATCCGAACCCGCAATTTATCTTCGTAAACGGTGTGTTCGGCTGTGTCTTCAAGCGGTAAGATGCAGAAAAAGCCCCCGTGCCAAGCCATAAGGCCAGCACGGGGGCTTTCACATGTGTAAGTAGTTTTCTTCGCCGGGTTTATTCCTTCCACGTACCGCCCAGCGCGGTAACGGTGAATTTGCCCGCTCTGCCGTCTACAATAAGACGGTTCATTGACTGGAAGTGTCGCACGGCCTGCGCTGTGAAGCGCCCGTAGATACCGTCCGCGCCCATAGCACCGCAACCAAAGCTGCGGGCAATCAGGGCATTTTGCAAGGCTGCCACGTCGTCGCCTTTAACAAGCGGCTTCGTAATTTTCAGAACGCGCGATACTTCAAAGCCTCCACCTGCCGCGGGCGGCGCTTGCGGTTGTGGTGTGGTGTCGCCTGTTGGCGTGTCCGGCGCGGCGGGTTCAATATCAGCCTTAAAGAATGAAGGCCGCCCGTATGCGTTCCAGCCTCCAGCCTTCAACGGGCGCTTTACTACGCCGTCGTCGCGGCCTTTGGCCTCGATCACGTTTAATTCGCCGTCTACCACATAACCAATATGGTAGGCTTCGCCCTTCTTCTGCTTGCCGTCGTCGCTGTCCTTCGTATAGGTTTTGAAAACCCAATCGCCGCGGCGCACATCTGCCTTTGCCAACTTTTCGCAATTTCGCAAAAGGCCGTTTGCCGTGGTGTCGCTCTTCAAAATTCCCTTCATATTTTGCAGGAAATACATAGCAAGGCCGGAACAATCGAAGGCGCGCAACACGTCGCCAAAACCTGCTTCGCATTGAGCCTTCCAGAATTCCATAGCCCGCTTTGCGTTTTTCTCTGACGTTTCCCGCCCCTTGATCCATTCTTCGGTTATCTCGCCGCCCTGCTGCCCCTGTGCGCCCCAAACATAAATAGAGTGGTTGCGCAACTGTTCTTCAAGGTATTGTATAAACTCATTCAGCATATAAAGCCCTCCAGTTATAGAGAAGCCCCGCACCGCTGCGAAGCCAGCGCGGGGCATTCCTGTTATTTACGGCGGGGAAGCCCCCGCCGCCATTAAGCTAACCGCCGAAAGGAAGAAAGAGCGGCCAGCGAAACGGTTTATTCGTTTGTCTTCGGCAAGGCGAAGACTGCCGCTTCAATGCACCCGTTTACAATCTTGCGCACATCGTCGGTTACGTCAATGTCGGCAATGCGCAAGCAATCGAATACAATGTCGGTTGCTGCCTGCTTCCGCTGTGCCGCCTCGATCTGGCTTGTTTTATATAGCTGCTCGGCGGCCTCCGTTGCCTCTTTTGCGTATTTGATGATCTTGTCCACGATTGTAAAGGCTCCCACTTCGGGGAAGAACCCTTGCAGGCCGTCAACTACCAATTCGGCAGTATCCAGCGCGCCGGACGTGCCAGACAGCACGCCGGAAATGTCCACGCCCTTTTTCACAAGTCGGGGAATGACGATTGCCAGCCCGCCGAAGACGGCCAGCACCATAGCCACGATAAAAATAATAACCTGATAACCTTCCATGTTTGAAACCCTCGCTTTCTTTTAGTCCTGTTTTATGAATGCGTCAGTAAAGCCCGCCGCCTTCGCCTTCTTCAAGGTTGCTTCGGCGTTGGCTTTTACCGAATACGCGCCAATTTGTACGCGGTAGAGCTTGCCGGACGGCTCCGGCGTGGTCGTCCCGCTCCCGTCGCCCGGCGTGTTGGCCGCCTTCATTTCGGCGGCTACGTCTGCGCGGAAGGTGTCCATGCTCTTCCCATGCTTCGGAAACCAGTTTTTCGGATCGCCGTGATTGCTGGCAATGCCGCGGGCGTGTCCCTCATAATGCCCGATAATCACGCCATCGGCTGCCGGGTTCAGCCCGAAAAGCCCGCATAAATAGGCGCAAAGCTCCACGGCCTCGCGGTACACTGCGTTGAAGTATGCCGCGTCGGTCAAGCCGTCTTCGCAAATCTCGAAGCCTATGTGCGTGTCGTTCACCGAACCTTTATTACCGCTGCCGCCGTGCCATCCGCGCATATCCCACGGCAAGGTTTGATATGTTGCAATGCTGCCATCGGCCAGCTTTCCAATAAATCCATGCACGCAAACTTGCCGCCCGTCCGGTTTGTTCTGGTTCCAGTGGTTGTTATACTGGTTTTTTCCTAACAAGCCGTCGTCCGGCCCCACGTAGCGCTTCAAATTCGGATTGTTCGCACCCGTGGAGTGAACCATAATACCCTTCACCGCAAGAGCCTTGCCCGCTTTGTAACAGTCGTTTTCCGTGAAAATCAGCTTTCGCAAATTCATTGCATCTTCCCACCTTTCACAATGTCGTCAATGCGCTTGTGCGCCTGTTTCGCGGAAGCCTCCACCGTTGTAAGCCGCGATATGACTTCAAGGTGCTGTACTTCCTGTTTTTCGTCTTGTTTTTCCTGCTTGCGCTTTATATCGTCTACACTGGACTTGATATAGCCCAAATCAGACATAATCGAAGCGCCTTTCGCGCCGCCCTCTTCGTCGTCCTTCTTCTTATTGCGGGTAAAGGCGGCATACCCGAAGATGATTGCGCAAAGTGTACTTATAACGCTAATCGCCGTTAGTAGCCCGTTCATTCCGTCCATTATTTCACCGCCTCCCACTGCCACATTCCCGGCGTATCAGGCGGGTAAACGCAATTCGGCATATCGGCCTTCGCCAGATATACCGCGCCTTTGTAGCTGTAATATTTGCCGCTTTCCACCGCTACCAGAATACCCGCCGTTTCCGGGTATGGCATGGGATCGTCCTTTGTCCCGGCTGCGGTAAGCTCCACAAGGCGGTAATACGCAAAAGTGGTTTCAACCGGGTAGGCTGCATTCGACGTGTGCGCCGCCACGATTTCAAAGAGAAGATCGCCGCTGCGTATGATTTCGCCTTTCTTGTAGGCTGTGTCAAGCGCATATTCTGGATAGTCCACAATGTCAGCGGATTGCAGGATCATTTCGTCAGTAATGACATTTGCGCCGCTGGCACGGTCTGCTGCAATCTGCGCCCGGAATGAAAGCGAAAGCAAAGCGGCGGTGCTTTCGCCCGCCGCCTGTATCTGCTCCATATCCTTTTTTATGGCCTCTGTTTCGTCCGGCCTGTCTTTTTTATGATTTACACTCATTCAAAATTACCTCCCACACCGGAAACCCAGCATTCGCCGACAGCGCCGTTTCTGGCTACCGTAATACGAAGCCCCAAGCCGGAATTTATGGCATACTGTGACGTATTTTCAAATACGTGCGCCGTACCCTGCAAAACCTTTGTTGTCATGTCCTCCCACACGGGCGACGTGTCAAACGGGTTATTGCTCACTTCCACGCGGAAGGTTGCGCCCGCGGGTATCTGCCTGTGAACAATGACATTTACGCGCTTCGGCTGCGCGTCAGCATTGAAAGGCTGCGAAAGCCCGATTGTGAAGCCGTCAACCTGTTTCGTGAATGTCATTGTGCGGGAAGCAGTATTCCCGGCGCTGTCTGTGGCCGTGATTTTCAAAGAATGCTGGCCGTTTGCCAGCTTCACGAAGTCCACGCCCGCCACATTCGCCGTTTGCTCCACGCCCAGCGGCGGCGTGAACGTGCGGATCGTGTTGTCGCCCACGGCCTCAACCGCCGTTACCGCGTCGCCGTCCGGATCGGTCACGGTGTAGGCGTAGCCGAAGTCCCCGGACTTAACGCCCAAATCGCCGTTTGTGCCGGAAATGGCCGGCGGCTGGTTGTGTATGACGGCAACCGCGCCGCCTGTTACATAGGCGCTTTCGTTTCCGTAGCTGTCCACGGCCTTCACGCGGTATTTTATCGTATTCCACGCCGTAGACACGGTTTCGCTGAACGTCAGCCCCGCCGTGCTTGTGGCCTGCGTGTAGCTGCCGTTATTTACGCTTCGTTCCAGCTTGTAGGTGATTGCGTCGCCGTCCGGATCAGTGGCCGCGCCCCACGAAATATTTATAGGCTGGCTGCTGTAGCACGTCGAAGGCGTGGTTATCCCCGCGGGCGCGGAAGGCGCACTATTGAAGATAATTTCATAGTTGCCATCTGAATTTACACTGTCAGATACCAAGATTTCAGAGGACAGATTACAAAGCGGACGAACGCCCCTGACACCGTAGTACGCGCTGTAGTTGATCAACGCGCCGGACGTGATGACGCTGCGCACGTTGCAGGAGTTCGACACGTTAGGCGTGCGAAGCCACCAGTACCACGCCGCCGTAGTATTCAAGCTTGCGTTTGTGTACTCTGAATTACTCACGCATTCGCTTGTCGGATACGCAAGGCGGCTTGCATCGTCGCTGAAAAGCGCCAGCTTCACGCCCTCGGCAATGCTGTTTTCATTGGCAAGCCCTACTTCGGTAGTGGACGGCAAAAACATTTTCGCCGTGAAGGTTTCGTAGCTGCCGCCGTCTACCGTTGCTTTAACCACCGAAAGCGTAGTTGTCATAAGCGCATCTACAAACTGCGCCGGAAGCATGGCAAGGAAGCCCGCCCACTGATCGTATTCGTTATAATTCTGGTACACGTTCGCATTCGTCGGCGGCGCGTCCGCGCTGTGCTTCGCGCTGTACCACGCTCCCGCCGCGGCGTTGCTGTTCAGCCATTGCAGAATATTTGAATGAATGTGCCTGTTATTACCGTACTGCTTGCGGTTGCTGTCGCTGTTGCTGGCCTCTATAGCGTCAGAACACATTAGCTGTATAATTTTATCCGTTATGAGCGTTACCGCCCCGGACGGATAACCCGTATGGTTCTTGTCAGCAACCTTGAATACAATTTTGCTGCCGAAACGCGATTGAAACGCCGAATTGACAGGTATTTCAACCTTGTTCCCCACCGCCAGCGTGCTTAATGCCTTTGGCATCGTCGTCACCTTCCTTTTTGAATAGTTTGTCGTAGTAAATATCCATCCGGTGAATTAAGTGGTAACAGTCACCTTTAGAGGCATGAGCGCGCCAGCTTTGATATGATTGCGCAACCGTGGCGCGGTCAATTTTGCCTTCGTCCAGCAAATGCCGCATTTTCTTTAACTTCCTGCGCGCGTTATTCTTTGACTTGCGGCGCACCTTTCGGACAACGCCGCCCGTTTCGGTCAAATACGTATGAAAGCCTAAAAAGTCAATACCGTTTTTCAGCGGATAAATATTTGTTTTTCCATTAAGCGAAAGCCCCAAAGCGCCGACGTGCTTTTCGATCTCCCGCAAGCAATGGCGCAAATATTCCTTGTCTTCATGGATTAAGTAGAAGTCGTCCATGTAGCGCCCGTAGAATTTCACGCCCAATTTTTCCTTGATAAAATGATCCATGTCATTCAGGTAGAGCAAGGCGAACAGCTGCGAAGTTTGGTTGCCTATAGGAATGCCGACATTGCCTTCGGTGCTGTCTATAATCATATCCAGCAACCAAATGACATCGGGATCGGCAATGCGTTTGCGGATTAAAAGTTTTAACAGGTCGTGCCTAATGGAATAGAAATACTTTGAAATGTCGCATTTCAATACCCACCCGTCAACACTGTTTCTTCTGTAAAACTTCCGCATGAAGCCCTCCAGCCTGTCAAGCCCGTAATGCGTGCCTTTTCCTACTTGCGAAGCGTAGTTGTCTTGAATGAAACTGCGCGTAAAATTCGGCTGTAAGACATTATCGCATAGGGCGTGCTGCACAACCTTGTCTTTGTAGCTGTTCGACATGACAACCCGCTTTTTCGGTTCGTACACCATAAATACGTTGTACGGCGAAAGCGTGTATGTCTTCGTGCGTAGCTGCTCACTTAACAGGTTCAAAGCCTCCAGCAAATTCACTTCAAATTTAGCTGCCGCCTGCTTCCACCTTTTGCCCCGGCGCGCCGCTCTGTAGGCGCGGTAGAGGCTTTCAAACTGGTAAACCTTTTCAAATTCGCTCATAAAAGAAACTCCTTGCCGTATATAGCCTTCGCCTTGCCGGGCAATGCATCGGCATCGGCAATCCTGTATTTATCCCCGCTGTGGTTGGCGGCGACGGGATGCACCTTCCTTTGATGGTGGTTCTCTGTTTTCGGCCGGCCGCATGGCGGCGGCCTACTCAATCGCAATTTCCACCGAAGCGGACGAACGCCCCTGTTACCGTTGTACGCGTTGTTGTTGTTCAACGCGCCGGACGTGTTGACGTTGCGCACGTTGTAGGAGTTCGACACTACAAGGCACACCCCCGCGGTTCTATGCTCTCGTTTTATCCCGCTTTTTCCACGCGGCGGTCATAGCCTTAACTTCGATAACCAGTTTTGACCAATATTCGCAACTGGAAAGCGAAATGAAGCCCATTTCCTGCGAAAGCTCTATAAGAAAAAGAAGCTCCTTGCAATAGGTCATCGCCCTTGCCTGTAGCCTCTGCCGCTGCACCTTTTCGGCTGCGTCCCGTAGGTCTAATTCGTTGGCCTCTAAGACGCATTCAAAAATGCTTAATGATTTATCCTGTATCCGGTTCACTATGGTAAATCGGTACTTCTTCGGGAATTTGTTTGTGTTGCTGCTCACTGTGAAGGTGTGCTTTACAAGGTCTTTCGCCTTCACAATCACCCCGAATTCGTTTTGTTCCTTTTGCTGTTGTGG
This sequence comes from Christensenellaceae bacterium, assembly GCA_031280685.1. Lineage (GTDB taxonomy): Bacteria > Bacillota > Clostridia > Christensenellales > UBA1750 > JAITGM01. Next base: position 83,212 of record JAITGM010000007.1, read on the forward strand.
CGGCATTTATACACCGTTCCTTTCTCATGCGCTCCAATGCCGCCACATCTTCCGCGCTTCCCATAAAGTTAAACCCGGCCTGTGTTACAATCAGCACCGCCGCGCCGCCCGTAACCGTGCGCCCGCATATTGTAAGCTCACCCGCACCGCAAGCGCTGCACGGCGGTTCTAATTCTGCAAAAATGTTTCCAATAACGCACGACAATTCCGTAGGCGTGCAGGCGTAGCGCCTTAACACTCTATCCGCTGCAAGGCCGCATTCCATACGCCCGTAACCTCCACGCCGTCCAAATTATCAAACTGCACCACAAACGGGTTCGTGCTTATGTCGTTGAAAAGAACGGCTTCGATCAGCGTTACCCGGTCGGTAAGGTTGGTTATCATGGAAAGCAAGTGCGCCGCCGTGTTTTCGTCAAGCACATTCTGGAGGCTTGCGAACCATGCGTTAAACTCGTTTTCCGATACAGACTTAAAATTGTTAAACCATGCTTGCAGCGCCGCGAATTCTGCGTCGCTCTGAATTTTCCGCGCGTCCATATAGGCCACAAGGTCGTTGAATTCCTGATCGCTCATTAGCTGGTAGTCAGCAAACCACGCCTGCAACTGCGCGTTGAAAGCGTCTGTGTCAATCTGCTGCACCACGCCCGCCACCACGCCGCACAAGTCACCGTTCAAGCGCTGGTCTGTAATTGCTGCCTGTGAAATGGCCGTAACGCCCGCGCCTACCATTACGTCGGCTACGCATATTTCGTATGCGTCCGCGTCCCGCTGGAGGGCTGGCGCTGTCGGGTTTGCCGAAGGCGTAGAGGACTTCACACGCGCCGATATTGTCCGCTCGGTCAAGTCCCACCGAATAACAATGCGGTCAATGCGTTTCAAAACGCCGTCTGCCGTCGCTATGGTAATGGTAAGGTCGGTTGTGTTGGTGTAGAAGTAACCATTGATCCACGCTTTACCCGCTCGAAGCGCAATATTCATGCCTTCATCTGCTACGGCTTGCAGTCCAGACGACGGAAGGGGGAATACCCCGTTTCCGATAAACGAAGAGAAATACGCCGCCCACTCTTCGGCCTTGTATTTTCTGTCGCCGCCTATCGAATTAAAAAAACTGGATTTTTCCATGCTGTTCACCTCTTATTTAGCTATTTGCCGGATTTTATCAATAAGCGCGGGCAGACTTTCGCCGAAGGTTATATCAATTTCGGGTATGTTCTGTTCGTACACTTCGGAAATTTCCGTAATGCGCACGTTGATTTTTATACCCCAACGCTTATTTATGCAAGTGACGCGATCCCCTAAGTCGTAGTCGGTTCTGTACTGTAAATTGCTGTGCGTGTTTACCTTGCTGGAAAACGCCAGCGTTTCAGCCATGCCACCAAGCTCGGAAGCGCCCCGCTGCTCCAACATTTCAATGTATTGCGCGTCCGGCATGGTTACGTCGTTGTCGTTATTGTCTTTGTACGTCTGCGTAATATCGGTTGCATTCACAAAGACTTCTTCGCGGTCAAGCCCCGCCGTAGAGCCGCCAACCTCGGCAACCTTCCGCGGCGTGTCCTGCAATTCCTCGCCGCCCACGTAAGCGGTAGTTTTCAGGTTTTCAACGCTATTTGTGTATTCCTGCTCTAAAATATTGTCAAATTCCTGCGAAAAGGTGCAGGGCGGGTTCCCGTCGTTATTGTCCGAAGTCAGATCACGCCCGGCATACACCCGGAATGTGTGAAGCCCGGTCTTTACGTCCGTGGTAATCTGAAAGCCCAGCTTCGCGGCCTTCGCCGCCGTTTCACAAGCAAGCAGGGCATTCATGTAATATTCCGAAGCGTATTCTATTGTCCCGCTCCCCAAATCCTCCATAGCGGCAATAACCACATTCGGGATTATGCGGGCGGCCACGGAAGGGTTCGTTATGTTCTCGGACACGATACGGGTTAAAATGTTTTGCGTGTTATCCGTCGTCACTATCTGCCGGCGCACAACCCGCTTTCCAATCCAGCCCGTAACGAATTTCCCCTGTACTTCGATTTCCTCCAGCCCTTGCGAATTCTTTTTGATATTGACATACTTTATTTCGCCCGCTTCGTCATCGCCGCGCTTCATAATCAGCCTGTTTTTAAGCAGAAGGGCGACATGCCTTTCAGTAAACGGCACAAGCAGTTTGAATTCACCGCAAGCCCAATAACGGCGCGTCCAGATAAGCGACGAAATTTCGTCAATCACGCCTTGCAGCGTCATTTCCCTGTCGTATACGTAAATTTCCATTCGTCACACCCCCAAATAAAGGTTATTGTGATAAATGGACACTTCTAAATTTTCAAGGTTTCCATCTGCATCATACCTGAACAGGTTGTCGCCAACCGATAATTGCAAGTATGAGCTGTCCACATCCAAGTAGCGGAAAGCGTCCGTAATAACGCCGTTTCGGTTGAGCGTCACGGCCTTTTCGCCGTAGCCCGTGGAAACTGTCAGCACGTCGCCCGCCTCCATTTCAAGGTTCAGGCGTATATACTGCTGCGTGTTGACGTTCAGCAAGGACGGGTTCGACACCACGCCCAGCGCCCGAAAGTCAATTCGTATACCCGAAACAACGTCGCCGTCATTGTATACGTTGACAATCAGCGACGGTTCGCGGAAGCCGATTTCCCAGCCCTCAATAGGAATTTCCAAGCCGTCCGGCACCGGGAATTCAAAACCGCCCGTCCATGTCGCTATATCCTCGCGGGTTTCTGCTTCTTCCCTCCAGAACGGATTAAGGCAAAGAAGCTGTATTGTGAACTGCTCAAAGATCGGTTCACGCTTAAAAACGGGCGCGTTGTCTACCTTGCAACCGATCACCCGCTTGTAGTCGTCGTATTCATAAATCAACGTGGCTTCGTACTGCGGGTTCAAAATATGGTTCATTCGGCGGCGCATGGCCTGCGCCCGCTCTTTGTTTCGCTCTTTGAAGTAGCCTACGATCTCAATGTCGCGGCTTTCAATGCGGTTCCCTAAGTAGGTGTCGCCGTCCTGTCCCATGCTGTTTATGCTGTAAATGGCGTTGCGAATATCCGAAAGCCCGCTAACGTCCTTAAAATTGACATGGAAGGAAGAGGCGGGGGAAAAGACAATACTTTCCCCCCGCTCGTTCACATAGGTAAGTTTTTCTATTTTGCCGCTCATATTCCAACCTCCCGCGCCGCTAACCTGAACTGTTTTGCCGCCGCGCGCTGCTGCTCGGCGTAGCTTGTTTCGTTAGCGTAAATAGTCTGGTTGACTGTCACGCCGCCGCGCTCACGCCCGCCGTTTCTGCCTGGCTTCTTCGGCGCTTCTGGCACAACCGCATTCGTGGCTTTGCGTATGGTCTTTTCCACGTTGCGCATTTCGTCGGCGAAGCCCTCACCGATACCCAGCGCCATAAATTCACCGATCCCAGCGAATACCAATGAAGGTGAATTTATGTCCATCTCTTCTTCTACCGCTCGGACAATGGCGCGCATCATGGAACGCACGTTGCTTTCCAGCCAGTTTTGCATATTCTGAAAGCCCTGCCAGATACCCCGCACCATATCTTCGCCAGCTGTAACGAACTGATTTTTGAAACTGTTTACCGCCGTTACAATAGCCGTTATGACTTGCGGAACCTTGCTTGTAAGCTCTGATATGCCGGAAACCATACCGGAAGCAATGGCTTTGTCCATGTCCACGCCTTCCGTAACAAACTTTTGGTGCTGCGCTACGAAGGCGGTAATGATAGACTGCACCAGCTGCGGAACCTTGCCCGTAATTTCCACTGTCCCGGCAATCATGCCGGAAGCTATTTGCTTGTCAATGTCGCGGCCTTCCGTTACAAACTTCTGGTGCTGCGACACGAAGGCGGTAATAATGGACTGCGTTATTTGCGGCACTTTCGCCGTAATCTCGGTTGTGGCCGCAACCAGCCCGGAAGAAATTTGCTTCGCAATGTCCTTGCCGATATTTATAAGCTGCTGGCTCTTCGCGGTCAGCCCGGTAATGATTTTTTCTACAATGGCGTTTACCGCTGCGTCAAGCTGCGACACGTTAGACATAATGCCGTCGTTCACCGCTCGGATTGCCTCGGCTGCCGTAACGCCTCCAGCGCTGCCCATCGCGGCTTGCATGTCGCCTTCCACGCCGCCCATTTCGTCGCCGAAGCCCACGCCTACGCCATCGGCCATATTGCCGCCGATTTCCGCAAAGACGGTTGACGGGCTTTTAATGCCAAGAAAGCCTTTTATCCCGTCCACAATCCCGCCGAAGAAGCCTGTAACTTTTTCTTTGAGCCATTCCCCCGCGGCGGTAATGCCTTCCCATATGCCTTTTATGAGATTGCCGCCCACTTCGATAATTTGCGGGAATAGCCCTGTGAACGCCTCCACGATACCGCCCACAATCTGCGGAACCGCTTTTACGATTTCAATTATGATCGTTGGTAGGTTTTCGATTAAGGCTACAAACAGCTGCACGCCCGCTAAGATAATTTGATCAATGTTTCCTATGACGGCCTCTACAATGCTGCTGATAATCTGCGGTATGGCCTGCACTATGGTAACAATGATTTCCGGCAACGCCTGAATGAGCGAAACAAGAAGGTCAATGCCCGCCTGAATAATCAGCGGTATGTTTTCCGTAAGCGCCGTTATAATGCTGTCGATTATCTGCGGTATGGCTTCCACGATAGACGTTATAATATCCGGCAACGCCTCTACAAGCGCGGTCAATAGGTCAATTCCCGCCTGAATGATTAGCGGTATGCTTGTAAGTATCGCGGTTATTATGCTGTCAATTATCTGCGGTATGGCCTCCACCAGCACGGGTATAGCTGCAATCAAGCCTTCCGCAAGCCCAAGCACCAGTTGCAAGGCCGCTTCGATAAGAAGCGGTATATTGTCAATAAGCCCCTGAACCGTCGTCGTTATGGCCTGAACCGCTGCCGGAATAAGCCGCGGCAACGCCGATCCTATACCTTGCACAAGCGAAGCCACCAGCTGCACGGCTGCCGAAATGAGTAATGGCAGATTATCAATAAGCGCGCCCACTATTGTTATAAGCGCATCGACAGCCACCGGGATCAAGTCCGGCAGTAGTGACAAAAGCATTTCCAGCACTTCGCTAAACAAGCTTGTAACCGTATTCAGCAAAACCGGAAGCAGTGATTGAAGCGCGCTTGAAATTGCGCCCATCGCGGAAGGAAGGGCGGCAACAATGTTATTTATGATTGGAACGACGTTTGAAACAACCGCGCCGAAAGCGTCTACAAGGTTTTCCGTAAGGTTTGTCATGTCGGCATTGGCATTTCCCAGCCCCGCCGTGAATGAGCCAAGCGCCGCTTGAAGCAATCCAAGCGAACCCGTAACGGTTTGTGTGCTTTCCCGCGCGAAGTTTCCTGCGTATTGCTCTGTTTTCTCAAAGAACATTTGCATAGCAACTTCTGCTTTTTCCGCTTCCGTCGCCTTGCTCCACACAAAATCAAGGCCGTTTGCTACGGCATAGGCTTCAATACTGGTTGCGTTCATGGCAACGCCCAAGTTATCCATCATTGTGAAATTGCCTTTAGCCGCTCCCGCTACGCTGTCAAGGGCTACTTGCATGTCAATACCCATGACAGAAGCCATATCTGCGGCGCGCTGCATGGCCTGCTCTGTTAATTCAAGGCTTTTTTGCTGCTCTACGCCGCTGCCCTGAAAAAGCGCGCCCATTTTGTTAGCCGTTGCAAGGTATTCGCTTTGTGAAACGCCAAGGTTCTTATATGCTTCTTCGCCCGTCTTCTGTATCGAAGCCGCATACTCACCGAATACAGCTTCGGAGCCGCCAAGATTTTGTTCTAATTCGCCGAACTGCTGGACAACTTCTTTTCCAAGCTTTATAGCCGCTGCACTCGCCGCAATAGTCGCCGCGCCCAAAGCCGCGCCAACACCTTTTAGAATGCCGCCCAGCCCCTCGAATTTCCCGCCGGCCTTTTCTGCCTCTTCACCTGTTTTCTTGATTTCGTCGCCGAATTCGTCTGCGTTTTTTTCCGCTTCTTCCAATTCGTCGCCCGTTTTGTCCAACTCTTTTTGAGTTTTGATCATTTCGGCCTTTGCGTTGTTCAGGTTGGTTTCCATCTTTTTGAAGGCCGGATCGGTTGGCTCCATTCCTGCCGTTCTGAATTTTTCAAGGGCTTTTTCGGCTGCTTCAACCGTTTTGCTCTGTTCGTCCAGCTTTTTTTGCAAAGTATCTTGCTTTTTTGTAAGCCCTTCTATGCTGGTGTCGTTTTTTCCGTATTCGGCAGTAACAACCTTCATTTCAGAAGAAACCAGTTTTAGGCTTGCTGTAATTTCTTTACAGGCCGCCTTATATTCGCGTTCGCCCTCCAGCACAATAGCCGAACTTATTTTGCCTTCCTTCGCCATAGCCTTATAACCCCCCTAACGCAAAGTCAATATCATCCACGCCATCCGGCTTTTCCGGCGCGAATTTATCAGGATTGAATTGTCTGTGAATTTTGAAGAGGGTAGTTATTTTGTACGGTGTCATTTTCCAGACTTCCCGTTCAGGCCACCGAAGAATTGTCACGCCAATATAAAGCAGGCGGGCAAGGTCTATTCTTCCTTGCCCGCCTGCGCGTTTTTTCCCTCTTCTTCACCTTCGCCGCCGCTGTCGTCGCCGTCTTCGTCCGGCTCTTCGTCTTCTTCGGCGGGCGGCTCGGTTGTGCCACGGTTCCCAAGCGCGAACGACTTATAAATAGCGTTCTGGATTTCGGCCATATTGCCGCCGTGAATCATTTTGCCGACTTGCTTTTCGGTCAATGGCTCTTCGTTGTCAGCTGCGCCTTCATTCAGAAGAAGCGTAAAAAGCCACCGCACATTTTTCATTCTGCCTTCGCCGTTCAAAGCGTCGGTTAGTTTGTCAAGGCTGCCGAAGCGGTCTTCTACTTCGTCCATGACATTCAGCGAAAAGAGCATGTGCCGCTCTTTGTCCAATGTAATAGGCAAACGCCCGTCTTTAATTGCGCTCATAACAAAAATAGCCCCCGCCCGCTAATCGTAAATAATCAGCAAGCGGGGGCTTTCCTCCTTTCGATATTCCGGCCTTTAGCCGCCTGTGTTGTTCGGTTCGCGCACGGCGGTAAACCAAGCCGCCGCCGCGGTTTCGGTCGGAAGCGCCACATGCTCGGCCTTCCAAAGCCCATCCGGGCGCTTAATGAATTGCCCGGTAATTTCCGGCGTGGAGAACTCCAGTTTGTCGCCCTTCGTGTTGTACTTCTCGTTCGGAATGGCGAATTTCACCTTGTAAAGCCACAAGTATTTGTACTGGCCGCCCGCCTTCTTCGCCCGGAACCCGATTGCGAAGTAGGGCGGTTCGTCTTCCTCCCCGGCGTAAACTACCTGGTCGTCGTCCTGTGTCTGCCCCAAAATGGCGGCAAGGTCTGCGGGCAACAGGTCGTTTACGTTCAATTTCAATTCGCCGCTGACGAATTCTTTTACAATTTCGTCTGCGCCGTCGTCTGCGTATAAAATCGCCTCGGCGACTTCAACGGACAATTCGGCAGTAATGGCCTTCGCCATTCTTACAGGCGTGCCGTAGGTTTCTACGCCGCCTTCGCCGACAGTGATCGGCGCGCGATACAGATCGCGCAATCCAACTGTAGCCATCTGTTATACCTCCATAAAATAGAATTCAAGCGGCACATGATAAAAGCCCGTGTCGTTTTCGTAGGCTTCCGCATTTACGGTTATTCCGTAGAAACCCGCTTGCTTTAATGCTCGTTCCGCTTGTCTGACAAGGGCTACATAATCCGTTTTTGAATATATGTCAGCCCGGTAAAATTGTTCTTTCGCTATGTCTTCGTCGTCTGCAAAGGCTGCGTCGCGCCCTAAGACAAGCTGAAAGGTGATATAGGTATTTGCCTTGCCTTTGTAGCGCAAGCGGGCAACAGGCACACCCAGCGCCGCCAGCGTTGATTTAACAAGGCTGTCAACGGTAGGTTCAGCCATCTTGTTTTTCCTCCCATTTCTTGCGCATGGCCTCATGCACGGCGTTTTCGCTCTTCGCTGCCGCTACTGACATCCACGGGCGGGCGGGCATTTCAGAACTTCCGTTTTCAATCGTGAAGCCGACTTGCGCGTTTGAAACCATGCCCCTTTTCTTTTTGCCGCCGCCCGAAGGCGTGCCGTGTGGCTGGTTCCCTTGCGGGTAAACGTCAACGTAGTATTTCAGCCCGCTTTTGCTTTTCTTCGGCGTTCCTGTACCGATTGAAGCCGCCAGCGTGCCTATGCTGCGATCACCCCTCGAAATGCGCTGCAATTCCTGCCGCTGCGCATTCGCAAGGATTTTCGCGCCAGCCTCCAGCATATCGGGCGCGAAGTTTTCCACGTCCTCGGAACGACGCAAAAGCATTGCTTCTACTTCGTCGAAGCCCGCTACTGTAAAATCAGCCATCAACCGCGCCCCCTCTCTCCGAAAGGTCGGAAAGCGTCAATTCTGTAAACTCTCCGCTTTTGCTGACGTAGGTTCGCAAAATTTTATAGCGCTTGCCGCTGTATTCGGCGTATTCCTGCCCGCTGTATTCCTCGGTGTACATGTCAAACTTCAATTCAGTGCTATAGCCCGCCTGTTGTGCTTTGTAAAATTCGCTGTAGCCTACAGACTTCTTATTGCAATAAACCGTTGTTTGCGTTTCCTCCGGTGACAGTGTGAAGCCGTTTTCGTTCGTGGTTTCGTCGTCTTCGGCAGGCGGTACAATGCCGATCAGTGTGATTTCGTCACTCCACCGCATCATAATCACCCGCCAAGCTCAAAGAGCATTTCAAGTAGTCGTATGCCCTCTGGTATTTTTCGCCGTCGTCGGTGTAGCCGAAATTCGCTTTGGCGTAAAGGATAATCGCCCGTTCAATAAGAGGATCGCCCGCCGTTGGCTCTTCACCTTCGGCGGGCGGCTCGGTTTCCGGTATGTTTACCCCTACTAAGCGTAAGTCGGCAAGGCTGGCGGCGATCAAGCCTTCGATCTCACCGTCAAACGCGGCAGTTTTTACGCGCAAGGCGGCTTTAACCTTTTCCAGCATTTCGCCACCCCTTCCCGCTATTATGCCGATTTCGCAATCGTCACCAGCGAATTGTTGTCAACAACCTTGCCGTCAACCAGCATAATAGCCTTCGTTACAAGGTCGTCGGTGTCGTTGTCTTCGTACTTCTTAATGCCCATCTGGTAATTCGTGTTTAACACATAGTCCGCGAAGTTGAACAGGAATGCGAACACCTGACCAGTAGCAAGGCCGGAAGCGTAGGAGGGTACATAGTCGCATACTACGACAGGGCGGCCAAGCAAAGAGCGTTCGGGCTTCCCGGCAAGGCCGTAATTTACCCTGCCGATAGGCTGCCCGGTTTCGTCCTGCAAGCCGTAGTACGACATAAAGGTTTTCTTGCTCATGCACCACACCGCGCCGTTTTCATATGCCTGCGGCAAGGCTGCTTCGGCGTTGATAAGGTCGGCATACGAAGGCGCACCGCTGGTGAGCGCCTGCCCGGTTGCGGGCGTTTCTGCAAGAATGCCCTTCGGCTTGCCCGTGCCGTCGCCGGATACAATCGCCTGTTCAATGGCTTTTGTCATGGCCTCCACTGCGTTATTGATAAGCGTAGCTTCAAAGGCAGACATTGCCATTGTGTCAACTTCCAGCGAAACGGCCACCGCGCAACGCAACTTATGGTATGCGAAGGTGATCATGCCGTCTTTTGCCACGGTCTTTTTCTGCTTGTCGCTGCCCGCCCCCTCATTTACCCACGTTGCAACGGGCTTCGCCGTCGAAACGGGGATTGCAAGGCCGCCGCGGTATGCAGTGCGGGTTACAAGCGGAAGGATCATGCCGACAGCTTCCAGCTTTTCGACAATCTTGTTCAGAACGGTAGTAGGAATAACCGCGCCTACGTCCGTTGTTTTGGTCAGCGCGTCGGCGCGGTACTCGGCGGGAATAGGCGTGCCGCGCAATGCGTATGCCATAAATGCCCGGCGATACTCTACCGTCGCGTAGCGGTCGTCGTCCAGCGCGCGGGCTTCGTCACCCTCTGCGGGCGTGGAAGGCGACGGGAAAGAACGGGTAACAGTCGCGCCAGCTTCGCGGCCTTCCGCAATAGAAGAAAGAAGGTTGCTGCGCTGCTCATTGGCGGCCAGAATGCCCGCCCGCTCGGTTTTAAGGTCGTTTACTTCGGTTTCCAGTGCCGAAAGCTGATCCGCGGTAAGCTCTGCGCCGCGGCTTTCGATCTCGCTTGCAATAGCGGCAAGCCTCGCTTCAATAGCTGCTAATCTCATGGTTAAACCTCCAGTTTTAATTTAATTCGTAGTAGCTGTAGCTGCCGCGCTAACGCCTCCCGTTTCTCTTCCTCAATCACTCCGTTAAAGAAGGAACGCGCGGAAATATCAGTATCGGCATTCGCCGGATAACTGACGGCTGACACGTCATACACCTTTTTGATTTTCAAAATGCGGCGCGTGCGTGTGTCTTCGTCGTAGCTGTCTTCCGCAACCCGGAACGCCCATGACATTTTGTATATAAGCCCGCTATCAATCGAAGCGTAAAGGCTCTTCGCTTCTTCGATAACGCCAAGATCGGCGGCAACAAAAAGGCCGCTTTCCTGTGGTTCTACCAACAGGCACGGCGGCTTCCCTTTGGCCATCTTGTTTCTTGCAAAAACTGTTCCGGCGTGATCATATTGCATAATCACGTCGGACAGGTCAGCGCCCGCAAGCGCGTTCCGGTCTACGACTTCAAAGACCTGTATGCCGTCGTACTCATAAAGCACGTAAGGCGTGTCGAAGGTGGTTGCAAAACCTTCTACGTAGAAGTCACTGTCAAACCGTTTCGTCGCTACCCCCGGCGCTGTTGCCAGCGGAAGCGCCATTGCCCGGTATTCCCGATCCTTCGCTATTGGCATTTCCTGTAACCTCCTTTCCAAGCTCGTTTACTTCGGCGTATTCCTTGCGAATATAGTAGACTTCGCCGCCCTCAACATGCGCCATATTCCATATATCCATAACGCCGTTACGGTTTAGCAACCCCCGGTCGAAAAGCTGCGTGGAAATGCTTAACTTTGTTTGGTTGCTGGCGTATTGAAGCCTGTTGGCCGTCCAGTATATGGCGTTGTTGTGGGCGATTTCCCGCGGCGTGAATGTCATGTTGGACATGACAAGCGACAGCTGGAGCGCGAAGGGTTCAATTTTCCCTTCATAGTAGGCGTTCCATTCGTCTTCTGTATATTTATTTTGGATAATGGCCGCGTTCGTGCCGAAGTAGTGAAAAACATTGTCGTTTATCTGCTGCATTTGCAGGGGATTAACAACAAAGGGCTTGCTGTCTACCTGTTTCAAGTCCGAAAACTTGTTGTCGTATATGATCATGCCGCTTTGGTTGTCTGCTGAAAGGTTGTCTTCCGTGAAGCGCTTGCGCTCTTTGGCTATGTCCTCCGGGCTGATCATGTTGGCGATTTTGGCAAGAAACCGAATTGAAGCTGAATTCTTCACGCCGTTTATGATCCCTTGATTTTGCGTATGTATCAGCTGCATGGTAGGCTTCAAGGCGCGGTTGTCAGAGCCGAAAAAGTCATCGTCATACTGAAACTGCGTCAAGATACCTACGCGGTTAAACTCAATCGCTGCGCGCTGTCCGTTTGAAAACGTGTAGCGCAAGAATGGTTCGCCTTTTACTTCTACAACCTCGCACCGCTGCGGCAAAATAGGGTAGTATCCCGTAATAAAGCCGCCTTCGTCCTCCAGCGGCACAATGAACGCCGTGTTGTTCACCGAAAGAATGGTTGCAAGCCTATATACGAACTTGCTTGTGTCCATGAACGGGTTCGGGCGAAATTGCAGCGTTTTTTCAAGGTTTTTGTATGCGCTTCCCCTGATTTCCGGCTTTAGTTTGCTGGCGAAACTCGCAAACGAATGAATGGCCGCCCGGATAAGCTCCATTTCGTAGAGGCTTTCCGGCGCGTTCGTAAATACGGGCGTATAGCCGTTCAGCAACTCGAAAAAGCCATCTGCCGTAATGTCGCCCCGCGGCTTCCTAAAGATTTTTTCAAATAGTCCCATTTTATCACCCCGCATTTAAGCTGCATTTTTGAGCATTTCGCCAACTTCGGCGAAGTATTTTTGCCGCACCGTCAGCGCGTCTATGACGGACACAAAGCCGTCTATGCGCGCCCGCTGCTCTATTTTTACAGGCCGGAATTTCCTTGTTTCCATGTTGTGCTTGTATGCCACGTTCAGGAAATGGCCTTGTAAAAGCGTGTTTTCGTCGGCAAATAGGAAATTGCCGTCTAATAAAATCCCCTCAAACTCACGAATAACAGGCGCTAAGTTTTCGCCCTGCCACACGTCATCCATGTGGAAGCCGTAGCCCCGCATATCGTCAACCAGATATTGCGCGCTGTATCGGTCATAGCCCACTTTCAGTACGTAAATTCTGTATTCCTCTTTGAGCTTTACAAACCAGTTGAACACGTCTTTATAATTCACATGGTTTTCGCCGGACAGCGTGACAATTCCACGCTTAACAAAAATATCATATGGCACGCCGTCTATAGCCGTGGCCGTTTCTATCCGGTTGGCCGGCATGAAGAATTGACAGAATGCGTATAACTTGCCGTCCCGCTCTATTACCACGCTTGCGGCGGTAAGGTCGGTTGTCTGCGAAAGGTCAATACCTCCCACGGCGTAGGTATTACGGAAACTGTCAAGCGTAAGCCCTGCGCTGGCTGCATAAATAACGGGCGCGTCGAAGGCCGCCATTGAAGAATTCTGCTTGATATTGCAATACTTCACAAGGAATTCTGTTTTTTTGCTTATGCTGCCTTCGGCTATGGCGATCTCTTCTTCAAAGAATGCCGGGAATACTGAAACGCCCATATTCGGGTTCGCTTTTTTAAGCTCTGCTATGTCGTTCCACTTGTCCGGATCGTCCACCATGTAGATAAACGGAAGCAAGCGGCGTTCCTTGCTATTGCCTTTCAGGAATGCCGTAGAGCGCTTCATAAGCTCATCGTAAATACCGTCGTTCTCATAGCCCGCCGTGGAAATGGATAAAATAAAAGGCTGTCGCCGCGCGCCCAAAGCAGATTTCATAACTTCATACTGCTTTAGTCCAGCGTCGCCGCGCCAGCTTGCCACTTCGTCGTTTACAACTAAGTGCGGATTGAAACCATCTGACTTTTTAGCGTTAAATGCCAACGGCTTTATAGCCGTGTTGCTTTCCTCAATGTAAATATCACTTCGACGCTTTTTTGAAAGCTCGGCAAGCTCCGGTTCCTTCTTGAGCATTTGAAAAAAGTTGTCGTAAACTATGTTCGCCTGCTCCAATTTCGGGGCTAAACAGTAAATTTTTGCCCCGTATTCACCGTCCAAATACGCCATGCAAGCGATAATCGCGGACGCAAAAAGGGTTTTTCCGTTCTTTCTGCCAATGACAACAAACACTTCGCGCCAGACGCGCAAGCCGTCTGCATCCACAATGCCGAAAAGCGCTGAAACAAGGGCTTTTTGCCATAGCTCCAGCTTTAATAAATCGTCGCGGCCTTCGCAATGATGGCAGAAGTTTTCAATAAAGCGAATGGCCTTGTTTGCCTTCTTCGCATTGAATAGATATTCGCCCCGCTCCAGCCCGGCAACGATAATTTCATAGACGGCAAGCACCCATTTTCCAACCGTTATTTCGCCGCTTTTTATGCGCGAATAGTAGTCGTAAATGTAATTCGCCGCCGCCATCATTCATCCCTCAAAGCCTGTAATTTGCTTTCTTTTTTCTTCACGGGCGGCGCAAGGTCGGCAAGCTGTTTCATAATTGCGGCGTGGTTTTTTGTCATGGCAATATGAGTTTTCACCGCCTCGGACTGCTTACGCCCGGACTGGTTCGCGCCGTTCTGGTATTCCTCGGTGTAGCCCTCTACGTTTATGATTTCCTGCAACTCTTCAAGCGACACCGCCATGAACGCGGCGTTGCGGATCAGGCTTTCAACGGTCTGCAATTTGTTTTTGTCAAGGTCACGAAAAACCCGCTTTAGTCGGCTGATCTCTTTCTTGATTTTCTGTTCTTTCGTAAGCTCTGCTTTTGTCGCCATAAAAACGCCCCCTTCCTCCCGGCTACACACCACCCCCTCACGCTACACCCGTCATGCGCGCCTGTGTGGAGTAAAGTTAGCCGGCACGCTCGGTGCGGAAGCCGCCTAAAATTTTTCAAACGATGGGGGGGATAGTATCAAGTTGCCGTCGCTGTCGAAACTGTACCGCGAATTCCTTTCCGCTGCGTGATGCTCCCTGTTGTGGCAATCTTGACAAAGTGCTTCAAGGTTGCCCCATGCAAGCGAAACGTAAGGATTATTTATATTATCCTGTGTCAAGTATTCCTTGTGGTGAACTATCTTTGCCGCAACCGGATTGCTCGGCGTGCTGCACCGTTCGCACAAGTAGCCCTTGCTTTGCATGAATGCCTCGCGGCATTGCTGCCATGCCACCGAAGCATAGAAGCGTTCAGCCCATGCTTTCACATCCTCACCGCCTCCCCAAAAAGAAAATAGCCGTGCCCTCGAAAGGGTACGGCTATAGGCAATTCTGCATCGTCCATAAGTATACCATGTCGTTTGTGCATATGGAAAGTGCAAGTTATGCGCACGCCGTTTGTGCATTACAGCGCCGCCGCGCCATATAGCCATACCGCCAGCCGACGCACCAGCCGCCCCCGGTTCCGGCGCACTGTCGAAGCGTCGCATGGAATGACCGCCGCTATGTCGTCATCCGTCCGGCCTTCAAGAAATTTCCCGGCCACCGCCGCATAGTAGGGATCGGCCTCTATAGTTTTGAGCGCGCCCGCTATTGTGGCAACTTCGTATTCGTCGGCGGCAATTCGTGCTTCCATGTCCTGCACCAGCGCGTCAAGTATTTCTTCCGGCGTTAGTCGTGTTCCCGTTCTGGTGAACCGTACAATGTCTTTGCTGCGCCCCGGCGCTCCATGTAATAAATATTCTTGTAGCCGCTCCCTGTTGTCCACAATCCGGTTTTGCAAGACAGGAAAGGCGTAAAGCCGCTTTTCTGTGTCCTTGTATGCGTTCTTCGTTTCACTGGCGGCCTGAACCCGCCCGGCTTGCAGTCCAGCATTTACCGCCTTTTCAATTACCGCGTTTATATCCAGCGGTTTAGGTTTCTTGTTTTGTGCCATATGCCATATCCTCCATTTTCAAATAATCTAAAATTACCTGTGCCGCTGGTTCCCACCCAAAGCAAAGGGCAACGCAATAACCCTGCGCCTTTAATCGCTCCATCCATTCCGTTTGTGTTTCGCTTACCTTGCCGCCCCGCTGCCGCTTTAGCTCTATGTAAAGGCCGTGGAAGCCTCCGCGGGCAACGGGTAAGCATATGTCCGGTATGCCAGCTTTCACGCCCTCGGCTTTGAAGCGTCCCGCCTCGGCCTTGCTGCGGCTGCCGCCGTTCGGCACGTGGTACATAAGCGCCAATTCCGGAAAGCGCCCGCTTTGTATAACTGCCCACTGAAATAGCGTTTGCTGTTCCTCGCTTTCCGTAGGAACTGGCAATGCGGCATTATTACGGCGTTGCATATTGCGCCCCCTCTTGAAGCCCCTCTTTCAAGCCTTCTTTTAGTTTTTGTTCCCATTCGGCGAAGTAGAATATTTCCATTCCGTGGGCGGCGGCGTAACCGTGTTCAAACATTGCCCCGCGGCTGTCTGTCCAGTCCGGCAAAAAGCAAGCGGCTTTGCATTCTGCCAGCATTGCGCCGGATATGCGCATATATGCTTCGTAGTCAAACCCGCTCGAAGGAAGCATAGCGGGATTGAGAACGATAAACCCCGCCTTTTCCAGCGTTTGCGCCGCATCTAAGAATTTTAAGCGGTAATACGGATCACCTGTGATTTTCCCCGCAAGGTAAACTGTTGTCGCGTGTTTAGGCATTTTCATAGCTCCCCCTTTTCTCTTCTCGCTTGCATTTTATCGTTTAGGCGGTCGGCCACCCTCTGCGCCCGCCGCTGCGTGCGGTATAGCTCGCGCCGGGAAGCGTCGTATTCCTCGGCATAGCCCGGATCGCCTTCGTACATGTCATTCGGCGGCACAAGCTGCCATTCGCCCACGAATAGCTTTTTCGTTTTGTTGCTGTAGCTGAAAAGGCCACCTTTGCGAACCAGTGTCACGGGTACGGCGCAAAATGTTTCGTACATGTCCGTTACAATCCAATATCGCCCGCCAATTCTCGGAAATATCACCATGCCTTTAACCCTCCTGTGCTTCAAAGTAATCAAAGAACGATAATTGCCCGTCGTCGTTGCCGGCCGCATTATCTGGCAACACTTCGGCTTCTTCGTCCGGCGCTTCGTTGCCCCAACAATCCCACCCCGGCGCGGATTGCCGGGCGAAAAGCTCTATTGCCTCGCCACCGCCCATAAGCTCCATAATTTTCTTCCGGACAATCGGCGGTTTTGCACTATGGCGGCCAAGTGGCCATTCGATAAGCTGCGATACGCTGGCCGAAACCCGCTTCGGCTTTCCTCGCGTCGCAATAAAGCAAGGTTCCGTATTTCCTCGCGTCCAGCGGCCAAGCCCGAAGAACCAGCCTTTGCCGCTTCGGTTCTGCTTTATCCACTGGAACCCGATTGTTTTATATTCAAAGCCCCATGCCTCAATAAGCCGTAAGGCTTCGCGCATCATGGGATATGTAGCCCAAAGAAATAATACGCAATCCTTTTCCGCTATCCGTTCGACTGGTAGGGCGCATATGTCGTCGATCTTCATGGTCTGGTAATGCAATTCACAAGCTCCATTGCATTTCTTGTCGTTATAGCTCCACGGCGGATCGGCGTAAATTATGCTGTATTTCTTGTCTGTGTTGAAAATGTCCACATACAAACGCCGTCACCCCCTCTTTTTCTGCTTTTTCGTTTTTCGCGGCGGCGGCTCCGGCTTTAGGTGCATTTTCGCATATATGTAAGCCCCTGCCACGAATTTAGAACTTTTCACCGCTACTTCGTCGAAGTCGTATTCGGGAAATAGCTTGCTGAAAATCATCGGCGCGGCTGCGTCCATATCCTGCGCCATGCGCTCGGCCTGCCTTTTGCTGATCTTCGTGTCGGCGGTTGTTATGGTCGGCTCCTTCAAATTCCGCGAAGCCTGCCAGCGCTTGCTTTTCGTCGGCTGCTTCGTGATATACCGCGCCAACCCTTCCAGCGTGCCATCCTCCGGCTCTAATTCATCAACGCGAACGCTGCCATGCGGCCAAAGGCTTTTTACTGTTTTTCTATCCATGCCGGACATGATAACGTGATGGTGAACCCGTGTCCTGCGCCCGTCGCCGTTGTAAAACTCAATCACGTAAACATACTTCAATTCCGAAAGCCCGTTTTTGCGCCGATATGTGCGAACCCGACGAATGAAATTGCGTATGTCCCGGCGCGCCTGTTCTTCCTCTGGTAACACGCCGCGCTTGTAAGTAAGCGTTACATGGAGGTCTTCCGGCGTAAAGTTGGCATTGATTTTCCGGATCAGTTTCTTTTTTGCGTTCCGGTCGTTCAAATTCTGCTGTGCTTCTCGGCTGGAATGCACCTTCGCCGCCCGAACCTCGTTTTTCGTGTTCCAAAGCGGGTAAACCTCCACTTCCAGAACCTGACCGCTTTTTATCGTGGCCGCCCTGTATCTGAAAATATCTTTGTGCCGCAATGCTTCAAAAGCGCTTTCTGTAAGCTCGCCGCACATCTGGTCAAAAAGAAATTCATAGTTTTTTGCGCTATACGGCATTTTCCCTTACCCCCTCAATATCCGAAGTCATGCTTTACTTGATTGCTGTAATGCGCGTCAAGCTCAAACACGGAATTGTAAAGGGCGGTCTGCAAGTATGCCTTTTTGTTATAAATTTTGCTGGTTATCTGTGCGAAGTTGTCCGCTACAAGTTCGGCGTGGGCGTGTGTCAACTGCGAATAAACTTCCTGCACCATTTCAACATTCGTAAATGAGCCGTTTATTTTTATCGCCTTCGGTGCGCCGTCCCGGTCTTCGATTTCCATTGCCAGCACTTCGGCGATTATGTAGCAGATTTCCTTATATCGCGGCAAGTCCGGATTTCCCGTATAATCCAAGTGGGCAAAATCAATTTGCCGCTTTGCTATTTCTATGGCTGCGGCCAAAGAAAGACGGACGGGACGGACTGACATTGACGCGCCGATGCATGAATGATTTTTTTCAAGAAGCGAAAGCGCACGGGATATATTTTGCATCGCCTCTTCTTCTGGCATCCCTCCTAAAAACCTTTCAAGCCTGTTTTTGATCTCTTGATATTCTGCCAATGGCAGGGAAATATATTTATCCATTTTCACGGCCTCCATCGTTCAGATGATAATACCCATTACAAGCCCGTAATGCGCCACGGTTAGGCGCTTTTCGCTTGACTTGTAGCCGTGTGTTTGATATAATAATTATGTTAGTTATCGCACTTACACACGGCATAAACCCTTCGGGGGAAAGCGGCTTGCAGTCTACGCAAGCCGCTTTTGTTTTGCGTTCTTTTATCCGTAATTTTCGCCGTCGAATTCTTCATACTCGCCGCAATCTGGTTCGCCCTCTTTTGGCGAATAGCGGATACCGTCCACGCAACCGACGCACGGGAACGGATTTTCTTCATCCGTTTCGGCGCTGCCATCGTCAAGCGGGCAATGCGCCAGCTTCGCGCACGTGTTGCACCAACACGCTTTACAGTCGGCAATATTCGTTTTGCCCGGCGTTGCCGCTGCTGGTTTTTCGTCCTGCGTCCAGTAAAGAGCCTCCATCGCCGTAGGGAACACAACTTCAAGAAACTTCGTGCGTTCCCGGTCGATAAAGTCCGGATCACCGTGCGCTTCGAATTCAATGTCGGCTATCTTATATCTAACGCGGCTTTCCATTCCCGCGGCCTCCTTTTATAATGTTGCGTATGCAGGCCAGCACCACGGCCACGATCAGCGCCGCGCCTCCTGCGCAAGCAACGCCCACAAGCAAATAGAAGGCGTTTGCCATAAATTGAAATGCCGTCATTTGTCATCGCCTCCGAAAAAGTTTATAGTGCGGGCGAAGTGGAACATCAATTCCCACGCTTGCGTTTCATTAAAGCCCGCCGTTTGAAATTCGCTATACATATTAAATAAGGTATGTGCCAGCTGGCCGAAGTCGCATTCGTCTTCGTCCGGCTCTTCTTTTTCCTGTGCGTATGGCGCGGGCGGCGCTTCGCCGAAGAAGTTTTTGTAAAGCGCGTCCATGATTTCCGAAAATGGCGCTTTTACACGCTGCTTCACTTCGGCTTCATCGTAAGATACCGAAATATCAGATTTCAGATAACAAAGCGGACGAACGCCCCAGCTACCGTGGTACGCGCGGCTGTTGTCCAACGCGCCGGACGTGTTGACGCTGCGCACGTTACGGGAATTTCCGTTCCGCTCGGTCGTCCACGGTGTACAAGTCCACCACCAATCAGACGCATCCGGGATCAGCTTTCTATAATGGCGGTACATGTCGCATGTGATAAGGCCAATTGTTACGGTTTCCTTGCCGTAGTCCGTTAACCCGTCGTCCGAAGTCAAATCCAGCGCAATAGGCCGGAAAGCTTCCTTGTCCGCGCCGCCCTCTATGAGCGCGCTCAAAAACTCTTCATTCAAATATGCGCGAAGAGAAGAGGCGGCAAAGTCGTTTTTGTTGTCTTCGTCGAAGGCGCGTTCCTCCAGCACGTCGGCGGCAAGGCACAACGCCGCATTTGGCCTATGCTCCAGCACAACCCATTTCACGCCGCCGTATGTAAAGCGGCTTCCGGCCTCCAGCGTCGAAAGTGTCCCGGTTTTCATTGCGGTTTCCATGTTTCACTTCTCCTTATATATAATGTAGTGGTGCGCTGCCACCCGCTCGGTTAGCATTTTTTGCCGCCGTGACGATATGGGCGGCTTTTGTTGTATTCGTGCTTAATACGGATCGCTCGTTCAATGTCAATTCCGGCGTGGCCGCAATAGTCCAAAATGCGTATAATGCAGTCTGCCAGCTCCACGGCCACACCTTCCGGCTTTTCCACTCTGTCCGTGCATTCTTCGCAATGGCCGCAATCAGCGTCGGAACTGTCGGCAATCCGATCTTGCGGATCGTCTTCGTGCAATGTTTCTTTACACTTGTGATAAACCATCGGCATTCCGTCCCTAAATTCTTCCAACGCCTCCGCAAGCTCCGACACGCAAAGCATAAGAATTTCCGGAAGGCCACGCGGTTCTTCCCACCAGCCATGCGCAACCGCGTTTTGGTGGATTTCTGCGGCAAGCTCATTCATGCCAGTGCCGGGCGCTACTGTGTTAATGTCCATTTGTCTATTCCTCCCCGTCAATTTCTGTTTGTTCGCCCTCGCTCTCACGCCGGGCGGCTTCGCGTTCGGCTTTTCGCGCTTCTTTCAATTCAAAGGAAGTGCGGCATTTGCTCGAAAGCTGTTCCATGCTCTCAACAAATTTTGCTTCAAGGATATTCAGCGGCATAATAACACCCGCTATCATAAGCCCCATTTTTGCCGCAAAGTACGTGCCGCCTTCCGGCGTGTGCCGCTCGTATAGTTCTAAATCGTCCGCTACATCTGCAAGCGGTGCTAAAAAATCAGCGTCGATAAACTCCAATCCTCCACGTGTGAACAGTGGTCGGACAACGCGCCCACTATAGCCAAGCGTTATTTTCTCGCGGTCAAGCATAGTTTCGTCTGTGTCTATATGGTCAAAATTGATAGAGGTCGGAAGCCGATCATGTCGAATGTAGATTTTTTCAAGTTGCTTTTCCGTTAGGTCGAACATTGCCGCAATGTTTTCTTCCGTCAGGTAAGGTAAGCCGGAAAGCGGGTAAACGGCTGCGTGTGTCCCTAACCACTGTTCCGTTATTTCGCCTTCGGCGCTTATGCGGTCGTACAAACAATACACGCCATCACGCTTGCACATGGCCGCCAGTGTCTTCAATTTCATATCGCACCCCGCTACATTGATATTTTTTCATACACTTTGACCGCTTCGTGCCCGTAGGTGTCCCGCTGCACGTAGGTAACAAGCGCTGACTGCATCCACGAATTGCGAAGATGATCGCGGGCAACCCGCTTTGCCAGCTTCCACGCGGCGCGCTTGTCTTCGCCGCTGGAATAGACGGGGAATTCAGCTATAAGCCTGTAATCATTCCCCCGCATAGAGGCCGCGCGCTCTCGCATGAACTCTTTGCGCCCGTCCCTGCACTTGAAAATTTCCGTGTCCTTCGGAAAGCTCCAGCTTTTGCCGCCGTTGTCCTTTGCCATGTGTCCCGCTCCTTTCAATCTTTGTATGGATTTTGCAAGCTCCAGTCCCAAAGCTCGCCGCTACTGTAGGTGTTGCGAAAATGGTTGTTCTTGCCGTCGCCCGTGAAGAATGTGTATTCTGCTGGAAGAACGCGCCCCGCATCTCCAAGGCCGATTTTTTCAAGCTTCCACCGCGCCAGCACGTCGGCGGCTATGGCTATATGCTCTTCTGTGGCCGGATAGCTCGGCGAGTATCCCACGAACTGGTTTTCTTGCTTCACAACCTCGGCTATGGTATCCGGCCAGCGCGGATCGTCAACCCGGTTCAGCACGCACCATACAACCGCCGCTTTTTCCGCTGTAGAGGGAATGCCCCGTGCTTCGCCCCATATGAGCCGCGCCAGCATTTCAACGTCGTTTTCGTCCCGCTCCGCTTCCGGCGCTCTTATTACACTGTCGCCCGGTTCTGTTGCGCTTTCGGCTTGTTCGATAACACTTTCTGGTGTTTCAATAACGGTTTCCGGCGTTTCGGTCACATAATCGGGCGTTGTGTCGCTGTTGGTTGCCAGTGTCGGCGTATGTGGCGGCATAATTGCTGCGGCGAAAATAACAACGCCCGCTATCATGCAGATAAGAAGGGAAGGCTTTTTCATATAGCCGCCTCCTTTATCCAAAGAACTTCAATGCGTGCTTGCCCCCGCTCGGCGGCGGCTTTCTTTTCAATGCGCTGCCAGCCCGCCAAGCGCTCGTTGTAAAGTTCGTTGTCGTACCCGCTCAAAACCACGGAACCGGAATGCGCCGCCAATGCCTCCAGTAATTCCACATGCTGCGCATCGTTCATTTCAATGGCATATATGTTTTTTCGGCGGGTTCCCGGTACATATGGCGGATCGGCATAAATAAGACATTTTGGATCGTTGTACTTGCGGATAAGCTCCAAAGCGTCCATGCACTCTATTTGCGCTTCCATTAGGCGGCCGGCCGCTTGTATGATCCTCTCTGGAACCTTCGCCCATTGCTGCGGCATTGCGGGCGCTCTGCCTGTAGCGCTGTGCCTCCAGCCTGTTTTTTGCCCGGTAAGCGTTCCGAAAGCCTGCCAGCATCGCACAAGGAAAAGGCGTGCGGCGTATAAGTCGGCTTCGTCGCTATGCTTGCAAGCCTCCAGCGCTTCAAGCGCCGTGCAAGCGATTTCGTATTCTTCACGCGCCCACGGCGTTAAGGCTATGAGCGCCGCCAACTCTTCCGGTTGGCTACGAATGACGCGAAACAGATTTACCACGTTGTGATCGCGGTCGTTTATGGTTTCCAGTCGGGCGGGTTTTTTGTTAAAAAATATGGCTCCGCTACCGAAGAATGGTTCAAGGTAGATTTCATGCGCCGGAAGTTGTGGTATAATCCAGCTCGCCGCGCTCCATTTTGCACCGGGATATTTCAAAAGCGGTCGTTGTGTCATATAGCTGCCTCCCTGCCCCGCCATACATCGAAGTAACCCGCTCGGCGCACTGCGAAAGCGTCCCCGCGCTGGACAATATCCGGGTAATTGCTGCTTGCTATTTGCATTGCGTATTTGTCTATCTCAAAGGCGTAATACTTTATGTTGTTGTATCCCAACTGGTCGAAGCAATAGCGCCCCGTGCCGATCCCGTCATACATGGACATAACAACAATTCTTTCATCCAGCGGAACGCCCGCCAGCGCGTGGCGTAAAAGGTGTATAATAACTTCCGCTGTCCAACCGTTGCCAAGCCCTCTATACGCTTGCGTATCAGATACCGCCCGGCAATAATCGTCCGGCAAGGTCTGGAGGCGGCAAGCCTCGGTTACGCTTAATTTTCGGATTATGTAATAGCCATCCGGTAATTTGATAGGATAGGTTTTGCCCTTAATCTCAATTTGTCCAGCTTCCACGCGATACACTGGCCGGCCGCGCTCCACATTATCAGAAGGCACGGCATAAAGCCCGGTTCGGCTACTGCTTTTATCGCTACATCCTCCTGCGGTCGTGGCCGCTTGCAGGGCAACGCTTTTTGCGTCTACCGCATAAATGCGCTTTGATTGTGTTGGTTTCAGCTCGCCCTTTTCATTCGGAAGACAACCAACCCGGACGGGTACGCCTTGATAACCCTTCGTGCGGATTATGTTTTCTTCGAAATTGCGTTTGCCGCATTTGTCATATGAAGCGCGGAAGCATTCGGCCTTTTCCCGGTCGGCAACTGGCATAGCGTAAAGCCCCGTTGCTGCACCCCCGCCGCCGTCCGTCGCTTTTAGTGTAACGCTCTTTCCGTCAACGCCATAAATGCGCCCCGCCTGCTGCTGGTAGTCCGGCCACGTTCCCACACGGTTAGGTGCTACCGCCTCGGCAACCATATTCCGGGTATGTCGCTTCAAACTGTCTTCCGGCGTGGGGCCGTGCGCCGTGGTAAGTGTGTATGCTTTATCGCTCCAACTTTCGCCCCGCTCCAAAATGTCTTGAAGTAATATGCCGCGGTCTTCCGGCTGCGGAACGTCGCCGAAATTGTGGCAATAGAACCGTTCCCGCCGCTGCGCGGATACCAGCGCCGAATTGATATACTGGAGCGGCGCGCCAAGCTCGGCGGCTATCTGGTCTTTGATCGGCTGCGCGGCGCTTTTGTTGTTCTCGTATAAGAAGAAGTCCGGCTTGAAGCGCTCTTTGGCGATAAGGTAGTTTCTGAATAGCTCCCACCCTATGCCCTCGGCTTCGGTTTCGCGGTTCTTGCTCTGCGCTATGCTCCAGTGCGTGCAGGGCGAACCGCCGATTAAGAATTTGATCATGTTAGTTAGCACCTTTCGTTAATGGTTAGCCAGGCGGGGGACGGGTTCGATCACGTCTGGCGGGGCAGTCAATATTTGAAGCCGCCTACTTCCCGCGGCGCTCCAGCTTTTTAGCCGCCTCCGCGTATTCGTGAAACGCCGTGGACATGTCCCGCACTATGCCGTCACACACGGCCTTTTCGTCGCTTGTCATTTTGCCGCCGTCGTCCAGCGGCCTTTTGTCGGTGTAGAAGCGGACGCTTTCCACTATGGAGCCGTCCGGCGCGCGAAGGCCGACAACGCCTTCGCGCGGTTCGCCGCTGGTTCGTTCGATTTTTACCGCCATGTCGTCACCTTCCTAAAGTTACGTAAAACGCAACTACGCCGCAAAAAAAATATCTTGCGGCCTTGCGTTTAGGACGGAAGCGAAGGCTTCCATCTCGCTTCGCGTAAAATCGGTTTTCCCGTTAATACGCGCGGAAAGAGTGGCACGGCTCATTCCCATCTTTTCGGCCATTGTGCCAATGTCAAGGCCAGCATCTACAAGTTTTGCCTTCAAACTCCGCGACTGGCCTTCTGTCAAATAGGCGTGTGCGCTCATCGTTTTCACCTCCTGTTGCGTTTTACGTAACCATGATAGCATACTGTTTGTGGGCTTGTCAATACGCCACGTCAAAAAGTTTCGTTTGACGTATTGATTTTAAGACGCGCCAGTGGTACAATGAAAGAACCTTATTGAAATGTGGTGGTTTTATGAACATAGGGGATAGGATAAGAGAATTAAGAGAACGGCGCGGCCTCACGCAAGAAGAGGTCGGAAGTCACCTGAATGTCAATAAGGCGACTGTGCAGCGTTACGAAAGCGGTAACATTGATATTAAGCGTAAAACCGCTTTGCTGCTTGCCGAAGTCTTGCAAACAACCCCCGCTTACATTATGGGATGGGAAGACGAAGTTGTGGAGCCTGACACGCTCACCGCTGACGAACAACAGCTTTTGCGTGATTACCGGGCGTTGAGCGATCAGGGCAAAGAGTACATGCGCCAAACTATGGTTATGGCGCTTCACACATATAAAAAAGATAGTGCTATTTCCGACATGGAAGTTGCCGAAGAAATAGGGTAAAGCATTCCAAAATAAAAAAGCCCCTCCAGCCCGAAGGCCGAAGGGTTATGAAAGGACGTTTAAGCATGAGCGGTTTATACTTTTCTATAAACGCAAGCGGCGAACTCGTGCGTGTGGATGCGCCGGAAAAACAAAAACCTTCGCGCGAAGGTAAGGGCAGAAGCCTACTTGAAGCGTTGTCAAGCTATGTCGTGCTTGATTTAGAAACTACAGGACTTGATCCCCGTTGGGATAGCATAATAGAGATTGCCGCCGTGCGTGTGCAGGATGGCAAAATTACAGATCAATTCCAAACGCTTGTAAATCCGGGTTTTGAAGTAGACAACTTCATTATTGAACTGACCGGAATAACCAACGAAATGCTTTCTTCCGCTCCATCTGTCGAAGATGTGTTGCCGCGCTTTGTTGAATTTGTCGGCGACAGTGTGGTAATTGGCCACAACGTGAACTTTGACGTTAATTTCATATACGACGACTGCAAGCGCATTATGTCTGTTCCGTTCGCCAATGACTTTATAGACACTATGCGCGTAAGCCGCCGCCTCTACAAAGAATATTCAAATCATACGCTTTCGGACTTGCTGGAACGCTTTTCTATCGGCGGCAATGTAGAGCATCGCGCACTATCTGACGTGTTGAAGACAAATGCTTGCTATGTCTACATGAAGGATTACGCCAGTAGCCACGATATAGAATTCGCTTCGCTCTATCCTTTGAAAGGCGGCGTTTCGGCGAAAAATATTCAGACTGGCGAAACGGAATTTGACGAAAGCACGGCAGTATATAACAAGCTCTTTGTATTCACCGGGGCTTTGGAGCGCATGACACGAAAAGAGGCTATGCAGATCGTTGTAGATATGGGCGGCAAGGTTGCCGACAATGTAACGAAAAAAACCAGTTACCTTGTGTTGGGCAATAACGATTACTGCACTACAATAAAAGACGGCAAAAGCACGAAGCAAAAGAAAGCTGAACAGTTTAAGCTATCTGGCCTTGACATTGAAACCATTTCGGAAGACATCTTCTACGAAATGCTATCAGGACAATAAACGCCGGGAAGGTGATTGTATGGGCGCTGCTGCATTACAAAACGCCGTCATATATGCCCGCTACTCCAGCCACGGGCAGACGGAACAAAGCATAGAGGGACAATTACGGGACTGCTACGCCTTCGCCGAACGTGAAGGCTATGTTGTCGTGGAGGAATACATAGACAGGGCTTTAACCGGGCGTTCGGATGATCGCCCGGACTTCCAGCGCATGATCGCCGACGCGCCGAAGAAGCAGTTTTCCTATGTGATTGTCTGGAAGCTGGACAGGTTCGCCCGGAACCGCTTTGACAGCGCCAACTATAAGCACCAGCTAAAAAAGCACGGCGTGCGCGTGGTGTCGGCCACGGAACGCATAAGCGACGATCCCGAAGGCATCATGCTTGAAGGTATGCTTGAAAGCCTTGCGGAATACTACAGCGCCAACCTTTCGCAAAACGTGAAGCGCGGCCAGCGGGAAAGCGTCATAAAAGGCACGTACACGGGCGGCATTCCTCCCTTTGGCTTCAAAGTAGTAGACAAGAAGCTTGTAGCCGACGAAGCAACCGCGCCTATAATCAAATGGGTATTTGAGCAATATGCTTCCGGCGTGCCGAAGAAGTTAATTATGGATACGCTGAACGCCCGCGGCGTGAAAAACTATTATGGGCGGCCTATGTCGCTTTCCAGCCTCCAGCACGCGCTACGCAATCGAAAGTATATCGGCGAATACCTCTACAACGGGCAGGAAGTAACGGGCGGTTGTGAAGCGCTCATAGACGTAACAACCTTCAATCAGGTGCAGGAAAGGCTTGATAAGCTACGCCACGCGCCCGCTACGAAGAAGGCGCGGCAGGACTATTTATTGCAGGGCAAGGCGTTTTGCGGCTATTGCGGAACAAAGCTTGTAGGCGACGGCGGTACGGGCAAGATGGGGAAGGTATACCACTACTACGCTTGCGGCAAAAAGAAGAAATACCGCACATGCCAGAAACTCAACGAAAAGAAGGATTTTCTGGAATGGTACGTAGTGGAACAGACGGTTGAATACGTGCTTACGCCGCCGCGCATGAAGTATATTGCAAGCCGCCTTGTGGAGCGGTACGAACAGGACTTCGGCGGCGCGAAGGTTAAGGAAATGGAACGCCAGCTTGAAAAGCTGGAGCGGGACATAAGCCGGGCGGTTGACGCTTCCATAGAAGCCCCATCGAAAAAAGCCCGCGAACGCTTCTATGAGAAAATAGAAACGCTGGAGGCTAAAAAGGAAGATTTAGAACTTGATCTTGCCCGGCTTCGTCTGGTGAATGGCATTCAGTACACCGAAGAGCAAATAATAGCGTGGATGAAGACTTTTTGCAAAGGTGATCCGCTCGACGAAGTTTTCAGACGGCGCATTATCGACGTTTTCATAAATGCCGTGTACGTCTACGACGACAAAATAGTTATTTACTATAACGTGAAAAACGGCAAGCAAGTTTCGTATATGGAAATGTGCGAAGACTTAGAAGGGCTTGAAGATTTAGACGGCGCGTGCTATGATATGGACAAGTCAAGCGGGGTTCGGATTTCAGGTAACACGCTCCGCCACGCCGCCGCGAACTCTACTGAGTTCGCGGCGGCTTTTTGCAAGCGACCTTTCTCATTCCGTCGTTTAACTCAAATTCCCGATTCTCGCATCGCTTCCCTTCGGCCGCGCCGCTCACGGCTCACTACACGCTCCGCCCACTTGCGAAGGGAATTTCACTGCGGGCGGTGCTTAATGAGCGAAAACGAAGGGAAAATCGGCTTAATTCCCCGGCAAAAACGCGGCCCAAACGCCGCACGGCCAGGGTAAGTGGCGTTGGGGCAGCAAAGAGGTTCGAGTTACGACTTCAGAGCCGGGCGAGCGCAGCTCGTTCCCACCGCGCTGAAGCGAGGCTACGGCGCCGCCTTCGCGCGGCGGGAGCGAGGAGAGCTTGCCTTCTTTCAGGGGCATGGTATACTGGAACGCGAGAAAACGCAAGAGAAAGAAGGAATCCATACGCGCTTAATCATCGCCAGCGGCAACGCGCACAAGGTTCGCGAGATCAAGCAGATCGCCGCGCCCTTTTTCAACGAGATTTTGAGCCTGAAAGAGGCCGGGCTTTCGCTAGATGTCAAAGAAGACGGCCAGAGCTTTTATGAAAACGCCAAAAAGAAGGCGGCGGCGGTAGCGGCCCTGAGCGGCTGCGCCGCCTTGGCCGATGATTCCGGCCTTTGCGTCGATGCCCTGGGCGGCGCTCCCGGCATCTTTTCAGCGCGCTTCGCCGGGGAAGGCGCCAGCGATGGCGACAACAACGCCCTGCTCCTAAAAAGGCTACAAAACAGCCCCGCGCCAAGGGCCGCACGCTATGCCTGCGCCATCGTGCTCCTTCTGCCGGATGGCGGCGAAAGCTCGGCCTACGGCGAGTGCGCCGGGCATATTCTCGAGGCCCCTCAGGGCAGCGGCGGCTTTGGCTACGACCCGCTCTTCGTACCCGAGGGCTTCTCGCTGAGCTTTGGGCAAATCCCCGCCGAGGAAAAGAACCAAATCAGCCACCGCGCCAAGGCGCTGCGGGCGCTCGCCGCCCAGCTAGGCGCCCAAAAGGGCGAGAAGGCATGATGCGCCTCCTCGCCCTGAGCGATAGCCACGGCAACGCGCAGGCCCTGCGCGCCCTCGCACCCTTTATTGAGGCCCTGCGGCCCGACCATATCGCCCATTTGGGCGACTATGCATCGGATGGACAACTGCTTGCGGCCTGCGCGGGGCGGGAAGTAATCCAAGTGCGTGGCAACGGCGATTTTGCCTTTGGCGAGCTGCCCGCCGAGCTCGTTCTTGAGTTGGGTGCCGCGAAAATCCTGCTCACGCACGGGCACCAGCACGCGGTCAAGAGCGGGCTTTCGCGCCTGTGCGAACGCGCGGGGCAGCTTGGCTGCGCGGCCGCGCTCTTTGGGCACACGCACCTTCCCCATTGCGAAAAGACGGACGGAATCTGGCTCGTAAACCCGGGTGCGCTCGCAGACCCCGCCGACCCGCGCCGCAAGGGCCTGGCCGTGCTCGAAGCCGAGGGCGACGCGCTCCGCGCGGCGCTTTTATAAGCTAAACCCCGCCAGTTGAGCCGCCCCGCTTGTGAAAGGGCGGCGAAATCCGCCCACGAACCCGGGTGCGCTCGCAGACCCCACCGACCCGCGCCGCAAGGGCCTGGCCGTGCTCGAAGCCGAAGGCGACGCGCTCCAGGCGGCGCTATTTTAAACGCCGAGGTTTCCTCATTATAATTAACTTAGAAAATTTTTTTCTCAGGGTTTTTGCTTTTCTCTCAAGTCCGCAATATACTTAAGCAAAAGGAGGGTTGCATCAACATTTTAGGAGTAAGGGATAAAATTCATTCTTGAAAAATCCCCCCTTCCTGCACGTCGCAGGGTGACCCCATTTTCGGAGCAAAAAGGGTTCTTTGAAAGGATCCGTCCCCGCACATGCGGGGGTGCCCAAGCAGAAAAAGAGATCAAGGCGAACATTGTGCAAGTGGGCGCCTTGATCTCCCGGCACTAAGAGGTCGCCCTCAAAGCCATTTTATTTTACCACGAGCGGCGGCCTCTTTCAACAAAAGAAGGAGGAAATGACTCAATGAAAACATACCCAACGAAACGCCGCCGAAATGGAACCCACGAATCCAACTCTTTGGTCACAACCGCATGGCTTACCCTGCCGGTAACCCTCCTAGGGTTGCTCCTTCTCTTTCTTTCGAACTGGCACAACATCCACCCGAACGTCGTCGATCTCATCGGCCGCCTGATGGGCTAAGCTCGTTTCCCCCCTTCCGCCTGCGATGAGACCCGAACCCCATTCCATATAAAAAACGGCTTGTTTTAGGCCGTTTTTTTGCCCTCATAGGCTCTGAGCAGGCTTTCGGCCGAGCGCCCGGGCGAGCGTAGCCAGCGCCGAAGGCCGAAGAGCGACTCGGGCGCCCCTCGCTCCACCGCGCTCACGCCCTCTTGGCAGCCGAGGGTGGCCTTAAAGCCCATTTCCCTCAAAATCGTGCTCTCGCCCTCCGAAATCTTCCCGAAGGGGAAGGTAAAGGCAGCCGGCTTTTCGCCCGTGATCTCCGCAAGCTTTTGCTGCAGCCTCGCCAAATCCTCCTGCAACCGCATGGAGTAGGCATCCACGGGCTCGTTGCTTCCCCTGGTCGAGCCTCGCTGGCTCACGTTATCGTGCAGGTTCCACGAGTGGTTCTGGATCTCGAACACGCCCTCGCCCGCCATCTGCCGAACCTGTTCCCAGCTCAAGTACGAGTACTGCGGGTTGACGTCGCCGCTCTCGCTGCTCTTTTCGCAATAGCTGCCCACCAGCGAAATCACGGCCCGGAAGCCTTGCTCTTTAAGAAGCGGCTGGCCGTAAACGTAGTTGTTGTAATGCCCATCGTCAAAACTGAGCATGACCGGCCTTTCCGGCAGCGGAATCCCCTCTTCCACGAAGGCGATCAGATCCCGCACCACCACCGTTTGGTAGCCGTTTTGGTGAAGATAGGCAAGGTCAGCTTCCAGCGCGGCGAGGGAGATGACGTAGTCGTTGGCAAAGGGCTTTTTCAGCACGCTGTGATACATCAAAATGGGCACCTCGACGCGCCCGGCGCCGCTCGCCGCCCCCAAGACCCCAAGGCCCCTTTCTTCGCCCCGCCTCAGGACGAAGAGCCCGACAAGGCCCAAAAACAGGGCGAGCGCAGCGCAAAGGCCGCGCCTGCGCACGCGAATGACCGGCATCGCGAATCCCCCTTTTTCTTCGGCTCCTCTCCCCTGCGGCGAATTTCGCCGGCAGTCCCTCTTATGCCTATTCGAAGAAAGCCCCTGCCATGCGGGAATTCGCCATCTTTCAGGCATAAAACCTGCTTTTTTTCGCAAAAAAGGCAGGGGCAGCGAATTCCCCTTTTGGGCTGCCTTTTACGCAAATCGCCCCGATCTCATTCCGGGTTCCGCCCGCAAATGGCGTTCCCACTGCGTTTTGCCGCCCCTTGATGGCGTTGCTTTCGGCCTTCCCTTCGGCGCACGAGCGCCCCGTGCCCACAAGGGCGGCGCTGCGGGAAGGCCGAAAAAAGCCGCCCAAGGCACCGAAAAAGTGCCTTGGGCGGCCAAGAGTGCGTCTATGTAGCTACTCAGAGATGGTTTTCGACGAACTCCTCGATGAGGGCCTTCGGAGCCGCGCCGACCATTCGGTCGACGGGCTGACCACCCTTGAAGAGCACCATGTTGGGAATGCTCATCACGCCGTATTCGGCGGCCAGCTCGCCAAGATCATCCACATTAACCTTAGCGATGGTGAGCTTGCCCGCCTTTTCGGCCGCGATCTGCTCAAGCGCGGGGGCTATCATGCGGCAGGGGCCGCACCAGGCAGCCCAAAAGTCCACCAGCACGCCGCCCTCCGCGCCCAGAACCCTTTCTTTGAAGTCATCATCGCTCTGAATCTGCAGGATCAACTTGTTTTCGCTCATGCTTCCTTCCTCCTCGTGCAAGGTTTTTCAATCGCCACCACCGTAGGGGTATACCGCTTTTCGCGCAGGGGCTCGCTAAGCTTGAGCCCAAAAAAGGCAAGGCCCGCAAACCCCAACCCAAGGCCAACCGCGATCAGATCCCGATTGCCCTGAAAGGGCAGCGTTTCGCCTAAGATCAGCCCCAGAAGCAGGCCCGCAAGCGGCAGGCCGTAAGCCAGCAGCGCGGCCTTTAGGAGCGTTCCGCCGCGAAGGCTTACCTTCACCCTATCGCCCACTTCGGCTTCCTCGGCGCGGCCCACCAGCATGCGCATTTCTTCGTTGGCCTTCTCGCAGGCGCCGCAGCGCTCGCACATCGCCGAGCGCTCAAAGAGCACCGTCATCGTTTCGCCATGAATCTCCAGCACCCGGCCGCTCTCTTCCATGCAGCATTCCCCTCTTCGTTCGGAGGGCTTTGTGCCCCGCTCGCCTCTGCTATAATATACCCGCGAGCACAAACTTGTAAACAGGCCCGTAAAAGGCGCAAAAAGTCCCTCCTTTTGATTTGACAAGCCCCCTTGCGCGCCCTATACTGTTGTGTACTGGCCAAAGCGCCCGCTGAGCGGCGCTTTTTGGGGTTAGGAGGTTCTTTTTATGATTCAGGCTCCCAGGGGCACGCGAGATGTGCTGCCTTCGCAGAGCGGGAACTGGCAGCACATCGAAGGCGTGATGCGTGAGGAGTGCAGGCTGGCCGGCTTTCGCGAGGTGCGCACGCCGGCGTTTGAGCACACCGAGCTTTTTTTGCGCGGCGTGGGGGACACGACCGATATCGTCCAAAAGGAAATGTATACCTTCGAAGATAAGGGTGGTCGCTCCATCACCTTAAAACCCGAGGGCACGGCGGGCGCGGTGCGGCTCTTTTTGGAGCACGGCTTGTTCAACGAGCCCCTGCCCCTGAAGCTGTATTACCTAAACTGCCCTGTTTTTCGCTATGAGGCGCCGCAAGCCGGCCGCTTCCGCGAGCATCACCAATTCGGCGTCGAGGCCTTTGGCGCGCCGCTGCCGAGCATGGACGCGGAAATCATCGCGCTGGGCGCCGGCATCGTGCGGCGGCTAGGGCTTAAGGATCTGGAGCTGCACCTAAACTCGATCGGCTGCCCGAAGTGCCGGCCAAACTACCAGGAGGCTCTGCGCGAGTTTTTGCGGCCCAGGCTGCCCAAGCTCTGCGGTAGCTGCAACGAGCGCTTTTCGCGCAACCCCTTGCGCATTTTAGACTGCAAGCTGCCCTCTTGCCAAGAAGAGCTGAAGGGTGCGCCGGTTACGCTGGACTCCCTTTGCGAGGACTGCGCGAGCCATTTTTCGGCGCTGAAGGCTGCGCTTGAAAGGCTGAACGTGCCCTTCGTGATCGACACGGGGCTGGTTCGGGGGCTGGACTACTACAGCAAGACCGTCTTTGAGATGATCGCAACCCTGCCGGATGGCGGGCACTTCACCACCTTTGGCGGCGGCCGCTACGACGGGCTGGTGGAACTCATCGGCGGGCCGCCCACCGCCGGAATTGGCTTTGGGCTGGGCATGGAACGCATTTTGGCCGTAATGGAAAGCCAGGGGTTGTTCGAAGATGAGAAAAGCGACGTGCCCATGGTTTACATCGCCTCAATGGGCCAAGACGCCCCGACGGCCGCCCTTCTTTTGGCGCAAGAACTGCGCCAAAGCGGCGTCAGCGCGGATATGGACCACGCGGGCAGGAGCCTGAAGGCGCAATTCAAGTACGCGGGGCGGCTCGGCAGCCCGTATGTGGTGATCATCGGTGAAAACGAGCTGCAAAGCGGAAAATACACCCTGCGCAATATGCAAACGAAGGACGAAAGCGCCCTTCCTCCCGCGGAACTCATCGAAACCCTTAAAGGAGTGAGAGTATGACGAATCCCTCTAAGGCCTTCCCCCGCAGCCAGTATTGCGGGGAGCTGCGGCCAGGCCACGCCGGGCAGCAGGTGCAGCTCTGCGGCTGGGTGCAGCGAAGCCGCAATTTGGGCGGACTGATCTTCGTCTGGCTGCGCGACAAGACTGGCCTCGTCCAGCTCGTGTTCGACGAAACCATTTGCGGCAAGGAGCTTTTTGCCTTGGGCGAAAGCCTGCGCGGCGAGTATGTGCTCAGCGCCGAGGGCCGGGTTTCGCTCCGCGCGCCGGAAGCCGTGAACGCCAAGATCGAAACCGGAGAAATCGAGGTCTTCGTCCAGAAGGCGGCGCTGCTCAACTCCTCACAAACCCCGCCCATCTACATCGACGAAGACCACCCGGATGAAAACGAGGCGCTCCGCCTAAAATACCGCTATCTGGAGCTGCGCAAGCCCTCTATGCAGGCCATGCTGCGCCTGCGCTCGAAGCTGACGCAAACCCTGCGCAGCTATATGGACGGGCAGAACTTCATCGAGGTCGAAACCCCGATTTTGACAAAATCGACCCCGGAAGGCGCGCGCGACTATCTCGTGCCCTCGCGCGTGCACCCGGGTGAATTCTACGCGCTGCCACAATCCCCGCAGATCTATAAGCAGCTCCTGATGCTGGGCGGCTGCGACCGCTATTTTCAGCTCGCCCGCTGCTTCCGCGACGAGGACTCAAGGGCCGACCGCCAGCCTGAGTTCACCCAGTGCGACCTTGAAATGAGCTTCGTGGAGCCAGCCGACGTGCAAGCGGTGGTAGAAGGGGCCTTCCAGGCCGTGTTCGCGGCGGTCAAAGGGGCCGAAATCCAGTTGCCGCTCCCGCGCATGACCTGGCGCCAGGCCATGGACGAGTACGGATCCGACAAGCCCGACCGCCGTTTTGGCCTAAAACTCAAAAACCTGAGCGATTGGGCCAAGGATTGCGGATTCTCGGTCTTTGAAGGCGCCCCGCAAGTGCGCGGCCTCAACGCCAAGGGCTGCGCGGGCCGCCTTTCGCGCAAGGAGATCGACGCGCTGGGCGAGTTCGTCAAAGGCTTTAAAGCAAAGGGCCTGGCCTGGATGAGCCTTGGGGCCGACGGCGTGCGCTCGCCCTTTTTGAAGTTCCTGAGCGAAGAAAAGGCGGCGGAACTGAAGGGTTTGATGGACGCAGAAGAGGGCGATGTGCTCTTTTTCGTGGCGGACCGGCAATCCGTGGTGCTGCAGAGCCTGGGGCAGCTTCGCCTCGAGCTCGGCAGGCGGCTGCAGCTCATCGACCAAGGGAAGGACGACCTTTTTTGGGTGACCGAGTTCCCCTTGCTGGAGTGGAGTGAGGAAGATCAGCGCTTCATGGCCATGCACCACCCCTTTACCTCGCCCATGGACGAAGACCTGCCCCTCGTTGGTTCGAATCCGGGCGGCGTGCGCGCCAAGGCCTACGACCTAGTGCTCAACGGCCTTGAAATGGGCTCGGGCTCGATCCGCATCCACAAGCCCGAGGTGCAGGAGGAGATGTTCAGGCTCATCGGCCTGCCGCACGACCTCGCCTGGGAGCGTTTCGGCTTCCTGCTCGAAGCCTTCCGCTACGGCGTGCCCCCGCACGGCGGCTTCGCCTTCGGCATCGACCGATTGATGATGGCGCTGACCCGCGCAAACTCGCTTCGCGACGTTTTGGCCTTCCCCAAGGCTTCAAACGGGGCCTGCCTGATGATGGATACCCCCTCTTCGGTGCAGGAAGAACAGCTTAGCGCGCTGCACATCGCGATTTTGCAGGCACAGCCGGGCGAAGCGGACCTTTAAGGCCTGCGCCAGAGCGGCTCGCGCCTTCGCGGAAGGAATTGAAATTCGCCCACCACATGCCTCCCGATAGAGCCGGCTACGCTGAACGCGCCTGCACTTTCTCGCCGCCATTGTAAGGTGCGAGAAGCGGCGCGGCAAGCGCGAATGACGAAAAAGGGAGCCGGAAGGCCGCAGTGCGGCGGGTTCGCCCACCACAAGCAGGAATATTTTCATTTAAAGGAGAAGCGATTTGGCACTCTTTGTTGACCAGGCAAAAATCGAGGTGAAGGCCGGCGACGGCGGGGACGGCAAGGTCTCGTTCCATCGCGAAAAGTACGTGGCCGCAGGCGGGCCGGATGGGGGCGACGGCGGACGCGGCGGCAGCGTGGTGTTCGTGGCAGACCCCGGCATGCATACCCTGCTGGACTTTCAATACCACCGCAAGTTCCTGGCCGAAAACGGCCAGCCCGGCGGCCCCAGCCGCATGGGCGGCAAGGCCGGGCAGGATCTGACCATCAAGGTGCCCCCGGGCACCCTAGTCAAGGATGGCGAAAGCGGCCTGATCTTGGCCGATTTGACCAACGAAGCGCTGCCGCAGGTGCTGTTTCGGGGCGGGCGCGGCGGCTGGGGCAACGCGCACTTTGCCAACCCCGTGCGCCAGGCCCCGCGCTTTGCCAACCCCGGCCAAAAGGGCAAGCGCGCCAGGCTGGTTTTGGAGCTTCGCTCCATCGCGGACGTAGGGCTGGTCGGCTTCCCAAACGTGGGCAAATCCACGATGCTCTCGGTTCTGACCGCGGCCAGGCCCAAGATCGCGAACTATCACTTCACCACCTTAACGCCGAACCTGGGCGTCGTCCGCGCCTACGGCGACGGCTTCGTTTTGGCCGATATTCCAGGCCTTATTGAAGGCGCAAGCGAGGGTGCGGGGCTTGGGCACACCTTTTTGCGGCATATCGAGCGCACGCGGCTGCTGGTGCACGTCGTCGATGTTTCAGGCTCCGAGGGGCGCGACCCCGTAAAAGACGTTCACGCCATCAACCTTGAGCTTTCGCGCTATGGCGCTCTTTCGGCGCGGCCGCAGCTTCTTTGCGCCAACAAGACCGACCTGCCCGGCGCTGACGAGAACCTGCTTCGCCTCAAGGAGGCCTTCCCCGGGCTTGAGATCTACCCCGCCTGCGCGGCCATCCACGAAGGGCTGGAGCCCTTGGTGGCGCGCTGCGCCGAGCTGCTCAAAAGCCTCCCCCCCATCGAAAGCTTTGTGGACGATCTGCCCGAGGAGATCCCGGCCGACCCTTCCCAATTCCGCGTCTTTCGCCAAAACGACTGGTATGTGGTCGAGGGCCCGCTGGTCGAAGGGCTGCTTCGCCGCGTGGATCTGGATGACGATGAGTCGCTGGCCTATTTCGAGGGCGTTTTGCGCAGGAGCGGCGTCATTGACGCGCTGCGGCAGAAGGGTGCCAAGGATGGCGTCAGCGTGCGCCTGGGCGAGATCGAGTTCGACTTCGTGGATTGACGAAGCGGAGTGCGGCCGCACTGGGCGGTCGCGCCCTTTTTGCGTTTCCGACCCCGAAAGCGCAAAAAATTAACCTTTCTTCCTTTTAAAAAGCGCCGGGCGGATGCTAAACTTGAAAAACCGCTTTACCCTGCGCGATCGGAGGCTTTTCATCCATGGCACTCATAGATTTAAGCGAGGTATTCTTCCAATACGAAGGCCAAACCGAGGAGGACGGCGCTGTTCGCGGCGTTTCTTTTGGCGTAAACAAGGGCGAGTGGCTCTCGATCATCGGGCATAACGGCTCAGGCAAGTCCACGCTGATCAAGCTGCTGAACGGGCTGTATCTGCCCACTTCGGGCGAGGTCAAGGTGGAGGGCATCTCATCGGCCGCGGAGGATCGGATCTGGGAACTGCGTAAAAAGGTCGGCATGATCTTCCAAAACCCAGACAATCAGCTCGTGGCCACCGTGGTCGAGGAGGACGTGGCCTTCGGCCTTGAAAACCTCGGCGTGCCCCCGCTCGAAATTCAGGGGCGCGTGAAAAACGCCCTCGAAAAGGTGCGCATGGGCGAGTTCGCCAAGCACGCGCCGCACCATCTTTCGGGCGGGCAAAAGCAGCGCGTAGCCATTGCGGGCATCTTGGCCATGGAACCCGAGGTGCTCCTCATGGATGAGCCTACGGCCATGCTCGACCCCTCCGGCCGTAAGGAGGTTTTGGACACCGTTTTGCGCCTGCACGAAGAGCAGGGCATCACCGTGGTGCACGTCACGCACTTCATGGAGGAAGCGCTGGCCGCGGATCGCGTCCTTTGCATGGACGAGGGAAAGATCGCGCTTTCGGGCAGCCCGCGCGAGGTGTTTTTAAACATCGGCGGGCTGCACGCCCTGGGGCTTGAGGTTCCGCCGATGGCTGAGCTTTCGCTCAGGCTTCGCAAGAAGGGCCTGCGCATTCCCGAAACCGTAATGAGCATCGAAGAGATGACGGAGGCTTTATGCCAATTGAAGTCAGCCATTTAAGCCATGTCTATATGCCTGGCAGCCCCTTCAGCGCGAGCGCGCTGGAGGATGTTTCTTTGCGCATTGAAGACGGCGAATTTGCAGCGGTGATCGGCCACACGGGCAGCGGCAAATCGACGCTGGTGCAGCATTTCAACGGGCTGATCCGGCCCAGTCAGGGCAAGGTGCTCGTCAACGGCCTTGAGCTTTCAGACCCCAAAACCTCGCTCAAGGAAGTCCGCCGCCAGGTCGGGCTGGTCTTTCAATACCCCGAGTATCAGCTCTTCGAAGAAAGCGTCGAGCTCGACATCGGCTTTGGCCCAAAAAACCTGGGGCTGCCGAAGGATGAGATCGCCGCGCGCGTCCGCCAGGCGCTGGCCGACGTGCACCTGCCCGAGGAGCTTTTGCAGCGCTCGCCCTTCGACCTATCGGGCGGGCAGAAGCGACGTGTGGCCATCGGCGGGGTTCTGGCGATGGAGCCTTCGATTTTAATCCTCGACGAACCCACGGCGGGACTTGATCCGCGCGGACGGGAGGAGATCCTATCCTTGATTCAGGGTTGGCACCGAAAGGGCCGCACCATCGTGATGGTTTCACATTCGATGGATGACGTTTCGCGCCTGGCCGAGCGCGTCTATGTGATGAGCCAAGGCCGGTTGGCCATGGAGGGCAGCCCAGCCGAGGTCTTTTCGCGCCCCGACGAGCTGCTTTCGATGGGGCTTGACCTGCCGGCCGCGGCCAAACTGCGCGCCGAGTTAGCAAAAAAGGGCTTCGCCCTGCCGAAGGGCATTCACCGCATGGAAGAGATCGAAACCGCGCTGCTTGCGTTCTTTTTGAAGGGAGGGGCTGCCTGATGCTGGGTGATATTACCCTTGGCCAGTTCTTCCCAGGCGATTCGCCGGTGCATCGCGTCGATCCGCGCATGAAGCTGTTGCTCACGGCGCTCTATATCTGCCTGACCTTCCTCGTCAAGGACTTTATCGGCTACGGGCTACTGCTGGCGCTGCTGCTCTTTTGCACCCTGCTCTCGGGCCTGAAGCTCAAGTTCATGCTGCGCAGCCTGAAGCCCATCCTAATGATCATCCTCTTTACTTTCTTCCTCAACATGTTCTTCGCCAAAGGCGACCGGGTTCTCTTTGCGTGGCGCTTCATCGTCATCACCGAGGAAAGCCTCTATTTCGCCGCCTTCATGGCGCTTCGGCTGGTGTTTTTAATCCTCGGCACCTCGCTTCTCACCCTCACCACCTCGCCCATCGCCCTGACCGACGGGCTTGAGCGCGTCCTAAAGCCCCTGAAGCTCGTCCGCTTCCCAGTGCACGAGCTTTCGATGATGATGACCATCGCCCTGCGCTTCATCCCAACGCTTTTGGAAGAAACCGATAAGATCATGAAGGCCCAGGCGGCCCGCGGCGCGGATTTTGACACGGGGAACCTTCTGCAGCGCGCCAAGGCCATGGTGCCCCTTCTAGTGCCGCTGTTCATCAGCGCCTTCCGCCGGGCAGATGAGCTGGCCATCGCCATGGAGGCGCGCTGCTACCGCGGCGGCGAAGGTCGCACCCGCATGAAGATTCTCAGGCTGCAGGCGGTCGATTACCTGGCGCTGCTGCTCTTCCTGGCGCTGCTGGCAGCCGAACTTCTGCGGCAAAGGCTGCTTTAACGCCATGCGCCGCATCGCGCTGATCCTTGAATACGATGGTGGGCCCTACTGCGGCTGGCAGCGGCAAAAGAACGGCCTGTCGGTTCAGGCCGTGGCAGAGAATGCCCTAAAACGGCTCTGCGGGGAGGAAATCGCCCTAACCGGCGCTTCCCGCACGGATGCCGGCGTCCACGCGCTGTATCAGGTCGCTCATTTCGATACGGAGTCGCGGATTCCGGCCGAAAAGTTCAGTTTCGCGCTCAATACCCTGCTGCCGTCCACCATCCGTGTGACGGGTTCCCTGCAGGTGCGAAGCGACTTCCATGCTCGCTTCGACGCCAAGGGGAAAAGCTACGAATACCGCATCCTCAACCGGCCGCACCAGAGCGCGCTGAAGGCCAACACCCACGCGCACCTGCCCACGCCCCTCGATTTTGGGGCCATGGCGGAAGCCGCGGCCCTCTTCCTTGGCAGGCACGACTTTTCTGCCTTCATGGCGGCTGGCGGCAGCGCCAAGACCTTTACCCGCGAAATGACGGCTTCTACCCTGCAAAAAAACGGCGACGAGCTCCTCTTCACCATCTGCGGCAGCGGTTTTTTATATAACATGGTGCGCATCATAGCCGGCACGCTGATCGCGATCGGTCAGGGCAAGCTCGCGCCAGGCTGCATCCCCCGCGCCTACCAAAGCCGCTCGCGCCTTGATCTTGGCCCCACAGCGCCCGCACACGGCCTGTGCCTGACCCGGGTCTTTTACGATTCCATGGCTTGACAAGGCCCCACCTTCCTTGGTATACTCATCTTGGTAGCCCGCGGCCTGGCTGCCTTGCGCGGAGAGATGTCCGAGCGGTTTAAGGAGCTGGTCTTGAAAACCAGTGATGCTGCATAAGCACCGAGGGTTCGAATCCCCCTCTCTCCGCCATCTCTTTCGTGAAAACGATTCGGAGAAGTACCCAAGTGGCCAAAGGGGCTCCCCTGCTAAGGGAGTAGTGTGGGAAACTGCAGCGAGGGTTCAAATCCCTCCTTCTCCGCCACGCCGCCACGAACTCAATAGAGTTCGTGGCGGCTCTTTTTTCCGCATCGCAGCATCGCCTGCGGCGATATTGAACCCTGATTCGTTCGGCGGCCGCAGGCGAAAGCGACGGCCGAGTCCGACCTTTCCCGCAGGCGGCAAGCCTACCATCGATCCAGAGCAGCTTTTAACCGTTCGGCCCCAAGCGTAGGGGTTTCATTTCCCCCACGTATGGCGAAAATGGAGCCCTTTTCGCATCGCGACGGTGACTTTTCGCGTCTAATTGCGCGTGAGATTGCCCTCGACTTTGGTTATCCGAATGCTGTACTCCCCGCTTTCGTAGTTGACTTCCATGATGAGGATCTTCCCCTCGGCCTGGGATCCCAGTGGCGATCTGCGCGCTGCACGGCAGGGCCTTGAGGTTATCGTCCTAAACCTGTTGATTCAAGGCTAGGTGAGCTATGCGAAGGCCGTCGTCGAATCCCCTCCCCTGGCTGTGGCTTCCATCAGCCTCTGCCCGGCCACCGCCCTTGCCAGGCTTTTGGGCAGTCTCAGCCCCGCCTTGCCGTCCGCACAAGGCTCAATCCCGCGGCAATCGCGCACGACCAGGACGCAATGCGGCGGCTGGTGGACGACGGCGTTTTTCACGATAGGCCGTCGTTCCGTCTCTATGCCCAAATCGCCGCAGCCGGCGAAAATGCACTCGCGGACGCGTCCAAAATCGCGAACCCTAGCCTGCTTCTGGGCGCGGACGGCGATCAAATCGTTTCCGCGCCCGCGATCGGCGAGCTGGCCTAAAGCGCAAGGCCCCATCTGCGCCTGAAGGAGTTTACGGACGGATTTCACTGCCTGCGCCATGACAGCGCACGCGAAGAGGTCCTTTTGGCCATGCTTTGCTTCCTCAAGTGACCGGCCTTCGGACTCCCAGGACGCAAGATGCCTTTCGCCGGCGCATAATGCTTCAATTCGTATCTTATCCCTTCTTTTTCAAGCAAGGTTCTTGCAAATTCAAGTTTTTCGTCTTATAATAGCTACAAAACGTTGATTATTGGGAGGGCAATTTATAATGGGCGAAAGAACGATCCTTCACGCGGATCTCAATAACTTCTACGCCTCGGTCGAGAGCCTGGAACACCCCGAGTACAGGCAGGTTCCTCTGGCCGTCTGCGGGGAAGAGAGCCTGCGCCACGGCATCGTGCTGGCCAAGAACGACGCGGCGAAGGCCCTAGGCATCTACACGGGCCAAGTCGTTTGGCAGGCGCGGCAGATCTGCCCGCATCTCCTAGTCGTGCCCCCGCATATGGAAAAATACCGCGAATACGCCACGATGGCACGCGCCATTTATGCCCGCTATACCGATCGTGTCGAGCCCTTCGGCCTGGATGAAGCCTGGCTGGATGTCAGCGGGAGTGCCTCGCTCTTCGGCTCCGGCCGTCGGATCGCGGATCGACTCCGCGCCGACATGTTGCGCGAAACCGGCCTGAGCATCTCAGTCGGCGTGGCCAACAACAAGGTCTTCGCCAAGCTCGGCTCGGATATGAAAAAGCCCAATGCCACCACGGTCTTGCTCCCGAGCGAATACCGGCAGACGATTTGGCCCCTGCCTGCGGGCGAGATGCTCTATGTGGGGCGCTCCGCCAGGCGCAAGCTGCAAGATATCGGCCTATATACAATTGGCGACCTGGCGCGCGCCCCTCTTGGCACCTTAAGCGCCCTACTAGGCAAGTGGGGGGAAACGCTGCATGCCTACGCAAACGGTCTGGACGACTCCCCGGTCGCCTTCTTCGACCATCGGGATGCCATCAAGAGCATCGGCAACTCCACTACTTTGGCCCAAAACCTCCAAAACGCCGAAGAAATCAAGCTCGTCTTTCAGGTTTTGGCCGACTCAGTTTCGTCACGGCTGCGCAAGGCGGGATTAAAGGCCGCGACCCTGCACATCGGCGTGCGCAACGCCGACCTTACCTGGGCCGGCAAGCAAACCAAACTCGCCGCCCCGAGCTGCCTCTTTCGCGAGCTTTGGGAAAGCGCCCTCGCGCTTTATCTGAGCGCCTTTGACCAAGGCAATCCGGTCCGTGCGCTGGGGCTGCGTTGCTCCGATCTGCGGCCCTTCAGCGAGGGCATGCAGATGGACATTTTCTCTCGCCAGCTCCGCAGGGCCCGCGACGAGAACCTGGAGCTCGCCGTGGATTCCCTCCGCGAGCGCTTCGGCTTCTTTTCGGTTCGCCACGCCTCACTTTTGGAAACCGCTAAGGTCGAGCAGTCGAGCTTTCAATACTTCTAAGGTTCTTTTTGAGGGGACGATGTACCCCTAGCGGGTGCCGCACCCGGCGACGCGGA
The DNA here is from genome assembly GCA_031280685.1 of Christensenellaceae bacterium. GTDB lineage: Bacteria > Bacillota > Clostridia > Christensenellales > UBA1750 > JAITGM01. The sequence goes on from JAITGM010000007.1 coordinate 126,029, forward strand.
CACATAAAAATGCATCTATTGGATACCGTCTGCGTAAAACGCACTTTTTTGATGCAAAATAATAGTGCTTTGCTTGTGCGGAGGATAGGGCAACGCTGAGGAGCGACCCGAGCGCCGTATAAGATTTGCGGGAGGCGGTGCCGCGGTGTCGCTTTTCTTTATGCCCTTTCCGCCAGCTCGAGGGCTGTGCCTCACGGGCGAATTGACTTCGACCTTCAAATTCCTCCCCGGCAGCGCATCTATGGTATTGACAGCATCCTTGCCGTCTGATAAACTAGATTCTGTTGTGGGGCATTGGCGCAGTTGGTAGCGCGTTTGAATGGCATTCAAAAGGTCAGGGGTTCGAATCCCCTATGCTCCACCATAGTAACACCTAAGAATGGATAAAGTGATTTTGTCCATTCTTTCTTTTTGCCTTGTGCAAGAAAGTGCCGCTGTTACAAGGGGTTTAAGGCTGTTGCCGTTTGACTACCGAACGGTA
>JAITGM010000042.1 GCA_031280685.1 Christensenellaceae bacterium
GAGTCGATCACCCACTGGTTGTATTGCCCCTTGCGCCCTTCCACCTCGTGGCCGTACTTGAGCAGGGTTTCGTTCAGGTCCGGGCGCGCGGGCACGAAGGTCGCTGTCACCGCGCGGCCAACCAGGTTGCGCGTGGGGTGGGAGCGCTGGAAGCCCGTGACGAACTGGCACTTATAGCCGTTGCGCCAAAGATAGCCCCAGGCCTCTTCCATGGTGATCTTGCGCAGCCGCGCGATGACGTCCGCCGAAACCTTCGGGCGCCCGTCGGGGAACCGCTCGCCCTTCCAAAATGGCGTCAGCTGCACGATGTCTTCCCTGGCTGAGTACTTCATGGCTCTTCTCCTCCATCTTTTGGTTTGTTCTGTGCGATCCGCGCCCTAGCCTTCTTTTTTGCCGGGCCGCTCCCCAAAGCATAGCACCTTTTCATGGGAAATTCAATTCCGTTAAGCCAAGTTTAAAAGCTTTTTTCCGCGCTGCGCTTCGGCTTGGCATAAAAGCGGGGCCTCCGCTCTCTTGCGGAGGCCCCGGCTCGCGTTTTCCTCGTCTTTCGCTCCATTCGGGCAACCTTAGCCGCCAAAGTACGAAAGCAAAATGCCCGCGGCCACGGCCGAGCCGATGACGCCGGCCACGTTCGGCCCCATGGCAAACATCAGCAAGAAGTTGCCGGGGCTGGCCTTCGCACCCTCGACCTGCGAAACGCGCGCGGCCATGGGCACGGCCGAAACGCCGGCGGAGCCAATGAGCGGGTTGATCTTCCCGCCAGAAAGCCAACTCATAACCTTGCCGATGATCAAGCCGCCTACGGTGCTAAATGCAAAGGCCGCAAGCCCTAAGCCGATGATTTTCAGCGTTTCGGGGGCCAAGAAGGTCTCGCCCACCGAGGTTGCGCCCACGGTCAACCCAAGGAAGATGGTCACGATATTGATCAGGGCGTTTTGCGCCGTATCAGACAGCCTTTCGACCACGCCGCACTCCCTGAAGAGATTCCCGAGCATCAGCATGCCAATCAGCGGCGCCACAGCGGGCAGCAGCAGCACGCAAAGGATGGTGACAATAACGGGAAAGCAAATTTTTTCTAGCTTTGAAACCGGGCGAATCTTCGATTGATCCATCCTGATCTCGCGCTCCTTTTTCGTGGTCATCAGCCGCATGATGGGCGGCTGGATGAGCGGGATCAACGCCATGTAAGAGTACGCTGCCACGGCGATCGGCCCCAAAAGCTCGGGCGCTAATTGGTTGGTCAAGAAGATGGCGGTCGGGCCATCGGCCCCACCGATGATGGCAATGGAGGCCGCCTGCGGGCCGGTGAAGCCAAGCACCGAAGCGGTCACCAAGGCAACCGCGATACCAAACTGCGCGCCCGCGCCCATCAGCAGGGAAGAAGGCCTGGCAATCAGCGGCCCAAAGTCCGTCATCGCGCCGATGCCCATGAAGATCAGCGAAGGATAAATGCCGAACTTTACGCCTAAATACAAGATGTCTAGCAGGCCGCCCTCATGCAGAACCTGACCGAAGTCAATCGTGCTTGCGTAAAACTCCATATGCATCAGCCCGCCAAGGGGCAAGTTCGTCAGCAGCATCCCAAAGGAAATTGGCAGCAAAAGCAGCGGCTCAAATCCCTTGGCAATGGCCAAATACAGCAAAATTCCCGCGATCGCGATCATCACGCCGGATTGCCAGGTCATCGCCGCGAAGCCGGACTCCGACATCATCTTAAAGAAGGCTTCCAACATGTTCTTTCCCCTCCCCTAGCGCCTGCCGCCGCGCTCGCCGGATTTATCCAGCAGCACGAACATGCTCGACAGGATCTTCAGCACGAGGGTCATCGCCACCAGCAGGATAAAGACGACCACCACGCAAAGCAGTGCAACCATTACGCTCTCTCCCAACGGCAAAGGCATTCTGCCAACCCCCTATCCATTCCTTCACCGGGCTGCGGCGCGCCCTGCCGCCCTTCGGGCATGCCCCGCGCCAAAATGGCCCCGTCACTGCACGGTATCATACCCTCCGTAGGGCTGTCAAGCCGCGCGCCCACTTTGCCCTGCAGCCTCCCCCTCGTCACCATCCCTTTTCCCATCATTGCGGAGGCCGTCAGGCCCCACCAATCCCTTAGGCCGCCGCAAACGCAGCCTTTTACGCCCAAAAGCGGCCTTTCCTCGCCGATGCGCCCCTTTCCTCGTCATTGCGGGCGCCGGCGAAATGCTCCCGCCCCTTCTTTGGCGCTTAACTTGCCGGATTGCTTCGCCGCCCCACCCCTCGCAGCCGGCGCCCACGCAACCCACGCCCTTGCTAAAAACAGGTTAAGCCCAATTTTCTTTCCCTTTTTCGCTTGACAAGGCGGCCCCATCACACTATCATGCTTCATAAGCAAGGGCGCTGGCCTGTTCATCACGAGCAGGCGGCGCTCTTTCTTTACCTCATAGGCTCGGGCGCGGGCCGCTTGGGCGGCCGATGCCGCTTTTCAAGCCGCCAAGGCCCAATCTAAAAGGATGGGAGGCTATTTTATGGAATTCTCGGGACTCAATTCACTGTGGACTCTGCTCGGCGCCGCGCTGGTCTTCTTCATGCAAGCGGGCTTCGCGATGGTGGAAACCGGCTTTACCCGCGCGAAAAACGCGGGCAACATCGTCATGAAAAACCTAATGGATTTCTGCATCGGCGCGCCGCTGTATTGGCTGGTCGGGTTCGGCATCATGTTCGGCACCTCCGGCACCCTCTTTGGCGGCTTCGATCTGATGGTCAAGGGGGACTACTCCGCGGTTTTGCCCTCGGGCGTGCCGCTGTGGGTCTTTCTCATCTTCCAAACGGTGTTTTGCGCAACCGCAGCCACCATCGTTTCCGGCGCGATGGCGGAACGCACGAAATTTCTCGCCTATTGCCTCTATAGCGCCGCGATTTCCCTGCTGATCTACCCAATCTCAGGCCACTGGATCTGGGGCGGTGGCTGGCTTGCCCAGCTTGGCTTCCATGATTTTGCGGGTTCCACGGCCGTGCACATGGTTGGCGGCGTGGCTGCCTTTGTTGGCGCCAAGATCCTGGGCCCGCGCATCGGCAAATACAATGCCGACGGCAGCCCAAACGCGATCCCGGGCCATAGCCTGACCCTGGGCGCCCTGGGCGTATTCATCCTGTGGTTTTGCTGGTTTGGCTTCAACGGCGCTTCCACCGTTTCGATGGAGGGCGACAGCATCCTTGCAGCGGGCAAGATCTTCATGACCACCAATACTGCAGCGGCGGTTTCCACCATAACCGTCACGATCGTCACCTGGATTCGCTTTAAGAAGCCGGACGTATCCATGGCGCTCAACGGCGCGCTGGCAGGGCTTGTGGCCATCACCGCCGGCTGCGACGCGGTCAGCATCGAGGGTTCCGCGATGATCGGTATCCTCTCGGGCCTCGCGGTGGTCTTTGGCATCGAGTTCATCGATAAGGTTCTAAAGATCGACGATCCCGTCGGCGCCATCGGCGTGCACGGCGTCTGCGGCGCCCTGGGCACGATTTTAACCGGCTTTTTCGCCACGGAGGAAGCCCTTGGCGGCGTTTCGCGCGGGCAGTACATCGGCGTGCAGGTCCTTGGCGTGGCCAGCGTCATAGCCTACGTGGCCATCGCGATGTTCCTGGTCTTCACCCTCATCAACAAGACCATCGGACTGCGCGCCTCTGCGGATGATGAAATTCGCGGGCTTGACGTCACCGAGCACGGTCTCGCCTCCTCCTATGCAGACTTCATGCCCATCGCTTCTGGCGCGCCAACCGAGGAAGCCGCGGATCCTGCCGTGGTCGAGGTTTTGCGCCGCGAAAGAGCGGTTCCGCTCGGCATAAATAAGGAAGGCGCGGTGATGACCAAGGTCACCATCATCTTCAACCCGGCCCATCTTGAGCGCATGAAGGCCGCCATGAACGCAATCGGCGTCACCGGCATGACGGTCACGCAGGTGGTGGGCTGCGGCATCCAGAAGGGCCGCACGGACTTCTACCGAGGGATCCTCATCGAAAACCTCGACCTGCTGCCCAAGCTGCAGATGGATATCGTCGTCACCGCCGTGCCCGTGGAAACCGTCGTGGAAACGGCACAGGCCATTTTGCATACCGGCCGCATCGGCGACGGCAAGATCTTCATCTACCATGTGGAAGATGTGGTCAAGGTTTCGACCGGCGAGCGCGGCTATGCCGCCCTCCAGGGCCTGGACGACATCTAACCCTCCTTACGAAAACCTAAAAAGGAACGTCTTCGCAAGCGAAGACGTTCCTTTTTTCTCCATTTTTACCGGCCCCGTCAGCGCAGAAGGCCTACAGGGCGGATTCAACCTCGCTCACACGGACGAAAACGCCGCTTTTGAATGCGAAAGGTCTTCTTTTCCGTCATTGGGATTGCCGCGTCGCTAATGTTCCTCGCAATGACGGCGAAGCAATCCAGCGTTCCCCCGCCTTGAAGGGAGCCTTCTTCCTAACCCGCCGGATTCCCGCATCGCATAGGATTGGCGGCACTGCATTCCCGATGTGCATCCCAAAATTCATCGGCTGTTGAGAAAGAGCACCCAGGCTGCGCTTGGGCGCTCTTTCTCAACAGCCCTTGCCGGGCTAATGCGGCTTAGCTATCGTCCGCGTCCTGCTCGGGCCTTTCGCCCTTGTTCGCCACGCCGGTATAGGAACCCAGCACATCCCCATCGGCGGACTCTCGAAAGGCCCGCACCACGGGGATTCCATAGCCCGTTTCCGTGGGGAAATGCGAGCCGACCGCAAAGGGCGGCATCAGGTCCTCGCCTGCGCGATTGTGCCGGTCGCGGTTCTTGCCGTCATTTCTTCTTTTAGGCATAAACAATCACCTCGGGGCTAGCTTGCCCGAGGTGACTGCATTCTATCCTGCCATTTTTAGAAAAACAAGGGCCTATACGGCCGGGGTTTCAGCGCTGGGCCTCGGCGGTTCCAGGGACGAAAGCAGGTCGGAAAAGGCGGTCTGGCTCTCTTGCTGAACCTGATAAAAGCGATAGTCGCGAAGCTGCGTGCCATCGTCTTCGCGGATGTAGGGCACGGCGAAAAGCTTCTGCGCATTGTTATAATATACGGGCAGGGCACCCGCGCTCGTGCGCAGATAGAGCAGTTGGCTGGCGCTCAGCTCCGGCGAATAGCTTTGATCCATGGGGATGTCGAGCCGAACGGGTTCCGCCGCGTAAAAGACGTCGAGAATCTGGCCCAAAACGCTCGGATCCTGAATATCGGCCCTTGGAATATCTTCCCCTTGGTAGCCGAGAAAATCCAGCGAAACCTCGCTCACGTTTGCGCGCGGCAGCAGCTTTTCCGCTCTGGATTCGGCGCAAGCGCTCAAAAATAGAAGCATGAACAGCAAAAACGCTGGGCACAATGCTCTTAGAATTTGTTTCATGAGGGTTTTCCTCCCGGCCACCTGCCTGAAACTGGCCCTGCGCGCCACCCAAAGCGGCGCGTCCAGGCTGTTGAATCCTCCCTATTATAGCTCAAGAACAGCCGATAGGGAAGGGGAGCGCAAAAAAATTCGGGTTTGAGGGAATTTTCATGATAAAAATTCTAGGGATTGCACACAATAAAACCCAAAAGGAGGCGAACCCCTTGAAGAAAAAGTTCCTCATTACCTTGTTTACCATCCTGCTGGCGGCGCTGACCGTGGCCTGCTCCTGCAACACCACGTTGACCTCGCCGCCGCCTTCCATGTCGCCGGCCACAACGCCGCTGAGCTCCCTGGCGCCCTCGCAAAGCCCCAGCGGCTCCCCTGGCTTGAGCCCCAGCACCAGCCCCAGCGGCTCGCCGAACGCTTCCGCGGGGCCTGCCGAAGGCGGCTTTAGCGCCGAAGATCTAACCAAGATGCGTGGCGAAATCGAAAAGCTCTCCGAGGTTAAGGCGGCGACCGTAGCCGCGATGGGCGACAGCGCCTTGATCGGCCTTGAGTTTGACGACGCCTACCAGGGCACGCTCACGGCACGCATCACCGAGATGGTGAGCGAAAAGGTCGAGGGCGTGAACCCCAGCATCAAGACCGTGCACGTCACCGTGGACTCCACCCTGTATAAGGACATCGACGCGCTCTCTAAAAAGGAAGGCGCGACGCAGGCGGAATTCGACGCCTTGGCCAAGAAGATCGAGCCCGTATCGTAATCCCGGGTCGGTTTTAAACGAGAAATGGCCTCCACGGCTATAAAAAGGCTCCCCATCCGGGGGAGCCCCTTTTTTGCCCCTGCCTCTTCTTGTTACGGTTTCACACCCCTTCGCAACCGCCCGCAAGCTAAAGCCCTTCCCCTCAAGCGGCGAGGAAAGGCCTTTGCGAAAAGGGCGATTTTCACCAAAAACGCACCCTTTTCAGCCTGTTTTCCTTTTCAAGGCTAAAGCGCCGCCCTCTTGGCCTAGGCGGATGGCTCGGCCAGGCAACCCTCCCCATTCACAAACAAAACCGCCCTTCCCCAAGCGGCGGGGAAGGGCGGTTTGCGAAAGGAGCCTTCACTCCCCCGCAATGGGCGCTCTTTCAAGCCATAAATCCATGCCGGGGCCGAAGCGCTCCCGCGCTCGTCGTGGGAAGAAGAAAGCAAAGAGGCTATGCAGAAGCCTTCGTTGTTAGAGAGGGGTTCCGCAGGGGGGACGAAGTCCCCCTGCGAAGGCACGGAGTGCCGTGCCGCCATCCCAAACCACGCGCGCCGCGCCGATGGTCTTCCCCCCGGTTTGCGCCGCAACCACCAGGGCGCTGCCGTTCAGCCCGGCCCTGGCCTGCGCAGGATGCACCGGGCCCCACCCGGCAGAGAGCCGCAGCGCGTTATAGTCCTCTACATCCAAGGCGTTTGCATAGGTAATCTCCATTCTATTTCCCTTCCCGGCTTGCCAAAGGGCAGCGCCGCTATTTAGCGAACCAGCCCTTTTGGCGCTTTGCATCCCCGGAAGCGGATTGGCCGCCCATGCTCTGGTCAAAGGCGCGCAGAGCCTGCTTTTGGGCTTCCGAAAGGCGCTTTGGCACCTCGACGTTCAGCGTGACCATCAAATCGCCGCGCCTGCCGCCGCGCAGGGAGGGCACGCCCTGCTCTTTGACGCGAATCACCGCGCCAGGCTGGGTGCCTTCGCCGATTTGCTCCTTCACAGCTTCGCCCTTGAGCACCGGAATGCTGATTTCGGCCCCCAGGGCAGCTTCGGCGAACGAGATGGTCTTCGCGGAGTAGAGCGTCTGCCCTTCGCGGGTGAAGCCCTTGTGGGGGCGAACGCTCACCGCCACATAGAGGTCGCCGGCGGGCCCGCCCTTCTTGCCGGGCTCGCCCTGGCCGCGCAGGGGCAGCATCTGCCCTTCGTCAATGCCCGCGGGGATGGTCACGGTGATGCTGCGGTTGCGGCGCAGGGTGCCGCGCCCGGCGCAGGCCGTGCAAGGTTCCTTGATGATCTTGCCTTCGCCGCGGCAGTGCGTGCAGGGCCTGGTGGTGCGCATCTGCCCCAGCACGGTGTTTTGAATCTGCGTGACCTGGCCGCTGCCATGGCAGATGGGGCAGCTTTCCACGGTGCTGCCGGGCTTTGCGCCGCTGCCCGAGCAAGTGGGGCAGCTTTCATCGCGGGTAATGGAAATGTCTTTTTTCACGCCAAAGACCGCCTCTTCGAAGTTCAGCGTTAGCGAATAGCGCAAATCAGCCCCGCGCGCGGGGCCGTTGCTTGGCTGGCCGCCGCCGAAGCCGAACAGGTCGTTGATGACGCTCTCGAAGCCAAAGCCCCCAAAGCCTCCGCCAAACCCGCCCGAAAAACCCCCGCCGCCAGCCCCCGCCATCGGGTCCTCATGGCCGAACTGGTCATAGCGGGCCTTTTTTTGCGGATCCGAAAGGGTTTCGTAGGCCTCGCCCAGGTCCTTAAACATCTTTTCGGCCTCTTGATCGCCGGGGTTCAAGTCCGGGTGGTATTTCTTTGCGAGCTTGCGGTAGGCGCTCTTAATCTCCGCGTCGCCCGCGCCCTTTTGCAGCCCCAAAACCTCGTAATAATCGCGTTTGGCCAAGGAAGCCCCTCCCTCGTTTTAAGCCCCAAGCGGCGCGGGAAGGCTTTCCCTTCCCGCGCCGGGGTTTTCTTTTCTTTATGGATATGCCGGCCTACTTATCGTCGTGCACCTCAAAGTCGGGCTCGACGTTTTCGCCGCCCTCGGGGCCCTGCCCGCCCGGCTGCTCGCCGGGGGCGCCCGCCGCACCCTGCTGCTGATAGATCTTGCCAAAGACCTCGTAAGAGGCTTGGTTGAGCTTCTCGGTCGCGTCCTTAAGCGCCTGGGTGTCGGCCGAATCCTTGACCTTGCGCAGGGACTCAAGCTCGGCTTCGATCTTTTCCCTATCGGCCGCGTCCACCTTGTCGCCCAGCTCCTTAAGCGTCTTTTCGATCTGGTAGATCGCGCTGTCGGCCCCGTTGGCGGCCTCAACCTTATCTTTATTGGCCTTGTCTTCCGACGCAAACTTTTCGGCGTCGGCCACGGCCTGCTTGATGTCGGCTTCCGAGAGGTTAGACGAGGCCGTAATGGTGATGTTTTGCACCTTGCCCGTGCCCATGTCCTTGGCCGCCACGTGCACGATGCCGTTGGCGTCGATATCGAAGCTCACCTCAATCTGCGGGATGCCCCGCGGCGCCGGCGCGATGCCCGTGAGGTTGAAACGCCCCAGAGTCTTGTTGTGCGCCGCCATCTCGCGCTCGCCCTGCAGCACGTGGATTTCGACCTGGGTCTGGCCGTCGGCCGCGGTCGAGAAGATCTGGCTCTTCTTGGTGGGGATGGTGGTGTTGCGGTCGATCAGTCTGGTGAAGACGCCGCCCATGGTTTCGATGCCCAGAGAGAGCGGGGTGACGTCGAGCAGCAGCAGGTCTTTGACATCACCGCCCAAAACGCCGGCCTGAATCGCGGCGCCCAGGGCCACGCACTCGTCGGGGTTGATGCCCTTAAACGGATCCATGTTGGTTTCGCGCTTCACCGCCTCCTGCACGGCCGGTATGCGGGTGGAACCGCCCACGAGCAGCACCTTGCTGATGTCGGAATTCTTAAGGCCCGCGTCAGACAGGGCCTGGCGCAGGGGGCGAATCGTCTTTTCGACCAAATCGGCGGTCAGCTCGTTGAACTTGGCGCGGGAAAGGCTCAGATCCAGGTGCTTGGGGCCGGAGGAATCCATGGTGATGAAGGGCAGGTTGATGTTGCTGGTCATCACGCCCGAAAGCTCGATCTTTGCCTTTTCGGCTGCGTCTTTTAAGCGCTGCATGGCCATCTTGTCTTTAGATAGGTCTATTCCCTCGGCCTTTTTGAACTCCGCGACGAGGTGGTCGATGACGCGCTGGTCGAAATCGTCGCCGCCCAGGCGGGTATCGCCGTTGGTGGCCAGCACCTCGAAGACGCCGTCGCCAATATCGAGGATGGAAACATCGAAGGTGCCGCCGCCCAGGTCATAGACCAGGATCTTGTGGGCCGCTTCCTTATCCATGCCGTAGGCCAGCGCGGCGGCCGTAGGCTCGTTAACGATGCGCTGCACGTCAAGCCCCGCGATGCGGCCCGCGTCCTTGGTGGCCTGGCGCTGGGAATCGTTAAAATAGGCAGGCACGGTGATGACCGCCTGCGTGACGGTTTCGCCCAGGTAGGCTTCGGCGTCCGCCTTTAGCTTTTGCAGGATCATGGCCGAGATTTCCGGCGGGGTGTAATTGTGCCCGTCGATGACCTCCTTGTGGCTAGAGCCCATTTCGCGCTTGATGGAGATGATGGTGCGATCGGGGTTGGTGATGGCCTGGCGCTTGGCCACCTGGCCGACGAGCCGCTCGCCTTCCTTAGAGAAGGCGACCACGGAGGGGGTCGTCCGCGCCCCTTCGGGGTTTGGGATAACGACAGCCTCGCCGCCTTCCATGACGGCGACGCAGGAATTGGTGGTGCCCAGGTCGATGCCGATGATCTTTGCCATTTTCAATTGCCTCCTTATTCGAACTCGCTTCGTTATTTTTCGTTATTTATCGTTTTGGGGTTGACTTTTGGGCGTTTTTCTTGCTCCTATTGTGCGACGCGCACCATCGCGTAGCGGACGACCTTGCCCTTCAGGCTGTAGCCACGCTGAAGAACCTCGGCCACGCTGCCCGGCTGCTGGCCTTCCTCCGCGTCACTGCTCATCACCGCGTTGTGCCTTTCAGGGTCGAAAGGCTCGCCCGCCTTGCAGGCAAGCCCTTCGAGCCCCAGGCGCGCCAGCGCGTCGTTCAGGCCGCGCAGCGTCATTTCCAGGCCGCTTTTCAGGGGGCTTTCCTCCGTGGCCGCCTGCAAGGCGCGCTCGAGATTGTCTAGCGTGGGGAGGATCTCCTTCACGGCGGCGCGAAGGCCATCGTCCTCCGCTTCTGCGCGGAGCGAAACGTTGCGCTTGCGGTAATTGTCGAACTCGGCCTGCACGCGCCTGGCCATATCGAGGTATTCGTCGCGCTGCTTCTGCGCCTCCTCGAAGAGTTTTGAGGCTTCCTCAAGCTTTGCGCGCTCCACGGCGACCATCTCGGGCCCGTCGCCGCCCGCAGTTTCTTCCATCGCTGCTTTTGGGTCGATTTTTTCTTCGTTTTGGCTCAATTTCTTCTCTTTCTTCATGGCTCCGTTAACCCTTTCCTGGTTTTTCGTCTATTTCGTTCAGCGCCTGCCGCATGGCGGATAAAATGCCCAAAACCCGGCCGTATTGCATCCTCGATGGGCCGATAACGCCCATGGCGCCGGCACCGCCGCCCAGACTGTAAGACATCGTGACGAGCGAGGAATTCTGCATGCCATCCAGCATCAATTCCGGGCCGATGGTGATGGAAAACTCGATCTGCGACCTGGCCGATAGCAGCCTTGCGAGCTGATCCTTGGTCTCCAGCGCCGAAAGCAGGCCTCTGGCGCGCTCAATATCGCTGAATTCGGGCTGCGCCAGCAGCTTTGAGGCACTGCCCACCACCACTGCCGCGCTATCCGGCTCCATCTGCCTGGCCAAACGGTCGAGCAGCGAGAGGAAGAAGGCGCGATGCAGGCCCATATCCCGCAAAAGCTCGTTGGCCATGGGCAAAATCTCCGCGATGGTGTGCCCTTGGGCCCGCTCTGTCAACACGTTTGAAATCATATAGAGGTGATCGGGCGAAAGCCCGCCTGGGATGGGCACCACGGAATCCTTGTGGATGCCGTTATCGGTCACCGTAACCATCAGCGCGGTATTGGCCGTGATCGGCACCAGCTGCACGCGCTGCACCCTGCCTGCCCTCGGGGCGATCAGCACGCCCGCGTAGTCGGTCAGCTCCGAAATCGCCCGTGCCGCGGCCGCGAAGACGTCCTCCATCTGATCCATGCGCGTTTTGAATATCTCTTTTACGCGCGCGCTCTCTTCCGGGGGCAGGCTCGCCACCTGCAGCAGCCTATCAACGTATAGGCGATAGGCCTTCCATGAGGGCACGCGCCCCGACGAGGTATGCGGCTGGTCAAGGTAGCCCAGCTCCTCCAAATCGCTCATCTCGTTGCGGATCGTGGCCGAAGAGAGCGTCATCCCGCCCTTTTTCGAGATCGTGCGCGAGCCTACTGGCATGGCGGTAAGAATGTAATCGTCGATAATTGCCTGCAGTATGCGGAATTTTCGGTCGTCCAAGCTCATGTGCAGGCTCGCTCCTTTCGACGCTGTTAGCACTCATGCCCATCGAGTGCTAAGCTCGGTTCTAAAGATACCATCCGCCCTAGTCTTTGTCAAGCGCCGCAAGAAAAATTCAAAAAATGGTCACAAAGCGCGGCGGCGCCTTCGCATGGAGGACTCCGTCCCCCTCTCCCCTCTCTCTGGCAAGGGAACCTTCTGCGCAGCCGCTTTGTCTTATTCGATTTGTGACGAGTACGGGCGCGCTCGCTTCGCTCGCGCGCCGGGGGGCCAAGGGCCGCGCTGCGGCGTGGCCGGCGAGCTGCGCTCGCCCCGGAAGCTTCGCTTCCGCTTGGCCCCACGAGGAGCAGGCCTGCCCTGTGCGTCGTGCGGTGCCGCTGATGGGCCCGGGCATTGAATCCCGCTGTTTTTCGTGGTATGCTTCGGGCCAATCCACTCGAAAGGAGCGGTTTGAAATGAAGTGCGCCGTCATCGTTTTTGAAAATGGGAGGGTGACCATACTGTAGCCCTCCCCAAAGCGTGGAGGACTTTATGCCATTGAACTGGATCGACCCCGCAAACTATCCCTTCAACAGCTTTTTGTTGCCGGAGCGCTTTCAGATCCGCCTGATGATGGATTCGGGCGGCTGGCGCAACAAAAAAGGCGAGTGGCGGCGCTGCATGGGCATCGCGCTGAACGCCAACCCCGCCGTGAAATGGTACTTGGAACACCGTTGCCCGGAATGTGCCGAAATTGTCGAAAAAATCGCCGAAAGCGCACCAAAAAAGAGCGACCCGGCGCGCATTCGCGAGGCCGAAATCTACGCGCTGGCCTCGGTCGAAGACTTTGTGATCTACACCACGCCCGAAGTCATGGCCGAAGCCTGCGACTTCCTCCGCGGCTGGCACAAAGAGCGCCTTTTCCAGCTCGTTCCCCTTTGGGGCAAGACCGTGCTCGATGTGGGCATCGGCTCCGGCCGCCTGGCCTTTGCCGCAGCCGAGCGGGCGGCCTTCGTCTACGCGAGCGAGCCGGTGAGCACCCTGCGCGCCTTCCTGCGAGAGAAAATCGCGAAAGAGGGAATCCAAAACCTTCGCGTGGCGGACGGATTCATTACGGCCCTGCCCTACCCTGACGACCTGTTTGACATCGTGCTTTGTGGCCATGTGCTGGGCGACGATTGGGATGCTGAAATTGCCGAAATCAGCAGGGTTTGCAAGGACGGCGGCTGGCTGGTGCAGTGCCCGGGCGGCCAAAAGGGCAAGACCGACTCGCCCGAGTTGCTTTTGCGCGGCTGGGAAGCCTTCCCCTACGCGGGAAGCTTCGGCGCCGAGGTCGTCCGCTACCGCAAGCAAGTTTTCAAGGCCTAGCGCGGGCAAAAAAAGCGCAGTCAGCACGGCTTGCAGCCTCAAGGGGGGGGGGCAGCCGGCGGCGTATCAGCCACAGCCGCGCAGCGGCAGGCCGCGCGCAGCGCGGAGCTGGCCCCCGGCGTGCGAGCGCCAGCGAGCTCGCCCGTTCTTGTGCCCGTTTCTGAGGGCACAGCAGCCATGGAATCAACGCGCAGGGCTACTGATCTCCAGGGGCCTAGCGCAGGCAAAAAGGGAGCCGCCAAAGGCGGCTCCCTTTTCATGCTTTTGCAAGCTTATTTGGCAAACTCCGTGGCGCGCAGCTCGCGGATGACGTTGACCTTGATCTGGCCCGGGTACTCAAGCTCCTTTTCGATGCGCTTGACGATCTCCTTTGCCATGATGGCAGCGCCCGAATCGTTGACATCCTCGGGCTTGACGATGATGCGAATCTCGCGGCCGGCCTGAATGGCGAAGGATTTTTCGACCCCCTCGAAGGAATCGGCGATTTCCTCAAGCTTTTGCAGGCGCTTGATGTAATTTTCGAGGGTTTCACGCCGGGCGCCGGGCCTTGCGCCCGAAATCGCGTCCGCCGCGGCAACGAGCACGGCCTCGATGGTCATGGGCTCGGTATCGCCGTGGTGGGAGGCGATGGCGTTGACCACACTGTCGCCCTCGCGGTATTTCTTGGCCAATTCCGCGCCGATTTGGATGTGGGTACCCTCGACCTCATGGTCGATGGACTTGCCAATGTCGTGCAGAAGGCCCGCGCGCTTGGCCAGGGCTACGTCGGCGCCCAGCTCCGCCGCCATCATGCCGGCCAGGTGCGAAACCTCGACGGAGTGCTTGAGCACGTTCTGGCCATAGGATGTGCGGTATTTCATGCGGCCAAGGAGCTTGACGAGCTCGCTGTGCAGCCCGTGCACCGAGGTTTCGAACACGGCCTGCTCGCCCGTCTCGCGAATCTGGTTATCGACCTCGTGCTTGGCCTTCTCGACCATCTCTTCGATGCGGGTGGGGTGAATGCGCCCGTCGTTGATAAGCCTTTCCAGCGCGATTCTGGCGATCTCGCGGCGAATGGGATCAAAGCCTGAGAGGATCACCGCTTCCGGAGTGTCGTCAATGATCAGGTCAATGCCGGTCGCCGTTTCCAGCGCGCGGATATTGCGGCCCTCGCGGCCGATGATGCGGCCCTTCATCTCATCGTTAGGCAGGGGCACGACGGAAACCGTGGTTTCCGCCACGTGGTCGGCGGCGCATTTTTGAATGGCCAGGGAGATGATGTTGCGCGCCTTCTTTTCGGCCTCATCCTTGGCCTTTTGCTCGATATCGCGCACAAGGATCGCCGCATCGTGGTAGGCGTCGCGCTGCACGGATGCGATGATGATCTGCCGCGCCTCTTCGCTCGTCATCTGGGCGATCTTTTCGAGTTCGCCAGCTCTGCGCTCGCGAAGCTCCTCTGCGGCGTCGATCTTTTCCTTCAGGTCTTTGCCCTGCTGCGCAAGGCTTTCCTCGCGGTTTTCGAGATTGGTCTGCTTTTTGTCGAGCATTTCCTCGCGCTGGAGCAGCCTGCGCTCGGTGCGCTGGGTTTCGTTGCGCCGCTCGCGGATTTCGTGCTCCATCTCGGTCTTCTGGCGCAAAATCTCTTCTTTTGCCTCAAGAAGGCGCTCTTTGCGCGCGGTTTCAGCCTTTTCCTGCGCGTCGGTCACGAGCTTGCGCATGGCTTCTTCGGTCTTGCCGAACTTTTCTTCAATGTTCTTCTTCGTGCGCGCGGAGCCGGCGAATATTCCGCCGGCAGCACCCACCACAATCCCTGCCCCGATGAGCAGGTAGACCCACCAATCCATAATCTAACACCACCGTTTTCTATCATTAAACGATGAGCGTTCTAGGCGGCACTTCTTTTGTAAGACCCCTCGTCCGGGCGCTGCCGGGGCGAGATGCGGACTTCTTGGCGCGAAAAGCGCAAAAAAGTCTTTGCAATCTATAAAAAATAATGAACTGCCTCAAACGATCCTCGCTATACTATTTTTTATTGTAGAGGTTGCCGGCCCCACTGTCAAGCCAAACCGCCATGGCTTTGATCGCGAATCCGAAGTTGGCTGGGGCGCGAGCGAAAATTTTACGTTTCCGTGCTTTTTGCGCCCGCGCGCGCCGGGAAATGTGCTATACTGTGCGGAGGAATCACGGCAAGGAGGGGGAATCTTAGCATGCGCTACCCGATGAAAGCGGTTCCCGGCTATGAAAACAGCAGGTCAGGGATTCAGGTCGGCACCAAGATGGAAGGCCCCATCTCGATGGACAAGGCGGGCAAGATCAGCGTCAACGAAGAGGGAATCCGCTTCCTGCAGCAGATTGGCGTGGAATGGGTCATGGTTGGCCACCGCAACGTGCCCGAGCACAGCGCGCGGGTTTATAAGCTGCTGGGCGAAAAGCTCGCGGAATACGGCCTTAAAATCTATCGCCTCGAAAACGCGGAGCTCCACAACATGCCCGACGTGACCCTGAACCTCAAAAATCGCGACCGCATGGTGGATCGCTACCTCAAATACCTCTCGGATCTTGGCGAGGCCGGCATCCATTACGCCACCTATGCCCATATGGGCAACGGCATCTGGCGCGGCGATCTGCGCCGCCCCGTGCGCGGCGGCGCCACCGCGGGCGGCCTGGATCTTTCCGCGCCCAACAAGGGCGTGTGGCTGAGCGAGCAGTTCAACTGGCCCATCAGCTCCGGCCGGGAGTACGGCGCCGACGAGCTTTGGGAAAACTACGATTATTTCATTAAAAAGGTTGTTCCCGTGGCCGAAAACGCGAAGGTCTTCATCGGCATCCACCCGGACGATCCCCCGGTCTACACCATGGCCGGCGTGCCGCGCCCGATCTTTGGCAGTTCCGACGGCTACCTGCGCGCGCTCGACATGGCGGGCAGCAAAAACATCGGCGTTTGCCTCTGCGTGGGCTGCTGGCTCGAGGGCGGCAAGGAAATCGGCCTGGATGTGGTGGATTTTATCAAGGTGCTCGCCGCGCGGGGGCAGCTCTTCAAGCTGCACGTGCGCAACGTGACCGCGCCGCTCTCGGCCCCCGGCGGCTTCAACGAAACTTACCCGGACGCGGGCTACTACAACCTGCTCAATGTGCTTTCCGCGCTCGATCAGGTGGGCTTCGACGGCGCGATCATGAACGACCACCTCATCGACATGGTGGGCGGCCACTACACCTGCGAAGCCTACTTCACGGCCTACTTGAAGGGCGCCGTGGACGCCGTTCAAAACCGCGGATAGGGCCAAAAACACAAAAAGAGCAGGTTTTTCCTGCCCTTTTTGTGTTTTTAGGTTTCTTCGGCCTTTTTCTTGCGGAAAAGCTCCAAAAAGGCGCTGCCCAACAGAAACGCGGCAGGGAAAAGGAAGAGCCTCGAGTCGTAGGCCCCGAGCCCGAAAACCGAAAACCTTCCCCAAAAGTTATGCAGGCAAAGGAAGAGCAACCCCATGGCGGCGCGAAGGCAAACCCTCGCCCAGCGCGAAAGCTGGCGGGCGACGAGATGCTCCGGCGCAAACCAAAGGCCGTATGCCAGCGGGAACCAGTAGACCAGGGCGTACTTTACTCCGTCGGGCAGGAAGTCAAGCTGGCCCGTCGTGCTGATGAAGGACCACTCCCTGCGCAGCCAAACGATAAAGAAGCGCAATACAGGGCATAAAGAAGAAAGGGAAGCCCCTTTTTTACGCAGCGCAGGAACATGATTAAATCCCTCCCTATAGGCAATGGGTGTAGATCTATGAGCGTGGAAAGGAGAAGGGCCTAGGCCCTCCTCCTCCACATCTAGACTCGCTCACTTAGCGGTTCTCATGGGCGAAAAGTCACCAAAGCCCGGATACGCCTTCGTTATTGTTGATGGCCCCGCTCCACGGCGTCCCGCTCCCATGCCGCAAGGAATATTCCCATCTTGCGCCTACTTCATAAAAAAGCACTCGTTGGACATAGGGAAGGCTGCAGGAATACGTATTGTTCGCCGCAGAAGGAAGAGACCAGGTCTGCGTAGGCGCGCCGTACAGTCCTGAAGAGAGACTTTTTCCCGCCGACCCCGCGATGAGCGTGCTGCTATGAAAAGTTACGTCGCTCGCCTTATACAGCACCTGGGCTTTTGCCGACGTTACGGTGATGTATTCATTGGTGCCAGCGGCCGTAGTGTAGATCGCCGTGTTAAACACCGTCTTAAGGTAAAAAGAAACGGAACCGTTCGAATCCCAGGCGTTATTTTCGTAGGTGATAGAAACCCTTTGCATGGGAAGCTCTGGGTATAAAACCACAAGAGTAACATTCGAGCGCTCGCTTTCGACAGCCCCGGTTCGAAGATTTTGCCGCACTTGGGTTATCTCATCGGCAAAATGGTATTCCTTCACAAGAAAGCGCTCCGTCGCGCCATTCTCATCTGGCAGGGCGACGACTTCTTCTCGTGTCGAAATCGCCTCATCCAGACGGCAAGCCAGTTCCTCCGGGGTAGTCGCTTCCTTGGAGTATGTAACGACAGAGAGCGCGGATTCCGATACGGCGAGGGCTTGCACGGGCAGGAATGCGCAGGCAACGGCAAGCACCACGCTAAGCAAAAAAAGAATAACACCGATTTTGCACTAAGTCAACAAACGGAACAAAAACGGGCCGCCCGGCGATGCCGGGCGGCCCGTTTTTTATTGCTTGCAGAGGGCTTAGAGAGCCACGGTCGGCATGCCGGTGGGGTTCTCTTCCCAGGACTTCTTGAGGTCTTCCAAATCCTTCGCCCAGTTCAGGTGGGCATAGGGCTTCGCCTTGGGGGAAACCTTGGTCCACTCGAGGAACTCCTCCATGAGGGCGACGGTCCAGCGGGTGTCGATCTGGGCGCCGGTGTACTTGCCCGAAGCGAGCATTTCGAAACCCCAAATGTCGCGCACTTGGGACTTTTCGGCGTTGTCAACGATCTCTTCGGCCATGTGCGCGGGGATGAAGATCACGCCAGACATGGTGCAAAGAACGATGTCGCCCGGCAGGCAGGTCGCCCCGCCAATGCGGGTGATCCCGTTGAAGGAGGACATCACGCAGTCCGCGATCGCCGTGGGGTCTTCCCCGCGGTGATAGACCTGCAGCCCTTC
>JAITGM010000008.1 GCA_031280685.1 Christensenellaceae bacterium
CCGCTGCAGCCGCCAGCCGCGCGCAGCGCGGCGCCCGCCCCTTGGCGCGCGAGCGGAAGCGAGCGCGCCTTCGTTCCCGTTCCGTCTCACCGTGGCGAATCCGCCGCGCTGAACCCTCCTTTGCCTGGTGTGAGGGGCGTTGGGGAGCTAGAACTTGGGGACGACCGCACCCTCGTAGGCTGAAGTAATGAAGGTGCGCACGGCACCGCTCTGCAGGGCCTTCACCAGGGCCTGGATCTCGGGGCGCGTTTCGTCGCCCTCGCGCACGGCGAGTATGTTGGCAAAGGTATCTGCGGCGAGGGAATCCGCGCTTTCGACGGCAAGGGCGTCGGTGGCGACGTTCAGGCCCGCGTCAAGGGCGTAGTTGCCGTTGATGACGGCGATGTCCACATCCGCCAGGGAGCGCGGAACCTGAGCGGCTTCGATTTCGATAATTTTGAGATTTTTCGGGTTCTCCGTGATGTCTTTTACGGTGGCTTTCAGGCCGATGCCCTCGGCGAGCTTGATGAGCCCCTGCGCTTCGAGCAGAAGCAGGGCGCGGGCCTCGTTCGTGGCGTCGTTCGGAACGGCGATCTGCGCGCCATCGGCCAGGCCTTCGAGTGAAACGGTCTTGCCCGGGTAGATGCCGAAGGGCTCGTAATGGACGGCCGCCGCCGAAACGAGGCGGGTTTTGTTTTCCGCGTTGAAATCATCGAGATAGGGCTTATGCTGGAAGAAGTTCGCATCCAGATCGCCGCTTTCGAGCGCGAGATTGGGCTGGATATAATCGGTGAACTCGCGCACTTCCAAGGCGATACCCTCAGAGGCCAGGCTTTCTTTTATCGCGGCCAGGATTTCCGCGTGGGGCACGGGGGAGGCGCCGACGACGAGGGTAAGGGGCTTATTTTCGGGCGCGGCAGTGGCAGCAGAGGCCTCAGGGGAGGGCGAAGCGCAACCTGCCAGCAGCAGGAGCGTGAGAGCGAAACCAAGGGCGAGGGCCAAGGGCCTTTTGGCGTTGATCTTCATGGGGAGAGGGCTCCTTCCTTAACAACTTAATATAGTGCGGATGAGACCGAATAGAACCGCCAGCAAATAATGCAAAGCATATATGCTTTGCTGGTGAGAGATATCATACACTGCGAGAGCGGGATCTGTCAAGTCCCTGTAAAACCATCCAATTTTTATATAACGGAGGCAATTTATCGTGCCGGGGCGAATGGTGGGCAGGCCGACGGGCATGACTTGGACGGGCGCGAAGGGAATGCGCGAAAAATGCTGGTTTTCAGCCTAAAAAACCTTGAGCATGAGGGATGCGAGCGAGAAAAACGCGAAAAAAGAGCAGTTGCGGATGCGGAGACTTCGTACTTCTTTTCTTAAACTTCGCATAAATTTATGGTAAGCATAACGAAAAAACATTACTAACATGAAAAAATAGTTTAATTCTCGAAAACTTCTCGTTGACTTTTGAGTTAATTCACGTAAAATTAAGCTAATGCGGATTCAATAAATATGGCCGCACAGAACCCTTTCGTGACCGATCCGCCCGGGCGAAGCCTGAAAGGCCCCGTGGGGCGGGAACATGGACAGGAGGAATTCATCTTGAGTCGAAAATCCATCGCTTGCCTGCTGGCAGTGCTGCTGCTGGCCATGGCCCTCGCGGCCTGCTCTTCGCCCAGCCCCGCGACGGAAGCGCCCGCCACGGCGGCACCCGCCACGAACGCCCCGGCGAGCGACGCGCCCACGGAGAGCGCACCCGCAGAGGATGTGGATCCCTATGCGGCCGAGCGCACCCCCGTAACCTTCACGATGCTGCACATGAGCTCGGCGACCTCGACCATCGACCCGTGGAAGGACACGCCCACGGGCAAGCTGCTGGCCGAGCGCACCAACGTGACCCTCGACATCGAGTACCTGGTCGGCGCCGACCAGCGCCAGAAGGCCTCGCTGCTCATCGCGGCGGGCGCGTACCCAGACTTCATCAACGGCAGCGACACGGCCGGCGATTTCTATGCCGCGAATTCGTACATCGACGTGCTGCCCTACATGACGAGCGGCAATTACCCCAACCTGGCGGCCGCCTACCCCGAATGGAAGCAGAGGATCTCGACCCAGCCCGACGGCGGCATGTATTGGTTCGGCGCGCAGCCCAGTGAAAACGCGGTTTACCCCGCCGCTGGCTATTGGCTGAACATGGAGCTGCTGGCAGACAACGATTACCCCGTCGTGACCGGCTGGGAGCAGTGGCAGCAGCTAATTTTGGACTACGTCGCCGCCAACCCGACCTATAACGACCAGCCCACCATCGGCATCACCGAGGCCACCGAGGCCTGGCGCGCCTCCGGCGTGCAGTATGGCGCCGCACGCTACTCGGGCGGCTACCCCAACGACGGCCTGACCGCGGTCAACCAGGAAACCCTTGAGGCCAAGATCGTTATGGATCAGCAGATCCAATATAACTGGCTAAAGATGCTCAACCGCATGTGGAATGCCGGCGTGGCCGACAAGGAAATGTTCATGCAGACCGACGACCAGTTCCAGCAAAAGGTTGCCTCCGGCCGCTTGGCCGGCCTGTATGAGCAGCGCGGCTTCATGCAGAATGGCTTGGACGCCCTGAACCAAAACGCGCCCGAGCGCATGCTGGTGGCCTTCCCTGTGGTGCAGGAAGGCGTCGCAACCGAGATGTATCGCGGCTACCGCAACTTCACGGCGGGCGGCGGCATCGGCATCACGGTTTCGTGCAAGGATCCCGAGCGCGCGATGCGCTTCTTTGACGACCTGGCCAAGGAAGAAAACCAGATCACGATGCGCTACGGCATCGAAGGCGTGGATTTCAGTTACGGCGCGGACGGCAAGCTGGAAAAGACCACCGAGCAATGGAAGAACTTCATCAACGTGGACTACAAGCGCTCGCAGGCGCTCGAGCAGATGGTCTGGTTCCACTTCTATCCGGGCCTTGAAGCCCTGCCTGAGTCCGGTTCCATCGCTTCCCCCACGAACGACCCGAGCTACGCCCAGGTTGTGTATAACGACAGCGAGCTGGAGTTCCTCTCGCACTACAAGGATCGCGGCTACGACTCCTTCATCTCCTGGTTCAACCCCTCGAAGGATGGCTGGTACATGGGCGGGGCGACGGTCCGCCAGCGCATCG
>JAITGM010000009.1 GCA_031280685.1 Christensenellaceae bacterium
CCGCTGCAGCCGCCAGCCGCGCGCAGCGCGGCGCCCGCCCCTTGGCGCGCGAGCGGAAGCGAGCGCGCCTTCGTTCCCGTTCCGTCTCACCGTGGCGAATCCGCCGCGCTGAACCCTCCCTTGCCTGCGTGAGGGGCGTTGGGGGGCCGCCGCAAGTTGACAAACGCACGCCTTGCGCATATACTGGCCATAACCAAAGTAAGGCGCGGCTTCAAAGGGATTTTGCGCCTTGCGCGAGCGATGAACGGGAAAGGTAGGGCGTAAATCCCCTCCCAGCAGGCAGAGAGCGCGGGCCAATGGGCTGAAAGCCGGCGCAGGGGAAGGGGCTTGCCCGAAGTGCGCCCCGCGAGCTCGCCGCTCGGCTTCGTTATCGGCCTTTTCTTAAAGGGTCGGGGTTTTCCCCGGCCAAAAAAGAGTGGAACCACGTGCGCTTTTCTTCGCGCCCGTCTCTTTGGAAAAAAGAGGCGGCTTTTTTATCGTTGCCCGCGTCTTTCCGTGCGGGGAGGGGGGAAGTTTCATTGAAAAACGGCAAGATTGGCTTTTTCGCGCGCCGGCGGATGGACATCCGCGCGGTTATGGAGCGCGACCCGGCGGCAAGAAGCGCCCTTGAGGTCGTTAGCTGCTACCCGGGCTATAAGGCAGTCCGCGCGCACCGCCGCGCGCACTGGCTCTGGGCGAGGGGCTTTAAGCTCTTGGCGCGGCTCGTTTCGCAGGGCGTAGCCAAAAGGACGGGCATCGAAATCCACCCAGGCGCAGTGATTGGCGAGGGACTGTTCATCGACCATGGCCACGGCGTGGTCATCGGCGAAACCGCGATTTTGGGCAGGGATGTCACCCTTTACCAGGGCGTGACCCTCGGCGGAACCGGGAAAGACAGCGGAAAGCGCCACCCGACCATCGGCGATAACGTGGTTATCGGCGCGGGCGCCAAGGTGCTGGGGCCATTTACGGTGGGCAGCAACTCAAAGATCGGCGCGGGTGCCATCGTCCTGAAGGAAGTGCCCGAAAACTGCACCGTGGTGGGCAACCCCGGCCGCATCGTCCGCAGGAACAACCAGCGCGTGGCCCTCGGGCCGGATCTTGACCAGGTCAATCTGCCGGATCCGGTCAAAGAACTGGTGGAAGAGCTGCAGAGGCGCCTCGCCCGCCTGGAAGAGTGCCTGGCGCGTGTGCAAAGCGGCGCGCCCTGCGCCGCCTGTGAAGCCCAGGGCAGTCTCGATTGCCCAAAGGAACTGGAAGGAAGGGAAAGGGAATATGTTCATCTATAATACCCTCTCGCGCCGCAAGGAGGAGCTGCGGCCGCGCACGTCGGGCAAGGTCGGCATCTACGCCTGCGGCCCCACGGTCTATAACTACATCCACATCGGCAATGCCCGCCCCGTCGTGGTGTTCGATACCCTGCGCCGCTTCCTCATCTGGCGCGGCTACGAGGTGAAGTTCGTCCAAAACTTTACCGACATTGACGATAAGATGATCAACCGCGCCAACGAAGAGGGCGGCACCGTGGGCGATCTGGCCGAGCGCTTCATCGCTGCCTACGAGCAAGACACCCGCGATCTGAACGTTTTGGAAGAGAGCACCCTGCACCCTCGCGCCACCGAGCACATCCCCGAAATCATCTCGCTCATCGAAACCCTGGTCGATAAGGATCTCGCCTACCTCTCGAGCGACGGCGTATATTACAACACCAAGGCATTTTCGGGCTACGGCAAGCTCTCGGGCCAGAATGTTGACGACCTTGAGTCCGGCGCGCGCGTCGAAATCGACGAAAACAAGCGCAGTCCCATGGATTTTGCCCTTTGGAAGAACAAAAAACCCCGCGAGCCCTTCTGGCCTTCGCCCTTTGGCGAGGGGCGGCCGGGCTGGCACATCGAATGCTCAGCCATGAGCATGAAGTACCTGGGCGAAAGCTTCGACATCCACTGCGGCGGGCAGGATCTGATCTTTCCCCACCACGAAAACGAGCTGGCCCAGTCCGAAGGGGCGACGGGCAAGCCTTTTGCGAAATACTGGATGCACAACGGCTTCATCAACGTCAACAACGAGAAGATGTCCAAGTCCAAGGGCAATTTCTTCACCCTGCGCGAGATCGGCGAGCAGTACGACCTCGAGGCCGTGCGCTTTTTCATGCTCTCGTCCCATTACCGCAGCCCGATCAACTTCAGCGCAGAGCAGATGGAGCAAGCCAAGAGCGCCCTGCGCAGGCTTTATGAGGCGCAGGGCAACTACGCCTTCCTGCTCGAGCGCGGCGGCGCGGCGGAACGCGAGCCAAACGAAGGCGAAACCGCCTTCCTCAATGAGCTGGCCGCCCTCAAGGCCCGCTTTATTGAGTTCATGGATGACGATCTCAACACAGCGGGCGCCCTCGGCGCGGTATTCGACCTCGTTTCATCGGGCAACCGCATCGCCACCGAAGGGGTTGCGCAGACGGCCCTGCGCGCCGCGCTTGAGCTGCTGACCGAGCTCACCGGCGTTTTGGGCCTGCTCTATAAGGGCAAGGGCACGGGCGGCGACGAGGGGGTCGATGCCCTCGTCGCCGCCCGCGAGGCCGCCCGCAAGGCCAAGAACTGGGCCGAAGCAGATCGCCTTCGCGACGAAATCAAGGCCCTTGGCTATACCCTGGAGGATACGCCGCAGGGCGCAAAGGTCAAGAAACAATAAGGGGCGAGCGCGGCGCGGCCGCGTCTTGGCACGGGGGGGAGGGGAGGCAAGCCCCCTACGAAGGCGCCGCCGCGCCGACGGCCAGCCTTTTCGTCAACGCCTCTTCCGGGGTCACGAAGAGGGTGCTCTGGTTCGAGTAAATAACATAGCCCGGCTTGGCGCCTGAGGGCTTTTTCACGAACTTTCGCGCGCAATAATCGACGGGCACGTTGGCGCTCAGCCGCGCGCGGCTGAAGTAGGCGGCGAGCGCGGCCGCCTCGAGCAGGCTTTGACGGTCGGGCCTGGCCGATCTTAGGATCACGTGCGAGCCGGGGCGATCCTTGACGTGCAGCCAGGTTTCGTCCTGCCCGGCCGAGAAGGTCAGCCTGTCGTTCTGCAGATTATTCTTGCCCACAAAGATGGGAATGCCCGCGCTGGAGCAAAACTCGAGAGGGCTTGAGGGGGCTTCCTGCTTTTTCGCCCTTGCCTTGCCGCTTGGCTTCACATAGCCCTCGCGCTCGAGCTCCTGGCGGATCTCGGCCAGCTCCTCGACGGTTTCGCAGTTCTCTAAATTGACGAGCTGCCCCTCGAAATAATTCAGCTCGCGCTCGTTCTGCTCCACTTGCCCGGCGAGCAGCTCCCCCGCGGCGCGGAGCTTGGCGTATTGCTTAAAATAGCGCTGCGCGTTTTCGGCCGGAGAAAGAGCGGGGTTGAGCTCGACGCGGATCTTTGCCATGTTTTCGTCATAATAGTCCAGCAGGTCGGCGTGCGGAGCGCCGCGCTCCACGGCATAGAGCTGCGCACTGAGCAGCTCGCCCTTTTTGCGCAGTTCGTCGCGGCCCTCGATCTCCTTTGCGGTTTCAAGCTGAATGCCGCGCTTCCTTTCGCAGCGTTCGAGCTGGTTTTGCAGGTAATGCCGCAGGTTGGCGGCGCGCTGGCTGAGCCGTTCCCGCCTTTGCCTGAGGAAGAAGCAGCGTTCGGCGGCTTCGCTCATGCTTTCGGCGGGGAATTGCCTTTCGGCCGCGCGCGAGAGATAGGGGAAGGGCGTAAAATCGGCGGGGTCGCCAAATTCATCGAGCAGCAGGGTCGGGGCCGCGCGCAGGCCCTTCAAAAGGCGCTCAAGCCCCTCGCAAAGGCCGGGAACGAGGCCAAAGCCAAGCTCCGCCTCCTCATCGCCCGCGAAGCGGAAGGCAAGCTCCCTGCCCAACTGCGGGGAGATGCCGGAAACCGCCTGCGCGATGGCCTTGTGCGCCTTCTGCCCGACCAGGGGCAAAAATGCTGCCGCGTAATCATTGACGCAGGCCAGGTAGGGGTTCAGCTTTTCTTGCGCGGGGGCGGGCTCATAGGGAAGGCCGGGCAGCACCTCGCGCACCCTGCTTTGCGATAGGCCGACGTGCCGGGCCGCGTCCACGATGCGGCCCGTTTCGTTCACGAGGATGAGGTTGGAATGCCGGCCCATGATCTCAAGCACAAGGCGCTTTTCGCAAGGGTCGCCCAGGTCGTTCAGCGCCTCAAAGCGGAAGGTCAGAACGCGGTCTGCCCCTTCCTGCCCGATGCCCAGCACCCGAGCGGAGCCCAAATGCTTGCGCAGCAGCATGCAGAACTGGGGCGGGGTATCTGGGCTTTGCACCGCCGCCCTTTGCAGGAGGGCGCGGCCGAAACTCGGGCTGCACGAAAGCAGCAGGCGGCGGTTTTCGCCGCCCGCGCGGATGGTGAGCAGGATCTCGTCCCTCTCGGGCTGCTGGATCTTTTCGACCCGGCCGCCCTGCAGCAGGGCGGCGAGCTCCCGGGCCAGCGCGCCCAAGGTAATTCCATCAACAGGCAGCTTAGTCGCCCCCTTCCGCTTCGGCGGCGGGCGCCTTGGTGAGCTTGCGCACCCAGCGGTAGCCGTGGAAGTTCACGTGCCAGATCGCCACGAAGCACTTCAAAACCTGGTCGCTCTTGAGCGCCAAAAAGACGATCACGGGCGGCAGATTCCAGACGAAGGCGCAAAGAGCGGAGGCCGGCAGCACCACGAGCCACATGAAAATCGTGTCGTTAATCAGGACGAACTTCGTATCTCCCCCACCGCGGACGATGCCGGTCAGGCAGGCGACCTGGTAGGAGGTGCCGATGCTGGTGAAGGCCACCACGTTGAGAAATTGGCCCGAAAGCGCGTAGGTTTCGGGCGTGACCTGGTAAAAGCCGAGGATTAGGTCCTTGCAGCTAAGCAGCAGAACGCAGGCCAGGCAGCCAAGAGCCAGGAAGAGGAGCTGCATGCTGCGCACATACTCGCGCAGGTTGTTTCCCTCCCCGCGGCCGATGATCTTACCGGTCATCACGCTGGCCGCGCTCGCCCCGCCGTAGCTTAGAACGGTGAGCATCGAGAAGATGGTGGCCTGAATCGAGTTCGCGGCGATGGCCGAGCCGCCCAGGCGGCCCAGAATCGCCGTTTGCACGCCCATCGCCAAACCCCAGACCGCACCCGCGCCGATGACCGGCAGCCCCACCTTGATATAGTCCCAAAAGATGGCCAATTCAAAGTGGAAAAAGTCCGCAATCCGCATCGCGATCTTCTTTTCGATGAAGAGCATATAGCCCAGCAAAATGAAGAACTCGATCACCCGCGCGGCCAGCACCGCAAACCCGGCCCCCGCGGAACCGAGCCTTGGCGCGCCAAAGCTGCCAAAGATGAGGATATAGCTCAGGCCGACGTTCACAAAAAGGGTAGAGAGCGAGATCACGGTGCCGATGCGCACATTTTCGACCGAGCGCATGGACGAGAGGAAGACCATCGACAGGCAGAAAAAGACATAGCTAAAGCGGGTGACGGAAAGGTATTGCAGCCCTTCCGCGATGACCGCCTCGTCATTGGTCAGCAGCAAAAGAAGCTGCCTTGGCGCGACCGAGGTCGCCAGCAAAAAGAGCAAGCCCAGCCCGAGGGCCAGATACACCCCCGAGCCGATGATCTTCTTGATGGAGGCCGTATTTTTCTGGCCCCAATACTGCGCGCCCAGCACCACTACGCCCTCGCCCGCGCCGTTGATGAGCATCTGCAGCAGGAACTGGATTTGGTTGACGATGGCTACGCCCGAAAGCGCGTGCTCGCTATAGGCCCCCACCATGATGTTGGACGCCAAATTGACCGACTGCACGACCAGATTCTGCAGCGCGATAAAAAAGACCATCGTGAAGAAGGACTTGTAGAATTCGCGGTCTTTGGTCATCAAGGCCATAAAAAGCCCCCTCGCAGGGCCGTTTTTTGTTTTTTCGCCAGGCCCCAAACGGAGTTAAGTATAGCACTCGCGGGGGCTTTGCGCAACCTCGGGCACCGGCCTTTGGGGCGGCCGACGGCGAGCGCCAGCGAGCAAAGCGGCAAGCCCCTTTTGAGCCGCAGGCGAAAATGGGCGAAGCGCTTTACGCCTGCGCAGCAGGCGCGTTGGCCGCCCCGCGCGAGCGCCAGCGAGCGCCGGCTCTCAGCTCCGGCGCAGCGGGAAGCGGCAACGCACAGGGTTGGCTTGCGCCCTCGGGGGCAGTCGCGGAGGCGCAGATTGGCGCAAATGGAGCGGTTGCGCAAGCCATGGCCGCGGGAACCCGCCTATTTCAGCGCGGGATCCGCAGCGCCCGCCCGCGAAGGCAAGAGGGCAGCGGAACCGCTTAGCGCCTTCCACATCCACTCCAGCACGAGGCCTTCGCGCAGCGCGCGGAAGGCTTTATGCCCAGGTTCGCCGCCCGCGCCCTCGGCCAGGCGCAAAAGGGGCAGCAGGCACTCGGCCAGCGCGGCTTCGCACGGCTCGATGGGGCCGTATTCCCGCAAAAAGGCGGCCCGCGCCCTCGGATGGAGCCGCTCAGCCAGCAGAAGGCGGTCGAAGGCCCGCGCGCCCAAGGCCATTTGAGGCTGCTCGAGGAACAGCACCTCGCTGCCGTCGTTTTTGATGAGGATCTGCCCCAAATCAAAGGCGTTGTAGCACAGCGTGAGGTTTTGCCGCTCGAGCGAGCGCAGCGCGGGCAAATAGTCGAGCAGGGTCTTCCAGGCGAAGGCGTAGGCTGGGTAGCGCGCCCAAAGCGCAAAGAGAGCCTCGGGCCTGAGGGCTTCGCCGCGCAAAAAGAGCCGGCCCGGCGCGAGGCCTTCGCCGCGGCGGTGCAAAAGCCGCAGCCAACGGGCAAGCAAGGCGGCACTTTGGGGGCTGCTTAGGTCTTTTTCGTCGGCAAGATGGTACTCGCCGCGCGCGAGGGGATCCTCCAGGCAAAGGCAGCGCTCAGTGCGGCCGAGCACCTTCACGCTAGGCACGCCGATGAGGGGCAGGCAGCCCGGCAAGGCGTTTCCCCCCTGGCAAAGCCGCTCGCCAAAGAGCCGCAGGCGCACGGGGTTTCCCCGAAAAATCGCCGAATACTGCCCATTTTCACCGGGCAGCCGCCGAAGCCGGCTTGGCTTTTCCTCGCCGAACATCTTCCGCCATTCCTCTTGCAGTCTGCTTTGCACAAAAACCGCTCCTTCCCGCGCGTGTTCTTTCCCTCGTGTCTTTAGTCTATGCGGGGGAGGGCGGCAAAATCCGGGTCTGCCTTAATCGAGCAAAAACGGGGAGGCAGGGTCGTGCCGCAGGCGGTTGCGTTCGGCGGCGCGCTGGCTTTGCGCCGCGTAGCAATAGACGCAGCCGCTCGGGCAGCTATTGTACGCGCCGATGTCCACACTGCTCATGCAGCCGCAGCCCGCGCGCTGGTTTTTATCCGGCCTTGCGCCGATTGGGCGGCCGCAGATCGTCTCGATGGTTTCCCGGTCGATGCACGAAGCCTGGGCGATGCCAAGGGCCCGCAGCTCTGCGCTCTCGCAGCAGGCGCGAACCTGCAGGCCGTGCCCCGCCGCGATCTCGGCAAAGCCCGCGGCAAGCTCGGTCACTTCGCCCTTCGTGCAGGCGCGCAAGAGCGGGGAGCGCAGCCGCGCATACAGATCGAGGAAGGAGATCGTCACGAAGGGGGTATGCCCCGCCAACCGCCCGCAGAGCGCGGCGAAACGGCGGAGGTGCTCGGCGACGGGGAGACCTTCGTAGACGATGATCGGGTCGTATCGCCACAGAACCCGCGCCGCGCCAAGGCCCTGGCTGAGCCTTACAAAGCAGGCCAGCCGCTCTTCAAGCGGCCTCAATCCGGGCTCAAGCTCCGGGCCGTAGGGGTTCAGGGTGAACTGAAAGTAATAGCGATGGCCAAGCCGGTCGATCTCGCTCAAGTGGGGCAGAAGGGGCGCAGGATCCTTGCTCCAAAAGACGATGCAGTCGATTTCGGCGGGGCTTAGTCCGATTCGCCTTTGCTGGGCGTGGTTGAAGGGGTTGCGCACGCACAAAAAGCCCTCGCGCAGGCGGCCCATGAGCCAGGGGGCGTAGTGCGCGGGGATGTCGCTGCGGCGCGAGGCGGAAAGGATCATGGGGTGAATCGTTGGGCATCAAGCGCCGCGAGCCGCTCGCGCACCGCATTCACTTGAGGGTGCCCCCCACCAAAGCCTTGCGTAGTGGTGTTTATTGGCGCGTTCGCATCCCCGCCCACAGCAACCAGATTTTCGCTACTGCCGCTTTGGTCAATCTTCGTGCCACCAACAATTATATCGCCGCCTGCTTTTATATCGCCACCTGCGATGATGTACCCAAGCCTACGTTCGGACTCCTTAACAAAGGGCTGCATGGCTTTCTTTCCCCTTTTGCCGCCCCGGCCAATCAGGGCCGCAATCACCATCCCGATCGCGCCGATGATTGCCATAATCCCCCGACGAAAACCGAGTGCCCTTCTATCCACTTCAAAATCTCCATGCCATATACCTCCGCGCCCGTCATTGGCTTCTTTTTTACAATACCAGTTTAAGCGCTTGCGCAATAAACTTCAAGTTCTGCCATTCTTTTTTACCCAGAGGCCTTTGCTCAAAGCGGGCCCGCCGGCGGGTGCGCGTTGCCCCCGCAGGCAAGGGCCAAAAAGAGGTAGCCGCACAAAAGAAGGACGGCCAGGGCAAAAAGCGCCCACAATAGGGCCTTGGCCCAGGGCGGCAGCGTCTTTCTCTTCAACAGCGCCAGGCAAGGCGCCGCGATGGCGACCGCGAGCGCGGCAATCGCCGCCGGGAGCGACAGGAGCGCGCCCAAAAGGCCCTCGAATCCGCCGGTCATCCGCAATCCCCGCTTTCAACGTTCTTTCTTTCACCATCCGGGCGCCTTTTACATAGTATAGCCTAGATTCCTGCTAAATGAAAGGGAGGGTTGGCGGATGAAACACTTCACATGGCGGCGCGCGCTGCCGCTGCTTCTGGCGCTTTTCCTGCTTCCCGGCCTGCTGGGCTGCTCGGGGCAAAGCGGCCTGAAAACGGTTCGGCTTTCGGAGGTCACGCACTCGGTCTTCTACGCGGCGCAATACATAGCCATCGAAAACGGCTACTTCGCCGAGGAGGGCCTGCAAATCGAGCTGACCAACGCGGGCGGGGCCGACAAGGCCATGACCGCCCTGCTCTCAAAGACCGCGGACATCGCCTTGATGGGCCCCGAGGCCAGCGTCTATGTCTATAACGAGGGGCGGGAGGACTATGCGCGGGTCGTGGGGCAGCTCACCGCCTGCGACGGCGCCTTCATCATCGGGCGCGAGCCTATGGAAGGCTTTACGCTGGAGGCGCTGCGCGGCAAGTCGATCATCGGCGGCAGGGCCGGCGGCATGCCGCTGATGGATTTGGAATACGCCCTGCGCAAGGCCGGCCTTGAGCCCGGCGAGGACCTGACCGTTTTAGACCATGTGCAATTCAACCTGATGGCCGGGGCTTTCGCAGGCGGCGAAGGGGACTTCACCACGCTCTTTGAGCCCACCGCCACCGAGTTTGAAAACGCGGGCAGCGGCTATGTTTTAGGGTCGGTCGGGGCGCTGGCCGGGCCCATGCCCGCCACCTGCTACCAGGTCACGGGCGATACCCTCAAAAAGGATGCGGCGACCGTTGAAAAGTTCCTTCGGGCGCTCTATAAGGGCCAAAAATTCGTCGCCGAGGAGGATGCCGTAACCGTGGCCAAAGCCCTCGCCAAACAGTTCCCCGACACAGACCTGGCGGTGCTGACCCGGGTCGTCGGGCGCTACCGCGAAATCGGCGCCTTTGCCGCCAGCCCCGTGCTGGAGCAGGAGCCTTACGACCGGTTGCTGGATGCGATCGAGCAGGCAGGGGAATTGAAGGCCCGCCCGCCCTATGAGAAGCTGGTGGATAACAGCCTGGCGAAAAAGGCGCTCTCTTAAGAAAAAACAGCAAAAGGAAGAAAAAGAAGGCCGCCGCAGAATTGCGGCGGCCTTCTTTCGCGCCGGGAAGGCACGGTTTACATCGCCGGGATGAGGACGAAGGCCAGCAAGAGAAAGATCGCCAGCGAAGCCATGATCGCTAGCCCGCCGGCGATCAGCAACGCGAGCCGCAGCCCTTTATTCCTCTTAAAAAACAGGCCAAAGAGCAGCAGCGCCAGGCCGAGCAAAAAGGCGAGGGCAAGCAGGCTCATAAACCCGAGCCGAAGCCCTCCGGTAGCACTCATTTCTTCATACCTCCCCTTTTTCGTATATGGGGCGAGTATAGCAGAAGGCGCCCGCCGCCGCAACCCAGGTGCCCTGCGGCGGAAACCCGCCGCGGGCGAGAAAATTCCCGCGCGGGGAACTTATCTGGCCCCGCTTGCGTCATAAGGGCAGGGTTTACGGCGCGAAGCGCCGCACGCGGGGCAAGAGGGGCGCAGGCGGCCAGCGAAGCCGCTGGGGGTACGACCCCCGTGGGGAGGCGGGCCCGAAGGCCCGGCCTTCGGGGACGGCCGCGGCGGGCGGCAGACCGAACCGCCAGGTTCGGGCCTGCGCCAGAGCGGCCGGCAGCCGCGCGAAGCGCGGTGCCCGCCTCCGGCGCGCGAGCGGAGCGAGCGCGCCATACCCGCTGGCTGAAAGAAAAAGGCGGAGCAAGGCTTATGCCTTGCTCCGCCCGGAAGGGCGATGGGTTTAAATGGGCCGCTTACACGATGCCCTGGGCCATCATGGCGTTTGCCACCTTCAGGAAGCCCGCGATGTTCGCGCCGGCCACGAAGTTGCCCTTGTTGCCATACTGCGCGGCCGCGTCCCTGGCGTTTGCGTAGATGTTTTCCATGATATCCTTCAGCTTGGCATCGACCTCTTCGAAGGTCCAGGCCATGCGCATGCTGTTCTGGCTCATCTCAAGGCCGGAAGTGGCCACGCCGCCCGCGTTTGCTGCCTTAGCCGGCCCAAACAGCACGCCGTTCTTGAGGAAGACTTCGACCGCATCGGGCGTAGAGGGCATATTCGCGCCCTCGGCCACGGCAAAGCAGCCATTCTTCACCAAGATCTCCGCGCTCGCCTTGTCGATCTCGTTCTGGGTGGCGGAGGGCAGGGCGATGTCGCAGGGGATTGTCCAAATGCCGGCGCAGCCCTCGTGGTATTCCGCCTGCGGGTGCTCTTTGACGTATTCCTTGATGCGCTTGCGCTCGACTTCCTTCAGGCGCTTGACGGTATCGAGGTTGATGCCGTTCTTGTCGTAGATGTAGCCGTTGGAGTCGCTGAGCGCGACCACCTTGGCGCCCAGCTGGGTCGCCTTCTGGTGGGCATAGATGGCCACGTTGCCCGAACCCGAGATGACGACCGTGGCGCCCTTGAAGGACTTGCCCACGTCGCGCAGCATCGCGTCGGTGAAGTAGCACAGGCCGTAGCCGGTCGCCTCGGTGCGGGTCAGGCTGCCGCCATAGGTGAGGCCCTTGCCGGTGAGCACGCCGGTAAACTCGTTGCGCAGGCGCTTATATTGGCCATAAAGGAAGCCGATTTCGCGGCCGCCCACGCCGATATCGCCGGCGGGCACGTCGGTGTCGGCGCCGATATGGCGCGAGAGCTCGGTCATGAAACTCTGGCAAAAGCGCATAACCTCGCCGTCGGACTTGCCCTTGGGGTCAAAGTCGCTGCCGCCCTTGCCGCCGCCCATCGCAAGGCCCGTGAGGGAGTTTTTAAAGACCTGCTCAAAGCCCAGGAACTTGATGATGCCCAAATACACCGAGGGGTGCAGGCGCAGGCCGCCCTTATACGGGCCGATCGCACTGTTGAACTGCACG
Source organism: Christensenellaceae bacterium (assembly GCA_031280685.1). Lineage (GTDB taxonomy): Bacteria > Bacillota > Clostridia > Christensenellales > UBA1750 > JAITGM01. Next base: position 11,709 of record JAITGM010000009.1, read on the forward strand.
CGGAAGCCGCGGTTGACCTGAACCTTGCCGCTGTCGTCCACCCAGGGCACGCGGAACATCACGACGCGTTCCGGCTCGACGATTCTTTCGATGATGCCGGCCGCCTGGAACTCCGGATGCTTCTCGATGACGTTTTCAAGCGACTCCAAAACCTCGGTAACCGCCTGATGGAACTCGGGCTCGGCGGGATTCCGCTTCTTGACGGTTTCCAGCACCCCTTGCAGGTACGCGCTCTTCAATGCCATTGTGTTCAGACTCCTTTGTCCGTTTATTTTCGCGCCCGCCAGGCCACTCGAATCCGCTATCTCCTTCCGCGCCTTACAAAGCGCAAAAAGAAAGAGCGGCGCCTAAGGCCCGCGATCGCTCGCCGGCGCAAACTCCGCTGCTTTCCGGGCACAGGGCCCCTGCCGCAAATTTCCTTCGACCGCTCCACGAGCGCTTCTTTGCGCAAGGGAGGCGGGGGCACAAGCCCTAAAAAAGAAAGGCTGCGACAGAAAAGGGCCGCGCGAAACCCTGCCGCCCGGGGACTCCAAACAGCAGGGCCCAAATGGAGCGAAATTGGCTCCGACTGGTGCCGAAGGTGGGACTTGAACCCACACGGTATCTCTACCAACGGATTTTGAGTCCGTCACGTCTGCCATTCCATCACTTCGGCGCGTATTTGTAGTATAATCTCGCTAACGGAAAAAATCAAGGCCGAAGGATGCCAAGTTTTGCTTCACGGCCCTGCGTAAATAAAGGAAGGATGGGGTTTTATGATTTTGGCGCAACCCGAGCTGCTCCGCCGCGCGGCCGCGGGGGATGGGAAGGCCTTCGCGGAGCTTATGCAAGAGCGGCAGCATGCCATTTACGCGCTCGCCCTGCGCATGATGGGCTCGCGCGAAGACGCCCTGGACATGGCGCAGGAAGCGCTGCTGCGGATCTTTCAAAACCTTGGCGCCTTCCGCGCGGAGGCGAGCTTTTCGACCTGGACCTACCGCATCGCAGCCAACGTCTGCCTAGACGCGCTCCGCCGGCGCGCCCGCAGGAAGGAAAGCTCGCTCGAGCTTCTGCGCGGCGAGGGCTTTGAGCCCAGCGATTCGGCGCCCTCGCCCGAGGGCGCGGCGCTCGAGCACGAGCGCGCCGAGGAAATGCACCGGGCTCTCGCCTCCCTGCCGCCCGATCAGCGCGCGGCCATCGTGCTGCGCGACGTGCAGGGCCTTTCCTACGAAGAGGCCGCCGAGGCTCTGGGCGTCAACCTCAACACCCTCAAATCCCGGCTCTTTCGGGGCCGCAGGCTGCTGCGCGGGCTTTTATCGGGCGATCCGGAACCTTTCGCCCAAAAGCACGGTCTAAGCAACAAGGGCTGAACGCCATCATTCCAAGGCGAGAAAGGAAGATCGACATGACTTGCAGGGATGCGGCCGAACTGATCGAGCTTTATCTGGTGGATGAACTTACCGAGGAACAAAAAAAGGCGCTCGAAGCGCATCTTGAGCAGTGCCCGGCCTGCACGGCGGAACTTCGCCGCGCCCAGGCCCTCGCGATGGATCTTGCCGCCCTAAATGAAGGCGTCGAGGCCCCGCCGGAGCTCATGCTGGACGTTTTGGCCAAAATCGAGGATCAAACGCCGAAGCCCTCCCCCAAAAGGCGCCTTTCGCGCGGCTGGAAGATCGGCCTTGGCGCGGCCGCCGCGGCGCTGGGGCTCTTTCTAATCTCAGGGGCGCTGTTCCAACTCATCTCCCTTGGCGAAAGCCGTGATTTCGCTTCGGAGCAGTGGAACGGCGCAAGGCCCGAGGCGGGCTACGACGGCGGCTACAGCAGCTATAAAACGGAATCCTATGGCGCTATCGCCGGCGCCGGCAAAGATTCGATGAAGGCCGCCGATTTGGTGGCGGGCGAGGCCTTGGCCGATTCCGCAGGCCGCCAAAGCATCGCGCCTGGCATCGCCCCCGTGCCCCAGCCCCAGCCCGAGGCGGACGGCGAATACGGCCTGAAGATCATCCGCACGGCTAGGGCCGAGCTGGAAAGCGACCGCTTCGACGAGGACCTGGCAGCACTGCAGGCGCTGACGGCCGAACACGGCGGCTTCATCACCTCGCGCGAAATCTACGGCGAAGCCCTAAAAGAGGGCGCTTCGGGCTACGGCCGCAGCCTTTCGCTCCGCGTCCGCGTGCCGGAGGGCGCTTTGGACGCCTTCCTCGAAGGGGCGCTGGGCGTTGGCGTGGCGCGCTCCTCCTCCATCTATGAAGAGGACGTGACCAGCCAATACTTCGACGCGGACCGCCGCCTCAAGGGCTACCAGGCCCAGTATGATCGGGTTTTGGAGTTCATGCAGAAAGCTGAAAGCGTTGAGGATCTCATCGCGGTCGAAAGCGAGCTGACCCGGCTCAACATGCAGATTGAGGCACTTGCGGGCAAAATCAAGTACCTCGACAGCCAGGTGGGCTTCTCGACCGTGGATCTGAACCTGCGCGAGGTGCGGCTGGCCCAGCCCGTGAACACCTCCTTTGGCCAAAAGCTCAGGGACGCCCTCGACGAGGGGCTGGATGCCTTCGCGCAGGGCTGGCGCAACGGGCTGCTGGGCTTCATGGAAGCGCTGCCGGCCTTGGTTGGCTGGCTCGTCTTCCTGGGGCTGCTGGGCTGGCTGGCGCTTGGCATCCGCAGGCGCATCAGGCGCAAAAAGCAGCGCAATACGGCCGAAAAGTAAGGGAAAACGCCCCCGCCGTCCTTGCGAGGAACGTCCGCGACGAAGCAATCCAAAAGGCCGCCCTGACAAGGGCGGCCTTTTTCAAGGGGAAGGCACGCTGGATTGCTTCGGTTCCCTCGCAATGACGGAGAATGGGCGGCGCAATGACGTGAATGGGGCAATCGCAACCACGGCAAAGGCCTTACTGTAGCGAGGGCAAGGGCCCGCAGGGCAGGCCGCAGCCCCTAACCGGGCGCGGAAGCGCCCCGCGCCGCGTCAAGCAAGGCGAGGTTGCCGCGCACCGTTTCGACATAGGGGTGGTCTTCGCCAAAGGCCTTGAGGTAGATAGCAAGCGCCTTGTTATAGTAGCGCTCGGCCTGGCCGTACTCCCCTTGGTCATAATAAACATTGGCGATGTTGTTGTTGTTGCTCGCCGCCGTGTCGGGGTGCTCCTTCCCCAAGGCCTTTTCCTTCACCGCCAAGGCCTTCTTGTGCCACTCCAGCGCCTGGCCGTACTCCCCCTGGGCATCATAAACCACTCCAAGGTTGTTGTTCACCATCGCAACGCCCAGGTTCGTTTCCAGCTCGCCCTTGGCCTTATAACTCGTTAAGGCCCCATTACATTGCTCAATTGCGTCGTCATAACGCGCCGCGTACTCCCCATAGGCAATCCCCAACGTGTTGTGCACCCGCGCCAAGTCCTCGCTCATGGGGCCGGTCGCTTCCTCCTGCTCCTGCAGCGCCTGCTCATAGCAGGCAATGGCCTTGGGGTAGTCGCGCTGCTCCTCATACTCTTTCCCCTTGCCATAGCTCTTGGCGGGCCTTGCGGGGTCCATCCTCTGCGGCTCAGCGCCATTATTAATGGTCACCGGGCCATTAAAGTTGGTGCTGTGGTCGTCCTTCATGCCGCCGGGCATGTAATCACCGCCAACATGGCTATCCTCGCCCACGGCAAAGCCGCCCCCGCTCGCCGTAGCGGCGCGCTCGGCCTACTTCTTCTTTTTCTTCCCCCTGCCGATTAAGGCCGCCCAAACCACCCCAATCAGGGCGATAACGGCTACAATAATGCCCCCAACTACCGGGTGGCCCTCAATCCAAGCCACAAGCGCATTCATAAGCGCAGCTCCAATCTTGCAAAAATTCCCTTGCAAGCCCAGTTTAAGCGAATTTTTGCCAAAAATTAAGGTTTCCCCGTTCAACTCGCCTCAAAAAGCCCTTCTTTCGTGCAAAGGGTGCCGCCGTCCTCGCGGATAAAGACCGCCTCGACGCCCGGGAAGCGCGCGCGCAGCAGCTCCAGCGCGCGCTCCTGCCCCAGGACGAAGAAGGCGGTCGAGAGCGCGTCCGCCAGCACGCCGTTTGGGGCGACGACGGTGACGGAGGCCAGCCCACTCCGCGCCGGCCAGCCGGTCTCAGGGTCCAGAATGTGGTGGTAGCGCTCGCCCTCCAGCGTGAAGCCGCGCTGCGCGCCGCTCGAGGTGGAAAGGAAGCCTTCCTCCACGCGCAGCACCCCGGCGATTTCCCCCTGCGCAAAGGGGCTGGCCACAGCGATGCGCCAGGGGCCGCCGCCCGGCCTTTCCCCGATGGTGACGATGCTGCCGCCCAGCTCAAGCAGGGCGCAGGACGCGCCGTTTTCGAGCAGCCAAGCGCGCATCCGATCGGCCGCATAGCCCTTTGCGATGGCGCCGAGGTCTATTTGCATGGTTTCGCCGCCGAGCGTTAGGCGCTTGCCCGCCAGCTCGATTTTAGAACCCCGCGCATCGCGCAAAAGCGCCTCGATTCGGGCCGGATCCGGCAGGCTTGGCGAAGCGGATTTGAAGTCCCACAGCGCCGAAAGCGCGCCCAGGCGCGGATCGAAGGCGCCGCCGCTTTCGTCAAACAAGCGCAGGGCCTCGCGCAGAAGCGCCGCGCTTTCCTGGCTTAAAAGGGCCTCGCGCTTTTCGTTGGCGGTTGCGATCTCCGCGCCCTGCGCATGGGCGGAAAGAAGGGGCTCAAGCCCGTCGGCGATGCGCAGCGCGCCGGCTGCAAGCGCCTCGGGCGTAGCGTCGCCCGAGGCGGCATAGACGCTGGCGCGCAGGATGGTGTCAAAGGCGAAGCTTTCTGCGCTCGCGGGCTTGGGCGCGGCGCAGGCGCAAAGCGACAGGAGCAGCGCCAGCGCGAGAAGGCGCGAAGAGCTCGCTAAAAACGATAAATGGCGCAAAAGCAATTCCCTCCATGACAAATCGGCTCGTTTTTGCTATGCTAGCGGTAAACCATTGAAAAAGGGGGAGCGGCGCATGAAAAGGGGCGATTTTGTGGCCTTTGCGGCCATCGCGCTCTGCGCGCTGCTGCCCCTTCTCCTCCTGCTTGGCCAAGGGGCCGGCGGCGAGGCCGTCGCGCGGGTGGATGGGCGGGTCGTCGCGCGTCTGCCCCTTGAAAAGGACGGCGAGGTCGCCATCCAAAGCGAATACGGCTTTAATCTGCTGCGCGTTGCGGGCGGCAAGGCCTTCATCATGGAGGCGGACTGCCCCGGGGGCGACTGCCTGCGCGAGGGCGGCATCGCTTCGCCCGGGCGGGCGCTGTGCTGCCTGCCACACCACCTGAGCGTCGCCATCGAAGGCGCGGCGGAGCCGCCCTTTGATGCGCTCACCGAATGAGCGCGGCGGGCCGGGCCGGAAATCTTCGGCGCCTTGCTGCCGCGGGCCTGCTTTGCGCGGGTTCGCTGATCCTCTCTTTTCTCGAATCGCTGCTGCCGCTGCCCTTCCCGCTGCCCGGAATGAAGCTCGGCCTTTCAAACGCCTTCGTGCTGCTGGCGCTCTATCTCTATGGCGGCGGCATGGCGGCCTTCGTGCAGCTTGGAAAAATCCTGCTCAGCTGCCTTCTCTTTGCGGGCCTTGGCGCGCTGCCCTATTCGCTTTGCGGCGGGCTGCTCTCGCTTGGGTTGATGTGGCTGGCCAAAAAAACGCCCCTGCTCTCGCCCGTCGGGGTTTCGTCGCTCGGCGGGGCGGCGCATGCCCTCGGGCAGGTTCTGCTGGGGGCGCTCATCACAAAAACCCCGCTTCTGCTCCTGTATCTGACGCTGCTCTTGCCCACCGGGGGCCTTGCGGGGGCGCTGCTCGGCTTTTTAACGGCCGCGGCGCTGAAGAGGCTGGAGGGAAAAGCGCCTTCGCCCTAGGCAAGCGCTGACCGCAGGGGCAAAATGCGGCGCAAGGGCTGCGCAGGGGCTCGAATTGCCCCTCGGGGGGCGGGCCCGGAGGAAACTCCGGGGTCAGGCAAGCAAGGGCATCGGGCCGGACCGAAGGTCCAGGCCCAGGCCCGCTTGCCTGGCAGCCGCGCGAAGCGCGGCGCCCGCCCCCTGGCGCGCGAGCGGAGCGAGCGCGCCCCCCTTAGCCTTCCTCCTGCCCACCAAGCCGCGGAACCCGGTATAGCCGCCTATTTTCGAGGGAGCGAACCCTTTCGCTAAAGCCCCCATCGGGGGTACCCGCCAGCGCCGCACGCATTTCAAAGAGCCTGGCGTCGAGCACATCGAGCTGATGGAGCAGCTCAGCCTCGGGGAACATGGGCGGCCTGGGGGAGCCATACTCCGGATTTTCGTGATGCGAGAGCACCATGTGCTCGACCAGCAGAAGAACTTCCTCGCCCACCCCAAGGCGCAGGCCGATTTCGCGCACGTGGGCGACCCCAAGGGCCAGATGCCCCAGCAGCAGCCCTTCCGCGCTATATTCCGCGGCCAGCCCGAGGGGGCCGGCCGCAAGCTCGTCGATCTTGCTCATGTCGTGGGCGATCACGCCGCAGACGACCAAATCGGGATTAATATCGGGGTAGACGGCAAAAAGCGCCTTCGCCGCGCGCAGCATGGTGGCGCTGTGCTGCAGGAGCCCGGTGCGCATGGCGTGGTGGTAGCTGACCGCCGCCGGCCAAATCAGGAGCTTTTCCTTCCGTTCGCTCAGCAATTCCCGCGAGATCGCGCGCAGGCCTGGCTCGCGAATCCCGCTCGCGGCCTCATAAAGCTCCTGCCAAAGGGCCTCCGGCTCCTCGGGCGCGCAGGGCACGAGGGCAGCCCAGTCGATCTCCTCTTCCGCCGCCGCGCGGTATTTGTCGATCCTTAACTGCAGCTTCCCCATGAATTCGTGCACCAGCCCGCGAATCTTGATCGCGCTGCCCGCCACGGGCAGCGCGCCCTCCGCGAGGTTCCACACCTTGGCGTTCATCTCGCCGCTACGATCCATCACGGTCAGATCCAGATAGGGCGATCCGTTCGACGAGATCTTTTGCTGAATGCCCTTTAACAGCACAATGCCCTCGACGCTTTCATCCTTATGGCGAAGCCCCAGGTTTACGCTCTGCATAGTCTCTCCCCCTTTACCCCAGGTTTCCCTTGCCAGCTTGTCTTGCCATGTTATAATACCATAGAGTTGCGCGGCTTGAAACCGCCCCCCTTGGCGCTTTCGGGCACACAAATGAAGAAGGGAATGGAAGGGCGCAGATGAAGTATATTTTGGTGATTGGGGACGGCATGGCCGATTTGCCCCAGGATGCCCTCGGCGGCCGCACGCCGCTTGAGGCCGCTCAAAAGCCGCTGATCGACAGCCTTGCGGCGCGCGGCATCGTGGGCAAGGCCCGCACGGTGCCCATCGGCGTACCGCCCGGGAGCGACACTGCGATTCTGTCTATTTTCGGCTTTGACCCAAGGGAGGTTTACACCGGCCGCTCGCCGCTCGAAGCGGCGGGTTCCGGGCTGGAACTCAAGGCTGGCAACATCTCCTTCCGCTGCAATCTTTGCGCAATCAGCGAGCTGGGCGAGGGCGGCGCCTACGAAGAGCAAACCATGCTCTCGCACTCCGGCGGGGCCATCGAAGGTGAACTGGCGCAGGCCCTGATGCGGGATCTGATCGCGGATGAGGGTTTTGCCGCCCTGCTCGCGGAATACGGCCTTTGGTTCCAGGTCAACCCCTCCTATCGCCACATCGCAGTACTCGAAAAGGGAAGCGACCGGGTTACTTTGGAGCCGCCGCACGAAATCCTGGGCCAAGGCATCAAAAAATACCTCCCCAAGGGCGACGGGGAAGGGATGCTGCTGGCTTTAATGAAGGCTTCCTACGAAATTCTGGGCCGCCATCCCATCAACGAGGCGCGCAGGCGCGAGGGCAAGCCAGCCGCGAACTCCCTTTGGTTTTGGGGGCAGGGCAAAGCCGTGCGCCTTTCTGACTTTGGGGAAAACTTCGGCCACTTTGGCGGCGTGATCACAGCGGTGCCGCTGGTCAAGGGCATCGCGCGCCTGGCCGGGCTGCCCGCGCCGGAGGTCGAAGGTGCCAACGGCGAACTCGACACCAATTACGAGGGCAAGGTCGAAGCTGCGCTGCTTTCTCTTCAAAAGAACGACTTTGCGGCCCTGCACATCGAGGCGCCGGATGAGATGAGCCACGCCGGCGACCTTGAAAAGAAGCTCGAGGCCATCGCCCGGATCGATCGCAGGGTCTTCGCGCCGCTGCTCGTCGGGCTGGATAAGCTCAAGGAGCCTTATCGCATCCTCTTCCTCTCGGATCATTACACCCTGCTCTCATCCGGCGGGCACGAGGGCAGCCCGGTGCCCTTCCTGCTCTATGATTCCAGGGTGGATCTGGGGCGCGGCCTGCCCTATGGCGAGCCATCCGCCGAGCTTGGCGGCCTGATGGAAGATGCGACCAAGCTCATGCCCCTGCTCTTTGAGCAATGACCGCGCCTTGCCGCCTTGCCGCCGATGTGCTGATCATAGGCGGCGGGGCTTCCGGACTGATGGCGGCCGCGACTGCCGCAAAGGGCGGGAAAAGCGTGCTGGTGCTCGAGGCGGGCGAGCGCGTGGGCAAAAAGCTGCTCGCGACGGGCAACGGCCGCTGCAACTTGAGCAACCTGGGCGCAGAGCCCCCCGCCTACTTTGGCGATGTTCGGGGGCGGCTGCTCGCGCCCGAAGCGCTTTTAGCCCGCTTTGCCGAACTGGGCCTTGCCTGCGCGCCGGATCCTGAGGGGCGGCTTTACCCGCTGAGCGAGAGCGCTTCGTCGGTGCTCGATGTTCTTCGCTTGGCGCTCGCCCGGCACGGCGCGCGGGAAATCTGCGGCTTTTCGGCCGAAAAAGCGCAGAAAACGCGGCAAGGCTTCCTCGTGACCGCCCAAGACGGGCGCGAGGCCGCGGGGCGCGCCCTGATCCTGGCCTGCGGTTCGCCCGCCGCCTCCGCAGCCGATGGATACGCCCTGGCGCGGGGCCTTGGCCACAGCGTCACGCCCCTTCTGCCGGGGCTTTGCCCACTGCCCTGCGAAAGCCCGGCCCTGCTCAAGGGGCTGCGCGGCCTGCGCGTAAAGTGCGAAGCCTCCCTGCTCGATGGCGAAACCCTTCTCGCCCGCGAACGCGGCGAAGTTCTATTTAAGGATGCGCAGATCAGCGGCATTTTGGCCTTCGATCTCTCGCGCCATCTGCGCGGGGCGAAAAAGCCGGTTCTCTCGCTGGATTTACTCCCCGGCGCGGAGGATATTTCCGGGCTTCTGCGCGCCAGGCAGGCTTTGTTTGGGAGCGAACCCGCGGCGGGCTTCTTCATGGGGCTGCTTCATAAGCAGATTGGGCTTTCACTCCTCGCCCGCGCCGGGATTTCCCCCTCGGCGCGGGTTTCGGGCCTTGGCCGGAACGAGATTCTGGCGCTGGCCTCGCTCTTGCGCGGTTGGCGCTTCCCCGTGGAGGCCCCGCGCTCCTTCGCGGGCGCGCAGCTCGCCCTAGGCGGCGTGCCGGCCAGCGAACTGCGGGAAAACAGCCTGCAATCCAGGCTCTGCGAGGGGCTTTTCCTCTGCGGCGAGCTGCTCGACGTGGATGGGCCCTGCGGCGGCTTCAACCTCCACTTTGCCTTCGGTTCCGGGCATCTTGCCGCGCTTGAGCTTTGCTCGGCATATATTTAGGGGTACAAGGGAAAAGGAGTCG